>DATBHB010000136.1:0-10818 GCA_036557705.1 Xanthobacteraceae bacterium
GGTTGTCGAGACGGCCGCGACGATTGCGCGAGAGGTTGGTCGGCAGCTGATAGAACGTGAATTTGCCGGTCTTGGCATCGATGCGGGCGAGATTGTTCCTCTGGAACTCTGCCAGGTAGACGTTGTTCTGCGAGTCCGCCCGCACATCGTAGATCGAGTGGCCGGCTTTGCCGGTCGGCATCGCGGCAAGCGGATCGAACTCTTCGAATTTGCCGGTATTGAGATCGAGCCGCAGGATATTCGACGTGCCGGCGTCGTTGGTCCAGATCTTGCCGTCGACATCGAAACTCATGGTCACCATGTTGAGCTGCGAATCGTTGCGGTTGCGATCCGCCGGCAGCTGCCACACCCGGAACGTCTCTGTTTTCGGGTCGAACTTGGCGATCGCGCCCTGATACATCATGCCGGTCCACAGGTTGCCGCTCTTGTCGACTTCCAGATCGAGATTTCCCGTCGGGAAGCCGGGCTTGAGCACCGGCAGTGCGAATTCGGCATTCTTGCCGGTCTTGGGATCGAGCTTGCCGAGGAACTGCTCGCCGAAATTCGTGTACCAGACCGTGCCGTTGAGGACGATCACGTCGTGCGGCTCGATGGTGGGCCGCGGCAGATCGTATTCGGTGATGATCGCGCGAGTGCCGCCTCCGGTGACGCGCGGCAGCGTCTTGAGCTCGTATTGCCAGCGCGGCACGGTGCTGAGATTGATGGTCGCGAGATACTCCGCGGCTTTGCGGAAGCGTTCGGGATTGGCGGCGCGCGCCTGATCGATCCGCCGCTGCGGCTTGATCGGCTGGCTCACCTGCGCATAGCCGTTCATCCGCGCGATCACCTGCACGAATTCATCCACGGTGTGGGTCGACCGCATAATCCGCTCGACCCTGTGGCAGCTGACGCAGTTGAGGAGCGTCGCCTTGTCGTCGTCGGTGCCTGGGATGCTCATCATCCATTCGGCATTGGTAAGCTGTTTGCTCAGGTCTTCGGTTTTGTGGAGCTTGAGATCGAGCGTGCTCGGCTGCCCGGAAGCGACGCTGGTGCTCTTGGGCCCATCAAGCTCGTAACCTACCGCCCTGATCTGCACCGCGTAGCGGCCCGGCTCCAGGCGCCCTGCCGGGAAGGCATAACGGCCCTGCGCGTTCGTGATCACGCTCACCGTGATGTTCGAGCCGTCACGCTTGGCGCTGACGATCACGCCTTCCATGGCGCCTTCTGCGGCAGACGTGACCTGCCCGGATAAGGCTGCGTCCTGAGCGAACGCGGCGTGTGGTTCGGCAGCGATGAAGAGGAGTGCGAGGCCAGGAATGGCAAGGCGCGCCAGATCACGTATGAGCATGGAAGCCCTCCGGTTGAAAATCGCTGCGCCAGCGTACGGCGGCAGGAGAACGAGTTCAAGCCGCCCTCCTGCGCGTCCGGCGCTGCACTGGAGACCAGCGCCCTGCCTTGGATTTCGGTGCGGCGAGCCTATGTTAGGCCGCGAAGGGAGCAAGGGTTTTCCATGTCCGACAAAATCCCGGTAACGGTGCTGACCGGTTATCTCGGCGCCGGCAAGACCACTTTGCTCAATCGGATTCTATCCGAGCCGCATGGGCGCCGATACGCCGTGATCGTGAACGAATTCGGCGAGATCGGAATCGACGGCGACCTCGTGGTCGGAGCCGACGAGGAAGTATTCGAGATGAACAACGGCTGCATCTGCTGCACGGTGCGCGGGGACCTCGTGCGCATCATCGACGGGCTGATGCGGCGCAAGGGCAGGTTCGACGCGATCATTGTCGAGACGACGGGCCTCGCCGATCCGGCGCCGGTCGCGCAGACTTTCTTCCTGGATGAGGCGGTGGGGCGCAGGACCAGGCTCGACGCGGTCGTCACCGTGGCGGACGCCAAATGGCTCGCGGCGCGACTCAAGGATGCGCCCGAAGCCAAGAACCAGATCGCCTTCGCGGACGTGGTCCTGATCAACAAGACCGATCTGGTCGAGCCCGACGAACTGGCCGAAGTCGAAGCGCGGATTCGCGGCCTTAATCCCTATGCCAGGCTGCACCGCACCGAGCGCTGTGCCGTTGCGCTGCCGGAGGTGCTCGACCGCAACGCCTTCGACCTCGACCGCATCCTCGATCTCGAACCGCAATTCCTCGAAGCCGCCGACCACGATCACAGCCATGATCACGACCACGGGCACGACGGGCATGATCATCAGCATGACGGCGGCTCTCACCATCACGATCACGGCACGCTGCGGCATTATCATGATGAAGAGATGCAGTCGCTCTCGCTGGCGACCGATCGGCCGCTCGATGCCGACAAGTTTTTTCCGTGGGTGCAAGATCTGGTTCAGAAGGAAGGCCCGAGCATTCTGCGCTGCAAAGGCATTCTCTCGTTCAAGGATGATCCCGAGCGCTTCGTGTTCCAGGGCGTGCACATGATTCTCGACGGCGATCATCAGCGCCCCTGGCGCGATAATGAGAGGCGCGAAAGCCGCGTCATCTTCATTGGCCGCAACCTGCCACAGGAAAACATTCGCGAAGGCTTTGCAGGCTGCGTGGCGTGAGCGGCCGCAGCAATATTGCATCGGTCGCGGACCGGGCGCGAACCGTTGCGGCCGGCGCTCCGGTCGCGGGAGTGTATTTCCTCGGGCGCGCCGCGGCTTTCGTGCTCGGTGAGGAGGCGCTGCTGCTCGTTGCGGAGGACGGGGTGCAGCAGCGTGTTCCGGTTCATGCCGGCGCCATTCTCTCATCCGCATCCGACACCTGCCGTGTGCTGACCGGCGGCGACGACGGCAAGGTTATTGCGACCGGCCCAGACGGCGCCAGTGAGATAATTTCGGTCGATGCCTTAAATCGCTGGATCGATCATGTGGCTCTGGCCCCGGACGGGACTGTTGCCTGGTCGGCCGGCAAACAAGCCTTCATCCAACGCCGCGACGGTGCCGCTCGCCGGCTCGATCTGCCGTCCACTGTCGGCGGGCTCGCCTTCGCGCCCAAGGGACTGCGGCTCGCGGTCGCTCATTACAACGGCGCAACCCTGTGGTTTCCGAACGCAAAAGCCGAACCCGACCGGCTTGGCTGGAAGGGGTCTCACCTCGCCGCGGCCTTCAGCCCGGACGGGCGCTTCCTCGTAACCGCCATGCAAGAGCCCGTCCTGCACGGCTGGCGGCTAACGGACCGCCAGCACATGCGCATGCAGGGCTACGCGGCGCGCGTTCGCTCCCTCGACTGGACGGCTGACGGCAAATGGCTGGCGACGTCGGGTGCCGGGCAGCTGGTGCTCTGGCCGTTCCAGGGCAAGAGCGGCCCCATGGGCAAGGCACCGCAGTTGCTCGCGGCTGCAGCGGACGAGGAGGGTAGAGTCGATGTTGTCGCCTGTCACCCGCGGCATCCGATCGTTGCGGCCGGCTATGCGGATGGGCTCCTCCTGCTCGTGCGCATCGAGGACGGCGCCGAAATCCTCGCGAGAAATCCAGCGGCTTCGGCAGTCACAGCACTCGCGTGGAATGCGGACGGCAGTCTTCTCGCCTTCGGAACCGAAGACGGCGACTGTGGAATGTTGCGCAACCTCGGCTGAGGCTCTCGCCTGGTTACAACTACGTAGGCTGGGCAAAATCGCGGGCAAGGCGTTGCCACACGGCGCGGCGGGGCGCGATTTTGCCCACGGTGTCGGCTTCCGGACTAACGACCGCGTGGGCAAAGGCGCGCAACGGCGGTGCGAAATGCCAAGCTTGACCGGGCGCCTTTGCCCACCCTACGAATTCAAACGCAGTAATGCATTCCACAGCCGGCCGCTACTGTCGCATTCACTCAGTCAGCAATCCGGGCTTGCGCTTTGCACGATCCTGTTCTTTGCTGGCGCACGATCGGTGGCGTCAGGGAAAGCAGCCGGGGACGGCGCCACTCACTCACACGGATCCGCCAAGGGATGATCCCTCGCGAGCCGCTCCCGACTGCCCGGACCGCCGCATTCGTTGTTGCGGCGGCATTAGCCTTGCTCATCAAGACTGCTGCCGCAGAAACGGCGGTGCGCTTCTCGCTGGAAGGTCGGCTCGATGGACCGGCTGCGATCTATCTGCTCCCGCAGGACAAGGGGTATTACCGCGAGGAAGGGCTCGATGTCGCCATTGACGAGGGATCTAATCTCACCGAGCCGATCATGCGCGTCGCTTCCGGCACCCACGACATGGGGGTTGCCGACATCAACGTCTTTATCAGATATCGAGACCAGCACCCGGGAACGCCGGTCGTTGCGGTATTCATGGTCTACAACAATCCGCCGTTCTCGATCGTGGCGCGCAGGAGCCGCGGGATAGCCCAACCGAAAGACCTCGAGGGCAAAAGGCTTGGAGCGCCGATGATGGGATCTACTTTTCCCGAATGGCCGCTATTCGCCAAGCTCAACGAGATCGACGTTGCAAAAGTAAAAATTGAACAGATCGGCGCGCCGGTGCGTGCCCCCATGCTTGCGGCCGGACAGCTCGACGCCGCGCTCGGCTTTTCCTACCGCGTCTATGTCGATCTTAAAAATCGCGGTGTTCCAGTCGACGACATTGTGCTGATGCCGATGTCGATCTACGGTCTGTCGGCCTATGGGAACACGATCCTTGTGAATACGAAATTCGCGGCGGAGAAGCCCGAAATCGTCAAGCGTTTTCTGCGCGGCTTCGTAAGAGGCCTTGAGGATACCATCCAGAACCCGGCCGCAGCCATCGACTCGGTAGTCAAACGCGACGACAGCATCCAGAAGGATGTTGAAGTCGAGCGGCTACGGATGGCAATCCGCGACAACATTGTTACCCCCGAGACCCGCGCCAAAGGTTTCGGCGCCGTCGATACGCGCCGTCTCGACGAGGCAATCGAGCAAATGGCGACGGTCTACCCGTTCAAGGCGAAGCCTAAGGCTGAGGAGGTGTTTGACCCCGGCTTTTTGCCGCGCTCCGCGGACCGCAGAAGCAATTGAGCCGTGTGGGGGTTCCCCAGCGCCAGCGGCGGCGTGCGCGATCACCCTGCGCAACTTGGTCTCATGTTGCCTGCAAGGCGCAAAACGGCGGGACTGCGTCGGCCGATTGGGGCTGATCCGGAAGAACGCGCAGTTCTGCGAGTTGATCAGCGAAATCGTCGACCGCCTGCCGGTTGCCGCCTTCACGAACAAAAATACTGACATAGAGAGCCGGCAATTTGGGCAGCGGCGCGTCGTCCCAGATGCGAAGTGCGGCTCTGATTGCGCGTCCGCGCGGCACCGCCATAACGCCGAACCCCGCCTCAACGGCAGCCGCCAAGCTGGCGAGGCTGCGTGAGGTAAATACCAGCTCGAACCGCCGTCCTGCCTCGCGCAGTGTCGCCAGCGTGACGCGCTGGCAAGCGCAATCCTCCGCATAGCTGACCAGAGGCACCGGGCGGTGCGGATCCAGTTTCGTGGCGTCGCTGCGCACCCAGACGGCCTCCCGCCTCCACGCATGCCGCGGCTGCATGAGCGGTTCGCTGTCGGTAACGGCAAGGGCGACGTCGAGATCGCCCTGCTTCACATCGCGCAGCAGGCTCTCCGGACTGCCGCTGTTGACGTTGAAATTGACCTCGGGCCAGCGGCTTCGAAACCAAGCCACAATAGCGGGAATGCGCGATCCCCCGTAATCCGGCGGAATTCCCACCTGGAGCGTTTTGACTCGGCCGTCTCTGGTCGATTGCAGGATCTCGTCGTTCACCGCGAGCAGCCGGCGCGCATGGCCCACCACGATTTCGCCGCGCGGGGTCAAGATTACGCCGGGTGTCCGCTTGTCGAGGAGCTCATAACCGAGGAGGAACTGGAGCCGCTTGATCTGAGCGCTCACAGCGGGCTGGGTAACACCCAAGACCCGCGCCGCCTTGGTGAAGCTGCGCATATCGACAACGGTCACCAGGGTGCGCAGCAGGTCGGTCGGAACGTTGAGCATTTCCCCATCCGCTCTGCGGAACCCAGTTGGCGCCGGCTTCGGTCTGACCGGTCCCGAGCCTGTCGTGCCGTTCCGCGTGCCCAATCATTTCCGTAGCCGGCGCCAAATTCAAGCGCCTCGGATCGATTGCGGTCGTGAAAGCAGCCCGCCCCGAAACCGTACCATTTTTGGCCGAAACTTCGATGAGACTTTTCCAAACTTGGGGGCATCATTGGAAGTTACGTCTAGTGCGTTATCGCCGCGGCTCGTGTTGCGGGTGGCCGGCACTGCGTTAGAGTGCGACAGGGGGTCCGTGTGCCGGCATCGTCAATGAAATTGCTGCGCCTCTATATCCGTGTGCTCGCAATCCTCGGACCGGAAGCCCGCTTGGCCTGGATACTTGCCGGGGCAAGCCTGGCGCTGGCATCGGCGCAGTTCATCGAGCCGGTCCTGTTCGGGAAAATCGTCGATGCCTTGGCAGGTTCACAGGGCGGCATGCGCCGTGTGTCGTGGCTCGATCTCCTGCCGCTTATCGCCGCCTGGGTCGGGTTCGGCCTGTTCATCATCCTGTGCAGCACGCTGGTCGCGCTCCATGCCGATCGCCTTGCGCATCGGCATAGCCAGAAGATGCGGACCGATTTCTTCGAGCATGTGCTGCAACTGCCCTTGAGCTATCACCACGGGACTCATTCGGGCCGCCTCATCAAGGTCATGCTCAGTGGCACCACCACTCTGTGGAATCTGTGGCTCAACTTTTTCCGCGAGCATCTCACGAGCGCCGTTTCGCTACTCGTGCTGATGCCGATGACCCTGGTGCTGAACTGGCGTTTCGGGCTGCTGCTCATCGGTCTGTGCGTTGTTTTTGCGGTCCTGATCGGGCTTGTCCTGCACAAGAGCGAGACGCTCCAGCAAACAGTGGAGGGCTATTTCACCGACATGGCCGAGCGCACGACCGACGCACTCGGCAACATCGCGCTGGTCCAGAGCTTCGCCCGGATCGAAACGGAGGTCTCGGCGATGAGACGGGCAGGCGACGCCCTGCTCGGCGCGCAGATGCCGGTTCTTTCCTGGTGGGCGATCGCTGCAGTCCTGACGCGAACCTCAACTACCATCACGCTGCTCTCGATCCTGATCATCGGTATTTTCCTGTACCTCAACGGGCTGACCAGCGTCGGCGAAATCGTCATGTTCATGAGTTTCGCCGCGATGTTGATCGGCAAGCTCGAAGCGGTGGTTCACTTCGCCAATGCGATGGTCATGGACGCGCCGAAGCTGTCGGAATTTTTCGACGTGCTCGACACCAGCCCGACCGTCCGCGAGCGGCCCGATGCCATCGATCCCGGCCGGATGCGCGGCCTCGTCGAGTTCGCCGACGTGAGCTTTTCCTACGATGGCAAGCGCGCCGCGGTCACCGATCTCACCTTCACGGCATTGCCCGGCGAGACCATCGCTCTGGTGGGCGCGACGGGGGCCGGGAAATCGACGGCGCTTGCCCTTCTGCATCGCGCCTTCGATCCGCAATCGGGAACCGTCAAGATCGACGGCATGGACGTCAGGGGCCTCACTCTTTCCGGGCTGCGACGCAACATCGGAGTGGTTTTCCAGGAGGCGCTCTTGTTCAACCGCTCGATTGCCGAGAACCTGCAGGTGGGGAAACCGGATGCGACCGAAGACGAGATGCGCGAAGCCTGCCGGGGCGCGCAGGCGCTCGATATTGTCGATCACAGTCCCGGAGGGTTTGCAGCCGTGGTCGGAGAGCGCGGCCGGCTCCTCTCTGGCGGCGAGCGCCAGCGGCTGTCGATCGCCCGCGCGCTCCTGAAAAATCCGCCAATTCTGATCCTTGATGAAGCCACCAGCGCGCTCGATGCCCTGACCGAGGCGAAAATTCAGGCCGCGCTGGTCGAGGTGATGAAGGGCCGCACCACCTTCGTGATTGCGCATCGGCTCGCCACGATTCGCAACGCTACGCGGATACTGGTCTTCGAAAACGGCCGCATCATCGAATCCGGCACGTTTGACGAATTGGTTGCGGCCGGGAGGCGTTTCGCCGAGGTCGCACGCACGCAGTTCATGGTCCCGGAGCCGGCGATTGCGACGGTTGAGTAGAGCTTATCTGATCCGCTCGAGGATGCTGACGTAATTGGCAACGGCGGTGCCGCCCATATTGAAAATGCCGGCAAGGCGGGCATCTTTTACCTGCATATCGCCCGCGCTGTCGGTCAACTGCATCGCCGCCAATGCGTGCATCGAGACCCCGGTTGCGCCGACCGGATGGCCCTTGGCCTTGAGGCCGCCGGACGGATTGACCGGTAGAAGCCCCTTCATTTCGGTCAGTCCTTCGTTGATCGCGGTCGCTCCGCGGCCCTCCGGGCTGAGGCCCATGGCCTCGTACTCGATCAATTCGGCGATCGTGAAGCAGTCGTGGGTTTCTACGAATGAGAGATCGCGAAGCGCGATGCCGGCCGCAGCAAGAGCGCGCTGCCACGCCAGTGCACAGCCTTCGAATTTGAGAACGTCGCGTTTCGACATTGGAAGAAAATCCTGCACGTGCGCGGCGGCGCGAAAAGCGACAGCCTTCGGCATTGTCTGCGCCGTCTCCGCGTCCGCGAGCACCACGGCGGCTGCGCCGTCGGATACGAGAGAGCAATCGGTGCGCTTGAGGGGACCGGCAACAAATGGATTCTTCGTGCTCTCCTGGCGGCAGAACTCGTAGCCGAGGTCCCGGCGCATTTGCGCATAGGGATTGCCGACGCCGTTTCGGTGGTTCTTGGCGGCAATCCGCGCGAGCGCGTCCGACTGGTCCCCATATTTCTGGAAATAAAGGGCTGCGATCTTGCCGAAGATGCCGGCAAAGCCTCCGTCGATATTCGCCTCCTCACTCACATAGGAGGCTTTGAGCAGGTTTTTGCCGATATCGGCCGGCGCGGTTGTGGTCATCTGCTCGACCCCGACCACGACGGCGAAGCGTGCGCTCTTGCTCGCGATTGCCTTGAGCCCTTGGTGGACGGCCGCCGATCCGGTGGCGCAGGCATTTTCGACCCGGGTCGCGCGCTTGAAGCGAAGCTCCGGGGAGGCCTGCAGCACCAGGGAAGCGGTAAAATCCTGCGCCGAGAAACCGGCGTTGAAATGGCCGAGCACGATCTCGTCGATATCGGCCGGGGTAATGCCGGCATCGGTCAGTGCGTCGGTCGTGACCCGCACGACGAGGCTTTCGACCGTCTCGCCTTCCAGGCGGCCGAACGGGGTGTGAGCCCATCCGATGATGCAGGCGTTCATTGCATCGCTCCTATTTGTAGCCCGGATGGAGCTTGCGCTACGAGCTAAATACGCGGCCCCGCAAGCTCCATCCGGGTCGCGGGTGAACCCCGCATTGCGCTCGCACCCACGAACCTGTGGCAGGTTTGCATTGAGCGCGCGCAATGCGGGCTAGAGGAGCCCGGATGGAGCTTGCGCCATCGAAGGCCGAGAGCGCCGGCACGCCGATCCTGGCGCCGCCTCGTATATATTGCTCAAGTTACCCAAATACGATGGACCGGCGCTCTGCCTGTTTCGGGCGGATTTTCGTTGAGCAAAAGTTCTTTCCAAGTCGGGCTGCGGCCGAATTTTTGGCGCTTTCCTTCGCCAGTGAAGCCGGTTGGTCCCGCGCCTGGGGGAACGCCTCTTTTTGCCTTTCGCTGCTTATTCGCCTAAACGACAAGCTCTGCGGCTGGGAGGCCGGCCGTTCCCAGGCACCGAGACCGGATCGCGAGCGCTGATGTTTTTACATAAACCGGCTGCTATTCCGACCTTGGCTCTCCTGTTGGCAGTCTGGGCGTTGACCGCGCTTTGCCAATCGCCCGCCAAAGCCGAAGCGCTGCTCCTCGTCGATGTGGCCACCGGCAAAGTGCTGTTTGCCAAGAACGCCACCCAGCCTTGGTACCCGGCCTCAACGACGAAGATCATGACGGTCTATGCCACGTTGCGTGCCATCAAGGAGGGCCGGCTGGGCTTCGATACCCTGCTCACCGTTTCCAAAAATGCGGCCGCGCAGGCGCCGGTCAAGATGGGTTTTCCTCCCGGCACGACCTTGACCGTGGACAACGCCATCAAGATGCTGCTGGTCAAGTCGGCAAATGACATGGCGGTGGTGCTTGCCGAAGGGGTCGCGGGCTCGATTGAAAATTTTTCCCAGGAGATGAACGAGCACGCGCAGCGGCTGGGCATGGTGCAATCACACTTCGTTAATCCCAATGGGATGCCGGACGATGAGCAGATCGTCTCGGCGCGCGACATGGCGATCCTGGCGCGCGCCGCGCTCCGGGAATTTCCCGAATACGATTATTACTGGCACCTTCCGGGCATTCGCTTAGGCAAGATGGTCCAGCGCAATTACAACACATTGCTCGGCCGCTATCCGGGTGCGGACGGGATGAAGACCGGCTTCATCTGTGCATCGGGCTTTAACCTGGTGGCGACCGCTACCCGCAACGGCAGAAGGCTGATTGCCATTGTATATGGGGCACCGTCGTCATCGGTACGCGCTCTCCAGGCGGCCGAACTGCTGGAGCAGGGTTTTGCGGCCAATCCTCTGTCCTGGCTCATGCCGACGCTCGGCAACGTCGAGGACCTCCAGCCGATCAATGTTTCGCCGCCAGACCTGCACGAGGAGATGTGCGGGAAGCATCGCCGGCGGGCGGCCTCCGAAGACGAGGACGATTCAGATGCGATCGCCAAACTCTCTCCCAACTCGTCATTTTCTGCCTTCCTGTCGAGCTTGCGGACACCGAGCCTGCGGCAGAATCTTTTGCAAGATGTCGAAGTTGGAGAACCTGTGGTCGTCTTCACCGGATCCTCGCCCAAGAAACCCAGCGCGGTAAGCAAGACCGCTGCCGTCCATCCAAAGCCGACCGCCAAGGCAGGCGATGACACGACGAGCAGGCCTGCGAAAA
>DATBHB010000137.1:0-41801 GCA_036557705.1 Xanthobacteraceae bacterium
GCAAGCCCCGAAGCGGCCGGCTGGTTCTTGCTGATAATCGAAGGCTCGCCGGGAATGTGCCTGCCGAAATAGCGGGCGAAGGCGCGGTAATAAACGTCATAGCCGCCGCCCGCCCCGCCCCCGATCAGTAGAGTGATTTGGTGGCCGCGATAAAATTCTTCGACGCTCTGCGCTGCTGTTACGGTGGGAATTGCCAATGTGGCGCAACAAGCAAGAGCCGCTAAGAACCCCTGATGGTTTCTGACGGGTATCATTTCCAGTCGTAATGCCCACTCTTAATCCGTCATCATGAGGCGCGAGCGCGCCCTCTTTGGCGCGCGAGCCTCGAAGGATGGCGGGCAAGTTACGGGCCGTCCTCCTTCGAGGCTCGCACGCAATCAAGTGATTGCGTGCTTGCGCCTCAGGATGACGGTCTTCGTTTGTGCCACGGGCAAGAGCATGATCCCGTCATCTCACCGCTTGTTGTACTTCTGCTGCATCTGCGCGATGAATCCCTCGTTCCTGATTTCGTCGAGCAAACTGGTGTCGATATAATCGTTCGGCCGTCCGCCGGGCGCGAGCTGGGCCAGGATGTTCTCGGCGCCTTTCTGGGAAGGCTCCAGGTTGAGCGGCGACTGCTTGGCGAAATCATCATAGGCGATGTCGATTGTCTTCGCGGTCGTGTTGTGCAGTTCGTTCCTCAGCACCTCCTTGGCGCGCATCGGATTGCTCAGAGCCGCGTAGTTGCCTTCGATGCTTGCCCGCAGGAAACGCTTGAGCTGGTCGCGTTCGCCAGCATCCTTCAGCGAAGTTGTGCGGACCGTGATTCCGCTGAACACCCACGGCGTCTGCTCAGCGGCAAGGTCCATGAGAACATTGACGCCCTGCTCGCGCGCGATCGTGCTGAACGGCTCGTTGAGCATCGTCGCCTTGACTTCGCCCGTCTTCACAGCCGCAAGCCGCGCTCCGCCGCCGCCGTAATCCTTGAAGGTGACGTCCGGCCGCTTGAGGCCGAAGCGTTCGAGCGCAAGGTTGACTGTGGTATCGCTCTCGGACCCCGCCGTGCTTACCGCAATGACCCCGCCCTTGAGATCGGCGCCGGTCCTCACGCCGGGGGCCGAAAAGAGCGTAAAGCGCACCACGTTGGAGAGCGATCCGATCAGCCGCAAATCGCCGCCGCCGGCGTTGAGACGGATGACCGAGGAGAGTCCCACGTGCATCACGTTGATGCGTCCGGCCGCCAATTCCCCGGCCCCGCGGCTGCCGCCGTTCATGTTCACGATCGACAGGTCGAGTCCTTGCGCCTTGTAGAAGCCCGCCGCCTGCGCCATCCACCAGGCCAGCACGGTGTTGACCGGATCGGCGATGCCGGCCTTGAACGGAGTCTGGGCGGATGCTGAGCCGGCCATCACAATTGCAGCCGCGATGATAAAGCGCGAACCGACAGCATACATAGCTTTTCCCTTCCGGCAGAGGAATGCGCGCGATCTGGCCTAAGGGGGCTATCGAGTCGCCGCTCCGGCAACTCGCACCCGAAATGGGAGGCCTAGCCCGCAATGCGCTCGGTGTCGACTCGCGGCTGGCGGAACGTCAAATCCGCCACACTGGCGGGCGAACCCGCCCCTGCCACGCGATCGGGTCTTGCACTGCGTGAGGCCTTTTGCACATCCGCTGCAGCAATCGCGGCGCAGTAAGGCAGGGCAGCTCAGATCGCGGGCCTGGGCGTGGTCGCGGCCTCGGGCCCCACACGACCGGGGTTTTTGCACCGCAGCATTGAGGAAGTTGCCGCTTGTGCGGCGCACAAGTGACATGTAGGTCAATGCCCGCGCCCATCAGCTATGTTAATGTATTATTTCCAGGGCCGCCAAGCTGTGGTAGAAAACGCGTCATCCACTGGTGTGTCGGCGCCAGGATGAAAACAAAAATCCAGGGCGGGTAAGATATGACCACAATAGCTCCTTCACTCGAAGCGCGCGCGCGCGCATCTGACGCCACTCGCTGGAGCCAGCTCGTCTTCGGCATCATCTGCATGGTGATGATCGCCAACCTTCAATATGGCTGGACCTATTTCGTCGACCCCATCGACGCGAAACACCATTGGGGCCGGACCGATATTCAGGTCGCCTTTACGATCTTCGTGGCGCTCGAAACCTGGCTGGTGCCGGTCGAGGGCTGGTTCGTGGACCGTTTCGGTCCACGCATCGTGGTCACATTCGGCGGCGTAGTGGTTGCTCTCGCCTGGACGCTGAATGCTTATGCGAATTCGCTGGCGCTCCTTTATTTGGCGGCGGCGCTCTCGGGCATCGGCGCGGGCGCGGTGTACGGCACCTGCGTTGGAAACGCGCTCAAATGGTTCGCCGACCGGCGCGGCCTTGCCGCCGGCCTGACGGCCGCGGGCTTTGGGGCGGGCTCGGCGGCGACGGTTTATCCGATTATTACGACAATCAAGACCTATGGGTATGAGAATGCCTTCCTGTGGTTCGGGTTGGGTCAGGGCATCGTGATACTATTGCTGTCGCAGTTTCTGCGGGCGCCGGCGCCCGGCGAGGCGCCGGCGGCCGCGCCCAGGCTCACGCAAAGCAAGCGCGACTACACGCCGGTCGAGGTCGTGCAGTCGCCGCTGTTCTGGATCATGTATGTGATGTTCATCCTGGTGGCAGCAAGCGGCCTCGTGGTGACGGCGCAAGTGGCGCCGATTGCTCGCGATTACAAGATTGCGACTGTCCCGATCAACTTCGCCTTTATCACCGCCACCACGCTCGTGGTTGCGGGCATTGTCGACAACATTCTCAACGGGCTTGCGCGACCGACATTCGGCTGGGTTTCGGACAAGATCGGTCGTGAAAACACCATGGCGATTGTCTTTACCGTCGGTGCCGCCGCCTATTGGGGGCTCGGCACGATCGGCGCCACGCCCTTGGCGTTCATTGTGACCGCGGGGCTCGTCTATTTCACCTGGGGCGAAATCTACAGCCTGTTCCCCGCGACGTGCACCGATACTTATGGGGCCAAATACGCTACCACCAATGCCGGGCTTCTCTACACCGCGAAAGGCACGGCCTCATTCCTGGTGCCGGTGGCGAGTTTGCTTCAGTCGTACACGGGCAGCTGGCACGCCGTCTTCGTTGTGGCGACGATCATGAACCTCATCGTGGCGGCCCTGGCGCTGTTCGTGCTCAAGCCGCTCCGGCATCGAGCCTTGGCGGAGGGCTGAGGCTGCGGTATTCCGCGGAGCAGCTGTCAACGGACAACAAACGATTCATCGCGGCGCAACCATCCAATCCTGCCTGACATGAAGTCGGGCATGAAGTGTTGTATAATGGATGGCTGCATGCGGGCCATTCTGCACGTGACGGGAGAAGCACCATGTCCGAAGCTGCAACCAAGCAAAAGCCCGCACCCACGATTGCGCAGGCGCAGCAGGAGCTCACCGATGGGTTTCACCTCGTCATCGATGCGCTCAAGCTCAACGGCATCAACACGATCTACGGCGTGCCCGGCATCCCGATCACGGATCTGGGACGCATGGCGCAGGCTGCAGGCATGCGCGTCATCTCGTTTCGCCACGAGCAGAACGCCGGCAATGCAGCCGCAATCGCCGGCTTCCTGAACAAGAAGCCGGGTATCTGCCTGACCGTCTCCGCGCCCGGCTTTCTCAATGGCCTCACCGCCCTCGCCAATGCCACCACCAACTGCTTTCCGATGATCCTGATCAGCGGCTCCTCCGAGCGCGAGATCGTCGACCTCCAGCAGGGCGACTACGAAGAGATGGATCAGCTGGCTGTCGCGAGGCCACTCTGCAAAGCGGCGTTCCGCGTGCTCCATGCCGCCGATATCGGCATCGGCGTCGCGCGCGCGATCCGTGCCGCTCTGTCCGGCCGGCCCGGCGGGGTCTACCTCGACCTGCCCGCGAAGCTCCTGTCTCAGGTCGTTGAGGCGGACGCGGGAGCAAAGTCGCTGGTCAAGGTCGTTGACCCGGCGCCTGCGCAGCTCCCCGGTCCAGCGGCGGTGCGGCGGGCGCTCGATGTCCTCAAAAACGCCAAGCGCCCCCTGATCATACTCGGTAAGGGGGCGGCCTATGCCCAAGCCGATGACGAAATCCGTGCCGTCGTCGAGAGGAGCGGAATTCCGTTCCTGCCGATGAGCATGGCCAAGGGGCTCCTTCCCGACACGCACCCGCAGTCCGCCGGCGCGGCGCGCTCTACGGTCCTGAAAGACTCCGATGTCGTCATGCTGATCGGCGCCCGTCTCAACTGGCTGCTGGCGCACGGCAAAGGGAAGACCTGGGGCGACGGCGGATCGAAGAAATTCATCCAGATCGACATTGAACCGAGAGAGATGGACAGCAATGTCGCGATCGTGGCCCCGCTTGTCGGCGACATCGGCTCCTGTGTGTCCGCTCTTCTTGAGGCCATGGGCGGCAAGTGGCCTGCTCCGCCGTCCGATTGGATCGATGCCGTCAATGCCCGGAAGGAAGAGAATATTGCAAAGATGGCGCCGAGGCTGATGAAGAATTCGCCTCCCATGGACTTCCATAGCGCGCTCGGCGCGTTGCGCACGATTGTCAAGGATCGTCCGGACGCCATTCTGGTGAACGAAGGCGCCAATACGCTCGATCTCGCCCGCGGCATCATCGATATGTATAAGCCGCGCAAGCGCCTGGACGTCGGCACCTGGGGCGTCATGGGCATCGGCATGGGGTTCGCCGTTGCGGCCGCAGTGGAAACCGGCAAGCCCGTGCTGGCGATCGAAGGCGACAGCGCCTTTGGGTTTTCCGGCATGGAAGTGGAAACGATGTGTCGATACAACCTGCCGGTCTGCGTTGTGATCTTCAACAACAACGGCATCTACCGCGGAACAGATGCCAATCCCACCGGGGCCTCGGACCCGGCGACAACCGTTTTTGTCAAGGATGCCCGCTACGACAAGATCATTGAAGCATTCGGCGGGGTCGGCGCCCATGTGACGACGCCTGACGAATTGAGCCGCGCCGTGAACAAGGCGATGGACTCCGGCAGGCCCACTCTTATCAACGCGGTGATCGATCCGGCGGCCGGCACCGAAAGCGGCCGCATCGGCAAGCTCAACCCGCAGAGCGTGGTTCGCAAGAAATAGCTCGGCCGCATCGGCCGAATTTATCCAGGGAACGACAATGGCAGGACGTAACAAGAGCAAATTCAAATCCAAGACGGCAGCGAAAAAGCCGGCCAATAAAGTCCGGCGGCTCGTCCCAAAGAAGCACACCGTGTCAAAGAAAGCGGCGGCATCCGCCAATGGTCTGCCGCGGCCCTCGACCAAGCCATGGGGGCAGGCCGGCAAGGCGCTGGAAGGCGTGCGCATCCTCGATTTCACCCACGTGCAGTCCGGTCCTACCTGCACGCAACTCCTCGGCTACATGGGCGCGGACTGCATCAAGGTCGAACGCCCCGGCGTGGGCGACATTACCCGCGGGCAGTTGCGCGACGTCAAAGGCGCCGACAGCCTCTATTTCACGATGCTCAACGGTAACAAGCGTTCGATCACGATTGATTCCAAGCACCCGCAAGGCAAGGAAATCCTCGATCGACTGATCAAGCATTGCGACGTTCTGGTCGAGAATTTCGCGCCGGGCGCGCTCGACCGCATGGGGCTCACCTGGGAGCACATCCACAAGACCAACCCGCGCATGATCGTGGCCTCGGTAAAGGGTTTCGGGCCGGGGCCGTATGAAGACTGCAAGGTGTACGAAAACGTCGCGCAGTGCGCCGGCGGTGCAGCCTCGACTACCGGCTTCCGCGACGGCCCGCCGCTCGTGACCGGCGCCCAGATCGGCGATTCAGGGACCGGCCTGCATCTCGCCTTCGGTATCGTATCGGCTCTTTACCAGCGCGTGCGCACCGGGCGCGGCCAGCGCGTCCTCTGCGCGATGCAGGACGGCGTTCTCAATCTCGCTCGCGTCAAGCTGCGCGATCAGCAGCGGCTCGCGCATGGGCCGCTGACCGAATACAGCCAGTATGGCCAAGGCATCCCGTTCGGCGAGGCGGTGCCGCGCGCCGGCAACGACTCGGGCGGCGGCCAGCCGGGCTGGATTCTCAAGTGCAAGGGCTGGGAGAGCGATCCTGACGCCTACATCTATTTCATCACTCAAGCGCCGGTATGGGGCGCGATCTGCGACCTGATCGGCAGGCCCGAATGGAAAACCGATCCGGATTACGCGACTCCGCCGGCGCGCTTGCCGCGACTCATGCCCATCTTTGCCGAGATCGAAAAATGGACCATGACCATGACGAAATTCGAAGTCATGGAGACTTGCAACCGGCACGATATTCCGGTCGGACCGATCCTTTCGATGAAGGAGATTGCCGAGGAGCAATCGTTGCGCGCGACCGGCACCGTGGTCGAGGTCGATCACCCCGCGCGCGGCAAATATCTCACCGTCGGCAACCCAGTTAAAATGTCGGATTCGATAACCGAGGTGAAACGCGCGCCGCTCCTCGGCGAGCATACCGATGAGATCCTGCGCGACGTGCTGGGCTATTCGAAAAACGAGATCGCCGAGATCAAGTCGTCGGGCGCGATCACGGCGCCGGAAAAGCACAAGGCCGCGGCAGCGTAAAGAAATGCGTATCATGGTCCATGGCCAGCAGGCGTTCGGCAAAGCCGTGCTGGAGGCGCTCCTCAAGCGCGGCGAGGACGTCATCGCCGCCTATGTGGCGCCGGAAAAGTCCGGGCAGAAACCGGATCCGCTCAAGGAGGCGGCGCTTGCCGCCGGGCTGCCGGTCTACCAGCCGGCGTCCTACCGCACGCCCGAAGTCTCGGAGGAATTCCGCGCGCTGCGGCCTGATCTGCAGGTGATGGCTTTCGTCACCCTGTTCGTGCCCGAAGAATTTCTTAATGTGCCAACCAAAGGTTCGATTCAATATCATCCCTCGCTGCTGCCGAGATTCCGCGGCCCAAGCGCGATCAATTGGCCAATCATCCAGGGCGAGACCGAGACCGGGCTTTCCATCTTCTGGCCCGACAACGGCCTCGATACCGGCGACGTACTGTTGCAGAAGAAAACTCACATCGGCCCCGACGACTCGCTCGGCTCTGTGTATTTCGATCGGCTCTTTCCATTGGGAGTCGAGGCGATGCTCGAAGCGGTCGACCTGGTGCGGTCAGGTCAAGCGCCTCGGCTCAAACAGGACGAGAGCAAGGCCACCTACGAGGGACGCTGCACCGCCGACAACGCGCGCATTGATTGGGGCAAACCCTGGCGGCAGATCCACAACCTGATTCGCGGCTGTAATCCGGCTCCTGGAGCCTGGACGTCGCTCGCTGGCCATGCGCTCCAGGTGTTCGAGGCAAAACCGCTCCCGGCACGTGATCCGAAAGGTATCGGCGGAAAGATGGGTGAAATCGTCGAGGTCACGACCGATGGCTTCACCGTCGTCTGTGCCGACGGGCGGATCAAAGTGCTGCGCGTCAAGACGCACGACGGTCCCAAAGTCGCGGCCGGAGAATTTGTCACCAGTTCCAAACTCGCTGTCGGCACGAGGCTCACATGACCCCTTCGCCCGCAACCGCCGTGAAAACGCCGGTCGTCTCCACGCAGCACACCAATCCCAAGTCCGACATCGAGATCGCCCAGGCCGCCAAAATGCGGCCGATTATCGATGTCGCACGCGAGAAGCTCGGTATCGGTCCGGAAAACCTGGCGCCCTACGGCCACTACAAGGCCAAGGTGTCGATGGATTTCATCAAATCGCTGGCAAGCCGGCCGAACGGCAAGCTGATCGTCGTTTCGGCGATCACGCCGACGCCGGCCGGAGAGGGCAAGACCACGACCACGGTGGGATTGACGGACGCCCTCAATCACATCGGCAAGAAGGCGATGCTGTGCATTCGCGAGCCTTCGCTTGGACCCTGCTTCGGCATGAAAGGCGGGGCGGCCGGCGGCGGCTATGCGCAAGTCGTGCCGATGGAGGACATCAATCTGCATTTTACCGGCGACCTTCACGCCATCACGACGGCAAATAATCTGCTCGCCGCCCTCATCGATAATCACATCTATTGGGGGAACGCACTCGGCATCGACAGCCGGCGTGTCGTTTGGCGGCGAGTCATGGACATGAACGATCGGGCGCTGCGCTCGATCGTATCGTCGCTCGGCGGCGTGGCGAATGGATTTCCGCGCGAGGACGGCTTTGACATCACGGTCGCTTCGGAAGTGATGGCGATCTTCTGCCTGGCGCGCGACGTCGAAGACCTCAAGAAGCGCCTCTCCAACATCGTGATCGGCTATACGCGCGACCGCAAGCCGGTGCGTGCCGGCGACCTCAAGGCGCACGGGCCGATGGCGGCGCTGCTCAAGGACGCGCTCGCACCCAATCTGGTGCAGACCCTTGAAGGGACGCCGGCCTTCGTCCACGGCGGCCCGTTCGCCAACATCGCTCATGGCTGCAACTCGGTTCTGGCGACCACGACCGCACTCAAGCTGTGCGATTTCGTCGTGACGGAGGCCGGTTTCGGGGCGGATCTCGGCTTCGAGAAATTCCTCGACATCAAGTGCCGCAAGACCGGCTTGGCGCCGGATTGTGCGGTGCTGGTCGCCACCATCCGGGCGCTGAAAATGCACGGTGGGGTCAAAAAGGAGGACCTCAAATCGGAGAACCTCGCCGCGCTCGAATCCGGGATGGCGAATCTGCGTCGTCACATCGAAAACGTGCAGAAATTCGGGATCGCACCGGTGGTGTCGATCAACCGCTTCAGCACCGATACGGCGGCCGAAATGGACTTGCTCGAGCGTGCCTGCGCGAAGCTCGGCGTTGAGGCCTATATGGCCGATCACTGGGCCCTTGGCGGGGAAGGGGCAACCGACGTCGCGCGCGCTGTCGTGAAAGTCGCCGACAGCGGCAAAAGCAGGCTCAAACTCATTTATCCCGACAGCATGCCGCTGATTGAAAAAATTCGCACTGTCGCCAGGGAAATCTATCGGGCCAAGGACATCGATGTGCCCAAGCCCGTGCGCGATCAGCTCGAATCTTTCGAAAAAATGGGTTTCGGCAGCCTGCCGGTCTGCATGGCGAAAACGCAGTACAGCTTCACGACCAATCCTGACATCAAGGGCGCCCCCGAGGGTCACATCCTCACCGTGCGTGAGGTGCGACTCTCAGCCGGCGCCGAATTCGTGGTGACGATCTGCGGGGAGATCATGACGATGCCGGGGCTGCCCAAGGTGCCGTCGGCCGATGCCATCGACGTCGGCGCGGACGGGCGCATCGTGGGGCTGTTCTGAGACAGGCGGCTATCCGGTTTCCGCGGCTATTCAGTTCGGATATGTAGCGGGGTGAAGCTTTGCCCACGCGGATAGGCCGAGGTATGCGTCGTTACTCATCCCTATATAGTTCAACAAGATGACTGTACTTGACACCAATCTCGCCGGTGGCCGCCGGCGGCCGCGGCGCACGCCGAAAGGCCGCCAAGTCGATCCTGCCGCACTCGCCGACGTCGGCGCGCTGCTGGGAGAACGGCCGCGCCGGCGCGACCTCCTCATCGAGCACCTGCATCTGATCCAAGACCGCTATGGCTGCTTATCGGCCGCACATCTTGCGGCGCTCGCTCAGGAAATGAAGCTGGCGCTGACCGAAGTCTATGAGGTTGCGACCTTCTATGCCCATTTCGACGTGGTGAAGGAAGGCGAGACGCCGCCGCCCGCTGTGACGGTGCGCGTGTGCGATTCCCTGTCCTGCGTCATGGCTGGAGCCGAGCATCTGCTGCGCGAACTGCCGGCTCGGCCTGGGCCGCCGGTGCGCGTGATGCGTGCGCCCTGTATGGGGGCTTGCGACCGAGCGCCGGTCTGTGCGGTGGGGCATGTGCAGGTGATGCGTGCGACGGAAGAGAGCGTTCGCGCCGCCGCGCATGCGCGGCCGCATGCGCACGCTTTCCCGACACTCTGCCCCTTTGATGCCTACATGGCTGCCGGCGGTTACCGCCTGCTCAAGGAATGCCTTGCGGGATCGCGCCGGCGCGACGACGTCATCAAGACCGTCAGCGACTCTGGATTGCGCGGGCTTGGCGGCGCCGGTTTTCCGACCGGCCGCAAATGGACGCTGGTTCGCGCCGAGCCGGCGCCGCGATTATTTGCTGTGAATGCCGACGAAGGCGAGCCCGGCACTTTCAAGGACCGCTATTATCTCGAACGCGATCCGCACCGTTTCCTCGAAGGCGTGCTGATTGCCGCCTGGGCGGTCGAGGCGCTCGAGACCTACATCTACATCCGCGATGAATATCCGGAGGTGCGGCTCCTGCTCGAACAGGAGATGGCGAAAGTGGAGCAGGCCGGGCTCTCCGCCCATAGCCCGTTGCATCTGCGACGCGGTGCCGGCGCCTACATCTGCGGCGAAGAATCCTCGATGATCGAGTCGATCGAAGGCAAGCGCGGCCTGCCGCGCCATCGGCCGCCCTATGTGGCGCAGGTCGGGCTGTTCGGGCGGCCGACGCTCGAACAGAACGTTGAGACGCTCTACTGGGTGCGCGATATCGTCGAGAAAGGCGCGGCCTGGTTCGCTTCCCATGGTCGCCGCGAGCGCAAAGGGTTGCGCAGTTTCTCGGTCTCGGGCCGGGTCAAAAATCCGGGTGTCAAGCTCGCGCCGGCGGGCATCACGGCACGCGAGTTGATCGATGAATTCTGCGGGGGCATGCAGGATGGCCATAGCCTGAAGGCCTATCTGCCTGGCGGCGCCTCGGGGGGCATCCTGCCGGCCTCGATGGCAGACCTGCCGCTCGATTTCGGTACGCTCGAAAAATACGGCTGCTTCGTCGGGTCGCACGCGGTTGTGGTTCTTTCCGACAAGGATGACATCAAAGCGGTGGCGCTCAACCTCATGAGGTTCTTCGAGGATGAGAGCTGTGGCCAATGCACTCCCTGCCGCGTCGGAACCGAAAAGGCGGTGAAGCTGATGATGTCGGGTCCGTGGGATCAGACGCTGTTGACGGAGCTCTCGGAAGCAATGCGGGACGCCTCGATCTGCGGTCTCGGGCAAGCGGCGCCCAACCCGTTGCTCAGCGTATTGAGGTATTTTCCAGAGGAATTGAGAACGCCGCTGCGAGGATGGTGATGAGGACAAGCCACGTCGAGAGTGCCGTAGGGTGGGCAACGGCGCTGGCTGATAACTTCGAAGTGGCGCACGAGTTTAGCGCGCCGTTGCCCACGCGGTTTACGTCGAGGCGTCCTCCGCGTGGGCAAAATCGCGCGACGGCTTGGCCGCGTGGAAGGGTCATCGCGCGCGATTTTGCCCACCCTACGCGCGGAAGAGGCGCGATATGAGCACCAACGGAAGCAGTAAGCCGACCACCTTCACAATTGACGATCGCCAGGTCGATATCCGCCCCGGCGAGACAGTCTTCCGCGCTGCCCGCCGCCTCGGCATCAGGCTGCCGCATCTGTGCTACTCGCCGCAGCCCGGTTACCGTCCCGACGGCAACTGCCGCGTCTGCATGGTGGAGATCGAGGGCGAGCGCGTGCTGGCGGCGAGCTGTATCCGGACGCCCGCCCCCGGCATGGTGGTGAGGACGCAGACCGATCGCGCCAAGACCGCGCGCCGCATGGTGCTCGAACTGCTCGCGACGGATCAGCCGCCCAGGGACGTGGCGCATGACCCGCAATCGGAATTCTGGTTGACCGCCGAGCGGCAGAAGGTCACCACCAGCCGGTTCCCGCGCCGCGGCGCGCCTGTGCCTGACCGCAGCCATCCGGCGATGGCGGTCAATCTCGATGCCTGCATCCAGTGCACGCTGTGCGTGCGCGCCTGTCGCGAAGTGCAGGTCAACGATGTGATCGGCATGGCCGGGCGCGGCTACACCGAGAAGATCGTGTTCGATTTCGACGACCCGATGGGGGAATCGACTTGCGTTGCGTGCGGGGAATGCGTTCAGGCGTGCCCGACCGGCGCGCTCATGTCGGCGACGCTGGTCGATGCCGCGAACGTGTTCACCGGTGCCCCCGATCGGGAAGTCGACAGCGTTTGCCCTTATTGCGGCGTCGGCTGTCAACTCACCTATCACGTCAAAAACGACAAGCTCCTCTATGTGAGCGGACACAACGGGCCATCGAACCAGAACCGCCTCTGTGTCAAAGGTCGGTTCGGATTCGATTACATTCATCATCCGCATCGCCTGATGCAGCCGCTGATCCGCCGTGACGGCGTTCGCAAGGACGCGCGCGATACCCTCGATCCGGCCAGTCCCTGGACCCATTTCCGCACCGCCAGCTGGGACGAGGCCCTTGATCGCGCCGCTGAAGGTTTGCGGCGCATTCGCGACCAGCACGGCGGCAAAGCGCTCGCCGGCTTCGGTTCGGCCAAGGCCTCGAATGAGGAAGCCTATCTGTTCCAGAAACTCGTGCGCGCAGGTTTTGGCACCAACAACGTCGATCACTGCACCCGGCTCTGTCACGCGTCCTCGGTGGCGGCCTTGATGGAGGGGATCGGTTCGGGCGCCGTCACCGCGACTTTCAATGAATGCATGAATTCCGACGTAATCATCGTCATCGGGGCAAACCCGGTCGAGAACCATCCGGTTGCTGCGACCTTCTTCAAGCAGGCCGCCAAACGTGGCGCCAATCTCATCGTCATGGATCCGCGCGGCCAGGCGCTCAAGCGCCACGCCACCCATATGCTCCAGTTCAAGTCGGGCACCGACGTGGCGCTCCTCAACGCCATGCTCAACGTGATCATCACTGAAGGGCTCTACGACAAGCAGTACGTGCAGACCTATACTGAAGGATTTCCGACCTTCGCCGAGCACATCAAGGATTTCACCCCGGAGGAAATGGCGCCGGTCTGCGGCATCGATGCCGAGACGCTGCGCATTGTGGCGCGCACCTATGCGCGTGCCGAGCGCGCAATCGTCTTCTGGGGCATGGGCATCTCGCAGCACGTCCACGGCACCGACAATGCGCGCTGCCTGATCGCGCTGGCGCTCACCACCGGCCATATCGGCCGGCCTGGCACCGGGCTCCATCCATTGCGCGGACAGAACAACGTGCAGGGCGCCTCCGATGCCGGGCTCATCCCGATGTTCTATCCCGATTACAAGGCGGTCGATGCGCCGGAAATCCGCGCCAAATACGAAGCGGCTTGGGGTACCACGCTCAATCCGAACAACGGCCTCACCGTGGTCGAGATCATGAAGGCCATCCATGCCGGCGAGATCAAAGGCATGTACATCCTCGGCGAAAACCCGGCGATGTCAGACCCGGATCTCAATCACGCGCGCGAGGCGCTGGCGCATCTCGAACATCTCGTCGTGCAGGATATATTCCTCACCGAGACGGCGTGGCACGCCGATGTGGTCCTGCCGGCATCCGCCTGGCCGGAGAAGGACGGCACCGTCACCAATACCAATCGCCAAGTGCAGATGGGGCGGCAGGCGCTGCCGCTCCCTGGTGACACCCGGCCCGACTGGTGGATTACTCAGGAGATCGCGCGGCGCATCGGGCTTAACTGGAACTACACGCATCCGCGCGACATCTATGCCGAGATGGCTTCGCTGATGCCGTCTCTCGACAATATTTCCTGGGATCGGATCGAGCGCGAAAGCTCTGTGACCTATCCGTCGGACGCTCCCGACCAGCCGGGCCGCGACGTCGTGTTCGATAAAGGGTTTCCGCGTCCGGGCGGTTTCGGCAAGCTCGTCGCGGCAAAACTCTCGCCGCCTGACGAGCAGCCGGACGCCGAATTCCCGTTCATCCTTACCACCGGGCGGCAGCTTGAGCATTGGCATACCGGCGCCATAACCCGCCGGGCCGCGACTCTCGATGCGCTCGAGCCGGCGGCCGTCGCTTCGGTCTCGCGCGGGACGATCGCAAAGCTCGGAATTTCCGCCGGCGACATGATCCGCGTCTCGACGCGCCGCGGCGTGGTCGAGCTGACGGCACGCCAGGACGATGCGGTTCCCGATGGGGTTGTGTTCATCCCGTTTGCGTTTGTCGAGGCAGCCGCCAATCTCCTCACCAATCCGGCGCTCGATCCGTTCGGCAAAATTCCCGAGTTCAAATACTGCGCCGCCAAGGTGGAGCGGATCGAGTCGGTGGCGCAGGCCGCGGAGTAAGAGCGAGCGCGTCATCCTGAGGCGCGAGCACACAATCACTTGATTGCGTGCGAGCCTCGAAGGATGACGCGACGGGGTCGAGCTCCATCGGCCGCCATCCTTCGAGGCTCGGTCGCGCCAAGGGGCGCGACCTCGCACCTCAGGATGACGACCGAGCTCCCCTCCCGCGCGCTTGCATTTTGCACGCTGGTCTGGCCATGGTGCGGCCATGGAGGAGCAGGCCGCTCATGATGCACGCGCGGACGATCTTGGAACCGTCCGCCACGATTGGACGCGTGAGGAAGTCCGCGCGCTGTTTGCCCTGCCGTTTCCCGAGCTGATGTTCCAGGCGCAGAGCGTCCATCGTCGGCATTTCAATCCGCGCCGGGTGCAGATCTCGACGCTCGTTTCGATCAAGACCGGCGGCTGTCCCGAAGATTGCGCCTATTGCCCGCAGAGCGCCCATTTCGACACCGGCGTCGACGCCGGAAAGCTCATGGGGCTCGATGCGCTGCTGGCGCAGGCACGGGCCGCGAAGAATGCTGGCGCGAGCCGCTTCTGCATGGGGGCGGCGTGGCGCGAGCCGAAGGATCGCGATCTTGATAAGGTCTGCGCCATGGTTGTGGGCGTGCGCGCGCTCGGGCTTGAGACCTGTGCGACGCTTGGCATGCTCACCGCCGAGCAGGCGCGGCGGCTCAAGGCGGCGGGCCTCGATTATTACAATCACAATCTCGATACGTCGCCAGAATATTACGGCGCGATCATCACTACGCGGACCTATGCGGATCGGCTTGCCACGCTCGCTCACGTGCGCGATGCCGGAATTGGCGTCTGTTGCGGCGGGATAATCGGCATGGGCGAGAGCGAAGAGGACCGAGTCGGGATGATTGGAACTCTTGCGGCTCTGCCTGCTCATCCGGAATCGGTCCCGATCAACATGCTGGTCAGGGTCGAAGGCACGCCGCTTGCCGCCGCTGCACCGATTGATGCGATTGAATTCGTGCGCACCATCGCGGCCGCGCGGATCGCGATGCCGCGATCGGTGGTGCGGCTCTCGGCCGGACGCGAGGATATGAGTGACGAAACCCAGGCGCTGTGCTTTCTGGCCGGTGCGAACTCGATCTTCTATGGCCCGAAACTTCTTACCACGCCCAATCCTCGGCCCGATCGCGACCGGCAGCTGATGGACCGTCTCGGTCTTGAGCCGATGCAATCTCGTCCTCTTGAATCGGTTCATTCCGTCCGTTAGATGGAGTTTGAACAGCTCGGTCCTTCACAAAAGGTTTCATGGTCGAACGTCGCCGCGTCAGAACTTTTGAATGGTCAACGGCCATCATTGCAGCGATATCGATCACCGCCGGAACCATCGTCTTCATCCGTGACGGGTCCGACCGTTTCATCACAATCCTCAGTTCCGACCTTTGGCTGTTTACGACGATGCTGCCCAAGATGGCGGCGGGTTGCCTGATCGCCGCCTTCGTGACGCGGCTCCTGCCGCGTGAAGTGGTGGCGAGAGTGGTCGGGGCCGAATCCGGAGTGCTCGGCATTCTCATCGCAATGGTCATGGGCGCGGTGCTGCCCGGCGGCCCGCTCACGATTTATCCGGTCGCCGGCGCTTTCCTCGTCCTCGGTGCCGATGTCGGGACTGCGGTTGCATTCATCACCTCCTGGAATGTGCTCGGCTACAACCGCGCGCTCATTTGGGAACTGCCGTTTTTCGGAGCCGAATTCGTGGGCTGGCGCATTGTGATCGCGCTGCCGCTGCCGCTGATCGCCGGGCTGCTTGCGCGCATCGCGGCGCGTGCGGTCGCCGATCGCTGGGGAGAAAAAAAGGCATGAGCGCCCTCGGCGTCGTCGGCATCGCGGTCACGATCCTGCTGTGGGGCCTCGTGGCTGCGCTTGCGCTCACGGCAGCGGTGCGCAGCAAGGCGCTGTTCCGTGAAGGCGCCTTCGAGGGCAGCCGCGATTTCGTCGTGCTCATTCCGCGCGTGCTCGTCGGTGTCGTCGGCTCCGGTTACTTGGCCGCAGTGATGCCGCCGGAACTGATCGCAACCTGGATCGGGCCAAATTCCGGGCTCACCGGCATCGTCATCGGCATGCTTGCCGGCGCTGCGACGCCCGGCGGCGCAGTTGTCGGCTTCTCGATCGGAGCCGCTGCGCTCAAGGGCGGCGCCGGCGCGCCTCAGGTGATCGCCTATACGACGGCGTGGTCGCTTTATACGATCCAGCGGCTGCTAAACTGGGAGATTTATATGATGCCGGCGCGCGTCGTCTGGCTGCGCGCAGCGGTCTCGGTTCCGCTGCCGCTCATTGCAGGCATCACGGCGATGCTGATCGGGAGGCCGTGATCATGGCAGGAATCAGAAATCAGAGATCAGGTATCAGACGCCACCCTGCTACCTGATTTCTGATCCCTGATGCCTGATCAGTGCATCGCCACCTCCGAGCGCGGCATGATCGAGCCGCGGTGACGGATCACCTGGCCCGCAAGCCGGTGGGCGGCGGCTGCCGCGAGCTTGGGTTCGTCGCCCGCGAGCCGTGCCGCCATGTAGCCGGCGTTGAAACTGTCGCCCGCCGCCAGAGTGTCGATGGGCTCGACCACTTCGGGCACCGGAACAAATTCGCGCGTCCCGCCGGCTGCCACCAGAGCGCTGTTGGGCCCGTTCTTGACCACGATCTCGCCGATCCCGAAGGCCTGGAGCCGCTCCACCGTAGTCTCCGGGCTCGGATCGCCCCAGAGCACGGCCTCATCGTCATAGGTCGGGAGCGCGATATCGACGCGCTTGAGCGCCTCCATGAACACGGCGCGGCTGCGCCCGAGATCGCCTCTCCAGTCGCGGGCGCGGAAATTGCCGTCGAACACGATCTTGGCGCCCTGCTGGCGGGCGACCTCGATCATCGCCAGGAAGCGGCCGATTCCGGAATTGGAATAGAGCGACAGCGTGATGCCGGAGAAATAGATGAGCTTTGCTTTCAGCAGAGCCTCGCAGACGGTCCCCCATTGCGGCAGTTCGAAAAGCTCGCGCGCCGGTGATTCGCCGCGCCAATAATAAAAATGCCGCGGGCCCCTGGCGTCGCCCTCGACGAGATAAAGCCCCGGCAATCGGCCCGGCACCCGCTGAATGAGATCGCAGGCTATGCCTTCGGCTGCGGCGAGCGCCAGAATGCCGTCGGAATAGGGATCATCGCCCAGCGCCGTCGCAAACCCGACCTCGATGCCGGCGCGCGCGAGATAGACCGCCGTGTTGAAGGTATCGCCGCCGCAGCCCAGCGACACGCGGCCTTCGCCCCGCGCAATCTCGACCATGACTTCGCCGACCGAGACGACGCGGGTCCGGTTTTCGTTCATTGCACTCCTCTCCCGCGGCCGCAGCCATTCGGCATGGTCACAGCACAGGCCGGGGCGGCTTGGCAACGGCAGAGTATCGAAGCCAGGATTGCACGCGGCCGCCATTGATGCGTCGAGGACGAAACTCATCGATCTCGACGCACTTCCTCGCGCCAAGCAAGGATTTCTTGCGCCGTCGTTGGTGCGTGGCCATGACGTGCGGCGCGTAGCTCCGCAATAACAGCGCGAACATCGTCGGCACCGCGAATCGGGGCGAGCTTTGCAACGGGCCGATTTTCACGCGCGATGACGATTTCTTCACCGGCTTCAACCTTGGCGACAAGTTCGGAAAAACGAGCTTTGGCATCGCCGATATTCACGATGGTAGACATTGGCTTGGCTCTTCGATCCTCCAGGCTGCAAACTTCCTTACCACATAAGAGACTCATTACCATATAACTGCCCCTGGGAAGACCCTCGGGACCGAAGGTCGTATGGCGGAACCGCGAGAGCGACGGCGCTATCATGAAGAAAACAGCTAAGCATGAACCAAAGATCGCCTGGAGCCGGTTGGGCGCCATGACTGAGGCCAAGCGGCATGCCGCCGCAATGGCTGATCCCGATGCGCGTCCGTGGACGGACGAAGAGTTGGCGCGGGCTCGTCCCGTGCCACGGGTCAAGACTATCCGCTGCGCATTCAAGCTTTCACAGGAAGAATTCGCTGATCAATCCATATCCCAATCGAGACGATCCGCGACTGGGAAGAGGGCCGCGCCGAGCCCGATGCTGCCGCGCGCGCCTACCTCCGCGTGATCGCGAGCGAGCCGGAGACTGTCCGCAAGGCGCTCGCCCCGCAAAAGAGTGCGTAGCAGGCAATCGGAATAGCAGCGGACATAAAGCCGGTCCTCAGATTCAGTCGGGATCTGCGGTTTATGACCCGGAGCGGGTCATGACGCCCCCGTTCGGGACGCCAGCCGCATAGCAGGGCCTATTTCTTCTCCTCGGATCGTTGCGCAAGGAGAGCATCGAGCAAGCCCTGTCGATAATGGAAGCTCGTGCCCTTCAGACGCGTGAATGCTTGGACGAGATCGACCATCCCGCGCTGCGCAGCAAGATCAAGCACGCCCAATGTCCCGGTTACTGCGAAACCGTGTGCGCGCGCAATGGCGACGCCTTCGCGCTCGTCCATAAGAATCAGATCGGCACCGATGCCCTGGGCAAGCGCAATCGTCGCGCGCTCGCCTTGACCCAACAACCTTGACATAGCACGATCAGTGCTGTCATCGGGATTTGGTCTGATCTCAAGCCAGGCCGGGGGTGCTGCAATCCAGGCTCGCACCGCCGCTGGCGAACGTCGATGGCTCAGTTCATCGCGCACCGCCGCTGGCACAACAATCCGGCCGAACAATTTCGGCAGCAACTCGATCGCATCGATCTGAAGCAGGTAATTGAGCGGGCCGGTATCGGTAACGATAACTCGCATTCGCCTTAAAATCCGAGCCGCCGCAAGTCCTGCCTATCCTTCTCCAAATCAGCGGGGGTGTAGGACCCGAAGATCGCATGGTCCTTGAAGAATGCATCGAGTTCGGCGCGTGTTTCAAAACCGAGCAATCGGCGTAGCTCGGGCTTGGTCAAACGGCCTTGCTTGTATTCTTCGAGCGCCAACCCTTCGAGCGCGCGGCGTGAAAGGTCGCCACCGGCTGCGGCAAGACGCTCCGCGACATCATCGGGAATTTCGACCGTCAGGTTCATAAAAGCTACTCTAGTGAAAGACACGCCCTGGAACAAGTATTCGTTGCACTGCATAGTTCTGCTGCTCTCGAAGGTCCTTCGGAATGTGGGCATGCTCCGGTAAGGCCGTTCTGGCACAAATGACCCAAAGCGAACGTAAAAGTCCGGCGCCGGAGAGTGCTTATTCCAGTCTAATATTCGCAGCGCGGACCACCTTGCCCCATTTGTCGGTTTCATTGGCGACGAATTTCTCGAACTCTGATGGAGTCATTGAGAATGGCTCGGCGCCCAAATCGTCGAACCGGGGCTTCATTTTGGGATCAGCGATAGCGGCATTAATTTCGTGGTTGAGCTTGTCGACTATTTCGGAAGATGTGTTCTTTGGGGCACCGATCCCGTACCAGGAACTCGCCGCAAAGCCCGGTACGAATTCACTCACGGCTGGAATGTCAGGCAGAGCCTCCGAACGCATCGCCGTCGTGACCGCCAGAGCGCGTAACCTGCCACCTTTCACGTACTCGATAGCGGCTGGCATGGTGGCAAACATCACTTGAACCTGGGCGGCCATCAAGTCAGTCAAGGCGGGTGCAGCTCCGCGATACGGTACATGAGCCAGATCGACGCCAGCCATCATGTTGAATAATTCACCGAACACGTGTTCGGGTGCTCCGTTACCCGCTGACGCCATGTTGATTTTGCTGGGGTTCGCCTTCGCATACGCGATGAAGTCGGGAAGTGTTTTCGCGGGAAACGAAATTGGCACGACTATGACGTTCGGCACGCGACTGATCGTAGCAACAGGCCGAATGTCACGGACGAAGTTGAAAGGGAGGTTCGTATACAGTGTCGCATTGACGGCGTTGGGAAGCGTAGCGAGCAGGAGCGTGTAACCATCTGGTTGAGCGCGTACGACAAACTCAGTGCCGATGTTCGTATTGGCGCCTGGCCGATTTTCGATGACGAATGGGTGGCCCATCCGCTCTGAGAGCGCCTGACCTATCAAGCGAGCGGTAATGTCAACCCCGCCGCCAGGCGGGAAGCCCGATCAAGCGCACCGGCCGTGTCGGATAGGCTTGCGCCCAGGCGCGTCCCGAGATGGCCGGCAGCGCGGCGACACCCGCGGCCATGTGCAAAAATCGGCGGCGTGAAAGCTTCATGATCCCCTCCCAAAGCGACTGGACGGGCCGATCCTGCCTTAGTTGCTCATCGCGAGGGATGCGGCTGGATGCCGCGAATGCCACGTCAGCTCCTGGCACATGGCTTCCTTCGCTGCGGCGCACAATTTCCGGTCGCAATCGGGGCATTCCGGACGTTACAGCCCCGCTTTCAAGGCGGACCAAGCATTCCATCCGCGGCTAAATGCCGGCTCACGAATTGCCCACGCGGATAAATCCGAACCGTCGTGATGTTGAGGCTTTCAATTCGTTGAGTGAGTGAAATTAGATGCGGGTTACGCGTCTTACACGCTGACGCATCTCGATCCAACCGAAGCCCAGTTGCGAGATCAAGTTCAGATATTCGCGTCCACAGGCTGCCATCGCGCACCTTGCGGGCCGGGTGCCCGGAAACGAAGCTATTGCGATCGATCTTCATGGCACGGGATTGCGGGGCTGGGTGCTCGTCATCATCCGCTGCGCGCCCCCTGCGCCATCCGGGCACGCCGCCGCCCCGCATCGCTCCGCAGGCACCGGCTTTGCCGGTACCTGCTTTGCTCATGCGGGCTACATGCTGCGTCTTCTCAATCCAGCGGTTCGACGTGAACGATCGAAGCGCCGTGATTGCTGCCGACCCAGAAGGTCACCGGCGTCGTCGAGTTGTCCACGAACATCCTGCGCATGTTGGTGTCGCGGGGCAGCGGATATTCGACCGCGTGGCCGGTCTTGGTATCGAGCCGCACCACCCGATCGGTGGTCATGCCGCCGGTCCATGCCTCGCCGTTCTTGTCCACCACGACGTCATAGGGACTGGTGAACTTGGTCGGGAGCGGGAATTCCTGGAATTTTTCCGTCTTGGTATCGAACATCGCGATCTTGTTGCCGCGATACTCCGCAAACCAGAAGCGATCCTGGTTGTCGAGACGGCCGCGACGATTGCGCGAGAGGTTGGTCGGCAGCTGATAGAATGTGAATTTGCCGGTTTTGGCATCAATACGGGCGAGATTATTTCTCTGGAACTCCGTCAGATAGACGTTGTTCTGTGAGTCCGCCCGCACATCGTAGATCGAGTGCCCGGCCTTGCCGGTTGGCATCGCGGCGAGCGGATCGAACTCTTCGAATTTGCCGGTATTGAGATCGAGCCGCAGGATGTTCGATGTGCCGGCGTCATTGGTCCAGACCTTGCCGTCGACGTCGAAACTCATGGTTACCATATTGAGCTGGGAGTTGTCGCGGTTGCGATCCGCCGGCAGCTGCCAGAGCCGGAACGTTTCTGTTTTCGGGTCGAACTTGGCGATCGCGCCCTGATACATCATGCCGGTCCACAGATTGCCGCTCTTGTCAACTTCCAGATCGAGATTTCCCGTCGGGAAGCCCGGCTTGAGCACAGGCAGTGCGAATTCAGCGTTCTTGCCGGTCTTGGGATCGAGCTTGCCGAGGAACTGCTCGCCAAAATTCGTGTACCAGACCGTGCCATTGAGGACGATGACGTCGTGGGGCTCGATGGTGGGCCGCGGCAGATCGTATTCGGTGATAATCGCACGAGTACCGCGGCCGGTGACGCGCGGCAGCGTCTTTAGCTCATATTGCCAGCGCGGCACCGTGCTCAGATTGATGGTCGCGAGATATTCGGCGGCCTTGCGGAAGCGTTCGGGATTGGCAGCGCGCGCCTGATCGATCCGCCGCTGCGGCTTGATCGGCTGACTCACCTGAGCATAACCGTTCATCCGCGCGATCACCTGCACGAATTCGTCCACGGTGTGGGTCGACCGCATAATCCGCTCGACCCTGTGGCAGCTGACGCAGTTGAGGAGCGTCGCCTTGTCGTCGTCGGTGCCCGGGATGCTCATCATCCATTCGGCATTGGTAAGCTGTTTGCTCAGGTCTTGGGTTTTGCGGAGCTTGAGATCGAGCGTGCTCGGCTGCCCGGGCGCGACGTTGGCGCTCTTGGGCCCATCAAGCTCGTAACCCACGGCCCTGATCTGAACGGCATAGCGGCCAGGCTCAAGGCGGCCAGCCGGGAAGGCGTAACGGCCCTGCTCGTTCGTGATTACGCTCACGGTCATGTTCGAGCCGTCACGTTTGGCGCTGACGATCACGCCTTCCATGGCGCCCTCTGCGGCAGACGTGACCTGCCCGGCGAGCGCAATGTCCTGAGCGAGCGAGATGCGCGGGCCGGCAGCGATGAACAGAAATGCCAGACCAGCAATGACCGCGCGCGATACACGATATATGAGCATGAGAGCTCTCCAAATGCTGAGGTGGAGCGAGCCAAAGCCTAGGGCCGCACGGGACGGAGTTCAAGCGGCCCTCGGGCACGTCCGGCGCTGCGTTAGAGTGCATTCGGTCATGATGAGTTACGCACTCCTGTCATCCCGGACGGCGGCGCGGGTCGAAGACTCGCGCGAGCCGATCCGGGACCCATCTCGCAACGCGTGCTTGCGGCGAGGTGGGTTCCGGCTCGCGCTCCGCACCGGCTATGGTCCGTGCGTCGCTTGGCCGGGATGACATGAGAGTGATCGGATGCAAGCGAAATTCGCACCGACGCCGCGGCTTGGATTTCGAGGCGGTCAGCCTATGTTAGGCCGCAAAGGGAGCAGGGTTTCAATGACCGATAAAATCCCGGTGACGGTGCTGACCGGCTATCTCGGCGCCGGCAAGACCACTTTGCTCAATCGGATTCTGACCGAGCCGCATGGGCGCCGATACGCGGTCATCGTCAATGAATTCGGCGAGATCGGCATCGATGGCGACCTCGTGGTCGGAGCCGACGAGGAAGTATTCGAGATGAATAACGGCTGCATCTGCTGCACCGTGCGCGGCGACCTTGTGCGCATCATCGACGGGCTGATGCGGCGCAAGGGCAAGTTCGACGCTATCATTGTCGAGACCACGGGGCTGGCCGATCCGGCGCCGGTTGCGCAGACTTTCTTCCTCGATGAGGCGGTCGGGCGCAGGACCAGACTCGACGCGGTCGTCACCGTAGCGGACGCGAAATGGCTCGTGCACCGGCTCAAAGATGCGCCCGAAGCCAAGAACCAGATCGCCTTCGCGGATGTGGTCCTGGTCAACAAGACGGATCTGGTCGAGCCCGACGAACTGGCCGAAGTCGAGGCGCGGATTCGCGGCATCAATCCCTATGCCAGGGTGCATCGGACCGAGCGCTGCGCCGTTGCGCTGCCGGAGGTGCTCGACCGCAACGCCTTCGATCTCGACCGCATCCTCGATATCGAGCCGCAATTCCTCGAAACCGCGGATCACGATCACAGCCACAATCACGATCACGAGGGACATGATCATCAGCATGACGGTGGCTCTCACCATCACCATCATGGCGGGCTGCAGCACTATCACGACGAAGAGATGCAGTCGCTTTCGCTCGTGACCGAGAAGCCTCTCGATGCAGACAAGTTTTTTCCGTGGGTGCAAGATCTGGTTCAGAAGGAAGGCCCGAACATTCTGCGCTGCAAGGGTATCCTCTCGTTCAAGGATGATCCCGAGCGCTTCGTCTTCCAGGGCGTGCACATGATTCTCGATGGTGACCATCAGCGCCCCTGGCGCGAAAATGAGACGCGCGAAAGCCGCGTCATCTTCATCGGCCGCAACCTGCCGCAGGAAAAGATCAGCGAAGGCTTTGCAGGCTGCGTGGCGTGAAAGGCCGCGGCGATACTGCATCGGTAGCGGACCGCGCGCGAACGGTTGCGGCCGGCACTCCGGTTACGGGAGTGCATTTTCTCGGGCGCAGCGCAGCTTTTGTGCTCGGCGAGGAGGCCCTGCTGCTCGTTGCCGAGGACGGCGCGCAGCAGAGTGTCCCGGTCCACGCCGGCGCCATTCTCTCGTGCGTGTCCGACGGCAGCCGCGTGCTGACCGGCGGCGACGACGGCAAGATCGTTGCCACGATCGCAGAGGGGACCAGCGAACTCGTTGCAGCCGACTCCGCAAACCGCTGGATCGATCACGTCGCCCTGGCATCGGACGGGACTGTTGCATGGTCGGCCGGAAAACAGGCCTTCGTGCAAGGCCGCGGCGGTGCCCCTCGCGTGCTCGACCTGCCTTCAACTGTCGGTGGGCTCGCCTTCGCGCCCAAGGGATTGCGGCTTGCGATCGCGCATTACAACGGTGCGACCCTCTGGTTTCCGAACGCAAAAGCTGAACCCGAGCGGCTTGCCTGGAAGGGGTCTCATCTTGCCGCGACCTTCAGTCGCGACGGCAGATTCCTCGTCACCGCCATGCAAGAGCCGGTGCTGCATGGCTGGCGGCTCGCGGACAGCCAGGACATGCGGATGCAGGGCTATGCGGCACGCGTTCGCTCCCTCGACTGGACGGCTGACGGCAAATGGCTCGCGACATCGGGCGCAAGCCAGCTCGTGCTCTGGCCGTTCCAGGGCAAGAACGGCCCAATGGGAAAAGCACCGCAATTGCTTGCCCCGGCAGAGGATGCGGAGGGCAGAGTCGAGGCAGTCGCCTGTCACCCGCGGCATCCGATCCTTGCCGTCGGCTATACGGATGGGCTTTTGCTGCTCGTGCGCATCGAGGACGGCGCCGAAATTCTCGCGAAGAACCCAGCGGATTCGGCGGTCACGGCACTCGCTTGGAATGCGGACGGCACCCTTCTCGCCTTCGGAACCGAAGGTGGCGAATGCGGACTATTGGCGAACCTCGGCTGAGGATCTCGCCTGGTTACAACTGCGTAGGCTGCGCAAAATCGCGGGCAAAGGCGTTGTCTCTCGGCGCGGCGGCGGTGCGAAATGTCAAGCTTGGCCAGGCGCCTTTGTCCACCCTACGAATTCAAACGCAGTAATGCATCGCACAACCGGCCGCTACTGCCGCGTTCACCCCGTCAGCAATCCGGACTTGCGCTTTGCACAATCCTGTTCTTTGCTGGCGCACGATCGGTGGCGTCAGGGAAAGCAGCCGGGGACGGCGCCACTCACTCACAGGGATTCCGCCAGGGCATGACCCCTCGCGAGCCGCTCCCGACTGCACGGACCGCCGCGTTTCTTGTTGCGGTGGCGTTATCCCTGCTCGTCAAAACAGCTGCCGCAGAGACTCCGGTGCGGTTCTCGCTGGAGGGGCGGCTGGACGGACCGGCTTCGATCTACCTGGTCCCGCAGGACAAAGGGTATTATCGCCAGGAAGGGCTCGATGTCGCAATCGATGAAGGATCGAGCCTGACCGAACCGATCATGCGCGTCGCTTCCGGCACCCACGACATGGGGGTTGCCGATATCAACCTCCTCATCAGGTATCGAGACCAGCATCCGGGAACGCCGGTCGTTGCGGTATTCATGGTCTACAACAATCCGCCGTTCTCGATCGTGGCGCGCAAGAGTCGCGGGATAGCCGGACCGAAAGACCTCGAAGGCAAAAGGCTTGGAGCTCCTTTGGCGGGATCTACTTTTCCCCAATGGCCGCTATTCGCCAAGCTTAATGAGATCGATGTTTCAAAAGTAAAGCTAGAACAGATCGGCGCGCCGGTGCGTGCCCCCATGCTCGCGGCAGGACAGCTCGACGGCGCCCTCGGCTTTTCCTACCGCGTCTATGTCGATCTCAAAAGTCGCGGTGTTCCGGTCGACGACATCGTGCTGCTGCCGATGTCGATGTATGGGCTCAAGGCCTACGGCAGCGCGATCCTGGTCAACACGAAATTTGCGGCCGAGAAGCCCGAGGTCGTCAAGGGCTTCCTGCGCGCCTTCGTGAAGGGCATCGAGGACACTATCCAGAGCCCGGCTGCAGCCATCGACTCAGTGCTCAAACGCGACGACAGCATCCAGAAGGAGGTTGAAGTCGAGCGGCTGCGGATGGCAATCCGCGACAACATCATTACCCCCGAGACCCGCGCCAAAGGCTTCGGCGCCATCGACTCGCGCCGTCTCGACGAGGCGATCGGCCAGATGGCAATGGTCTACCAGTTCAAGGCCAAGCCCAAGGCTGAGGAACTGTTCGATCCCGGCTTTCTGCCGCGCTCCGCCGATCGCAGGAGCAATTGATCCGCCGCACTTGTGCCGAGGCGACTCGTCCGGCTGCTCAGGAGGTGAACCCCCTCACCTTGCCTCTAAGGCGCGAAGTGGCGCGACCGCGTCGGCCGATTCGGGCTGACCCGGTAGTACGCGGAGCTCTGAGAGCTGGTCAGCGAACTCGTCGACCGCTTGCCGGTTGCCACCTTCACGCACAAAAATGCCGACATAGAGCGCCGGCAATTTCGGCAGTGGCGCATCATCCCAGATGTGAAGCGCGGCTCTGATCGCGCGTCCGCGCGGCACAGCCATCACGCCGAACCCAGCCTCAACGGCAGCCGCCAAGCTGGCGAGGCTGCGTGAGCTAAACACCAGCTCGAACCGCCATCCTGCCTCCCGCAGTGTCGCGATCGTGACGCGCTGGGACGCGCAATCCTCTGCATAGCTGACAAGAGGCACCGGGCGGTGTGGATCCAGTTTCGTGGCCTCGCTGCGCACCCAGACGGCCTCCCGCCTCCAGGAATGCCGCGGTTCTATAGACGGCTCGCTTTCAGTCACGACAAGAGCGACGTCGAGATCGCCCTGCTTCACGTCGCGCAGCAGGCTCTCCGGACTGCCGCTATTGACGTTGAAATTGACATCCGGCCAGCGGCTGCGAAAACAGGCCAGCATGGCCGGAATGCGCGATCCCCCGTAATCCGGCGGGATTCCTATCTGGAGCGTTTTGACTCGGCCGTCTCTGGTCGATTGCAGGATTTCGTCGTTCACCACAAGCAGGCGGCGCGCATGCCCCACCACGATTTCACCGCGGGGCGTCAAGGTTACGCCGGGTGTCCGCTTGTCGAGAAGCTCATAACCGAGCAGGAACTGCAGTCGCTTTATCTGGGCGCTCACGGCCGGCTGGGTTACGCCCAACACCCGCGCCGCCTTGGTAAAGCTGCGCATATCGACAACGGCGACGAGGGTACGCAGCAGGTCGGTCGGAATGTTGAGCATTACCCCATCCGCTGTGCAGAACCGGGTTGACGGGCTGGCTTCGGTCTGACCAGTTCCGAGCCGTCGCCCTGCCGTTCCGCCGTAGCCAATCATTTCGATAGGCGGCGCCAATTTCAAGCGCCTCGGATCGATCGCCATCCTGAAGGCATCCCGCCCCGAAACTGTACTATTTTTGACCGAAACTCGATGGGAGTTTTCCAAAGTTTCGGGCATCATTGGAAGTTGCATCTAGGGCGTCATCGGCGGGCACCGTGTTGCGGGTGGCCGGCACTGCGTTAGAGTGCGACAGGAGGGTCCCGTGTGCCGGCATAGCCAATGAAATTGCTGCGTCTCTATATCCGCGTGCTCGCAATCCTCGGGCCGGAGGTCCGCCTGGCCTGGATACTTGCCGGGGCAAGCCTGGCTCTGGCATCGGCGCAATTCATCGAGCCGGTTCTGTTCGGGAAAATCGTCGATGCTCTGGCAAGTTCGCAGCCCGGCATGCGGCGTGTCTCCTGGCTCGATCTCTTACCGCTCATCGCCGCCTGGGTCGGGTTCGGGTTGTTCATCATCCTCTGCAGCACGCTGGTCGCGCTCCACGCCGATCGCCTTGCGCATCGGCACAGCCAGAAAATGCGGACGGATTTCTTCGAGCATGTGCTGCAACTGCCGCTGAGCTATCACCATGGGACCCATTCGGGCCGCCTCATCAAGGTCATGCTCACCGGCACCTCCACGTTGTGGAATCTGTGGCTCAATTTCTTCCGCGAGCACCTCACAAGCGCCGTCTCGCTGCTCGTGCTGATGCCGATAACCCTGGTCCTGAATTGGCGTTTCGGGCTCCTGCTGATCGCTCTCTGCGTGGTCTTTGCGGTTCTGATTGCGCTGGTCCTGCACAAGAGCGAGACGCTCCAGGCCACCGTCGAGGGCTATTTTACCGATATGGCCGAGCGCACCACGGACGCGCTCGGCAATATCGCGCTGGTCCAGAGCTTCGCCCGAATCGAAACGGAGGTCTCGGCGATGAAACGGGCAGGGGACGCTCTGCTCGGTGCGCAGATGCCCGTCCTTTCCTGGTGGGCGATCGCTGCGGTTCTGACGCGAACCTCAACCACCATCACGCTGCTCTCGATCCTGATTATCGGTATTTTCCTCTATCTCAACGGGCTGACCACCGTCGGCGAAATTGTCATGTTCATGAGTTTTGCCGCGATGCTGATCGGCAAGCTCGAAGCCGTGGTTCACTTCGCCAACGCGATGGTCATGGACGCGCCGAAGCTGGCGGAATTTTTCGACGTGCTCGACACCAGTCCGGCGGTGCGTGAGCGGCCCGACGCGATCGATCCCGGCCGGATGCGCGGCCTCGTCGAGTTCGCCGACGTGAGCTTTTCCTACGACGGCAAGCGCCCCGCTGTCGTTGATCTCACCTTCACGGCATTGCCCGGCGAGACCGTCGCTCTGGTGGGCGCAACGGGGGCTGGGAAATCGACGGCGCTTGCGCTCCTGCATCGCGCCTTCGATCCACAATCGGGAACCGTCAAGATCGACGGCATGGACATCAGGGGAGTGACCCTTTCCGGGCTACGACGCAACATCGGAGTGGTTTTCCAGGAGGCGCTGCTGTTCAATCGCTCGATTGCCGAGAACCTCCAGGTGGGAAAACCGGATGCCTCCGAAGACGAGATGCGCGACGCTTGTCGGCGCGCGCAGGCGCTCGACATCGTGGATCACAGTCCCGGAGGGTTTGCAGCCGTGGTGGGAGAGCGCGGTCGGCTTCTCTCCGGCGGCGAACGCCAGCGGCTATCGATTGCCCGCGCGCTCCTGAAAAATCCGCCGATTCTCATCCTCGACGAAGCCACCAGCGCGCTCGACGCGCTGACCGAGGCCAAGATTCAGGGCGCACTGGTGGAGGTAATGAAGGGCCGCACCACGTTCGTGATTGCGCACCGGCTTGCCACGATCCGCAATGCCACGCGGATTCTCGTATTCGAAAGCGGGCGCATCATCGAAACGGGGAACTTCGACGAATTGGTGAGGGCCGGCGGGCGCTTCGCGGAGGTCGCGCGCACTCAGTTCATGGTCCCAGAGCCGGCCATTGCGCCGGTTGACTGAGAAATCTACTTGATCCGCTCGAGGATGCTGACGTAATTGGCGACGGCCGTGCCGCCCATATTGAAAAGGCCGGCAAGCCGGGCGCCCTTTACCTGCATATCGCCCGCCGCATCCGTCAACTGCATCGCCGCCAGTGCGTGCATCGAGACCCCGGTTGCACCGATCGGATGGCCTTTGGCCTTGAGCCCGCCGGACGGATTGACCGGCAGGGGGCCTTTCATTTCGGTCAGTCCTTCGTTGATTGCCGTCGCGCCGCGGCCTTGCGGGGTGAGGCCCATGGCTTCGTATTCAATCAATTCCGCGATCGTAAAGCAGTCGTGGGTTTCAACGAACGAGAGATCGCGAAGCGCGATGCCGGCCTCGGCAAGAGCGCGCTGCCAGGCCAGCGCACAGCCTTCGAATTTCAGAATGTCACGTTTCGACATCGGCAGAAAATCCTGCACGTGCGACGCGGCGCGAAAGGCGACAGCCTTCGGCATTGTCTGCGCGGTCTCCGCGTCGGCGAGCACCACTGCGGCTGCGCCGTCCGACACGAGGGAGCAATCGGTGCGCTTGAGGGGGCCGGCAACGAACGGGTTCTTCGCGCTCTCCTGACGGCAGAACTCGTAGCCGAGATCACGGCGCATCTGCGCATAGGGATTGCCGACGCCGTTCCGGTGGTTCTTGGCGGCAATCCGTGCGAGTGCCTCCGACTGGTCCCCGTGCTTCTGAAAATAAAGGGCCGCGATCTTGCCGAAGATGCCGGCAAAACCTCCATCGATATTCGCCTCCTCGCTCACATAGGAGGCTTTAAGCAAGTTTTTGCCGATATCGGCCGGCGCCGTCGTGGTCATCTGCTCGACCCCAACCACGACCACGAATCGCGCGCTCCTGCTCGCTATCGCCTTAAGGCCTTGATGTACGGCCGCCGATCCGGTGGCGCAGGCATTTTCAACCCGCGTTGCGCGCTTGAACCGAAGCTCCGGCGAGGCTTGCAACACCAGGGAAGCGGTGAAGTCCTGGCCTGAGAAACCGGCGTTGAAATGGCCGAGCACGATCTCGTCGATATCGGCCGGGGTAATGCCGGCGTCGGCCAGTGCGTCGGTCGTGACTCGCACGACGAGGCTCTCGACCGTCTCGCCTTCCAGGCGGCCGAACGGGGTGTGAGCCCATCCGACGATGCAGGCGTTCATGGTTCGCTCCCGGATTCTGTAGCCCGGATGGAGCTTGTGCGACCTAGTGTTCCGGTTCCGACGCTTGTATCCTTTTCGGCCCCCGCTTTTACAAGCGTCGGAACCAAAGGGACACTAGCAACTCATTGGTCCTAGTGTGGCTTTGGATTTGACGTTCCTACGGCGGACTCGCGGCAAGGCTGGTAGGAACGTCAAATCCGCCACACTAGCGAAAACGCCGGCAAGCTCCGTCCCGGCTACAGGGATCCAGGTCGTATATATTGCTCTATGCGCAAAAAACGATGGACCGGCGTTCTGCCGATTAGGGCGGCGTTGAGCAGAAGTCCTCTTCCGAGTTCCGCCACGGCCGAATTTTTGGCGCTTTCCTTCGCCAGTGAAGCCGGTCGGTCCCGCCTGCGGGAACGCCTCCTTTTGCCTTTGGCTGCTTATTCGCTTAAGTGATGGGTTACGCGGGTGGGGAGGCTGACCATTCCGAGGCCGGAGACCGGATCGCGAGCGGTGATGCTTTCACGTAGACCGGCTTTTATTCCTACCATGGCTCTCATGCTGGCAGCCTGGGCGTTTACCGTGCTCGGCGCAGCGCCCGCCAAGGCCGAAGCACTGCTCCTCGCCGATGTGGCGACCGGGAAGGTGCTTTTCGCCCAGAACGCCACCCAACCCTGGTACCCGGCTTCAACGACTAAGATCATGACGGTCTATGCGACCCTCCGCGCCATTAAGGAGGGCCGGCTGAGCTTCGATACCCTGCTGACAGTTTCGAAGACCGCGGCCTCTCAGGCGCCGGTCAAGATGGGCTTTCCTCCCGGCACGACGCTGACCGTGGACAACGCCATCAAGATGCTGCTGGTCAAGTCGGCGAACGATATGGCCGTGGTCCTTGCCGAAGGGGTCGCGGGTTCGGTTGAAAATTTTGCTCAGGAGATGAATGAGCACGCGCAGCGGCTCGGCATGGTGCAATCGCATTTCGACAATCCCAACGGGCTGCCGGATGATGGGCAGATCATCTCCGCGCGCGACATGGCGATCCTTGCGCGCGCCGCACTGCGCGAGTTCCCGGAATACGATTACTATTGGCACCTTCCAGGCATCCGCTTGGGCAAGATGGTCCAGCGCAATTACAACACGCTGCTCGGGCGCTATCCGGGCGCGGACGGAATGAAGACCGGCTTCATCTGCGCGTCGGGCTTCAACCTCGTGGCGACCGCGACCCGCAACGGCAGGCGGCTGATTGCGGTGGTGTTGGGAGCGCCGTCCTCGTCGGTGCGCGCCCTCCAGGCGGCAGAACTGCTGGAGCAGGGTTTTACGGCCAATCCACTGTCGTGGCTTATGCCCACCCTCGGCAACGTCGAGGACCTCCAGCCGATCAATGTCTCGCCGCCCGATCTGCATGAGGAGATGTGCGGGAAGCATCGGCGGCGAGCGGCCTCCGAAGACGAAGACGATTCGGATGCGATCGCCAAGCCTGCTCCCAACTCATCGTTTTCTGCATTCCTGTCGAGCCTGCGGACACCGACCCTCAGGCAGAACCTTCTGCAAGATGTCGAAGTCGGTGAGCCTGTGGTCGTCTTCACCGGGTCCTCGCCGAAGAAACCAAGCGCGGTGAGCAAGACCGCTGCCGTCCATCCAAAGCCGGCGCGCAAGCCAAGCGATGACACAACCAATAAGCCTGTAAAGAAACCTGCCGCAAAGCCGCGTGCAAGCGCGGATCCGTGGAGCAATCTGAGCCCGGCATCGCTTGCCAACAGCCCGCCGCCGGAACTCGGTGTCACGCCGGTCAGGAATACCGAAAAGGAAGCGCCGGCCAAACCCAAGCCGGCCAAGAAACCCGCCCCGGATACAGCGAAGGCGGTAGCGCAGAAGCCGGAAAAATCAACCGCCAAGCCGGTAGCCGCGAAGTCCAGCAAACCATCTCACGAGGGGACGCAAAAAATCCTGGAAGAGCCGGACAAGAAGTAATCCGGCAACTCCGCCCCAAGCCGGTCTTAACCACGATCGACGGCGGCGTGTCTGCTGAACACGCCGGTGTGAGACCGGAGATGGAACTTTAAGCAGTCCGTGCGACTTTCATTGCGGCTCCACACCATACCTCCTCCATGCTGCACGCCCTTACCAGCCTTGCCAACCCGTGGCGGGTATTCGACGCCGTGCCGAAGCCTGCAGCGGCAGCCTCGGCGAGGTCGGGTATGCGACTGATCGATCGGCTGGCAGCTGACATGGCCGGCCTGCGTGGCGGCTTGCGCGCATTGCGCATGACGACGCCTATTGCGCGCCATCCCACGCGTATCTTCCCCAGTGTGATCGAAGAGCTGGCCGACCGGTTCGGCGACGCGCCGGCGTTGCTGTCGGACCGCCAATCGCTCAGTTACCGGCAATTGTCCGCGCTCTCGAACCGCTACGCCCGATGGGCGCTGGCGCAGGGCGTAGCGAAAGGCGAAACGCTCTGCCTGCTGATGCCGAATCGCCCGGAATACCTGGCCCTGTGGCTGGGGTTGACCCGGATCGGCGCCGTTGTGGCGCTGCTCAATACCAATCTCACCGGCCCGGCGCTCGCCTACTGCATCAATGTCGTCAAGCCGACACATATCATTGTTGCGGGCGAGTTGCTGGCGGCGCTGAAGTCTGCGCAGCCCCATCTGGTGACAAATGCGAGGACGTGGCTGCACGGGCAGGTCGATGCCGAGCTTCCACGGCTCGATCGGCAACTTGAAAATTTTTCGGGGCAGGCGCTGAGCCGGAACGAGAGGCCTTCGCTGACGATCGAGGACCGGGCTCTATTCATCTATACTTCGGGCACGACCGGCCTCCCGAAAGCCGCCAACCTCAATCACTACCGGGTCATGCTGGCGGCGTGCGCTTTCGCCGGAATCATGGATGTGCGGGCAACCGACCGCATGTATGACTGCCTGCCGATGTATCATACGGTGGGCGGCGTGGTGGCGACCGGCGCGGTCCTGCTGCGGGGCGGCTCGGTCGTAATCCGTGAAAAATTCTCCGCTCACGAGTTCTGGGACGACCTCGTGCGCTGGGACTGCACGCTCCTGCAATACATCGGCGAGTTGTGTCGATATCTGGTCAATGCGCCCCCGCATCCGATGGAACAGTCTCATCGGCTGCGGCTTGCCTGCGGCAACGGTTTGCGCCCCGACGTGTGGGCGCCGTTTAGGGACCGATTCCGGATTCCGCAGATCGTCGAATTCTATGGCGCCACCGAAGGCAATGTGACGCTGTTCAATTTCGACGGCAAGGATGGCGCGGTCGGCCGCATTCCCTGGTTTTTCGCGCATCGGTTTCCCACCAAGGTGGTGAGGTTCGACGTGGAACGCGAGCAGCCGATCCGCGACGAGAACGGCTTCTGCGTCGAATGCCGGCCCAACGAAGCAGGCGAGGTGATCGGCAGGATTTTGCGCGACCCCTCGAAACCCGGCGCGCGGTTCGAAGGCTACGCCAACGAAAGCGACTCGGAAAAAAAAGTGCTGCACGACGTGTTCGAGAAAGGCGACGTCTGGTTCCGTACCGGCGATCTGATGCGCAAGGACGAGAACGGCTATTTCTACTTCGTCGACCGGATCGGCGACACCTTCCGATGGAAAGGAGAGAACGTCTCGACGACCGAGGTCGAAGAAGCGATACGCAGCTTCAACGGCGTGCTCGAGGCCAATGTCTACGGCGTCCGTGTCCCCGCGCACGATGGGCGCGCCGGCATGGCTGCAATCGTTACCAGGGATGATTTCAATCTTGGCGTTTTCTATCAATATTTGACGGATCGCCTGCCAGAATACGCCCGACCGCTGTTCGTGCGTATTTGCCGTGAACTTGAGGTGACCGGCACCTTTAAGCAAAAGAAGATCGATTTTGCCAAGCAGGGTTTCGATCCGAGCGACACCGAGGATTCGATCTATTTTGCAGACCCGAGCGCCAAGGCTTTCGTGCGGATCGATCGCGAGCTTTACGAGCGCATGGGCAGCGGAACTATTCGCCTATAGACTTTGACCGTGCATCAGCCGCAAAGCAGAAACCGACGGACCGTGGAAGCGTGCGGCATCGGGAACACCTAGCCGCCTCAGGCGTTATCCGAGCGGTCCGAAATTTGAGAAATCGAAAAGTAGGATCCAGGGAGCCTTCGGCCTTAAAACCGAAGGCTCTCGACTATCCGCGCGAGGCAATCCGTCGCCGGGGTTGAAGGTTTGTCCCCCCCTTGAACCGTGAAATTGCCTCCCTACATCGGGTCCGCCGGAACGCTGCCTCAAAGAGGACTGCCGCAGTCTTGCGAGGTCCGAGCAGTTAAGCGCAAATGCGCAGGATCCGGCGCAGGGTTCCCGCCGCGCGGTATCGCGGCGAGTTCCCGTTTCCATGTCCGCTCGAGGGAGGAGATCGAAACATGGAGCAGCGCAAAGGACGTAAATCCCCGACTACCAAGTCTGCAGGCAATCGAGAGCCCGCGTTCGATTTCGATGCACTGCTGCATCCGGCGCAGGCCTTCGATCATCCAGCGGATGTCGTTAATGATTCCGATCTCACGCTGTCCGAGAAGCGCGCGATTCTGTCATCGTGGGCCTCCGATGCGTGCGCTGTGGAAGCGGTCCCGGCGCTAAGGCGTCCGCCGGGCGCTCAGCCGGTCGCCTTTGACGACATCATGGATGCGCTCAAGGCGCTCGACCGGCAGGCGCAGGGCGCCTACAACCCGCGCCCGCATTATCGCCGCGTGCTCGAAAACCGGGTGCCCGGAGTCTTCGGGCGCAAGTCCCGTTCCGGCAATGACGATCGCAATCAACCGCTCAACTGATTTTGAGGGAGGCGTTCGATGTGGGTGACCTTGATCGCCACGGCGCTGGCGGCCTCGATTTGTCTCGGCATGGCAAACCTTGCGATCCAGCTCGACAAAGGCAAGGCGCTGATGAACTCTTCGCTTGACGCGAAGGCGCAGGTCAGCACGCTGACCTCAGCTCCGTCGGGCATCGGACGCAGCTAGGATCAGCGCCCAGTAGACTTTGTACTTCGAGTTTGGCGCATAGGCCGTGGCAATGCCCATATGGGTTGCGCCGGTCAGCAGCATGTTTTTGCGGTGCGGGGGAGAATCGCGCCATCCGGAAAATGCCTCGGCCAGAGTATGATAGCCGGCCCCGATATTCTCCGCGGCCACCCTGGCATCATAGCCCGATCCGTGAAGGCGGCTGCCCAGGTCATGGATGATGTTGTGGTCGAGCCTGTCCCGCGCCGCCATGGCGCTCGCCTGCGCCTGTGCGAGTTGCATCAGTTCCGGGTCGATATCGACGGCTCCAAGTCCATTGTTCATGCGGAATCCGGAAATCATCGAAGCCGCAGCCATGGCATCGAGCGGCGCGTCGGCCGAGGCCATGCTGCGGTAGAAGCTGGGCTCTGCTGGCGTATCGGGTCCCGCGCTGCAGGCCGCGAGCAAAACAAGGGCCAAGGCGCCGAAAAACCCGACCCCAGCCAATCCAAAGAGCCGCATTCCGACATTCCCCCGAACCGGCATGCATCATGACGGCCGATAATGGCCGCAGCATGGTCAGGAGAAAATCTCGGCAAATCGCCGCTTGATGCGCTGATTCTCCTTCTCGATGTAATCGTCATCGACCTTGAGGATGTTGAGCGTCTTGAGGTCGGGTGAGCCTTGCGGGGGCGCAATGTCGATGCGCGCCGAATAGCCGCCTCCGGCGGGCAGCATCTTCTGTACGTCATCGCTGATGATGAACTGGGCAAAGAGCTTCGCGGCGTTCGGGTGGGGCGCGCCCTTGACCACGGAAGTCGGCGCCGGGATCACGAAGACCCCGTCGGACGGGTAGAGCGTCTTGATTGGATGCCCTTCCTTGCGCAGGTCGGCCGCATAGGAGTCGAGCGCGCCGACCGCGATCAGGCGCTCGCCGCGCTTGAGCATGTCGGAGACCTGCTGGTTGCCGGGCACGACGAGGACGTCGTTGGCGCGGAGCTTCTCGTAGTAGCCCCAGCCGCGATCCTTGGCGATGGTGCCGACCACCGAAACCTGCAGCGATGTGAAGGATGGATCCGTCATCACCAGCTTGCCTTTGTATTTCGCGTTGGTCAGATCGTCCCAGGTCTTCGGCTCGTCCGCGGCGGCAATCTTGTCGCTGCGCAAGTAGTGGGTAACCATGTTGAGGCGCTGCGCCACGAAACTGCCGTCGGGCGCCTTGGCGGTATCCACGATCTTGTCGAAATTCTTCGGCTTGAAGGGGACGAAATAGCCCTTCTTGGCAAGCGCATTGGCGGCCGCAGGCTCGGAATGCGTCAGCACATCGACCGCCACGCGCCGGGCGTTCATTTCCTGCTGGAAGCGGCTCAAGATGGCCGAGCCGCCGGATCGGAACAGCTCAACCTCCATGCCGGTCTGCTGCCGAAACAGCGCAACGATCCGCTGTGCATCCTCGATGGGCGTCGAGGTGTACCAGGTCACCTTGCCTTCGGCCTTCGCCTTGGCAACATCGACCGCATCCTGGGCGTGTGCCGGCGAGAGCGCAAACAGCGCCGCAGCACAAACAACGAGTCTGATCCTGAGCATTTTTGGCTCCGTTTGTATCTCGTAGCCCGGATTGGAGCTGCGCCGAAGGCGCAGGCGCAAATCCGGGAACGCGGCCCCGGATTAGAGCCTGCCCGAGGCAGGCTCTAATCCGGGCTACCAATCCTCTCCACGGTACACCGGCTCCGGCTGAGAGAAGAAACTCAGCAGGATGTGATACACGATAGCATAGTTCTTCTGCTGCAGCGACGCATGCGCAATGCCGGGCATCACGGCGAACTGCTTGTCCGGGTTTGGCAGCTTCTCGAAGAACCGCAGCAGGTCCTGGGCGCTCGCGATCCCGTCATGCTGGCCGCGCATGATGATGGTTGCGGCCTTGATCTTCTCGGGGTCGCAGACCGGAAGATGCGCGCACATGTCCACATAGGTGCCGGTCGGCACCGAGTCGTCGAGTTTGAGGATGGCATCCGCGTACGCCTCGACTACGGCGTCGTCCGCCGTACCCGGATGATCGCGGGTAAATATCGAGTGCACGAAGGCGCGGTCGATCGGCCGCCGGTTCTTGACCTGGTATTCCGGCAGCCGCTTGCGGCGTTCGGCAAGCGTCGGCGAGCCTTCCCCGGTCCAGACCATGGCGTCGAGCGCAAGCCGGGAGACCATTTCCGGATGCTGCTGGGCGAACAGCGCCGCGCGCAGCGCCCCGGACGAAATCCCATAGACCAGGAGCGGACGCTTGCCGCGCAGCCTCTCAATGTAACTCGCAGCCGCAAAGCAATCCTCGGCGCCCTGGGCGATCGAAGCGTTATTGTCGCGCGTCTTGGTGGAGCGGCCATATCCTTCCATGTCGACGCACCACGTGTCGTAGCCGCGCCCAGCGAAGAAATCCATCGCCGACGAATCGGCGCGCCCGGGGACCTGCAGGTCGAAGGTCGGGGTTGAGGCCATCGAGGAGCCGTGCACAAACAGGATCGTGCCGATCGTGTTCTTCGGGTCGCCGGCATATTTCTCCCACATGAAGAGCCGCACGTCCGGGCCCTTATCGGTCCAATGCTCTTCGCCGCGGACGGCGACGCTCGGCGTGAACGGTTTATTCATGGCTTACTCCTTGGCAGGCTCCCTCTCCGCTGCTGGCGCGGAAGAGTTGGGCTGGCGAAACACGCTGCATTGGGCCGCGTCGATCGCCACGGCGACCTCGTCGCCGATGTTGAGCTGCTGCTGCGGATGGGTCTGCACGCGCAGCACCTGCTCCGAAGCAAGCTTCGCATAATATTCGCTGATATTGCCGAGGAAAACGTGATTGACGATCTTTGCGATCGGGCCGTGGGCGCCACCCGTTGGCGCTTCGAGGCGCATGCTTTCCGGGCGGATTGCGACCTCGACCCGCTCGCCGGGCGCAAGCCCTTCGGGCGCCGCCACTTCGAGCATAAGCCCTCCCGCTATCTCGATCGCGCCCTGTCCGTTCTCGACTGCGCGCACAGTTCCCGGCAGCAGATTGACGAGCCCCATGAAATCCGCCACCAGGCGGTTCGCCGGCCGCGCATAGACTTCGAACGGCGTACCGAACTGCTGGAGGCGGCCCGCGTGCATCACGGCGATGGCATCCGAGAGCGCCAGAGCCTCGGCCTGGTCGTGGGTCACATAGACGAAAGTGATGCCGGTTCGCCGCTGCAACTCCTTGAGCTCGGTGCGCATGCGTTCGCGCAGCTTGGCGTCGAGATTGGACAGGGGCTCGTCGAGCAATAGGATGTCGGGCTCGACGACCAGCGAGCGCGCCAGCGCAACACGCTGCTGCTGACCGCCGCTGAGCTCGCTCGGGTAGCGCGAATCAAGCCCGCTGAGATTCACCAGCGCCAGCGCCTCCGCGACCTTCTTCTTCGCGTCTGCGGCCGGCATTTTGCGCAGCTTGAGGCCGAACACGACGTTCTCGAACACCGTCTTATGCGGCCATACCGCGTAGTTCTGGAATACCATCCCCATCCGGCGCGCTTCCGGCGGAACCACCCCGCTCGGCGAGGAAAGGAGCCGGCTGCCCGCCTCGATGGTGCCGCGATCCGGAACGATGTAGCCTGCAATCAGACGCAGCGTCGTGGTCTTGCCGCAGCCGGACGGGCCAAGAAGCGTAACGAATGAATTATCCGCGACATTGAGATCGATGCCGTCGACCGCCGCAACCTCGCCGTCGCGCGCGTCGAACCTCTTCGAGAGTCCGCGTATGGTAATTCCGGCCATCTCAGCACTCAGGGATCAGCAATCAGGCATCAGGAGTCACGAATCCGATCACAAATATCCGCGATTTTTTTGCTGATGTAGCAGTGTACTCGTTGCATTTTGATCCCTGATCCCTGATCCCTGATTTCTGATTACTGACTACTGATACCCTGGCCGCCGCCTATCCGGTAGGCGACGAAAATCGCTGTTCCGATGATCAGCATGTTGACCATCGCCAGCGCCGCGACCGGCTCGATATAGCCGGTCTCGTAGAGGTTGTAGACCGCGACCGCGAGCGTGATCGAACTCGACGAAAACAGGAGGATCGAGGCCGACAATTCCTGAATGACCGGCACGAAGACCAACAGCCAGCCGGCAAACAAGCCGGGCCGGATCAGCGGCAGAGTGACCTCGCGCATGGTGACCGCCCAGGACGCGCCGAGAATGGTTGCGCTCTCTTCGAGCGAAGGATCGACCTGGCGCAGCGATGCATTGGCGGCGCGCACGCCGAGCGGGAGGTAGCGCCCGATATAGGCGAGGAGCAGGATCGTGAGCGTTCCGTAGAGCGCGACCGGCATCGCCAGCCAGAACTGGATCAGCGCCACCGCCATGACGATGCCGGGAAGGCCCAGCGGAATGAGCGAGGCATAGTCGAGGATTTTTCGACCTGGAATGCGGGTGCGCAGATCAATCCAGCCCATCACGGTGCCGAGCAGGACCGCAAGCGTCGCCGCCACGGTCGCAAGCAGCAGGCTGTTCAAAATCGCCCGCTGCGTGACATCGTAGTCGAGGAGGATGAACTTGTAATTCGCGAGCGTGAGGTTCTTCCAGAATTCGAGTCCCCAGGATTTGGAGAGCGAGACCGCGATCAGGGTGGCGTAGGGCGCAAGAATCGCGATCACGAATATGATCGCCGCAAAGCCGAGGAGGACGAACCGGAATGCGCCCAGCCGAACCAACTGGGGACGCGAGCCCTTCCCGGAGAGCGTCACGTAGGAGCGCCGCGCCAGGAATGAGCGCTGGAGATAAAGCGCCGCGACCGTGAGCACCACGAAGACGAGCGAGAGCGCCGAGGCAAGCCCGTATTCGGGCGGATAATCGAACAGTGCGTAGATGCGGGTCGGCAGCGTCACGATCCGGCCCGGAAGTCCGATGATCGCCTGCGAGCCGAACAGCGCGATGGCATTGACGAAGGAAAGAAGGGCGCCGGAAAGGACGGCGGGCGCCACCAACGGCGCGGTGATCGAAAACGCGGTGCGCAGCTTTCCGGCGCCGAGAATCTGCGCGGCCTCCTCATAGGAGGCATCGACGGACTGTAACGCGCTCGATGCGAGGAGATAAACGAACGGAAACGTGTGCATCACCGTGACGATGACGAGACCCGTCATGGTGAAAATGTTGAAGGTGAGCCACGGCAGTCCCAGCACGTCGCGCATGAACACGTTGAGGACGCCGGCATTGGGGCTGAACAGATAGGTGAAGGCGATCGCGGTGAGAAACGGGGGCAGCAGATAGGAGGCGGTCGCGGTCGTTTGGATGAAGCGTTTGGCCGGAACGTCGGTGCGGCTCACCGCCCAGGCGAGCACGAGCCCGATCACAAGACTGAAAAGCCCGGTCCAGGCGCCGAGGATGAGCGAATTCTCCAGTGCATTGACGTAAAGCCGGCCGGACATGACCTCGGCGAAATGCGCAAGGCTCAAGCCGTCCTCGCCTTTGAGGCTGCCGATCAGGAGAAACAGGAGCGGCAGGACGATCAGCACGATGAGCGCCACGATCGCGGCGCCCATGACCAAGTGCTCGAAGCGGATGCTGCGCGCCGGCCGCTTGTGCGGCGGCGCCGCGCCCATCGCTGCCTCCATCGCCTGCGTCGTCATCGGATCATGGCTCCGCCGGCCGTTGTTTAGCGGCGCCGGCTGCGCCTTGGATTTTATTTGTTTTCCCCTCTTGCTTTCAATTGCGGGCGAGCGAGGGGGAGTGGAGCACCGAGAAACGCAGGGTGCCGTGCCGGCACCCTTGCGTGCCGGTGAGGCACGCTAGACGCTGGTGAGGCGTCTTGACGTCCCTTGCGATCGGGACATCTCGCCTCTCGGCGCTCCACCGCAGCTTTGAGGGGAAGTGACTTGTAACGCGAAAACCTTCGTAATTTCAATAATCAACGGCTGCCGGCCGGTGTCAATGTCCCAATAATGTCCCCAATTGGGAGGCCCCCCTTTGCGCAACCGCCTCCGCCCATTTGATCTTACCGCCAGCCCGGACCGATCTTCATGCTAGCACACCAAAGAGGAGTACAGCCGCCCAAACGACTTCCGCGACGCCGGGATGGGGCCGCCCTTCAGGTCAGGGACACGATCCCTCTCCATCGCATGGAAGCGGGTTGCCCAGGACACCTGGCCCTGCAATCCACCACTGGACCGCGACCGAGAGATGCTCAGCGAGGCGGAGCAGTCCTTACAATGCAGTTCTTCAAAATGACATTTGAAAGTTCGAGTCCTCTCAGCCCAGCCAACCAGTCCCGTTCTCTGCGTTGCACCTCCGCTTTCTACAAATAGTGCCGACAGTTCCGCGGCTTAGCGCGACGGCGTCAATCTTGCGTTCTTAGTCGCGCCGGGTGCGGGCGCACGCCTTCAAAAAAGGGTCCGC
>DATBHB010000138.1:0-85228 GCA_036557705.1 Xanthobacteraceae bacterium
CGCCTTTGCTTTGCCGATAATTTAGGTAGTCAAGAACGTCCTTGCGCTTGATTTTCGAAATGTCATCGAACTTGGCGAAAAAGGGCATCAGATGCCGCTCGATTGTCGCCTTGTGGTAATCGAATTTTGGCTGACCGCGAATGTGTTCGAGGTAACTCCGCTTCAATTTTACAAACGATACCCGGTCAATTTCGTCGCCGTTGGCTCGCTTCATCTGCGCATCCAAGAACCACCCCAGCGCCATCGACTTGGCTTTGGCAAGATCGCGGGTTTTGGTCGTCTGGCGAAACTGCTTGCCGCCAAGGCGGAAATAGCACTGAAAGATGCCGCTCGCGGGCTTCAGCAGATACACCCCCTCGTGAACCTCAATCGTCGTGTTTTTTGGTCGCCTGCCCATAGGAAAAATTAACTCGAAATAGGAAAAAAATCTAGCACAAAATTCGCACAAAACCAAGGGTCGAAAAGTGCCGAAGCCGCGCAATTTGCGGCTCAGGAACCCTACCCGGATTGTGCTATAAAATGATGGCTAAACATACCACGCCAACTGCGAAATGTCAAGTGATTTCAGCGGTTTCGAATGGTGGGCGCGACAGGGATCGAACCTGTGACCCCTACCATGTCAAGGTAGTGCTCTTCCGCTGAGCTACGCGCCCGAGAGTGCCGCACTGTTTGTCTTATCGGCTCGCCATGCACGAGGCAAGGCGGCGGCCTATCCCAACTTTCTGTGGCGGGATACCGGACTCGTTATGCTTGAGTCAGGGAGGCTGGCGCAACTACGCCCGGTTTTGTGTGCGGTGCGGCATGACTGCCGGTCTGAGGCAAGGCCTCGGTAGTAGTAATTCATTAGCTATCCGCTGGCCGCGGCCATCTTTTGCCACAGTCGGGCTTTACCCCTTTGCGGTATCGGGGGGACGGGGCGCGCGCTCTTAAAGGGCGCATTTACCTATCCCTATGAACATTGTGCTCGTGTGTTCGGCGCAGCCGGGATGGCCGCGCCGAATGGGTGTCCTGCGCTGCTGCGGCGACCGCGGCGAAGGCGTGGGGTGCAACGAAAGGCGAGATTGCACGTGCCGGTCAGTCCGCTACGCATGCGTTTTCTGGCGTCTCGTACGGGGCGCGTCGGCTGTTCCGCCAGTCTTGCTGCGCTGCTCCTCCTGATCGGCTCCAACAGTCTGCAGAATGCCGCCGCCGAAGGCGATACCCGCACGATCTCCTTCCATCACATCCATACCGGCGAGGACCTGACCATCACCTACAAGGTGAACGGTCGCTACGACGAGGACGCGCTCAAGCAGATCAATCACGAGCTGCGCGACTGGCGCAAAGACGAAACCATCGCGATGGATCCTCACCTGATCGACCTGGTCTGGGAGGTTCGGCGCGAACTTGAATCGAATGAACCGATCTTTGTCGTCTGCGGTTATCGCTCGCCGGCCACGAACGAAATGCTGCGGCGGCGTTCGAGCGGCGTCGCCAAATTCAGCCAGCACATGCTCGGCAAGGCGATGGACTTCTTCATTCCAGGCGTTCCGTTGGAGAAGCTGCGCGAGACGGGTCTGCGCGCCGAGCGCGGGGGCGTCGGGTTCTATCCCTCCTCCAATTTCGTTCACCTCGATACCGCCAGCGTGCGGCACTGGCCGCGGATGCCGGAGGCTCAGCTGGCCGCCGTCCTCGCCAAAGGGCCGATCTCGACGCATGGCGGGGATTCGCGCACGCGTTCGGCCGAAAGCAGAGCCGTCGCGGCCATGCCGACCCGGCCCGCTCGACCCAAAATGGAGCCTGTGAAGCCGGACGGCGCCGTTCCCGGCTTTGCCTTGGCATCCGCGACGGCAACTCCGGTCGAGCTTACTGCAATTGCGCGGCAGCCATCTGCCGCCGCGACCGACCCGCTGGGCTCGCGCGGTTTTTTGCAAACGCCGCAGAGCGAAGCCGCGCAGCCGGCTGCAGCCGACAATACACCGAGCGGTCCTCCTCGGCCCCCCGCTGAAATCCCGCCGTTAGCCGGCAATCAAACCGCGGCCGCAAGTCTTGCCCCCTGGCCGACTTCGTTGCGCGAAGGTGGAGGGTCGCTTCTTTCCTACGCCCCTGCCGATGCGGCGATGCCGGGCTCGCGAACCGAGCCAATGGGTACGACCGCCATGCGCGAGCCCGTGCAGGCGGCCACTACGATAGCAACCAAGCGAACCGGCAACCGTGCAACGACGGTGGTGTCATCGCCGCCGCCGCCGCAACGTCCGGTCAAACCCGGTCAGCGCCTGAGCGATCCTTGGATTCGCGCAATGATCGTGAGCCCGAGCGCCGGAGGCTTCATGAGCACGGCGCAACTTGGCGCGCCCGACTACCGCACGCTAAGCCCCTATTTGCGCAAGCCCGCGATGTCGGTGATGATGACGTTCTGCGACGATCCCTACCTCGGGATGAGCATCGCGAAATTCAGCGGCACTTCGGTTGTCTTTGTGCCGACAGTGACATTCGTCCAGCACACGGCATCGCTGCAGTAGGCTTGTAGGGTGGGCAAAGGCGCGGTCCACACGCACGAGCACCGCCACACGTACATAGAGAGCGCCGTGCCCACGCATACGACCGCGTGGGCACGGCTCACGCGCTGAAGCGCGTTGCGCCTTTGCCCATCCTACTTCTACAGCATCCCGAGCGCTTGCATGTAGGTTTCGAGAACGGTCTCGTATTCCCGGCGCTCATCGCTATCCTGCTTGCGCATGCGCACGATGGCGCGCAGCGCCTTCACGTCGAAGCCGCTGCCCTTCGCCTCCGCGTAGACGTCTCGAATATCGTCGGCGATCGTCTTTTTTTCTTCCTCCAGCCGCTCGATCCGTTCAACGAAAGACTTCAGCTGCTCTTTCCCGAAATTGACTGCAGCTTCTTCGACCCTGGCGGCAGCAGCGGTGGCCATTCCAAACTCCTCAGTTGGCTAAGGCGGCAGGCGCAGGTCTTAACCGACCCGCGTCACCACAGCCGACAGGAGCTTGGAGTCGCGGCTTTGGGTCAAGCCTCGCGACCGATATCCACAGCAGTACACAGGCGGAGCGGTTTATAGCCTGGGCGGCGTGAGTCCCGGGCCGTGCCAACAGGTTCACAGCTTGACATATCGACATATCGCCAATAGGTACCGCCGCATGAGCGAGCGTACGACTGTCCGACTGCCGGAAGAACTTCTGAGACGCGCAAAACGCAAGGCCGCTGCCGAGGGCCGCAACCTGACCTCGCTGATCGAGGAAGGGCTGCGGGCCGTTACGGCCGAACCGCGCAAGCAGATCCCACGTAAACGTGTCCTGCCTCCTGTCAGCAAGGAGGTCGGGGGCCTGATGCCGGGTATCGACCTGAGCGATTCGGCCATCCCCTGAGCGCCTTCATTCGCGTAACAACCAACCCGCGCGCTTTCCAGAACCCAAGCGCACCTCCAGAAGCCTTTCGCTTCTGTGCGAACCTGCTGGGACAGCCTCATCGTCAGATTGTTGAACCGGGCGAGCGGCACTGGAACATCTTCGAGCGACTCTGCATCTCAACCGAGACTCGCGGGGCGCGAGTGACCGATGCCTGGTTTGCGGCTCTTGCCATCGAATGGGATTGCGATTGGATCTCATTCGACCGCGATTATGCGCGATTCCCTGGCCTGAGATGGCGGTCCCCTCCGGCAATTCAGTAAGCCGTCACGTATTCATCGATTCGAAGAATTCTCCGTTGCTCTTGGTGTTGCGCAGCTTGTCGAGCAGGAAATCGATGGCGTCCATGGTGCCCATCGGATTGAGGATACGGCGCAGGACATACATCTTCTTGAGCTGATCGGGAGGAACCAAAAGCTCTTCCTTGCGGGTGCCGGAGCGGGTGATGTCCATCGACGGGAAGGTGCGCTTGTCGGCCACCTTGCGGTCGAGGATCAGCTCGGAATTGCCGGTGCCCTTGAACTCCTCGAAAATAACCTCGTCCATGCGGCTGCCGGTATCGATGAGCGCGGTCGCGATGATGGTCAGCGAACCGCCTTCCTCGATGTTGCGCGCGGCGCCGAAGAAGCGCTTGGGCCGCTGCAATGCATTGGCATCGACGCCGCCGGTGAGCACCTTGCCGGAGGACGGCACAACGGTGTTGTAGGCGCGCCCGAGCCGGGTGATGGAATCGAGCAGGATGACGACGTCGCGGCCGTGTTCGACCAGGCGTTTCGCCTTCTCGATAACCATCTCGGCGACCTGGACGTGGCGCGAGGCTGGCTCGTCGAAAGTCGAGGATACGACCTCGCCCTTGACCGAGCGCTGCATGTCGGTCACCTCCTCCGGCCGCTCGTCGATGAGCAGCACGATCAGGTAACACTCCGGATGGTTGTGGGTGATCGAATGGGCGATGTTCTGCAGCAGCACCGTCTTTCCGGTGCGCGGCGGGGAGACGATGAGAGCGCGCTGCCCCTTGCCGATCGGCGCCACGATATCGATCACGCGCGCCGATAGATCCTTCTTGGTCGGATCCTCGTATTCCATCTTCAGCCGCTCGTCGGGATAGAGCGGGGTGAGATTGTCGAAATTGACCTTGTGACGGGCTTTTTCCGGATCCTCGAAATTGATCCGGTTGACCTTGAGCAGGGCGAAATAGCGCTCACCCTCCTTGGGGGAGCGGATGTGCCCGTCGATCGTGTCGCCGGTGCGCAACCCGAAGCGCCGGATCTGGGATGGCGAGACGTAAATGTCGTCGGGTCCGGGGAGATAGTTCGCCTCCGGAGAACGCAGAAAGCCGAAGCCGTCGGAAAGCACTTCGACAACACCTTCGCCGACGATATCGGTCTCGCGTGCCGAGAGCTGTTTGAGGATTCCGAACATCAACTCCTGCTTGCGCATGGTGCTGGCGTTCTCGACCTGCAACTCTTCGGCGAACGACACGAGTTCGCCGGGGGTCTTGGTCTTGAGGTCTTGCAGTTTCATTTCCTGCATGCGGGTCGTCCTGGGAGGAGCGGCGATGGACTTCCAGAAATTGGGCCGATCGGCGCGGAGGGAAGGCAAGCAGGTATGGGAGGCGAGACTGATGATCCCGCCCGATGCAGCAACCGAATCCGGATTATCGGGCCAGTAGGCGGTGCATCTGCCTGCTTTCGGGGAGATAAACCCAACATATGAAAAGAAAGTTCCGGGCGCAAGTGCTTGAAACGATCATGCACACCAGAGTGAGAGTCCTTAGGGCGGGGCTTGTCCCAGTCACTTATGCCTTGCCGGCGCCACAAAGACATGGATGCGCCGCAAAAGCGCGTTCACGCGCGTCTCGTCACGCGCATGACGACCAACGAACCATAAAGGCTCAGAACGGCTTGACCACCGCCAGGAGCACGATGGCAATCATCAGAACTGTCGGCACTTCATTGATTATCCTGTAAAATATTGCGGAATGCCGGTTCTGGTCGCGACCAAAATAGCGCACCCAACGGGCAAAAAGTCCATGCACGCCCGACATTACCAGGACCAGGATGAACTTTGCCTCGAGCCATCCTGAACGATAATAGCCGCTCCACCAGGCGAGCCACAGACCCAACAACCACGTCGCGATCATTGCCGGATTGATGATGGCGCGCAGCAATCGGCGCTCCATGACTTTAAAGGTTTCTGACTGGATTGAGCCGGGCTTCGCGGTGCAGTGGTAAATGAATAAGCGGGGCAGGTAGAGCATGCCGGCCATCCAGGCGATGACGGCCACGACATGCAACCCCTTGAGCCAGGGATAAGCAGCGCCGGCGGCGGTCAGAAGCGATTGCGTCACGGCCGATATCTACGCACGCGTTCAAGCATGCGCTCCACGTGAGCAATGGGCGTCTCAGGAAGGATCCCATGACCGAGGTTGAAGATAAAAGGCCCGCTGGCGAATGCCTTCATTACGCCGTCGATGCCCCGGTCGAGCGCTTCGCCGCCCGCCACCAACGCCAGCGGATCGAGATTGCCCTGGATAGGCACACGGCTGTGCAGTTTTTCGCTGGCAAAGACGTGATCGACCGTCCAGTCGAGCCCGACGGCATCAACCGGCACATCCTCGACGAAACGTTCGAGAAGAGTACCGGCCCCGCGCGGAAATCCGATGATCTTCGCGTCTGCAATGCTGCGGCGCACATTGGTAATGATTCGACGCACCGGATCGATGCACCAGCGCGCGAATTCGGCAGGTCCGAGGACTCCGGACCAAGTATCGAAAATCTGCACCGCATCCGCCCCGGCCGCAAGCTGGGCGACCAGATACTCCGAGGACGCATGAACGAGAACGTCGATCAAAGTGTCGAGCCCGGCGCGGTCGCGATAGCCGAAAAGCCGAGCCGGAGCCTGATCGGATGTGCCGCGCCCGGCAATCATGTAGGTTGCGACCGTCCATGGGGCGCCGCAAAATCCAATCAAGGCCACGCCAGGGTCAAGCTCGGCCTTGACCATGCGGATCGTCTCATAAACCGGCTTGGTAATAGCGTGATCGAGCTTTCCGGCAATCCGCTCAAAGGCCCGGCGATCCTCAAGCGGGTCCAGCAGTGGGCCTTCGCCAGCCGCAAAACGCACGCTTTGCCCCAGCGCAAGCGGCACCACCAGAATATCCGAGAACACGATTGCGGCATCGAAGCCGAAGCGCCGAATCGGCTGCAGCGTCACCTCCGCGGCAAGCTCCGGAGTCAATACGAGGTCGAGAAAGTCGCCGGTTTTCTCGCGCACCGAACGGTATTCGGGCAGATAACGCCCGGCCTGCCGCATCAGCCAGATCGGCGGCGAAATGCGCTGCTGTCGATTGAGCACATCGATGAGAGGCTTATTCACCGCAAACCGCCGAATGCTTGCCTTCCAATCTCATCTTAAAGATTCTTTCTGTTGAGATTCTTGGTCGGTTGATTGGACTCATGCATTTTCTTCCACACGTTATGCAAGCCTGATACTGCCGCCGTGTTCGATCGGAGCGAGTATCAAGAACAGGTAGAGAGAGCAAAGGGGCAGGAATTTTGCTGGCAAATTGCCTGGCGGTGCGGGCCGAGTTCACAATGGATTCACATCTTACCACAGTGGGCATGATCGGCTTGACTGATTTGTGCACGCCTCGGCAATGTGGAGAGCTTGTGATCGAAAGGCGGGGTTCTCTTGTAAGGAAGCTCCGGACCTGGCTTTGTCCCCATAGGCGCACAGGATTTCCCAGGGGTTGGGCATGGCGCAGCGTACCGACAGCTACTTCCATCTTCATCTCGTATCGGATGCAACCGGCGAGACTCTGACCACGGTCGCTCGTGCTGCCACGGCCCAATACGCCAAGGTCATGCCGGTCGAGCATGTTTATCCCCTGGTGCGAACGCAAAAGCAGCTTGACCGCGTGCTTGCCGAAATCGAGGAGGCGCCCGGTATCGTCCTCTATACGCTGCTCGAAGAGGATCTGGTCAAACGGCTCGAGGACCATTGCCGCGATCTGGGGGTTCCCTGCCTGTCTATTCTCGGTCCGGTGCTCAGCCTGATGCAGTCCTATCTTGGCACCGAGACCAGCCATCGGGTGGGGGCCCAGCATACGCTCAACGCCGAGTATTTCCGCCGCATCGATGCACTCAACTACAGCATGCTCCATGACGACGGACAGCACGTCGAAGGTCTGGAAGAAGCAGACGTGGTCCTGGTTGGCGTGTCGCGGACGTCGAAAACGCCGACCTCCATTTATCTTGCCAATCGCGGCGTCAAGACCGGCAATGTGCCGCTGGTACCGGGAATTACGCTTCCGCCGCAGGTGGAACAGCTGAACCGCCCCCTCGTTGTCGGGCTCTATGCCAGTCCGGAGCGAATCGTTCAGATTCGGCAAAATCGCGTGTTGGGCCTCAAGGCTCATCACGATGCCGACCAGTACATTGACCGCAAGGCAGTAGCCGAAGAGGTGGCATTCTCCAGACGGCTTTGCGCCAAACATAACTGGCCTTCGATCGATGTAACGCGCCGTTCGATCGAGGAGACGGCAGCCGCGGTGATGAAGCTTCTGGTCGAGCGCCGCCGCCATCCGATGGCATAAGATGGGTCTCTGGGTTGCCAAAGAGCCGCTGGTGCTTGCCTCGGCGAGCGAGGTTCGCCGCGGTATTCTCAGCGCTGCGGGTATTCCGCTCGAAACGGTGCCGGCAGGAATCGACGAGCGCGGAATCGTGCAGCGCCGCCGCGCGCGCGATCCCGGGCGGATTGCATCTCTGCTGGCTCGGGAAAAGGCGCTGGCCATCGCGGCAAAGCTTCCCGACCGGCTTGTGCTTGGGGCCGATCAGACATTGGCGCTCGGCAGCGAGGTATTCTCAAAGCCGCTGGACATCGCTGGCGCGCGCGCGCAGCTTCGACGCCTGCGCGGAAAGACTCACGCGCTCCATTCTGCGATTGCGCTCGCTCGCGGCGGTTCCCTCCTGTTCAAGCAGCGCGCGGTCGCGCGGCTGACGGTGCGCGATTTCTCAGATGCGTTTCTCGAAACCTACCTGGCGGCTGCCGGATCTGCCGTGACGGCAAGCGTCGGCGCCTATCAGGTCGAAACGCTCGGGATTCATCTCTTCGACAAGATCGCGGGCGAACATTTTGCAATCCTCGGATTGCCGTTGTTGCGGCTCCTCGAATTCCTGCGCCGCGAAGGCTTTCTGGCGGCTTGAATGTTCGTGCTTGGTCTCACCGGCTCGCTGGGGATGGGAAAATCCACCACGGCTCGCTTCTTTGCCGAGGCGGGCGTGCCGGTACACGACGCCGATGCGGTCGTGCACCAGCTTTACGAGGGGAAGGCGGTTGCCGCCATTGAGGCGGCATTCCCCGGGACCGCCGTGGGCAGCACAGTCGATCGCAGCAAGCTTGCGGCGCGGGTGCTCAACGACCCGACGGCGCTCAAGAGGCTCGAGGCGATTGTTCATCCGCTCGTGCAGGAGGCGGAGCAGCAGCTTCTGGCAGAGGCCGAGATGCGAGGCGAAAAAGTTGCCGTGCTCGACATCCCGCTGTTGTTCGAGACCGGCGCGGAGCGCCGGGTCGATGCGGTGGTGGTGGTATCGTCGCCGGAGGACGTACAGAGGACGCGTCTCCTCGAGCGCCCCGGCATGACAGTCGAAAAGCTGGAATCGATTCTGGCCCGGCAGATGCCCGATGCCGAGAAGCGAAAACGTGCGGACTTTGTCGTGGATACGTCGCGTGGATTCGATGCGGCGCGTGCGCAGGTGCGTGCGATCCTTGATGCTGTCGCTAGAATGGCGCCGCGACGAAAGTGATTCGGGTGCCAGGCGGCAGAGATGCGGGAAATTGTGCTCGACACCGAGACGACCGGCCTCGATCCGGCATCCGGGCACCGGCTGGTGGAGATCGGCTGCATCGAACTGGTCAACCGCATACCGAGCGGGCAGGTCTTTCATCGATACCTCAATCCCGAACGTGAGGTGCCGGAGGAAGCCGTTGCCGTGCACGGTCTTTCGACGGATTTCCTTCAGGACAAGCCCCGATTTGCCGAAGTCGCCGATGAGCTTATCGCCTTTATCGGCGAGGCGCCGCTGGTCGCCCATAACGCGCTTTTCGATCTCGGTTTTCTCAATGCTGAGTTGCAACGCTGCGCCCGGAACCCCCTGCAATCCGAACGACTGGTCGATACGCTGGCGCTGGCTCGGCGCCGCCATCCGGGGGGTCCGAACCGACTCGACGACCTGTGTGTACGCTACGGCATCGACAATTCGCGGCGTACCAGGCATGGCGCGCTGCTCGATGCGGAAATCCTCTCCGAAGTCTACCTGGAACTGATTGGCGGCAGGCAGGCCTCCCTCGTTCTGCTCGCCGGCGCCGCCGCCGGTTTTCCGGGGCGCAACGCTGCCGCAGCGGTTGCACCGCGTCCCGTGCCACTCGTTCCCCGCATCTCGGAAGCCGAGCGGGATGCGCACGCGCGCTTCGTCGCGACACTCGGCGAAAAGGCGATCTGGCTCGATTATTTCCCGTTCGCCCCGCCCGCGCCGGCCGCCGAACGACGCGCACTCGCTTCCTGACCGGCACCTCGCGTTCTGCAGGGGGGGTTGAAAGCACGGGGTTGAAAGCCCCCCTACATGATTGCGCGCATGCACAAGACCATTACTGCACCAGCTGAATCACCTTATGCTTGCTGTCTCGGCCCTGGGCTCGATACTGGCCGATGTTGCGGAGCAGCGCGGCGTCGGAGACTGTGTAGAGAATCGCGTTGCTCTTGCCGGTGTTCACGTGGCGCCGCCACAGGAAATTCGGCACCACCATAATGTCGTTCTCTTCCCAGTCATAGGTCTCGCCGCCGATTTCCGATTGACCCTTGCCGGCCATGACCACGATGAAGGTCGAGCAGGTCTCGCGCTTGGGCAGGAGTTCCTCACCCGGGCGAATGAGCTGCGCCTTGTAGTCCAGGGTCGAGAACACCGGTTTCCCAGTCACCGGATTGACGAACTGCATCTGGATGCCTTCGTGCGGGTCGCCCTTTTCGTGGGCGAGCGCTTCGAGCGTCTCGCGAATTTTGCCGCCGCGGAAATGAACGAGCGGCGCCGGATCGCGGCCGAAGCCGATCTGCGGCGAGCGGAACGTCGGCACCATGCCGCCCGAGCCGTAGAGCTTGTTCGAGTAGCCGTTCTTATGGACGGTGTCCTGGCTCTTCGCGTTACTCCCGGAGCCGGGCTCGAAATTCTGGTCCACCCAGGCGCAGTCGAGAAACTCCATCAGCGGCCAATCCAGCATGTCGATCCAGATCACCGGCGCCGTCGATTCGTTGCCGTGATCGTGCCAAGTGCCGTTTGGAGTGAGGATGATGTCGCCGCGCTCCGCATCGCAGCGCTCGCCCTCGACATTGGTATAGCCGCCCTTCTCGGAAAGGATGGTTCGGCTGGCGTTCGGGCTGTGAACGTGGGCAGGCGCAATGTCCCCCGGATTGTAGATCGAGATGGCGCAACGGATCGTATTGGTGACCTGGAGCCGTCCGCCGAGGCCGGGATTGGTGAGAAGGATGCTCTGCCGGTCGGCGAATTCGATCGGCGAGACGTCGGCCTGCGACGCGATCCCGGCGATTCGATCGAGAAGCCCTCGATATTCCTTCCATCGCCAGCGGTACGGCAGCGTTTTGAGCTGATTTGCAGCGACACGGCCGCTCGCCATCTCGCCGGCGCCGGATTTGCCGCCGGTATCGGTGAACCAGGGCCGCTGCGCCGGCGCATTCATCTGGGTGCGCACCCAGATGTGGGATTTGCTGGCGTCGGCGTTCAACTCTTCCATCATCGCGCGCGCTTTGCTCGAAAGCGCGGGGCGGACGGTTTCCTTTTCCTGTGCGGCTACCGCCATGACATTCCTCCTGCCATTCTCAGAGAGCGCGCCGATATCGCAAGCGCTCGTCGCTATTTGACGTATATCGCCGTCTGGGGGTTTGCAACGGCGCTACAGAGCAAAGCAGATAAGCCCGCGCAGGACGGATTAGCGCGGCAGAGCCCGTGCCGGTGTGTGAGGACACCGGACCGCGCGTAATCCGCCGCGACGATGCACGGCGGTTTACGGCTCGCCGTCCGGTAGGGAGTGCGGGAACCCGGTTCGCGAACGGCGAGCCTAGTCCGCCCTACGAGGTCTGCAGAAATTCGGCAACCGCGCTGGTGAAGGCCTGCGGCTGTTCGAGGTTCGACAGGTGGCCGGCCCCATCGAGCCGCACCAGACGCGAGCCGGGCACGGTCGCGTGAATCTGCTCCATGCCGGCAAGGGTCGCGTCCTTGGTGCCGACCACGCACAGAACCGGGCGGTTGATCGCGCCAAGCCCAGGCCGGAGGTCGTATTCCGAAAGCGCCTGCGCGCAGCCGGCAAAGCCCGCGAACGGCGTGCTCTTGATCATGCCGCGGACCTTATCGAGGACCGGAGCTTTGGTGGCGACGAAATCGGGTGGGAACCAGCGGTTGACCGTGGGTTCGACCAGCGCATCCATGCCTTTTTGCGCCGCGAGATCGATGCGCTCCTTCCATTGCTGCGCAGAGGCGGGCGAAGAGGCAGGGCCGCAGTCGCATGCCACGATGCGATCAAAGCGTTCCGGATGCCGCTGCGCCAGGAACAGCGCCGTCATCCCGCCCATGGAAATGCCGGCGAAATGCGCGCGACCAATTGCAAGCGCGTCAAGGAGCGCGACCACATCGGCGACGAGCAGGTCGAAGCTGTACTTGCCCTCTGTAACCTCCGTGCCGCCGTGCCCGCGCTGGTCGTAGCGCAAGATGCGGTAGGACGATTTCAGCGCCGCAACCTGCTCGTCCCACATCCCGAGATTGGTGATGAGCGAATTGCTGAGCACGAGCCACGGCGCCCGCTCCGGACCATCGATCTGATAATTGATGCTGATGCCATTTGCTTTGATCTGCATGCAAGCACGCCTCTTTTCGAAAGTTGCGATTGAGTAGGGTGGGCAAAGGCGCATCGCGCCTCAGCGCGTGCGCCGTGCCCACGGCGACGCATGCGCGTGGGCACGGCGCGCTTTTCTACGCGTGGCACGAGTCGTGCCTGTGGGTCGCGCCTTTGCCCACCCTACGATTACAATTACGAATCAGGCTTGAAAAAGTCGAGCAGCAGCCTCAGCAGTGTTTTCGGACCGGTCGTCGGCAGGAAATGCCCGGCCTCCTCGATCAGTTCGAAACGCGCGCCGGGGATTTTCTTTGCAAGGTCCTGCGTGCCCGCCGGCGGCCGCACCGTGTCATGCCGGCCTGCGACCACCATGGTCGGGACGCTGACGCGGGGCAGCATGTAGAGCATGTTCGTCTGCGCCAGCATGCGGTGTGCGAGACCGAAACCGACCGGGTCATTGCCGAGATAACGCCCGCGATAGGCTTCATAGGCGGCGCGCTCGCCCAGGTCCGGCGGATACGACTTGTCGAGCGTGATCGACATTACGCCGCGCATGCCGTCGCGCTCGGCAAGCTCCGCGCGCTCGATCAGCGCGCCGGCGCGGGCGGGATCGACGCCGGGAGCGGGATTGCACAGCACGATCGAGCGCACATCGCCGGGACGGCGCTCCAGAAACCGCAGCACGTGCGTGCTTGCAGCCGCAACACAGACGAAATTGTAGGGCGGCGCAAGCGCGAGATTGTGCAGCACGCCTTCGAGATCAGCGACCGCATCGTCATTGCTGAACGGCTTTCGCACTTTTTCCGAGAGCCCGGCACCGCGCTGGTCGTAGCGCACGACGCGAAAACGTTCGGCAAGGCCACCGGCGACGGCATCCCAGCTGTGCAGCGTGCCGCCCATCTCGTGCAACAACGCGAGCACCGGCCCGCGGTCGCCGGCCAGATGGTAATGGATGCTCACTCCGTTGGCAGTCGTCCAAGGCAAGGCAATTTCCTCCCCGGCGCAAGGCGCCGGCCGTGCGGCGTTCGAGTCGAGTAGCGAATCCGCGAGAGCGGTGCAATGTAGCCCGGATCGTGCGATCGAAACCGCCGGTGTCCCGCGCGCGCCGAAAGACGATCGCGCGATCCGGGGGCCGCGATCCCGGATTTACGCTTGCCCCACAGCGCGTCGAAGTCGCGCGCAGGGCTACAGGTCATCGGAACAGTTCCGCAAAGATTTTGTCCCAGTGGTTCATCTGCTTCGCGGTCAAGGCCGGGGTGATCACGGTGGCGGCAAAGCCGCCGGTCTCCGGGATCAATTCAGGTTTTCTCGGAGGGACATCGGGACGGGCCGGAAGGTAATCGGCCTTCTGGAAGATCTGCTGGCCTTCTTTCGAGGTCATGAACTCCACAAACAGAAGCCCGGCATTGGGATGCGGCGCATTTGTGGTCAGCCCGATCAGTCCGGGATTGACATTGGCAGGGCTTAGCCGCACCCAATCGACCGGCGCGCCCTTGTCGGCGCTGATCGCGGCGTGGTGATTGAAAATCTGCAGCGCCATTGGATATTCGCCGGCGATTACCTGATCGAGAATTGCGCGGGCGCTGCCATTGACCTGCGTAATCCTCTGCGCGGCGAGTTTCCTCAAGTACGCCATGCCGCGCTCCTCGCCCATATTGATGAGCCGGTTGGCGATAAAGCCCGGTGCGCCTGAGAGGTCATTGGGCTTCCAGACCAGTTTGTCCTTCCAGTAGGGCGCGAGCAGATCGTCATAGGTCTTCGGCCGCTGTCCCGGAGGAACGAGAGTGGTATTAATGCCGGGCTCCATGACGAAGAGGTGCGAGGAGACCCAGTAGCGCTCGGGATCGCGGTATTGCGGCGGCAGCTCGTCGCCGTTGGCGGTCGAGAACCGCCGCGCCGCGCCGGCTGCGATGACGGTCTCCATGGCGGAAGTCATGCCGAACACATCGGCCGTCACCCGACCGGCTTTGTATTCGTTGATGAGCTTGACCGCGTTCACCTGGCTGTCGCCGCGCGTGAAGCTCACCTTGATGCCGTACTTCGCCTCGAAGGCGGCGATCAGCGGGCGCACGATCTGATCGACGATGAGATCCGTGTAGTAGACGACCTGGCCCTCCTGCCTGGCCTTGGCGATCAGGTCGGGGCTGACCTCGGCGGCGAGGACGGGTGTTCCTGCTGTAATGACCGCACAGCCTGAGACGACAAGATTGCGAATCCGGCGTAAAATCGCAGTCATGAGCATCTCTCTCGTAGGGCGGGTTAGGCGCGGGCTTTGTATGACCGTAAGACGGATGCCTGCTCCGCGCCGTAACCCGCCGGCTCACTCTCGAAGATGGGTTACGCGCGGATCAGACTCCAAGACAAATCGCAAGACGCCGGCCGCGCTGACATTTTTCTGACGCAGTAATGCTAACCCACCCTACTTACGCAGCACCACCAGAGCGTCGAGCGCGAGCGCGCCCGCTCCGGCAGGAAGCGCCACGAACGGATTGATATCGATGCTTTCGATCTCCTCGCCAAGGTCATGCGCGAGGCGGCCGAGCGCCACGAGGGCCGCGAGCACGCTTTCTTCGTCGCACCGCGGACTGCCGCGGTAGCCTTTGAGCAGCGCCCCTGCGCTGGTGCGCTCGATCATCGCTTTGGCCTGCCACAGCGGCAGCGGCACGGCGCCGAAGCTCACGTCCTTGTGCAGTTCGAGATGGATACCGCCGGTGCCGAACATGAGCACCGGACCGACCTCGGGATCGCGCTGGACGCCAAGCACGAGTTCAACGCCGCCGCTGATCTGTTTCGCGATCAGCACTTGGTCAAGCCGCTCCAAAGGACGCGCTTTGGCGAAATTCTGCTCGAGCCGCGAATAACCGGTGCGCAGTTCATGTTCGGTTTTGATCCCGAGAATGACGCCGCCGATGTCCGATTTGTGGGTTACCGCATTCGAGACAAGCTTGAGCACCAGCGGGAAACCGATTTCGCGCCCGGCGCCCAAGGCCTCATCAACGTTTCCGACGACCGCCTCCTGAGGTGTCGCGATCCCGTAGGCGCGCAGGAGCGCCTTCGAGTCAGCCTCGTTGAGCACCGATTGGCCGCTGCCAGCCTTGCGGCGGCGAGCGAGAATTGCAGCCGTGTCCGGCCGGCGCGCAGGCGCCCCCGCCCCCGCTGACTGTTCCGCTTGGGCTTTCGCCCGCAGCGCCCCATAGCGGCCGGCGCGGCCGACTGCGCGGACCGCTTTGTCGACCTCCTGGAGCACGGGCAGGTGTTTCAACGCAGCGCGAAACTCGCGCGTGTGATCGGTGAACATGTAGGACACCATCGAGACCACCGCGATCGGTTTGCCGCCGTTGGCCACCATCTCGTCGACCTTGCGCAGATTTTCGGCCTTGCGGTTGAGCCCCGGCGCTGGCGGCAATTCCTCCTGGACCAGCAGGGCGTCAATATTGGGATCCTTCAACAGCACTTCGATGCCGCGAAAATAAGCTTCCGGACTGCTGAGCGCCGCGAACCCCGCATCGAGCGGATTGCCGAGCGAGGTTCCGACGCCCAGAACCTCGTTCGCTTCGGCGAGCGTTTCCGGCAGCAGCGCCGGAAACGACAGGCCGTTGCGTTCCGCCGCTTCCAGCATCAGGCCCTTGAGGCCGCCGGAAAATGTGAGCCCACCCAGCCGCGGCCCCTTCGGGGGCTTCGCATGCGAGAAATACTCGACCGTCTCGACCATGTCGTCGAGGGTGTCGACGCGAATCACTCCGATGCTTTCGGCGACCGCATCGAAGCAGGCGAGCGCGCCCGCAAGCGCGCCGGTGTGGGCGAGCGCAGCTTTCCGGCTTTCCTCGGAGCCGCCGATCTTGACGGCGATGATCGGCTTGCCGGCATCGCGCGCATGCCGGCAGGCGCTCCGGAACGCCTGCGGATTCCTGATCGACTCGGTGAAGCAGGCGATGGCGCGAATATCGGGATCTTCCGCCAGGTAGGCGATGTAATCGGCGGTAGTGAGTCCGATCTCGTTGCCGCTGGTCACAGCGTAGCTCACCCGCACGCCGCGGGAGAGGAGAGCGCGATGGAGCGCCATCACGATCCCGCCGCTCTGACCGACAATGGCGGCAGGACCGCGTTCAAGTTCGGTGATGCGGTCGTCCGGAATTGTCATCAGCCGTTGCGGCGCCGCGAGGCTGCCCATGCAGTTGGGCCCTGAAACCGCGAGCCCGGCGTGCTCGATGGCGCGCCGCAGTTCCTCGCCGAGGACACGCCCCTTCGGATCGCCGCCTTCGCCAAACCCGCCGGAGAACACGGTCGCACTGCGCGCTCCCGCCTTGCCGGCTTCGACGATGGTCTCGACCGCGGCAGCGCCGGGCACGATCACCACGACGTGGTCGGGCGCTTGCGGCAGCGCGTGCAAGCTCGGATAGCAGGTCTCGCCGCCCCACACCGTCTGGTTGCGTGGATTGACCGGATAGATGGCGCCCGGAAATTCGAAGCGCCGCAGCGACCGGTACACCCGCTGCGACCAGTTTCCCGGCCGGTCACTCGCCCCGACGATCGCGATATTGCGCGGCGCAAACAGCGCGCGCACGCCTTCGGTCCGCGGCTTGTCTATCAAATCCGACGTTTTATCCTGCATGTGATCCGAGAATTAGTTCTGCTCTCATTTGGTTACCAGCGTTCTGATTGGTGCACTGCGCAGCCGCGAGCTCGGTGCGCTCCCTCTCCCCCCACAAGGGGAGAGGGTAATGGAGCACGCAGCTTGCGCACCGAGTATTTCGACCTCACAGGAATAGACACTAAAAATCCGCCTTGTCGGCCGTCGGAATGTGAGCGTCCTTGTCGGAGTAGTAGTGGTCTCCACCATAATAGTGGCCGATATTTTCAGCGCAGACGCGCTCATCCCAGTCAGTGTGCGCGGCGCGCAGATAGGTGATCATTCCCTTCCACGGCATCGTGAAGACGCCTGGATCTTCAACGGTAAATTCGAGCTGCAAACCCTTGCCCTTGTAGTTGGGGTCGGGGGCATAAGCGGGCACGCGCGGCCACTCTTTGTGGGCGCGCAGGTCCGCTTCTTTGGCGGCTTCATAGTCGAGCAGCCGATAGCGCTCGACGATGTGGAGAGCCTCGGTGTACGGGGTGCCGAAACGGTCGAGCATGGCGTATTTGCGGAGCTTGACCCCAACGGTATCGACCACCAGCGTGTCGCCTTCGTAGTGACCGACGGAATCGCCGTGGATGGTCGGGGTAACTTTTGCCGGATGCGCCTGGTTCAGCCGCACGACCCGGTGATCCTGATCGTGGGGGTAAAGAATGAGTACCCGATCCGGCAGCTGCAGCATTTCGATTTCGAAATTCCAGAAAATGTAAGGTACCGGGTTGAGGAGACACTGATTGTCCGGATCGGGGTACGCCCGGCCCGACGCCGAGATTTCGCCGGCTTTTTTGACCGCCGCTGCCGCCCAGGGCTGCAGGATCGGGTTGTTGTAATCGCCGACGAGCCGGTCGAAATTGCTCGCGCCGGCGTTAGGGCCGGACTTCAGGCGTGAGAGATTGCGCACGGGGCCCGGTCCCGAGGGCGGGGACTCAAACCCGAGAGCTCCATGCGTCCAGAAGCCGGAGAAATCCGGGATTGCTGCAGCGCTCTGGGCAGATGCGGCATTTGCTGTCGGGGGCGCGGTCTGGCCGAGCACCGGACTCGCAGCCGCTATCGTCGATATCGCCAGAACAAGAAGCTCGCGCCGCGGCGATTTCATGATCCTCTCCCGTATCAAAAGCTGGTTGATCTTGCGTTTGTTGCCGTTCGATCGAGCCCGAGTTTTCTAAGCAACGGCTCGTCCGAAACGCGAAACACAACCGAATCCGACAGCGCTTCGATCTTCCGCGAATGCCAGCACGGTACGACGATCACATCGCCAGGAGCGATAGTTTCATCGAACGTGTTCTCAACGATGAACCTCACCTTGCCGCTCACGACCGCGTAGATGTTGTTGGTCGTACTCCTGGGCGCTGTGAGACTGTGGCCTGCGGACTGCCGGATCAGATGAAGCGCGATCGTCGGCATCACGTCCTTGGCAATCTCGACCACTTTTGTCTCGCGTCCCGCCCCAAGCGCTTCTCCAGAACGAATCCGCATCGGGCTCGGCCCGCTGGACTTGATCGGCTCGATGCCGCCGCCAGGATACGGCTCGAAGAACATCGCCTCGGTAAGCTGAATGAAGGGGATATCGAGAAAATCGATCCAGTAGCTCGTTGCATCGCTCTCGTTGACATGCCCGTGCCACGACCAGGCCGGGGTGAGCACGATGTCGCCGGGCGCCATGTCGATCTGCGCCCCATCGACCACGGTGTAAGTCCCGGGTTTGCCGGAAAGGACGAGCCGCAGCGCCGTTGCCGAATGCCGATGGCTGCGCGCGCTCTCTCCCGGCATTACGCACTGGTAAGCCGCGACTAGGTGGCGGGTGGTAGCGTAGCCATTGCCCTCGATGGGATTGACCATGATGAGGTTACGCCGCTCGGTCTGCTCGGCCGGCACCAGATTGTGCGAAGCGTCGAGCGCGCGCCTGGCAGCCGCGAACCGCCAGACTGCAGGGCGGAATTTCGGCTTCGGCTCCGGCCACATCGACGGCTCGGGGCGCGCCCAGCCGGGCGAGAACGCGAGCCGGCCCAGTTCAGAATAGTAGGGAGCGTGCGGATCGTCTTGCATGGCCGGTCTCTCAAGCGTTGATTCTGACGCACTCACGATGCGACCTCAAGCGTCCGCTGTCTGGCCCCGGCAATCGGCCGCGCGCCGCGCACACAATCGATGACGGCAGGCGCATCGGCGGGTTCGTTGTCGTCGCGCCAAGCCACGTGGCCGTCGGGCCGCACCAGGACGAGCCGGCGTCGATAGGCGTCGAGAACTTGCGGCACATCGAGCGCCACGACCTCGAGGGGAACGCCGCACGCGGCGGCTGCCTGCGCAAGGCTCACTCCCGACGGTGCATCGGGACCGAGCCGAAGCAGCACGAAACGCCTGCCGTAGAGGTCGAGAGTCGAGCGCCCGTCCGGGAGCCAGACGTGCGGAGCGCGGGCGCCAGGCCGGGCAGTCTGCGTATAGGTCTGCGTCTCCAGCGCAGGCGCCGGGGTCCCGTCCGGCCAGACAATCGGCGAGTCGTCGTACCGATAGCCGAGATGATAGCCGTTCATGAACCATTCGTGCCGCATCTCCTGCGTATACCAGTCGCCGTATTCCTTGCGGACCGCATCGCCTCGGGGACCAGGCTCGAACAGTTCCGGCGGCGGCCGTTTCGTGCGCGGCGCCAGCATGCGCTCGAGATTGGCGGTCGAGGCGCCGACGTTGCGCAGCGCGACCGGTCGGCGTTCGATCTCGTAGCTGCGCAGGAGATCCTGTCCGCCCCAGCCGCGCAGCACGGCTTCGAGCTTCCAGCCGAGATCCACGGCATCCTGCATGCCGGTATTCATGCCGAGCGCCCCCGTCGGCGAGGTGAGGTGAATGGCGTCGCCGGCAAGAAACACGCGGCCGCTTCCATAGCTGTCGGCCACCAGCTCGCGCCGTACCCAGCGCATCACCGAAAGTATCTCGTAATCGAAATCCTTGCCCATGGCCCGGCGCAGCGCGGCGCGAATATCGGCCTCGGTGTGGGTAACCTTATCGGGTGTGCCGACGATCGACATCCGGAAGCGGTCGGCGCCGTTGATCGCAACGATTGTGAGCCAGGTGCCTTCGGGACCGATGAAGATGAAACGATAGGCCTTGCCCTTGTCATGCAGCGAGGCAAAATCGGGACAGCGAAAGATCACATTGGTGGCGTAGGTGAGGGCCGGGTTGCCGCTCATGGTGATGCCGAGCCGCTCGCGCACGGTGCTGGAGCCGCCGTCGGTTCCGATCAGATAGGATGCAGCGATCGTCCGCGTGGCTCCGGTCGCTTGGTCACGCACCGTGGCGATTACTCGATCCGGTTGCTGTTTGAGATCGATCAGCTCGGTTGCGTATTGCAGCATGACGTGCGGAAACGAGGTCGCGAAACGCCGCAGGATCGGATCGAACATGTCTTGCGGCACCCGCTCTCGCTTTTGCGGGCTTTGCGGCGGGCAGGCTTCGAAGGCGCGGCCGGGAAACGGCTCTCGGCCAAGCTCGAATCCGGTGAGCGAGGTGAGCCAGACATAATCCTGCGGATAATCGCCCGGATAGGGCGCGTCTCTCACCCAATCGGCGATGCCCCAGCGGCGGCAGAACTCCATCGTACGCACGCCGATGAGGTCCATCTTGGGATGCTCGACCGCGCCGTCGCCTTTTTCGATCAGCGTGCAGGAAATGCCCCGCCAGCCGAGGTCGCCGGCAAGCGCCAGCCCCACGGGGCCGGCGCCGACGATCAGGACGGGGGTAGCGGTCGGGCTCATTGAGGAGCCTCAACTAAGACTATAGCAGCCTGGAAAATTGGTTATACCATTGCTCAATGCCAGCTTCAGGGCTCCTCAAATGCCAGATAGAACGACCGACGTCAGCCGGCGGGCCCTTGTGTTGGGCGCCGGTGCAGGCTTGACACAAGCCGCCCTCCCATGCGCCCGAGCAGCCGGCGATGGTAATCGAAAGAACCGAAGCATTCTGTTCTTCAGCAAATCATCTGGATTCGAGCACGATCCGGTAAAGCCGCAAGGCCGACATCCCTCGCTCGCGGAACGAACGCCCACAGCAATCGGACGGCATGGCTTCGAAATCCTCGCCACAAAGGACGGGCGCATTTTCGACGGCGACCTCGCACGATATGACGCGTTCTTTTTCTTCACCACCGGAGACTTGACGGAGACCGGCACGGATGGGACTCCGCCGATGAGTGCAAACGGCAAGAAGCGCCTCCTTGTCGCGATCAGGAGCGGCAAAGGCTTCATCGGCGTTCATTCGGCAAGCGATACCTTCCATTCAAAGGGAAGCGCTTTTGAAATTCAGCAGAATAGAGACCCTTACATCGCGATGCTCGGCGGCGAGTTCATGAGCCACGGAAACCAGCAACAAGCACGCGTGAGAGTAGTCGATCCGCACTTCCCAGGCCTGGCTGGATCGGCTCAGAGCCTCAGGGCCACGGAGGAATGGTACTCGCTGAAAAATTTTACAGACGACATCCACGTCCTCCTCGTTCTTGAGACCAAAGGCATGCAGGGGGCCGAGTACCGGCGCCCGCCGTTCCCGTTGGCTTGGGCGCGCCGCGAGGGCTCGGGCCGCGTCTATTACAGTGCGATGGGGCATCGACAGGACGTCTGGACCAGCCGGCGTTTCCAGGAGATGCTCGCGGGCGCGCTCCTCTGGGCAACCGGTGCAGCGGAAGCGGACCTGAGCGCGAATATGACCGAGGTGACGCCGCAGGCATGGGTAATGCCGGCGCAGTGAATGAGAATCGGAGATTTAATCCTTCATGACAGGCACTCCGAGTTTTCGTGCCACGGTCGCCATGGTCCTGTCGAATGTCAGAAGGTCACCACCAATTCTCTGCACGACAGCAATATGTATCGCATCAGGCGTTCGAACCGAGAGATCAAGCCGACGCATCAGGCTGATCGCGCCCAAGACAGGGCGGATTACCCCGGATACATTTTGATGCGCTCCGACGCTGCACGGCGGCACGCCCTAGACCGTTTGCAACGCCTCGGGCCGGGTAGAGCATGGTCCCGACTGTAAAGGAAAGTACAGTTTCTTTTACTGTCAACGAGGGTTATTGGCCATTGGCGCGGGTCGCTTTCTCGCGTCGAATGTGACGATAAATTGCCATCCTCGGTGCTTACACTGGGAAAAAGGAAGAGCCGTGACGGCCTGCCGCGTCTTTCCGCTCGTGACCCTGCTTGTGTCCGTCCCATTGGTGGCCAGAGCACAGTTTGGTGACATGCCTGGCTTGCCGGGCGGGCACTCTAGCAGCGGCGGCTCTGCCCGCCTGCCCACGCAACTGTCCCCGGATTGCCCCGAGCTATGGGGGCTGCGCGCCGTGACACAAAAGCACGCGCAGGACATCCAAGAAGCGAGCAAGCGCAAAGCGCCAGTCGAGGAGTTGTGTCGCCTGTTCACGTTCTTCCTCGCCGCGGAGACAAAGCTCGTGCAAGGGGTTGAGGAGCGCGGCGGCTGCGGGATGCCGCCCGGCGTGGTGAAGCAGATGAAGGAGGCCCACGCCTATGCTTCGCGGATGGGTAAGAACGTCTGCCAAAGAGCGGATTTAGAGGCCGTGAAGCGGGGCCTGTTTGATGTGCCCGCCGCCTCGATTCCTGGAAAGAAGTGGCCGGAAGGGGACTACGCATGGCCGAACGAATTCCACGGCGCGCCAGCCAAATAACCGCTGTCCGCTGGCCCGCCCGCCTTTCCCGATACAACTGCGGACGTGATATGTTCGCGTATGGCTTCTCACGGCCTATGATCAGACAAAGTCCCTGCACTTCTGGCACAATTTCCCGGGCCAGTGACTCTTCGTTCGTCGAGGTCCCCCACCGACGCAGTATGCAATCGCGGCGGACCGTTGCTCCACGATCAAGCGCGCGCGAGATCAGCGTCGAAGACACCACCGGACCCGCCGCTCCTAGAAGCCGGTTGCGCGTCGGCCGGAAGGGCATCGCAGGTTCCACACGCGATTCGGTCATAGATAGTCATGAGTCTGTGACTGAGTGGCGACGTGCAAGCGGACCTTAAGGCGTTCGGGAGCCTTGCCTTCCGCCGATAATCTGGCGGCGAGAAGTGGATGCATCGGCCGTAACCATAGGAGAGCGTGACCGAGATGGGTTGCCGACGCAGCGGGCAGCGGTTCTTTGGCGGGCCGCCAGCGCAACGCTTCGTCTCCTTTGTAGGAGAACACGGTGTCTCCGTTGTCTTTTCGCATCTCCATAGGAGGCGATGGATCGCCAGGCGTGGTCACCTTCAATTCAACGGCGGTCCAGAACGGGTCGATCGCGGCTTCCTTTCCCACCGTTGCCAGGCTTTGGCCACAGCGACACGATTCATGAGTTCCGAATCACAAAAGACAATGTTGGCCGCCGCCATGGGAGAGCTGACATAGCGCTTGTTTTCTTCGCGATAGATGCGACCGAGGCGTAAATCGACGACGAATCTCGTCTGACCTCCCTCGCGAAAAATGAAGTCGTTGCCGATGCCGATTGTGGTCTCGGGCGCCACCCCCGGCTGAGGGGGGCTCGACGAGTGCCGGTAGGTGAGAATCTGTGCTCCGGTAAACGTCGGTCCGTTCAGCGCCTTTAGCTCGGCGGGCGTCTTCAACGGCCAAGGTGTTCTGCCATCGCGGCAGCTCCCGTCCAGTAGATCCCGGCGAGCACCAAATTCATCGTCGTGCGGTACATCGGAATTCTTCCGTGCGTTTGCAGTTCGCCGGAGGCACCAGTATGGCGAAGACGGTTGCAAACCGCAGTCCCGGCATAGCAGCCCGCCCGGTCAGGAAAAACGAGCAGTGCCCATGCGATAGGATTCCTGCAACGCTTGATCTCGCACACTTAACGTTGATCGGCTTACAACCACCGGTCGGGTCCCTTGCGCCAGTACTCCGGCTTCGTACATTTGGTTGATGTGATGACTAAAGATTCCTGTCCACTGTGGCACACCAGCAACAGCGGCTCATAGCTCGCATGCTATGATCTGCTGCGTTTTTGATGGGTGTTGTGGAAAAAGACGCCTTACGCCGCACTGCGCCGGTTCCATTCCATGGCTGGACGGAGGCAGTTGCCTTCTTTGCAAGATGTTTATGGTAAGCCGCACTAGAACTCGATTTGCTTGTCAGGCCGCGGCTAATCTCGCTCGCCATTTTCTTGACGCGGTTTCCTCATCGTTCGCACGACAGGCGATCCACGCCCGAGCCTGCCATCGGAGGACGGCACCATGACATCTAGCAAGTGGCGCTTGGCGGTGGTCGCGCTCGCGTTCCTGGTCTCGATCAGCGCGTATGCTCAGGTGCCGTCTGTCTCGACGCCGGGGTCTGCACCGGTGCTTCGCCTTCCGGTGAGTGCCGGACAACAAATCTACAATATGGCTCTCCGAAGGACCAAACCGCTTGATGAGGCCGCCATGAAGGTGGCCGATGATTACCTCAATTCCGCTGATGCGTTCGGAATCGTCGATCTTACCATTATCGCAGCGGGTGATGCGGTAGGGCAGGCGTTGGCAAGGAGGAATCCGGGAAAGGGAGCCGTCATATCCGTTGTCGTCGAAACGCAAGTTAACCCGGAACTATTCAGAAATTATCTCACGTTCAAATCGCTGTACGGCTGCGCGGTGGCAGATACATTGTCTGCCGATGAGATCAAGCAATTCACTGCCCTCAAAGGGAACGCAAGAGGTCAGCCTTTTGCGCCAAAAATCCTGGAGGCTCAGCAGAGGTTCAGAGTGGCGGCTTATGTGCTTGGCAACCTATTGTTCGCGCAGATGACTGTGTTACAGCTTGATCGGCTGCGGCCCTACGGTCTTGATCTCACACTCAGTAACCAAAACGACGCGAGCAAGTCTGTCCAGACCATTCAGGTACCGTCTGGAACGCCAGTAGTTCCCAAGACTGTCCAGACCGTTAAGCTGCGAGCGCCATTAGCTGTCGGTTCAGAACGTGCCGTTCTCTATGAGGAAGACCCAAAACCAGATGGGCTCAGCTTTCCTGGCTCAGTTACGTGGCGGCTCGAACCGGAAGGTACAAATTCGCCGGGAGGGAAGATCCACGCTGATATTCGTATTGAGGATCGGATTAATGCAGTACTGACTCTGTCGCGAACCCCACAAGTTGATGGTTCGACTGCCGATCGGGTCAAAATCGAGTTCAGGCCAAAAGACGGCGAGGAGGGGGATATTGCCAGCGTGGCTGGAATGGTTACGAAACTGAATCCGCAGTCAAAGGCCATTCCGATTATCGCTGCTCCATTCCAAGGTGTACGAAATACGTTTTTCCTTGAGTTCACGAATACCGAGCTTGCCAGACAACAGAACTTGAGATTGCTCAAAGACCAGACCAGTCTGGAGATACTATTTGTCCACAAAGATGGCCATCGGGGTGTCATCAGCCTGACGAAGGGTATGTCCGGGACGGATGTCATCAAGCGTGCTCTTGCGAGCTGGAAGTAAAAAATGGAACTCTTGCTCCGGGCGCATTGCTTTCTGATGCTTACCCGTTCGGGGCCTTCACGATACCGAATCTCGACCGCAATAAACCGAAGGAATGAGTCGCGGTAACGCCTCTCGCCCGGCCAGAGTCGGGAGCGAACAAGTCCGGCCCGAGTCATAATATCCGCATATTTGCGTGAAGGTCATTTTCCCAGCCCTGCACTTCGCCTTCGCTCGCCTGTCTGTCCAAAAAGGCACTCATTGAGGGGGATAACTATGATGCCTAGACGCGGGACGCTCCACCCCATCATTATTCGCGGCCATCTTATCTTTTCGGCGCTTTTGTTCAGCGTGCTCGCATGCTCCGGGGCATCGGCGCAAATGGGGACGATTGGCGCTACGCAATCGGACCTCGTTAAGAAACCTGCCGCCGAGCAAGCGGCTATCTTGGCCGAGGTTGTCCGCGGGGCGTGGAAGGGTCAAAAGTGCGCCAACGCCAAGGTGCCTGGGCTCGGGATCCGCCGGGCGCGCTACGTGTGACCCAACGGCGACATGCGCGGCTCAAGATTTGCAAACGTTAGATGAGCCTACTCCTAACCATTCTGCGTATAGCACAATACCCTACCTTCGATTTGGTCTCTCCCCTGCCGCGCGATGAATGTATGCGACGCCTCCGTGAAAAGACCGACCCGCCGGGTCAGAAGATTTACGCGCGGATTTTCGGGTTGGGGGTGAAGAGTTTTGATAGTACTGCTGTCAATCGTAAACCCTTAGCCGGATATATCAGCGACACTGACTTGCAAGTTGCGAAGCAAATCGAGGGGCAAATGGGTCAAGCCCGTCTGTTCGGAGAAATTATTGACGACGACCATGGCAAGACGCGATTGCATTGCTTCGTCGGCGTTCATCCCGTCGTTGTTGCCTTTTTTGCATTGTGGTTTAGTCTCCTGTTTCTCGCATTTGTACGCACAGGCCCCGATACCATAATCACCATCAATTTTTTCGGGTGGCACCGCGTGGTTCGAGGCGGCTGGGCGGCATGGGCGAATCCACTGTTTATGCTCGCAGTTGGCGTGGGGCTTGTCGGCTGGTGTCGCAACCTTGCCCGAAACGAAAAGGAATTTCTGACCGATTTCGTCCGACAGACCCTGGAGGCGGACGCAAATGAGTGAACTATGGATGAAGGTCAGTGCCCATTCGAAGCTATAGACCTGCCCCTGGATTTTACTTTCTGGCCCTGCTGTTTCCGTGGGCGGCGCTTTGCGCACTCGATTTTGTCGCAATGCTCATTAACCCTGCGGGCGCTTGTGGCCCTCCCGGGGCAATGTGCTGTTACGTTTGCGCTCTCCTTGCGTCGCTGACTTTCATCCCCGTTTTAGGATATATCCTTGCCACTCTAATTTTCACTCCCGGATTTTTGATTTTGGCATTCATCGCGCGTAGAACAAGAAGCTGGAGGCCGTTCTATTGGATTTTCGGATGGACGATAGCTGGAGCGATTACGCCCACCATAGGCGTTGTAATGTTGTTCGTTATAACAGAGCTAAAGCGACACATTCTTCTCCCCTTCTTCCTTGCGTCCCTTTCTTCAACCGCAAGCGAGCATCCCGCGCTCAATATCAATCTTTACTGGTTGGGCGTTGTCAGTATTGCGTTCGGTGTTTTCGGCCTGCTTTGCGGCATTTCCTATTGGGCAATGCTGGCTATGGACCGACGAGCTACAGAGGGGTCTGCCAAAAGCGTCGTGAATCGAATGGGGACAAGGTAGGTATACCTGTTCATTGAGCAGCGGTCATGAAAGTCATTGGCGGTGAGCGCGGGATTGCTCATCGCGATCCCATGATGCGTGGCCTGCGGCAGATTGAGTTTATCGCTAGCACATCAGGAGTTTGGCTGCGGAGCGGCCTATCGCCAGTGTAGCTGAGGGTAGTGGCTGCCCGGCGTTCGCGCAGGTGAGGCGACCATCTTTCTGGCGAAACCTGAAAGGCGTCGCGATTCAAGAGCGCGGTACCAGCGGCCGAGGGCCTGCCATTCGCGCAATGCCCGCGAGCACCGGGGCCGTCCCCGAACTACGTGCAGGCCCCGGCAGCGGTGGCCCGCTTTCGGATGGCACCAAGGCTCGAGATTTGATATGCACGGGCAATAATGATGAGACCACGAATGGGGATAAATGCACAGCTCGTAGCTGTTTCGGTCCTCGTCACGGCCTGTACTGGTACGAAATCGGTACAGCAAATAGCCGAGACCACAAAGGCAAGTGTCGCGTGTCCGTCGCAGGACTTTAGCAAGTTTCTACAGACTTTTTCCGATAGTGCGGATGTGCAGCGCCAATTTACCTCGCTGCCGCTCGAATACGTGCGCCTTGAGGCGGGGTACGGGGATTTACCGCCAAAGATGTTTGCAACGTTCGAGGAGATACCAGGCTTCGACCGTCAAAACGGCGGAACAATTCTTAGACCCAAGACCACGCGGGCGAAAGAACATATTTTCTTTAACGATGTGACGGGGGAGCATCCAAATGAACGTAAATCGCCTAACGACAGAGTCGCGATGCTGGGTATCAACAATACGGGTTATGTCATCTATTACCGGTTTGCGAAATCCGAAGGCTGCTGGTTTCTGCGCGGAATACATGACGTGGCGAATTAGCCCTTTCTGCCGCAGAGTTTTCGTCAGCCATCGCCCGGCGGGTCTGGACACGCGATCCATGTCTCGCGGAGCGAGAACGGCATTCTGTAACGGAGGCCGCGGAGAACCTTGCCAGCCCTGGCATTGAGAGGATCGACGAGAAACAACAGTACTATCGCGCTGGCGTCGAAGTAAAGCCTCACCGCTCCCACTCATCGCGCATTCGGCGCACGAGTGCGGCTGCGTCCTCGCGAGGCATTCGCCGGCCAACCCGGTGTTGGGCCAGCCAATCGATTGCCTCAGACGTAACCGGCTTGCCCGGCAATGAAATGGGCCTCAGCTCCACAACCGGGCGTCCGTGACGTGTTATCACCACACCCTCGCCTTTCAGGGCGCGATCGATCAGGTCCGAAAGCTGGTTCTTGGCCTCGACGACGCTGTGCTTTCCCATGTTCTCCAAAATAGCTAGTTGCTGGCTATTTTGCAAGACATTCGACTGCGGGCAACTTGATGCAGCTGTCTCGACTAAAACGTCAAGCCGATCCTGAATATCTCGATGGCATAGAAGGCGAGTTCGGCATCGAGGCAGCGCTGGATATTGGCGGCTTTCCGAAATCCGTGCTGCTCGCCTGAGAACAGAAAATAGCCGACCGGATTGCCTTTGCGCCGGAGCGCCTCGACCATCACTTCAGTCTGACTCGGAGGCACAATCGCGTCTTCGTCGCCCTGAAAGAAGATCACCGGCTTGGCGAGCCGGTCCACGTGGAAAACCGGCGAGCGCTCGCGATAGCGCGCTTCCTCCTGCGGATACGGGCCGATGAGCCAGTCGAGATAGCGCGATTCGAACTTGTGCGTGTCGCGCGCTAACGCCGCAGCGTCGCTCACGCCGTAGTAACTGGCGCCGCCCTGGAAAAAATCGCGAAACACGAGTGCGGCGAGCGTGGTGTATCCTCCGGCGCTGCCGCCGGTAATGACGATGCGGCTCTCGTCGACGGCGTTTTGGGCGGCGAGGAATTTCGCACCATTGACGCAGTCATCGACGTCCACGATGCCCCAGTTGCCATAGAGCCGCTCCCGATAAGCGCGGCCGAACCCGGTGCTGCCGCCGTAATTAACGTCAAGCACGGCAATGCCGCGGCTGGTCCAGAACTGAATGCCGAGATTGAGCGTGCTCGAAGCCGCAGACGTCGGCCCGCCATGGCACTTGACGACAAGCGGCGGGTTTTCGCCGTCAGCAGCGGCATAGTCCGGATTGTGCGGCGGATAGAACAAACCGAACGCCGTGGCCCCGTCCGTTGTCGGAAATTCAACGGGCTTCGGCATTGTCAGATAGTCGGCCAGGTGCAGGTCCGGCTGGTCGAGAACATTTGTCGCTTTCTTGATGATGCGATGTGGTTCCGAGGCGAGGTCGAGAGCGACGATGCTGACCGGACGATCGGGCGCGCCGGCACGAAATACGACGCGGTCGCCGTCGGCCCGTACCGAGCCGAACTCGGTGAACGGGGTCTCGACCGGCCGCAGCGCTTTGCTTTCGAGATCGAGTGCCGCGAGCCGGCCAAGCCCGGCCGACGAATAGGCGCAGACGATGCGACGGGCGCCCGCCCAGGCATAGGTCGACGCGCCAAACACCCATTGTGGAGCGCCGAATTCGGCCGCCATCGGCGCGAGCGGCTCAACCGCGCGAGCGGCGAGATCGAACCGGTACAAGTTCCACCAGTTGCTGCGATCGGATACGAATGAAACCGCAGTGCCGTCGGGTGACCACTCCGGCTGGAAGATCGATTCTGCCGGGCCGCCGGCAATTATCCGAGTTTCCGCGACTGCTCCTGCCTCGTCGAGTTGCGCCAGATAAAGCGTCGTGCCGTTCCACGGCATGTTGGGGTGATCCCACGCAATGAAGATCAGCCGGCGTCCATCCGGCGACAACCGCGGCGAAGCGAAAAAATCGTGGCCGCCGACAAGGACGCGTCCCGAATGACGTTCTCCTCGGTGCAAATCGACGACAACGATCGTGTTGATCGGTTCTCCGCCGGCAGTGTGATCCTCGCGTACGCCGATCCACTGTCCTCGCCGGCGATCGATGATGCCGTCGGCAAAACGCCACTGCCGTTCTCGCGCCGGCGGCTCCGGCGTCAGGGCTTCCGGCTGTTGGTCGGCTTCGCTCTGGCGATAAAGACGTCCATCGGCGAAATTCGAGAAGTAGATAACGCCGTCGGCGACGGTCCAGGCGCCGCCGCCGTATTCGTGCACGCGGGTGCGAGCATTGTAGGGCTTTGGCGTGATCTCGATCGTCTCAGCGCCGAGCCAATCCGCGCGCATCACGACGTTGCGCCCTTGCTCCTGTGGCCGTCCTTCGAGCCAATAGATCTTTCCGTCGTCGACCCGCGCCTCCGCGAGCCCGATGGATTGCGCCACGATGAGATCGGAAGTGATCGGCGATTTCCAGGAGCCGTAGGGCGCAATTGTTGGCATGAATGGACCGCGAGCCCCTCGTCATCGGCCAGCGGCGTAATTTTGCATGCCGCGGGGATTGGCGGCGGCGCGGCGGCGGCGGCCGTCGCGCGCGGCAGCCGTGAGCCGGCCTTCCGACCAATCGGCCTCCACCTCGACGATATGGCCGCGGCGGCGAAGCTCCTTGATCGTATCGGCCGGAAGCCTTGCTTCGACCACCAGGACGCCGGGCCTCGCCTCGCGCGGCCAGAACGAAGACGCGAAATGCTCGGAATGCCAGGCCGGCGTGTCGATTGCTTCCTGGAGGTTCATCCCGGCATGCACGTGGCGGAGGAAGAATTGCGCCGTCCACTGATCCTGCTGGTCGCCGCCGGGCGTGCCCCAGGCGAGGTAGGGCTGGCCGTCGCGCAACGCCATGGTGGGCGTGAGCGTGGTGCGCGGGCGCTTGCCGGGCGCCAGCGCATTGGGATGGCCGTCTTCGAGCCAGAACTGCTGGGCGCGGGTGCCAAGGCAGAAGCCAAGCTCCGGAACGACCGGCGAGGATTGCAGCCAGCCGCCCGACGGCGTGGCCGAGACCATGTTGCCCTCGCGGTCGATGATGTCGAAATGCACGGTATCGCCGCGCATCAGGCCGGAGCGTTCGAGGGCCGCGGCCTCGACGGCAACCGCCGGTTCGTCGCCATGCGTCCACGGCGTGCGCCCGACCGTCGGCTCGCCGGCTCCGTCTGCGAGGGAGGCGCCCGCGCTCCCTGCGGTGCGGATCGCAAGCTGCTTGCCAAATCCGGGAATAATGCCGGGCCGCTGCTCGAGCGAAGCCTGCCTGCCAACGAGCCCCCGGCGCTGGTCGTTGTAACGATCGGAGAGCAGCGTCTCGCCCGGCACGGCGGTAAAATCGGGATCGCCATAAAATGTATCGCGATCCGCAAAAGCGAGCTTCGAACATTCCACCACGGTATGGATGAAGTCGGCGCTCATCACATCGGCGCCGTCGAGATCGAATCCTTTGAGCAAAGCGAGCTGTTGCAGCATCACCGGGCCCTGGCTCCAGAATGAGCCTTTGCACACGGTATAGCGGCCGTACTCGTAGGTCACCGGCGGCTCGATCCGCGGCTGCCAGCGCGCCATGTCGTCGGCCGTGAGCGCGCCGCGATGCCGCCGCCCGCTGGTGTCCATCACGTCCTGGGTGCGGCAAAAACGGTCCACCGCTTCGGCCACAAAGCCGTTCGACCACATGGCGCGTGCGCGCTCGATCTGTTTGACGCGATCGCCGCCGACGGACTCCGCCTCGCGCAGGATACGCGCATAGGTCGCGGCAAGCGCCGGATTGGCGAACAGGGTGCCGGGCGCCGGCACTTTGTTGCCGGGCAGATAGACCGCCGCGGATGTCGGCCAATGCTCACGAAACAGGTCGGCAACGGTTGCAATCGTGGCGCTGGCGCGCTCGACCAGGGGCTGGCCCTCCTGCGCATAGCCGATCGCCGGGCGTAGCACCTCGCCAAGCGGCATGGTGCCGTAGTCGCGCAAGAGCAGCATCCAGGTTTCGAAGGTGCCGGGCACGCAGGCGGCAAGGAGCCCGGTACCGGGAACGAGGTCGAGCCCAAGGGCGCGATAATGCGCCATCGTCGCGCCCGCCGGCGCCGGCCCCTGCCCGCAGATCACCTCGACCCTGCCTTTGCGCACGTCGTACACGATCACAGGAACGTCGCCGCCCGGCCCGTTGAGATGCGGCTCGACCACCTGCAAGGTGAAGGCGGCGGCGACTGCGGCATCGAAGGCGTTGCCGCCTTTTTCGAGCATCGCCATGCCGACCGCGGTCGCGATCCAGTGCGTGGAAGCGACCACCCCGAACGTGCCTTCGATCTCGGGCCGGGTGGTAAACGGATTGGGATTGACGTTCTTCATGGGGGGATCGGGGGATATGGCTGCGCGCTGCGCGGAGGGAACCGCATCATGCTAGTGTGGCGGTTCAGAAGTCCGCATCATTCTTGCGGCGAGTCCAACATGCGGACTTCTGAACCAAAGCCACACTACATCAATAAGTTGCTAGTGTCCTTCGATTCCGAAGTTCGCAAACGAGGGTGCCGCACAATGAAGCGAACTTCGGAATCGGGACACTAGCATTGCCGCAGGAACCGGAAAAGTTGGGGTAGCGGTGAATCGATTTTGCATTCTCTCAGGTTGCGATGCTGGATATTATCGTTTTTTGACCGGCCTCCTGAAATCGCTCGAAGATCTGCGCGCCGACAAGGTGGTGATCGATTTTGGGCTGACACCGGATCAGCTGGCTGCGCTGGCCAGTAGCCCAAACGTCAAAGTCGTTCGCTTCACCTATCCGTATGACTTTCCTGCCAAGCGACAGGCGGGAGCGGTCATGCCTGGATTCGGCGCAATGCTCGCCCGGCCTTATCTGAATGAGTTTTCCAAAGACTACGAAGTGGCCCTATGGCTCGATGCAGACGTATGGGTACAGGATCCGCAGGCGATCGAGATGTTGGTGAGCGAAGCGGCTCGCTTCGGTATCGCTGCAGTACCTGAAATCGATCGATCCTATTTCAAATTCGTCGGGGGGCAGCACGTTTGGAATCTCGAAGCACAGGTAACCGAGCGCATATTCGGTCGCGAGATAGCCGGCAAGATGTATCTGGTGCCGACCTTCAACGTCGGCGTACTGGCCATCCGATCGGATTCGCCGGTGTGGAACACTTGGCGGCAATATCTGCAAAAAGGGCTTTTGCGCATCTCTGCCATTGACGGTCACACACGCTGCGTCGAACAGATTGCCTTCAACTTCGTAACCAGACTCGGCAACCTGGCCGTTCGATCCTTTCCAGCCACATTCAATTGGCTGGTGTGCCTCGGACGCCCCGCCTGGGACGCGCAGCGCCGGCTGCTGGTAGAACCCAGCCCGCCCTATGAGAGTCTGAAGCTGGTGCACTTATCGACGCATGTACTCGATCGTATTGGGTCGCTTGCGTGCGTCAACAGCGATAAAGACGAGCAGGTCTCGACCTCCCTCGACTTCTTTTCGATCAAGGCGCTTCGCGATCGGGAAATGTAAGCGGCGAAACCCAGTCTAGCATTATTGCGTCAGAAACATCGTAGGGTGGGCAACGGCGCCTTCTCCGATGCCGACCGCGTGGGCAAAATCGCGCCGGGCGCCCATAGCGCGTTGAAGACGCGCGTAAACGCGCGGATGGCCCACGCTGTCAGGCGCTGCCACGCGATTTTGCCCACCCTACGGTGTTTGTGACGCAGTAAGGCTGGTTGGGCGCAAACGCGCCAGCCTATAACTGTTGCGCCGCAAACGTGTTGCAGGCGCCGACCGATCCCTGGGTGACGCCGGTATTGAACCAGCGCTGCCGCTGGGCGGCGCTGCCATGGGTGAAGCTGTCGGGCACGACCCGGCCCTGCGCTCGGCGCTGAAGAGTATCGTCGCCGATCGCTGCGGCAGTCCGCAGCGCCGCCTCGACGTCGCCCGGTTCGAGAAGATCCCAGCGGTCGTTCGATTTCTTGGCCCATACACCGGCGAGGCAATCCGCCTGCAGCTCGACCCTTACCTGGATGCGGTTTGCGTCAGCGCGGTCGCCGGCGGCCTGTTGCGCGCTGTGCGCGCGGGTCAGGATGCCGAGTTCGTCCTGAACGTGGTGACCCACTTCATGGGCGATGACATAGGCCTGCGAGAATCTGCACGCCTTGCCTTCACAGCCGCGAAAGCGCGTCTGGATCTCCTGGAAGAATTCGGTATCGAGATAAATCTTCTTGTCCGACGGGCAATAGAACGGCCCCATGGCGCTTTGCGCCAGTCCGCAGCCGGCCCGCGTGACGCCGCTGAAAAGGACGAGGCCGGGCGGATGATAGGTTTTGCCGTCCGCGGCGAAGATCGCTTTCCAGACGACTTCGGTGCTGCCGAGGATTCGCGACACGAACCGACCGGTTTCGTCGCTCGGCGCGCCGACTTTCCCCGGCTGCGCCGGCCTCTGGATTTCCGGCTGCTGCTGGCGCGACACCATTTCGGCGCCGCCGATGAGCAGCCGCGGATCGATGCCGAGCGCCCAGCCGATGAGCCCGAGCACCACGATGGTACCGATGCCCAATCCGCCGCCGCGGCCGATCGGAAAACCGCCGCCGCCAAATCCGCCGCCGAAACCGCCTTGGCCGCGGCGATCCTCGATGTTTCCGCTCTCCGGCAATTCGTCGTCACGCATGGCACAAGCTCCTGACGATCGCCGATGTGAACGCACGTCGCCGGCCCTGAATACCGTGTCCTGGCGATCACAACCCGGCTGGCTGCATCAATATATATCCCGATACTCTCTCGCGCCAATTCGCGCCGCGCATTCGTGCCGCGCAATCGGCGCCGCGATTAATGCGATTTTTACCTTGGCGCGTCATCATCGATCTGTCGGTTGCAGGTCCCGCGTCGCCGACTGCGTCGCCTGAGTCAGAGTTGTTGAGTCATGGTTGTGTCGCAACGCGGGGCGTCCGTCAGGGCGCCCCGCGCAGCTTCCGAGTCCCGCGCTGCCGCACGTGTCGTCACCGGCGACTGCATCGCCGAGATGGCGAAACTCGAGGCCGCCTCGATCGATCTTGTCTTCGCGGATCCTCCTTACAATCTCCAGCTTCAAGGCGACCTCAAGCGTCCCGACGATTCGCGCGTCGATGCCGTTGACGACGACTGGGACAAATTCTCGAGCTTTGCCGCCTATGACGATTTCACCCGCGCCTGGCTCGCCGCCTGCCGGCGAGTGATGAAGCCCGGCGCGACGCTGTGGGTAATCGGCTCCTATCACAACATCTTTCGCGTGGGCAGTATCCTCCAGGATCTCGGATTCTGGATTCTCAACGACGTGGTATGGCGCAAATCCAATCCGATGCCGAATTTCCGCGGCCGCCGCTTTACCAATGCGCATGAAACGCTGATCTGGGCGGCGCGCGATGCGAAAGCGCGCTACACGTTCAATTACGAAGCCTTGAAGGCCGGCAACGACGGCGTGCAGGTCCGCTCCGACTGGACGTTTGCGCTCTGCACCGGGGAGGAGCGGCTCAAAACCCCCGACGGCAGAAAACTTCATCCGACGCAGAAACCGGAAGCGCTGCTGGCCCGCGTCATTCTCGCTTCATCGCGCCCCGATGCCCTCGTCCTCGATCCGTTTTGCGGCACCGGCACCACCGGCGCGGTGGCGAGGCGGCTCGCTCGCCGCTTCATCGGCTTCGAGCGCGAGGCATCTTATGCGACGGCCGCGGAAAAACGCATTGCCGCAGTCGAGCCGCTGGACGAGACCTGTCTCGCGCCGTTCATGACGCCGCGCGAGGCGCCGCGCGTTCCCTTCTCGACGCTGATCGAGCGCGGGCTTGTCCCCGCCGGAGCGCGGCTCGTCGATGCCGGGCGCCGCCACGCGGCGCTGGTGCGCCCCGATGGCGCGATTGCCTTCGGGGCGACCGTCGGTTCGATCCACCGCATCGGCGCGCTTGCGCAGGGGCTGGAAGCCTGCAACGGCTGGGCATTCTGGCATCTCGAAACGCCGCGCGGACTCGTTCCGATCGATGCGCTGCGCGCGGAAATCCGGGCCGAGATGGGCGTGGCGTAGTCAGATGTCGGAGGACAGATGTCCGATATCAGATATCAGATGTCAGATGTCAGACCCTCCACCTGTTGCCCGTCATCCGACATTCGATCTCCGACGTCTGACATCTGACCTGCGATACTCGTCCTGCCAATACCACGGCACGAAAATCTCGATGAAATCGTTCTTGCCGGCCTGCGCCGTCGCGTCAGGTACGTGCTACCGCATTTTTTTCAGATGATGCCGAAAGCGATACCGAGCTTTTGCTGCAACCAGCGTCCACTCGGTGTCCCGGCCGGGCGTCGGGGTCGTTTTTTCGGCGGCAAAAACGAAAACGCCCGGCGGCCAAACCTGGCTCCGGGCGCAATTCGACGTAACCATGTGTAACGTACACAACGCGGCACGGCGCGGTCAACCGTTAGTTTGGTTTCGGTACCGTGTTTTTGCAAACGGTACTGAAAATGATCCCGAGGACCGCAACGACGGGGATCAGATCAGGTCGGCGAAGGTTTTTTCCATTTTTCGGAACTGCCGGATCCCAAGCCATAGAAAGAAACCGGTTACGAGGAGGCCCAGCGAAAAGCCCGGCCAATAGATGCCGGTTTCGCCGCCGAGGATGGACCAGCGGAAGCCGTCGATGGCGCCCACCATCGGATTGAGCGAATAGAGAAGCCGCCACCGATCCGGAATGATGCTGGAACTATAGCCGACCGGCGATATGTAGAGCCCGAGCTGGACCATGAAGGGAATGATGTAGCGGAAATCCCGGTATTTGACGTTGAGAGCCGTGATCCAGATGCCGATGCCGAAGCTCGCGAGACAGGCGACCGCGACGAATACGGGAAGCAGCAGGATTTGCCAGCCGGGCAGGAACGCGTACCAAATCATCAGGCCCAACAGAATAAGCAGGCTGACGGCGAAATCGACCACGGCGACAGTCACCGCCGCCAAGGGCACGATGAGCCGCGGGAAATAGACCTTGGTGATGAGATTGGCGTTGCCGAGGAGACTGTTCGAAGCATCGGAGAGCGCGCCGGCAAACAGGCTCCATGGCAGCATCCCGGCGAAGACCATGAGCGCGTAGGGCGCCATGCCTTCGGACGGAAGGCGCGCGAGCCTGCCGAAAATGACGGTGAAGACCACCATGGTGAGGAACGGGCGAATGAGCGCCCAGGAGGCGCCGATGACGGTTTGCTTGTAGCGAACCGAAATGTCGCGCCAGGCAAGGACGGCAAACAGTTCGCGATAGCGCCAAAGGTCCGCCCAATAGTGACGGTCGGCGCGGCCGGCCTCGATGACGAGGGGCGCGCCCGCGCCGGCTGTGGAGGAGCGCCGGGAGAGATCGCGATCGAGCGCAGCCTGCGCCGACGGCGGAAGCGGGAACGGCTGCCCCGGTGCCCCGCCGGGCATCGCGTCGATGCTGTTGCTCATTTCCGGCCCCTGTTCGCGTTGCGGCACGTCTTCGACGCGCCGCAAGCGCGTTTATGCCCGCCGGCGCCGCCTTATCGACGCCGCGCGAGATCGTCGTTCAAGCCGGGGTTCGCGGCAACAGTGCGGCAACCACGTACCGGCTTCGGATCAGGCCAGGTCGATCCGGAACCCCCTCACCCGCCCGCGCGTCCTTCGAGGCTCGCGCGCGCAAAGCACGCGCGCGAGCACCTCAGGATGCCCGCGCGGGCGCAGGTGCGACAAAGGCGCCCTTCGAGGCTCGCCCGGCCGTAGAGGCCGGGCGAGCGCCTCAGGATGACGGCGAGAGCGCGGCAAGAATAATTCAACCTTTCTATCACTACTCACTACTCACTCACTATTCGCTATTCACTATCCGCTATTCGCTAATGAGCGTTGCGATAGGAGCGCGGCGAGATCACGGTCTGGATCAGGATTTGCAGGTCGAGGAGAAGCGACCAGTTGTCGATGTAATGGAGGTCATGCTCGACGCGATTGCGCATCTTCTCGTCGGTCTCCGTCTCGCCGCGGAAACCGTGGATCTGCGCCCAGCCGGTAATCCCGGGTTTTACTTTATGCCGCCGGGCATAAAGCGCTATGCGCCGCTCGTATTCGCGATCGTGCGAGAGGGCATGCGGTCGCGGGCCGACCAGAGACATGTCCCCCTTGATCACATTGAACAGCTGCGGCAGTTCGTCGATGTTCCAGCGGCGCAGAAAAGCCCCGATCCGAGTAATGCGCGGATCGTCCTTCGTAGCCTGCTTGATGACCGGACCGTCCTCGACCGCGTGCATTGTCCGGAATTTGATGATTCGAAACGTGTTCTGATTGAATCCGAACCGCCGTTGCAGGAAGAATACCGGCCCTGCGCTGTCGAGCTTGATCAAAACGGCCGCGACGATAAGCACGGGCGTGAGCAGCAGCAAAGCGAGCGACGCGACCACCAGATCCAATGTCCGTTTTTCCATCAGCTCGAAACGCGACAGCGGCAGTCGCGTGAGCTGCAGGCTCGACATTTTTCCGATCTTCGAAATCTGCACGTGATCGTACCGGTCCAGAATCTCCTCCGCACCGAGGTGGATTTCGGCAGGCGCGCTGAGCAGAGTTTCGGCGCAGTAGTTGATCGTTTTGCGATCGGACCACGGCATCACAACGAAAAGCGCGTCGGGCCGCAATACCCGCGCGCTGGCGACTGCGGCGGCCAAGTCCGCATCCAGCGCCTGGCGTCGGGTCTCCGGGCTTGCATCCGGCGGCATCGGCGTGAGGAATCGGCATCCCACAACGTTGACCCCGAACATCCGCGGCCGATAGCGGGTGACGAAATCTTCGACATGGCTGCCGGTCCCGAACAGGAAAATACGCTGCGCCGAGATCATGCCGATGCGGCCGGCAAGCACAGTTATCCGCACGAACAGGTAACGCAGGACAATCAGCATGCAGACGGTCGAACCGTAGTAGAGGAGCATCCAGCCGCGGGAATAGATCGCCGAGATTTGCGTCAGAAAGCCCAATGCAAGCAGGCAGATGAACGTCAGCGTCCAGGGCCGGACGGTTTGCCGCAAATGCGGCTTGAACGAAAAATAGTTCGGCAGAGCGTATTCACCGCGCCACACATTGAACATCGTAAAGAGAATGGCAGACAGCGAGCCCACTTCGAGGTAGGACAGAGTGTCGCCGGTTATTCCGTAAACGAACAAATGATAGCCGATACCGGTCAACCATGACATGGTTAATATCACCGCGATATCGCACAGGAGCACTGCGGCGCCCAGCGCCGTGCGCGACAGCCAGGCCCATCGGCGCAGCAGCCGATTCGTATCGGTTCGGTACGTCAGCGCCAGCGTCTGGTTAAAGCTCATGGCCTGTTTTGATACAAATTGTTCTCAATGCGCGTACAATCCGCCCAGAGAAGATCGGAGCGGGACCGGCGCGTTGAGAACATGGCAAGAGCCGTGCCGGTGCGGGGTTACGGCCTTTCGACAGGCCCGAAACCCCCTCACCCCACTCTCTCCCCCATGGCGCGTCGAAGACGCACGTAACCGCGCTTATTGGGGGAGAGGGAGCGCACCGAGTTCGCAGCACCGTTCCAGCCGATCGCCCCAGTGCTATAAGCCGTTGCCATGCTCAGTCCGGAAGAACTGGAACGCTATGCGCGCCATATCGTGCTGCGCGAGGTCGGCGGTCCCGGCCAGGCTGCGCTCAAGCGCGCGCGTGTTTTCGTTGTCGGTGCCGGCGGATTGGGCGCCCCGGCGCTCCTCTATCTGGCGGCTGCCGGCGTCGGCACGCTGGGCATCATCGACGACGACGAGGTGACGCTCTCAAACCTGCAGCGGCAGGTGATCCACGGCACCCCGGAAATCGGCATGTCCAAGGTTGCAAGCGCGGCTGCAACCGTTCATCGCCTCAACCCGCATGTGGCAGTCGAGACCCATGCCACGCGCCTCCTCGCCGGAAACGCGCTCGATCTGATCGGCCGCTACGACATCGTGGCCGACGGCTCGGACAATTTCTCCACCCGCTACCTCGTCTCCGACGCCTGCTATTTTGCCGCAAAACCGCTGGTCACCGCCGCGATGGGGACATTCGACGGCACCATTACGTCGATCCGAGCCCATGAACGCGCCGCAGACGGGACGCCGAATCCGACCTACCGCTGCCTCTTCCCCGAACCGCCGCCGGCCGGCAGCGTTCCGACCTGCGCCGAGGCGGGCGTGCTCGGCGCCATGGCAGGCGTGCTCGGCTCGCTCACGGCGCTTGAAATAATCCGGGAAATTGTCGGCTTCGGCGAGGGTCTCGTCGGCCGCCTGTTGATGCTCGATGCCCGCTCGATGCGCTTCGAGACGCTGCGCTATGGCTGGGATCCGGGGAACCCGCTGACCGGAGAGATTCCGACGATCAGGGATTTATCGGTGCATAAATGAAATCGTCGAAATTGTAGGCTGGGCAAAGGCGAGCGCTTTGCGCGAGCCGTGCCCACGCGGACTACTTCACCGCACCAACCGCGTGGGCACGGCGCTCTTTTCTACTCGTGGCGCGCCGCGTGCGTGTGGCCGCGCCTTTGCCCACCCTACAAAATGCGAAATCATGTTACTCGCTTACTTCGACCAATACGCCACCGCCTGGGTGCTCACCACCACGGCCCATTTGTTCTCGCCGCTCGGCGTCACCCGGTAACAGTGCTGCTTCGAACCTTGCCAAGTGGAGCAGAATCCATCCTTGGAGAGTTTCCAAGAGCCTTCATACTTGACGCCCTCCTTGTCGAGCGGCTCGCGCGTCATCTTGCCGTCGGGCGTGAACACCATCCTGTATTTGACGTTGGCCGGGGTTGCGGCCGTGAACGGCTCGCCATTGAAGAAGGTGGCCTGGATGTCCTTGGGCGACAGCCGCCCGGCGGAGGCTGCCGGCAGAGGACCAGCCACAACAACGGAGAGAGCAGCCGCGGCGAGCAATAACCGTCCGGGCATCGTCGTACTCCCTGTACCAGAGTTGAGTTACAGCATCGAAGGCAGGACCCTGTCCGGCGGCTTGTGACCGTCCAGAAAGGTCCTGATATTGACGATCACCTTCTCGCCCATGTCGACCCGGCCTTCGAGCGTCGCCGAACCCATGTGCGGCAGCAGCACCACTTTGCCGGCGCGGGCAAGTCGCACGAGCTTCGGGTTCACGGCCGGTTCGTGCTCGAAGACGTCGAGCCCGGCGCCGGCAATCCGGCCCTCGGCGATGAGGCGCGCAAGCGCGTTCTCGTCGATGACTTCCCCGCGCGCGATGTTAACGACATAGGCCTCCGGCCTGATCAGCCGCAGCCGGCGTTCCGACAACAAGTGATAGGTCGCCGGAGTGTGTGGGCAATTGATCGAAATGATATCCGTGCGGGCGAGCATCTGATCGAGGCTCTCCCAGTACGTGGCGCCCAGTTCCTCCTCGATCCGTGCGGCCACGCGCCGCCGATTGTGATAATGGATCTGCAACCCGAAGGCGCGTGCCCGCCGCGCGACCGCCTGCCCGATGCGCCCCATGCCGACGATGCCCAGGCGCTTGCCCCAGATGCGGTGACCCAGCATCCAGGTCGGCGACCAGCCGCTCCAGCGCTTCTCATCGATGAGGACGGCGGCGCCCTCCGCAAGCCGCCGCGGGACCGCGAGAATGAGCGCCATGGTCATATCTGCCGTATCCTCAGTCAGCACGCCCGGCGTGTTGGTGACCGTAATCCCGCGCTGATGGGCGGCCGCCACGTCGATATTGTCGACGCCGTTTCCGAAATTGGCGATCAGCTTGAGCCGCTCGCCCGCCTTGCCCAGTACGGCGGCATCGATGCGGTCGGTCACCGTGGGAACCAGGACATCGGCGATCTTCGCCGCTTCCCCAAGCTCGCTTTGCGTCAGCGGTTTGTCGTCGAGATTGAGGCGCGCATCGAACAGTTCGCGCATTCGCGTTTCGACGCCGTCCGGCAATTTGCGCGTGACCACAACCAGCGGTCTTCTGGCCTTAGCCATGTCCTGCACCCGGAACGCAGCAAACCGGCAGCGCTGGCGTTTTTCGCAATCCGTTCAGGGCTCTTTAACCCCAGGTCCCGACACTGCCTCAAGCTCCGGCCCGACCGGCAACGTCATTTGGGCCTGTGTATCAGATGGCGAGGTCGAAACAAGCGCTCGCGCCTTCGTTCTCATCAGCGGCAGCAAACGCATGATCAGTCAGCGACCCTGCTACTCATTCGCCCGACAATCTCACCTGCGGCTTCTCCTGCTGATCTCGCTCCTTGCCATCGGGATCGGTCCCGCAGCCGCGGGCGAGGTCGGAAGCAAAAGCGGACTGCCGGTCCCCCGCTTCGTCAGCCTCAAGCCCGATCGGGTCAATGTGCGCAGCGGGCCGACCCGCAATCACGAGGTCACCTGGGTTTATACCCGTGCCGGTCTGCCGGTCGAGATTACGGCTGAGTCCGACAATTGGCGGCGCATCCGCGACTGGGAAGGCGCCGAGGGATGGGTCTACCATTCGATGCTGTCGGGGCGGCGGACCGCTCTGGTCAAGGCCAGAGAGGCCGATGCTCTGGTGCCGCTACTGGCCAAACCCGACCCTGCCGCCGAGGTGACCGCGCGTCTTCAATCCGGCGTGCTTGCCTCGGTGCGCCAGTGCACGGGAGCCTGGTGCCGTATCGCCGGTTCCGGTTTCGACGGCTGGGTTGCGCAGGACCGGCTCTGGGGAGTCTATCCCGACGAAAAGGTGGAGTAACCCGCGGGATAGCGTACCGTCAGCGCGGCTTGCGGCGCAGGCGGACCACGACATCGATTCGGGTGATCTCGTAGCCTTCAGGCGGGACCGGCGTCTTGCCGAGAACGACGTCGCTGTCGGCGATGTCGAGCAGCGCATTCTCGCCTTCCACGAAGAAATGGTGATGCTGCGTCGCGTTGGTGTCGAAATAGGTCTTGGAACCGTCGACCGCGACTTGGCGCAACAGGCCGGCATCGGTGAACTGATGCAGCGTGTTGTAGACCGTCGCCAGCGACACCGCGACCTTCGCCTTGGTCGCCTCCTCGTAGAGCATTTCTGCCGTAATGTGCCGGTCGCCCTTGCCAAAGAGCATCCAGCCAAGAGCCATGCGTTGCTGCGTAGGGCGCAGCCCAACCTGACGAAGCATGGTTTTGACATCGCGCCAAGGACAGCCGGTCAGACGGCCGCCTTCCGCGGATGGCGGAATGCGGTCGGGGGTTTCGGCCGCATAGGCCGTGGTCCGCGACGGCGTCATGAACACACCTGAACCGTGTCGTTGCTCGATTGTTGCATCTGTAACATATTGGTTTTGATATGCAACTCCCCGGCCCGTAGATTACGCAATCTCTAAACTGGGCTAAAAGGGGCCGTTTGCCGCGCGATAGGCTGGTTTGCCGGCCGGGCTCGCTATATTAGGTGCTTTCCGGCTGCGCGGCGAACGACCTGGAACGGGCAAGAGCGGGAAAGTGGATGGAGAACCGACGCAACAGCTTTGATTACGAAGACCTTCTCGCCTGCGCGCGCGGCGAATTGTTCAACGACGGGCCGCAACTGCCGCTTCCTCCATTGCTGATGTTCGACCGTATTTCGGAGATTGCCGAAGCCGGCGGTCAATACGGCAAAGGGCTGGTCCGCGCCGTTCTCGACCTCAAGCCGGACCTGTGGTTCTTCCCCTGCCATTTCAAGGGCGACCCAGTCATGCCGGGGTGCCTCGGTTTGGACGCCCTGTGGCAAATGCTTGGCTTCTTTCTCGGTTGGCTCGGCTCGACCGGAAAAGGCCGTGCGCTTGGGCTCGGTGAACTGAAGTTTTCCGGCCAAGTGCTGCCGACCGTGCGGCAAGTGGTCTACGGAATCGATATCAAGCGGGTGATGCGTTCGAAGCTGGTGCTTGGGATTGCCGACGGATGGCTCCAGGCCGACGGATCGATGATCTACCGGGCCATGGATATCAAAGTCGGGCTGTTCCGCGCCGATCAAGCAATGCAGCCGAGCGGCGCATAAGAGAGGCGGGGATGAGGCGGGTCGTCGTCACCGGGATGGGTATCGTCTCGTCTATCGGAAATAACACTCAGGAGGTCCTGGCCAGCCTGCGCGAGGCAAAGTCCGGCTTGGTCCGCGCCGACAAATATGCCGAATTGGGCTTTCGCTGCCAGGTGCACGGCGCGCCGACTCTTGACGCGGAAGCGGCGATTGACCGCCGGGCCATGCGGTTCCTCGGCGGCGGAGCAGCCTGGAACCACGTCGCGATGGATCAGGCGATCCGCGACGCCGGTCTTGAGCCGGCAGAAGTATCCCATGAAATGACCGGCATCATCATGGGCTCGGGCGGGCCTTCCACGCGCGCGATCGTCGAGGCCGCCGATAACGCGCGCAGCCGCGGACCCAAACGCGTCGGCCCCTTTGCTGTGCCGAAGGCGATGTGCTCGACGGCGTCGGCCACGCTTGCCACGTGGTTCAAAATCAAGGGCGTCAACTATTCAATCTCTTCGGCTTGCGCCACTTCGAATCATTGCATCGGCAACGCGGCGGAGATCATCCAGCTCGGCAAGCAGGACCTGGTCTTTGCGGGCGGCTGCGAGGAGTTGGATTGGACGCTCTCGGTCCTCTTCGATGCGATGGGAGCGCTGTCCTCGAAGTTCAACGCAACACCGGAAAAGGCGTCTCGCGCCTATGATGCGGATCGCGACGGCTTCGTCATCGCCGGCGGCGCCGGCGTGGTCGTGCTCGAAGAGCTGACGCATGCCAAGGCGCGCGGCGCCAGGATTTATGGCGAGATCGCAGGCTACGGGGCCACGTCCGACGGGGACGACATGGTGTCGCCCTCGGGCGAAGGTGCGGTCCGCTGCATGCGGATGGCGCTCAACGGAGTAAAGCCGCCCGTCGACTACATCAATCCTCATGCAACATCCACCCCGATCGGCGATCTCAAGGAGGTCGAGGCCATCCGCAAAGTGTTTGGCGACAAATGCCCGCCGATTTCCGCGACGAAATCGCTTACCGGTCACTCGCTCGGCGCCGCCGGCGCTCAGGAGGCGATCTATTGCCTGCTGATGATGAACAACGGCTTCATCTGCGAAAGCGCGAATATCGAAACGCTCGATCCGGCTTTCGCCGACATGCCGATCGTACGCGAACGCCGCGACGGCGTAACACTGGGGTGCCTGCTCTCGAACGCGTTTGGCTTCGGCGGCACCAATGCCTCAATCGTCATCAAGAGATTGGATGCATGAGCAGTGCCGCGCAATCGTCGGTTAGAGTGGGGGAGCACCAATGTCTGAATTGATGCGGGGCAAGCGCGGGGTGATCATGGGCGTGGCCAATGACCACTCGATCGCCTGGGGGATTGCCAGAACGCTTGCAGCGCACGGAGCGACGTTGGCGTTCACCTACCAGGGCGAGGCCCTCGGTCGCCGGGTGAAACCTCTCGCCGAGTCGGTTGGCTCGTCTTTGGTACTGCCGTGCGATGTCGAGAATGTGCCGTCGATCGACAGCGTATTTTCCGCGGTCGCTCATCACTGGGGCTCACTCGATTTTCTCGTCCATGCGATCGCGTTCTCCGACAAGAATGAGCTGCGAGGCCGTTACGCCGATACGACCCGCGAAAACTTCATTCGCACGATGGTTATATCGTGCTTCTCCTTCACGGAATTGGCCAAGCGCGCCGCGATGCTGATGCCCGCCGGTGGCGCCATGGTGACGCTGACCTACAACGGCGGCCAGCGCGCCATGCCTAATTACAATGTGATGGGCGTGGCCAAGGCAGCGCTCGAAGCATCGGTGCGTTACCTCGCGGTCGATTTCGGGCCCATGGCGATCCGCGTCAATGCGATTTCCGCGGGACCGATTCGCACGCTCGCCGGGGCCGGCATCAGCGATGCCCGGCAGATGTTCGCATTTCAGCAGCGGCATTCGCCGCTGCGGCGCGGGGTCACCCTCGACGAAATCGGCGGCGCCGCGGTCTATCTGCTTTCAGAGCTTTCGACCGGCGTTACCGGCGACATTCACTTCGTCGATTCCGGTTACAACATCATCACCATGCCGCATCCGGACGACCTCAAGAGCCTCGACCTGCCTGAGGGAAACAACTCTCACTCGGCGAAGAACGCGGCGCAGTAGCTGGACCTGAATGGAGGCGTCAGGAGTCGCCGCTCCTGTGCAAAGCTGTCGGGGCTATGAACGAGGTTTCTCGAGTACGCTGACGAGGTAAAAGGGACGGCGGCTTTCGTGGAGGAGGATAAGATTGCTGGTGGTGCGAAAGCATTGATGGATTTTCGCGCTCCACCGGCTGCCTGGGTCCAGCGTAAAAATGAAATGATCTGTCAGGAGCAAGATTCCACCAGGGACGAGTAGCCGGGCCACTCGTTGGCGCACCGTCTCCAGAACGTCGTTGGAAAGCGGCCACAAGTAGTAGAGCGTATCCGCCAATACGACGAGATCAAACCCCTCGCGGAAATCCGTGCGCAAGTTGAGCAAATCGCCTTGTTGGAATTTCACGTTGGTGAATTCCGTCGTTTGCTGGCGAGCCTGCGTGATTGCCACGTGAGATAGGTCAATGCCTAAAACCTGTTCGGCATAGCCGCCTAAACGGCGTGTAAAACTGCCTAACCCACAACCTAGGTCCAAGGCTCGCTGGTAATGTCGTATCGGGAGCAGTGAGAGCATCGTGCTATATTTCAGTTGCTGGTACCGAAACGGAGGTGAGTTCAGCCCCCAAGGATCATCTCGCGTTTGATAGAGCAGATCCAGGCTCCGGGCCGGGCCGTACTTGTACAGTAAACGACGGAGTTGAACGTCACTCCACGCACTTCGGATCCAGAACCGGATATCAGAAGCAGACGTGAAGAGGTTCCCTTTCATAGGCCATCTTCTCCCCGCGACGGGTGAGCAGCAGCGGAAGCGCCTGCTCTACCCTGTCCTCTGTTGAAGCCCGGCGACCCGGTCGTGATCACCGAGCGCAAGGACCATGTTCAGGTAACGGCGGAGCGGCTCTTCTGTGAAGGATTTCGCTCTTGAGCGCCGGCTCTAAGCGTGGCGACAAAGCTGGCCGAATGCAAGCGCCGCTTGCATCCGGGCCGACGGGATTCTTCAGATTGTGCAGCATTTTCACGGCGCCTCAAAGCACTTGCCGGTCGGGTGACCGGAAACGCTGCGTTTCCTGTATACCCCCGGGCGCCGACAACGCCGCATTCGCGGCTTCCAAGGCAGCCAAATCGGTAGCCGAATATAAGCAAATACACGATCCGGTTGGGAAAAGAAGGGCGCAGGGCCGCTTCGCCGGCAAACTTCTCGCCTCGCTGGTGCGCGCCCGAATCGAATTACAGCCCATCAACAACACGGTCATCCCGAAGGTCGTCGAATGATCACTCCGGCGCTGGTACGCCAATGGCCAGAGTAATCAGCCGCCCCCCTCAGGAACATTCCACTGCCCGGCGCCGTTGTTCAAAGCACCTAGGCAGGAGTGTGTTTGATGGTTGACGGAAGAACTGACGTTGTATCGAGCACGATGGCGGGCAGCCAATCTGCCGTCTCCTGGGCGGCGGTAATCGCGGGCGGGGTCACGGCAGCGGCGTTAACCCTGGTATTGGTGGCCTTTGGTGCCGGCATGGGGTTTTCGAGCGTGTCGCCGTGGCCGAATTCCGGCATTTCCGCCGGTACCTTCAAGATTGCAACGGGCATCTATCTGATCGTCATCGCGATGCTCTCCTCAACTATCGGCGGCTACATCGCGGGCCGGCTGCGCACGAAATGGACCGGCTTGCACACCGACGAGGTGCTGTTCCGCGACACCGCACACGGTTTCCTGGCTTGGGCCGCGGCAACCGCGTTCGGCGCCGCCGCGCTGGCCAGTGCAGCGACTTTCATCGCGGCCGGAGCAACCGCGGGCGCCACCCAGGCGGCCAGCCAAGGCGACGGGGAAGCCGCAGGTCCGAGCGGTTATTTCGTGGATATGCTGTTCCGTCGGCAGCCGGGTGCCCAGCCGCCGGTCGCGGCACAGCCGGGCGAGCCAGCCGCCATGCGGGCCGAGGCTATGCGCATCCTCGTCCGCGGCCTCCGCGAAGGCGGCGATATTCCGAACAGCGACCGCAGTTACTTGGCTCAGCTCGTCGCAGCCCGCACCGGGATAGCCCAACCTGACGCGGAGAAGCGGGTTTCGGACGTCATCACGCAGGTCAGAGCCGCGGCCGATGAGGCGCGCATTGCCGCTGCGAAGCTCTCGCTCTGGCTGACCGCTGCGATGCTTGTCGGCGCCTTCTGCGCAAGTCTGGCCGCGATCGAAGGCGGCCAGCTACGCGACGGAACCTGGAGGGGTGTAATCGGTACGCGGAGATATGAAGCATAGCAGCCCGGCTGAAAGGAGATTCTCATGGGTTATATCCTCCTCTGGCTGATCGGGATTCCAATCCCCATTATTATTCTGCTGGCGCTGTTCGCCCATCATTAGCGTCAGCGGCCCAAGTCCTTCGCCTGGATTGAGGTGTGCTCAATCAGGGCCTTCCGTGCTGGCGGTAGCACTTTATTCGATTGTAGATCGATTACACTATGTGCAACCGTATCCGCGGCTTGAAAGAATGGCGCGATATTCCCCGTTCCCTGGCGGGGAAGCTCATCAATTTTGAGTACAACCCCAATGTGGCGCCCACCGAGCGGGTGCCCGTGTTCATGGCCGAACGTGACAAGCCGGTGGTCGCGAAGCTGGCGCGCTTCGGCATTAATCTGCCGACCAAGGATGGAAAGAGGCGTCCGCCGTTGCTCAACGCTAGGACTGACAGCCTGCGGCGAGGGTCCTTCAAGACCATGCTCGTCAACCGGCGCTGCGTGATTCCCGCAGAAGGTTTTTACGAATGGCGGGAGGAGGATGGCAAGAAGCAGCCGTATTTCTTCTCGCGAAAGGATGGCAAGCCGATCATGTTTGCCGGGATATGGGACTACTCGGACGTGAAAGATGAGGCTGTTCCGTCGTTTGCCATTCTGACAGACGAACCGAACGACCTCGTTGCCCCATACCACGACCGCATGCCTGTCGTTCTGAACGAAGTCGAATCATGGCTGGATGTTGACGCACCGCTGGCTGCGCTAAAAGCACTCGGACCGGATTACTTCGTTGTCCGCGTCGTAAGCCGGGCCGTAAATAAAGTGTCACAGAAGGACATCGAGGCGATCGAGGCTCCGCCCGACTGATCAGAATTGCCCCATGTTAGCGCTTCGGGGCCCCTGAACTTGCCGCCCGTGGCCGGAGCACCCGTAACCGGGTCGCCTTGCCCGGTCGGAGCGCCCGTCTTTCCAGGTAGTCCGCAAATTCATCCTTGCCGAGAGCGGCCTTGCGCAATGACATTCTCAAGAGGAAGGCTCAGGGCGAGCAAATTATCCGCCGCGCGCGCATACGCTTTGGCGCGGAAGGGATTGCCGCCGCGCAAGGCACTACGTTGTCCAAACTCGCGTAGCAGGGCGGCGACGAGGATGCGTCAAGGCCGCTCATTGCATTAGCCTGGAGAGAACCCCGGGTCGCCAACTCGGCATGGTTTGGGGCGAGGACAAGGCTACCTGCGGCCACGCCTCAATTTGGACCACGCGCGGAGCAACGGTCCGTCTTTGCCGTAAACCGGGTCCCTGCGCGGCCGGGCGGTTTTCGGAATCGACGTCAGCGCCTTTTTGCGATCTTCAACCGAGGTGCATTCGTCGTACGTGCCTGTCGGGGGGTAGGCTCCCACTACAAGGAAGTCGTCGCTGGCTTCAAGACACCGATGCCCCGTACCTGCCGGCAGGATGGCCACATCACCCGCTTTTAAGGTCGCGGTGCGTCCCTTCGGTCCCCCGAATTGCACCCTCCCTCTCCCGCGCGCAATGCCGAGAACCTCGTGCGTGCGGGAGTGATAATGGACATAATCATAGATGCCGTTACGCCAGGAATCGCCCCACCCGTTGCGGTCGAACAGTTCTTCAAAGACTGCTGCGGGATCGAGTGAGTCCGGCAACCGGACCGCGCTTTTGTAAATCACGAATGGCCATCTTGGATGATTCGGAATGAGGCCATCATCCTGAAACCTGTATGTTCGCGGTTTGCGCTCGCGCAACAGCGCCCGGGCGTGTTCCGGCCGTCGCCAGCCGGTCGCTCTCTCCGCGATGCGTTTGACGTCCTCCAGCAGGCTCATCTGCGCAGGTCCCGACAAAAACGATCCGCCGCATTAGGGCTGAGCTTCAAACGTTCCGCAGCGGGCGAGGTTCCGGCGAGTGGGCGCACCCCTTCCACAACCCCAGCAAAGGTGTAGGCGACAAGTCAATTCAGCCGGACGGAATCACGAACCTGGAACTTTCGCTCAAGATGATGAGTTCCAAGCGTTGTGATAGGGCGAGCGCAAGGGTGAGTACCGTGAAAACGCTGGTCAGAGCCGCTGTCGGAAGGCCACACACGTTCGGATGGCTCCGCCGCAGTGAGGGCGACAGGATCATAAGCGGCTCATATTTCGAAGCCTGGGAACGCCCCAATGGCAGGATGATTATAATCCCGAGGCAGGAACACAATAGACCAATCGAGAGGGTCGTCGCACTCCGCAGGGGAGATTCTATACTTGTGATTTCGCCAAAGGGGACGGTAGACATCATCTCACGCTCCCGATCCCGAGCCGGCTGCGATAGGTCTTGAAGTTCACAAAGCTGCGTGGCGGTCGAGCGGGCATTCTTATCCTTAGCTACCTCTCTCTCTTCCTCTCTGTGTCTGCTCGGTGCCGGCACGCGGGCTCGGCGATTCGGCGAACGCGACCCCAAAAATCAACGTCCTGGCGTTTCTCGTCATTACCGATCGCCAGAGTACCGGGCTGCACAGTGCCTGCGCGGGGTACGTAAGAGCTGTCATTTATGACAATTCTCAGGGAACCGTTCTTTATCCCGGGCGTTGCTGCCTGCGGAGTAAACAAGATGATGGTTGTGGAGTGCGGTGCTCGCGCCCGTTGCTGACGTCACAGGACGAGCATGCGACTCGGCCAAAAGGGGCGACGAGTTTTGTGAGCATCCGCGTGATTTGAGCCAGTAGCCGCCCTCCGGGGCGGCTTTTTTCTGGAAATGCCCCAAACAAGAAGGCCGCGTGACGACATAGAGCCGTAGCTAAAGTCGTCGTGTGGACATAAAACCGCGTATCTTGCCTCTGACTGGCACCCGCCGATCAGCTCGTCACGCCGCTAAGGCATTCGGCATCGAGTCCTTCAAGGTTTTCGGATCGTCGCGGACGATTTAACAGTCGCGCACAGCGCGACTGTTACTCCTCGGACCGGAAGGTGGCTTGGTGATACGCCTCTCCGCAGACGCATCCGCAGACCAAATCGTCACTCCCCGCCGGCCGCTTCGCGGGTCTCGCGCTGCTCGGCGGCTTCCGCCCGCTGCTTGGCTTCGAGGTCCTCGCCGGTCTCCTGATCGACGGCCTTCATCGAGAGCCGCACCTTGCCGCGATCGTCGAAGCCCAGGAGCTTGACTTTGACCTTGTCGCCTTCCTTGACGATGTCGGTGACCTTCTGCACCCGACGCGACGCCAGCTGGCTGATGTGCACCAAGCCGTCCTTGGCGCCGAAGAAGTTCACGAACGCGCCGAAATCCATCACCTTGACGACAGTGCCCTCGTAGATGTGGCCGACCTCGGGCTCCGAGGCAATCGATTTGATCCAGTTGATCGCTGCTTTCATGGCATCGGAATTCGCCGAGGCGACCTTGACGGTTCCGTCGTCGGAAATGTCCACCTTGGCGCCGGTTTTTTCCACAATTTCGCGGATCACCTTGCCGCCCGAGCCGATAACTTCCCGGATCTTGTCGGTCGGGATCGAGAAGACTTCGATTCGCGGCGCATGCTCGCCAAGCTCGGCGCGCGCGGTGGCAAGCGCCTTTGCCATCTCGCCGAGAATATGCAGCCGTCCCTCCCTGGCCTGGCTCAGCGCCACGCGCATGATTTCCTCGGTAATCCCGGCGATCTTGATATCCATCTGCAGCGAGGTGACGCCGTATTCGGTGCCCGCCACCTTGAAATCCATGTCGCCGAGATGGTCCTCGTCGCCAAGAATGTCGGAAAGGACTGCAAACCGTTGGTCTTCGAGGATGAGCCCCATGGCGATCCCGGCGGTCGGCCGCTTGAGCGGCACGCCGGCATCCATGAGGGCAAGCGACGTGCCGCACACAGTCGCCATCGACGAGGAGCCGTTCGACTCCGTAATCTCGGAAACCACGCGGATCGTGTAGGGGAATTCGTGATGTGCGGGCAGCATCGGATGAATCGCGCGCCAAGCGAGCTTGCCGTGCCCGACCTCGCGGCGGCCGGGCGAACCGAGCCGACCGGTCTCGCCGACCGAAAACGGCGGGAAATTGTAATGCAGCAGAAAAGTTTCCTTATATGTACCAGGCAGCGAGTCGACGTATTGCTCATCTTCGCCGGTACCCAGCGTCGCCACGACCAGCGCCTGCGTTTCGCCGCGGGTGAAGAGAGCCGATCCGTGCGCGCGCGGCAGCACGCCTACTTCAGAGACGATCGGGCGAACCGATTTGACGTCACGGCCATCGATGCGACGGCCGGTATCGAGAATATTCCAGCGCACGATCTTTGCTTCGAGTCCCTTGAAGACCTTGGCAATGTCCTCCTTGGAATGGACTGGATTCTCGGTGCCCTCAGGCGCGAAATGCGCGACGACCTTTTCCTTCGCGGCATCGACGGCTTTGTGCCGTTCCATTTTCTCGGGGATGTTGTAGGCGCTGCGCAGGTTTGGTTCGACCAGCCCGAGCATTTCGTTTTCAAGCGCCGACCTGTCCGCGGCTTCGAGTTCGCGCGGCTCGCGGGCGGCCTTCTCGGCGAGCCTGATGATGGCATCGATCACCGGCTGGAAGTGCCGGTGTCCGAACATCACGGCGCCAAGCATCACCTCTTCGCTGAGCTCTTTGGCTTCCGATTCCACCATCAGGACCGCGTCCTGTGTGCCGGCCACGACAAGGTCGAGCGCGCTCTCGGTCATTTCATCGAGCTGCGGATTGAGCACGTATTCATTGTTGATGAAGCCGACGCGGGCGGCGCCGATCGGGCCCATGAAGGGAACGCCGGAGAGCGTCAGGGCCGCCGAGGCGGCAACCATCGCCAGGATATCGGGATCGTTCTCAAGATCGTGCGAGAGCACCGTGACGATGATCTGCGTGTCGCAGCGCCATCCTTCCGCGAACAACGGCCGGATCGGGCGGTCGATAAGCCGCGAGACAAGGGTCTCCCGCTCCGTCGGACGGCCTTCGCGCTTGAAATAGCCGCCCGGTATGCGCCCGGCCGCATAGAATTTCTCGAAATAATTGCAGGTAAGCGGCAGGAAATCGATGCCTTCCTTCGGCTGTTTTCCAGCCACCACGGTTGCGAGCAGCTTGGTCTCGCCGTAGGTGGCCACAACCGCCCCATCGGCCTGGCGCGCGATCTTTCCGGTTTCAAGCGTCAGCTTGCGGCCACCCCAGTCCAGCTCAACTCGGTGAATGTGGAACATTGCGAATTTCTCTCATGGTTCTGTGGAAGCGAAAGCCATGAGCAAGACGGCGAGATGCTGATGCGCGGTGCGGCGCGCGCCAAACCAGCACCCGGCGATCCTGCCATGGCCCTCGGGCCTCCAACGAATGGACGGACGATCGTTCGCTCCGTCACGGAAATCGGCAGCAGTTTCGCTGCCGGATGAAACGGCGGATGAAATTGTGCACCCGCTTACGAAAACGCGCGCGGGGGACCGCGCGCGATCAACTCAGCGGCGTATCCCGAGCCGCTCGATCAACGACTTGTAACGCGATTGATCGGTCCGAGCGAGATAGTCGAGCAATTGGCGCCGCTGCGATACCAGCCTGAGCAGTCCGCGCCGGGAATGATTGTCCTTGACATGGCTCTTGAAGTGCTCGGTCAGATTGCTGATGCGCTCGGAAAGAACCGCTACTTGCACTTCCGGCGACCCCGTGTCGCCGGCCTTTGTTGCATATGTCTTGATCACTTCCGCCTTGCGTTCGGGCGTAATCGACATCGGGTTTCCTTTTCTGTGGATTTACGCTCTGCTCTGCCGCGGCGCCGGGATGTCGTCCAGCATCGTGACCGTGCGATTACATCGCGCAAGGCGCAATATAGGAACCGCCCCCCGTGGGTCAAGCCGGATCATCGGCAACCCCCCCCAGGAGCAGCGGCAAGTTAGAGCACGTTTCGTGCGAATTTAAGCCGGCGCGGTGACTGTTTCATGATTGCTGCCCTTTCGGCGGAATGCCGGTCGCGGTGTTGAATACGCGGCGCGGGCGCAACTCGCCTTGCCCGGCGTCGGCCAGAGCAATGAGGGAGCCGTGAGTCGATACCGCGACCAGACCGTTCACCACGGGGGCATCGCGGCCGCGCAACAGTACCGCCTGACCTCGCGTAAGCCGCGCGGCTTCGGCTCGGCTTACGCTGAGCGCCGGTAACCCGTGCAGACCGACGGCGACCGGTCTGAGGAGCGAAGCCAGAGCGGCTCCCCCTTCGGCCGCGGCCGCCGCCAATTGGTCGAGACCGATCGCATCCGCCGCCTGGAACGGTCCAACCGCAGTCCGCCGTAATGCGCAGACATGCCCCAGACAGCCAAGGGCGCGGCCGAGATCGCGAGCGAGCGAACGCACATAGGTCCCCTTGCCGCATTCGGCTACGAGGAGCGCGTGATCCGGGTCCGGCGTCGCGGTCAACTCCAGGCGATAAATTTCAACGGAACGCGGCGCCAATTCCACGAATTCACCATCGCGCGCGAGATCATAGGCGCGCTCACCCTCGATCTTGATGGCCGAAAAGCGGGGCGGGACCTGCGCAATCGTGCCGGTAAAGTGCGGAAGCTCCGCCCTGATCGCTTCGGGAGCCGGCCGGGCCGCGGCAGTCGCCACCACCTGGCCCTCGGCATCGTCGGTGTCGCGCTCCTCGCCCCAGCGCACGGTGAATTGATAAACTTTGCGGCCTTCCATCACGAAGGCCACGGTTTTGGTCGCCTCTCCAAGCGCGATCGGCAGACAGCCCGAAGCCAACGGATCGAGCGTGCCGGCATGACCGACGCGGCGCGCCTGCAACAGCCGCTTCACGACGCTTACCGCGTGCGTGGACGTCATCCCGATCGGCTTGTCGAGCACGAGCCAGCCATGAACGTCGCGCTTGTCGCGCCGCCGCTGCCGATTGGCAGCGGCGGCGGAGGACGGCGCGAGCGCAGTTGCACTCGGCATACGGCTATTCATCACCGGGGGACTTTTTTTCCAGGTCTCTGCGGACTTGCGGAGTCCGCAGAAGCTTTTCGATTCGCTCAGCTTCGTCGAACCGCTCGTCAATGCGAAAACGGATCTCCGGCGCAAACTTGAGATTGACGGTGCGCGCAATCTCGCCGCGCAGGAATCTCCTGTTGCGGTCGAGGGCCGCGATCACCTCGGTCTGATCGAGCCCGCCAAGCGGCATCACGTAGATCGTCGCCAGGCGCAGATCCGCACTCATGCGCACCTCCGGAACGGTGGTCATATGGCCTTCGAGAACCGGGTCATGCACCGCTCCGCGAGCCAGCATTTCTGCGAGCGCATGACGGATAAGTTCGCCGACCCGCAGCTGGCGCTGCGATGGGCCGGAGCGAAGTCTTTCGCGCCGTATAGCCATCATCGTAACCGGCTCAGAGTAGCTACAGACTGCGCTGAATCTGCTCCACCCGGTAGCACTCGATCACGTCGCCTGCCTTCATGTCCTGATAATTCTCGAAGGCCATGCCGCACTCCTGACCGACGACGACTTCCCTGGCGTCATCCTTGAAGCGCTTGAGCTGCGAGAGCTTGCCTTCGTGAACCACGACGTTGTCCCGGATCAGACGCACGTTCGCTCCGCGCTCGACCGTCCCCTCGGTCACCCGGCAGCCGGCGACGTTGCCGACCTTGGAGACCTTGAAGATTTCGAGCACGAGCGCATTGCCGAGCGTCGTCTCACGCAGCGTCGGAGCCAGCAGGCCCGACATCGCCTTCTTCACGTCATCCACGAGATTGTAGATGATGTTGTAATAGCGAATCTCGATTCCCGCCCGTTCTGCGGCCTCGCGGGCTTCCTTGTTGGCGCGCACGTTGAAGCCGATAATGGCGGCGTTCGAAGTCTCGGCCAGACGCACATCCGATTCCGTAATGGCGCCGACGCCGGCCATGAGTACCCGTACCGCGACTTCTGCGGTGCCGAGTTTCTCAAGAGATCCAGTAATCGCCTCGATTGAACCCTGCACGTCACCCTTGATGAGGAGGGGGAATTCCTTGCGGCCGGCGGTCTTGACCTGCGCCATCATCTGTTCGAGTGAGCCGCGCATGCCGCTCGCCCGTGCCGCCGACTTCTCCCGCTTCTGCCGCGCCCGATAGTCGGTGATCTCACGCGCGCGAGCTTCGCTCGCCACCACGGCCAGCCGGTCGCCGGCCTCGGGCGTGCCGTTGAAGCCGAGCACCTCGACGGGCATCGATGGGCCGGCCGCGATAACCGGAAGCCCGGTATCGGAGACCAGCGCGCGCACGCGGCCCCATTCGGCGCCGGCCAGAACGATGTCGCCTGGCCGCAGCGTGCCGCGCTGGACCAGCACGGTCGCGACCGGGCCGCGGCCGCGGTCGAGTTTGGCTTCAATCACCGTTCCCTCGGCGGCCCGGTTCGGATTGGCCTTGAGTTCGAGAATCTCTGCTTGCAGGCCGATGGTTTCCAAGAGACGCTCGAGATTGAGCTTCTTGGTCGCCGAGACTTCGACGTCGAGCACCTCGCCGCCGAGAGATTCGACCTGCACTTCATGCTGCAGCAGTTCCGTGCGCACGCGCTCAGGCTTCGCATCCGGCTTGTCGATCTTGTTGATCGCCACGATCATCGGGACGTTTGCTGCCTTGGCGTGCGAAATGGCCTCAACCGTTTGCGGCATGACGCCGTCGTCCGCCGCCACAACGAGCACGACAATATCGGTGACCTTGGCGCCGCGGGCACGCATTGCGGTGAACGCCGCATGGCCTGGAGTATCGATGAACGTAATCTTGCCGTGCGAGGGCGAGGTGACTTGATAGGCGCCGATATGCTGAGTGATGCCGCCCGCCTCGCCGGCCGCCACTTCGGTGGACCGAATAGCGTCGAGCAGCGAGGTCTTGCCGTGGTCGACATGCCCCATGATGGTCACGACCGGCGGTCGCGGCACCAGCGTGGCGGGATCGTCGGCGGTATCGAACAGCCCTTCCTCGACATCGGATTCGGCGACACGCTTGACAGTGTGCCCCAGCTCCTCGGCGAGCAATTGAGCAGTATCCGCGTCGATGACATCCGTGATCTTGTGCATCTGCCCCTGCTTCATCAGCATCGCGATCACGGCTCTCGCCGGCTCGGCCATGCGGTTGGCGAGTTCCTGGATGGTGATGAATTCGGGAATCGTGACCTCGCGGACGAGCTTTTCCTTCGCCTCGCTGCCGCTCTGATCCTTCATTCGCCGCTTGGTCCTGCGGACGAATGAAGCTTTCGAGTGCTCGCGCACTTCATCGGCATTAAGGGCGGTCACCAGCGTCAGCCGCGGTCGGCGCTTCTCCGCCCCTCCGGTCCGCGCCTTCGGCGCTGTTGCCGGTCGAGCCGAGCCCGGGCGGCGTGGCCGCGGGGCTTCCTCTTCCTCAATTTCGCTGACCTGGGTGCGGGCCAATATCCCTGCCTTGGGTCTGGCCTCCTCTTCGCCGAAGCGCTTCTTGGCCTCCTGCTCGGCCTTGCGCTTGGCTTCCTCATCGTGGCGGCGACGCTCGTCCTCCTCACGTTTGCGAGCCTCCGCAGCCTCACGGTCCGCGCGCTCAAGGGCTTCCCGCTGCTGACGCAGGCGCGCTTCCTCCTCGGCGATCTTGCGTTCCTCGGTTTCGCGCAAGCGCGCGTCGGCAAGCGCATGTACCCGCGCCTTCTGCTCTTCCTCGGTGAGGCTGCGCAGCACGACGCCCGATGGTTTTGCCGCAGCGCTCGATGCCGCCGCAGCGGTCGCACGAGCCGCCACAGACCCGGCTTTGGAAACAGGGGTTCCCCGTTTTGCCGCTGCTTGCTCAGGTGCGGGCGCTTCGGCCTTGGCCTTGGGGGCGGTACGATTTCGCACTTTCTCAACCACGACGGTCTTGGTGCGGCCGTGGCTGAAGCTCTGCTTCACCATGCCGTGCTCGATGCCGCGGCCTTTCAGCGACAGCGTCTTCGTCGGGGTGACGCTCAGTTTCTTTTCCGCAGTCTTTTCGGTCGTCTCAACCATTCCGTTACCAATTCTTCGCGCTTCGAACGCGCTTGCTCATCACGCCCCGCTCCTGTTTAGCCTCGGTGCGAAACCGATCGAGACGCGCCGCACGCGCCAGGAATGTCTCGCTCTCGGGGCCGGCAAGCAGGGCTGCATGTACCACATTTGGCCGGCCCAATGCCAAATCCAATCGACTCGAGGCAAACGCCTCGACGACCGCAACATCCCGGCCGGGCCAGCGCCGCCGGAACGCTTCCCTGAGATGCCGGGCAGCGTCCGCTGCTGCCTCTCGCGCATGCAGAATGGCGAGAAGGGGCTCCCGCGCAATCGCCGCTTCAACCCTGGCAGCGCCGGTGATCACCTTGGCGGCCTTGTGCGCGATCGAAAGGGCATCGAGGGCCGCCTGCTCCATCAATCGCTCGACGCAATCGATGAGATCAGGCGGTACGCGCACCTCACGCTTGAAGCTGCGCGCAAAGATCTTCCGAGCAACAGCGGCGCGGAGCGCCTGCCGCGTGCCCGTGATCCAGATACCGCGGCCGGGAAGCCGTCGTCTAAGGTCGGGGACAACGCTGCCGTCCGGGCCGAGTACGAAACGGATCATCGCCGTGACCGGCGCCGTCGTGCCGGCTACCGCGCAGAACCGCTCCGCGCCCGCCTTATGGCGGGGTCCCTGGTCGAGGCCATTCTCGTCAAGTCGTGCCAACAAGTGCGGCTCCGTCAAGAATGCGCCTGCGTGGGCTCGGCAGCGGCCGCTTCGGCCGGAGGCACCAAGTCCTCCGCATTGATCCAGCCGGCCTTGAGGCGGGCCTGCATGATCAGGTTTTCCGCGTCCTCACGCGACAGGTTGAAATCGCTGAGAAGACCTTGGTGCTCGACGGTTTCGCCGTCCTTGCGCTCGCTCCAGCCGATCAGATCGTCAGTGGCGCAGCCAGCCAGATCCTCCACTGTCTTGACTCCGTCCTGACCAAGCATGACCAGCATCTTCGTGGTGACGCCGGGCACATCCTTGAGCTCGTCCTCGACTCCGAGCTCTTTGCGCTCGGCATCGAGTTCAGCCTCCTGCCTGGCCAGATACTCACCGGCGCGCGACTGCAATTCGCGCGCGGTGTCTTCGTCGAAGCCTTCGATCGCGGCGATCTCTTTTTCGTCTACTGCCATAAGATCCTCGACTGAGGAGAAACCTTCGGATGCAAGCAGCTGGCCCACCACCTCGTCGACGTTGAGCGCCTCGACGAAAAGCCTGGTCCGCTTTTCGAACTCCGCCTGCCGGTGTTCGGATTCCTCCTGCTCGGTAACGATGTCGATATCCCAACCGGTGAGCTGGGAGGCGAGGCGCACGTTCTGGCCGCGCCGCCCGATCGCAAGGGAGAGCTGCTGATCGGGCACAACGACTTCCATGCGATGTCGTTCCTCGTCGAGCACGACCTTCGCCACTTCGGCGGGGGCGAGCGCATTGACTACGAAGTTCGCCGGATCGGCCGTCCAAGGAATGATATCGATCTTCTCACCCTGAAGTTCGTTGACGACGGCCTGCACGCGGGAGCCGCGCATCCCGACGCAGGCCCCGACCGGATCGACGGATGAGTCGCGCGAGATCACTGCAATCTTCGCTCGCGAGCCGGGGTCGCGCGCCACAGCTTTGACTTCGACAATGCCATCGTAGATCTCAGGGACCTCTTGCGCGAACAATTTCGCCATGAATTGCGGATGCGTCCGCGAGAGGAAAATCTGCGGGCCTCGCGCCTCGCGGCGGACATCATAGATAAAGGCGCGGATGCGGTCGCCGTTACGGAACGTCTCCCGCGGCAGCATCTCGTCGCGACGCACGATCGCCTCGCCGCGGCCGAGGTCGACCACCACGTTTCCGTACTCTACTCGCTTCACGATGCCGTTAACGATGTCGCCGATACGGTCCTTGTATTCCTGATACTGCCGGTCGCGTTCGGCTTCGCGCACTTTCTGCACGATCACCTGCTTGGCCGACTGGGCAGCGATACGTCCATATTCAAGCGGCGGCAGCGCTTCGGCGATGTAGTCGCCGACCTGCGCGGCGGGATTGCGCTGCTTGGCGCCAGCAAGCGAGATTTGGGTCGCATCGTTTTCGACCGTGTCGACCACCAGCAGCAGTCGCGAAAGCCGCATCTCGCCGGTTTTCGGATTGATCTCGGCACGAACCTCGGTTTCGCTTCCATAGCGCGAGCGCGCCGCTTTCTGGATCGCATCCTCCATGGCGGCGATCACGATTCCGCGGTCGATTGCCTTTTCGCGAGCCACCGCGTCTGCAATCTGCAGCAGTTCAAGCCGATTGGCGCTGACCGCCATTGTCAATCTCCTTCGTGCTGAGCCGGGGGCCTGTCGGCGCCATTCGGCCGAAAATCTGGGGCAGCAGCCCCCCGATTGCGGCGCGTGTCGCGCCACGGTTTGGCTTTGCGTCCAGTGGCGTTCTCCGCCCTGCCAGCATCGCCTTCGCGCTCTGCACGCTCAACCGCTTTGCCACGTTTGAGCGCTTCCGCGATCAGAGCGTCGCTAAGCGTGAGCTTGGCCTCGGCCATATCCTCGATCGGCAGCAGCATCTCCGCATTCTCACCTGGAGCGGCGTCCTCGCGGTGAATGCGAGCCGCATCCCCCTCGATCCCGAGGAGGACGCCGCGAAAGCGCCGCCTGCCGTCCACCGCCCTCGCCATTTCGACCTTGATCCGCTGCCCACAATAGCGCTCGAAATCCGAGCGCCGGACCAGCGGGCGGTCCAGCCCGGGCGACGATATTTCCAGGCGATACGCGCGCTCGATGGGGTCAGCCACATCGAGAACCGGCGACAGAGCGCGCGACACTCTCTCACAATCCTCAATCGTCATCGTGCCGTCCGGACGCTCCGCCATTATTTGAACGGTGCAGCCGGACAGAGCCGAAACCTTCACGCGCACGAGGCGCAGACCCAGGCCTGCGATAACCGGCTCTGCGATCGCGGCAATACGTGCAGCCACGCCTTGCTCAATAAGCACGCGCGCATCGCTGTGTTCAGAACTGCTCGTTTCAGCCATTCGTATGCCGGTCTAATCGCCCCGCGCTTGCAGGCTCAGCAGGAGCGCCATGCCTCCTCCCCCCATCCGCGCCGAGAAAAGGCAAGATATGGCGCGCCTAACAAAAAGAGCGGGCCCCCGGGGGAACCCACTCTCAAAAGCCGGTCAGATCGCATCCAACCGTTATGAGACGTCCTTAACGGACACGGCAAATATAGCCATTTGCGTTGGCGACGCAAGGCCCTCAAGACAGGCCCTCAAGTCTGGCTAGCAAACGGCATCCGTGTCCCGGACGCCACCAGGGCGTGAACGCTCTTAAGGCGCGCGGGACACGGTAACCGGGCGCCGGCAACCGATTACTAACCGTTCCTTCAGAATTCGCGGACTAATTTCGAGTTCTGGCACCGATCTTATCGAAGCGGCTCTCAATAGACGCGGCTCTGAAGACGAGGATCGAGATGGTCCTATCCTCCGCAATTCCCGAACTGGAGAACGTGCTCCAGCACGGCTCGCCGGAGAGGCTCCATCTCGCATTGCGGGGAGTCACGACACTGTTTGTCGAGGGTGCGAGCCGTTTTAACGATTCCCATGTTCGATTGTTCGAGGGGGTCCTCGGCACGATCCTTGATAGAGTCGACACGCGATCGCGTGCAGAACTTTCCCAGCGCCTTGCGCCCATTTCCAATGCACCCGCAGAAATCGTGCGCCGGCTCGCCCGCGATACGGACATTTCCGTCGCCGGGCCCGTGCTGGAGAGGTCGCCGCAACTTCCCGATGCCGAGCTTGTCGAGATCGCCAGAACCGGAAGCGACGCTCATCGCCGCGCCATATCTCGCCGGAAAGCCCGGGGGGAAACACCTGTTCAATTGGCTCAACTCATCGCGGCATCCGGACCGCGCGATGACACCGCCGCAGGATGCGCGACCGAGGGGCCCCGCGAAAAGCGCAAGCTCAATCAGGCGATACTGATCGAGCTTGCCCGAAGCGGTCGCCATGAGGAAATGGTCACAATGGTCGCCGAAATCTGCGCCGTGCCAGGCGAAGCAGTGGCCCGGCTCATGGCCGGTGAGCGACCCGACCCAGTGCTCGTTCTCTGCAAGTCGGCTGGTTTCGAATGGCCGGCCGCCGAGGCTCTGATCCGGGCCTGCCCGCGCATGGGAACTTCCACCATCGAGAGCGCACGTTCAAATTTCGAGCGCCTCTCGGCCGCGACCGCTGACCGGGTGATGCGGTTCTGGCGCTATCGGAGGACAGAGGACAGACGGCAGAAGACAGAATAGCGCTTCGGCCGCGTGGACAAGGCGCTCCGGTAGCCCGGATTTGCGCTTGCAAATCCGGGGTGGCGTCCGCGGGTCCCCGGATTGCGCGATCGGGCGGCGGATAACTCTCGCGGTTTTGATCTCGCGCAATCCGGGCTACGCGGAGCGAATACCAATCTGTCCTCCGTCATCCGTCGTCCGTCGCCTGAAAATCAGATATGACGGCACGCGACCCTGTTGCCTGGCTTTGTTTTCGTAGCGCGTCGCAGTGAACCCTGGCCAGGGCGTTCGCCAATCGTTGGCGCGCTCGGCGGTCCAATCAAAATGAGCCGAACGCATGAGACGAGCGAGCGTCCAGGCGACGTAATCCGGCCAATCGCTGACAAAACGGAACTCGCCGCCAGGGCGCAGAATACGCGCAATGGCGGCGACGGTTTGGGCCTGCACGAAGCGGCGTTTCCAGTGGCGCCGTTTCGGCCAGGGGTCCGGATAGATCAGATCGAGCCGCGTAATCGAGCACGGCGGCAGCCAATCGAGCAGGGGAACGGCGTCACCAAAATGAAGGCGAACATTGACGAGGTTGCGCGCCGCTATCCCTGCCAGGGCCTTGGCCATGCCGTTAAGAAACGGTTCGGCACCGATGATGCCGATGTCGGGCCGCTGCTCCGCTTGCGTGATCATGTGCTCGCCGCCCCCGAAACCGATCTCAAGAGTGATGAGTTCCGGAGCATGGGGAAACAGGGTCGCGAGGCTGCTGGGCGCCGGCCGCGTGAGGTCGAGCGCCAAACGCGGCAGCAGCGAGTCGAAGATTGCCGCCTGCCGAGGCTTGAGCGCGTGTCCCTTGCGCCGGCCGTAGAAAGCCCCCCGGCGTAGCGAATGCTCGTGTGCCAAATTCAGCTAAGCGCGCGCTTGAGGGCCTCGGCGAGATCGGTCCTCTCCCAGGAGAAGCCGCCGTCGCTGTCGGCGGGCCGGCCGAAATGTCCATAGGCGGCGGTGCGACGATAGATCGGCAGGTTGAGCTTGAGGGCACGCCGGATGCTGGTTGGCCGCAGCGGAAAAATCTCCGGCAGCACCTTCTGAAGCCTCGCCTCGTCGACATTGCTGGTCCCGTGCGTGTCCACCAGCAGCGACATCGGGTCCGCCACCCCGATCGCATAGGCGATCTGAATCGTACAGCGCTCCGCCAGACCGGCGGCGACCACATTCTTGGCAAGGTAGCGGGCCGCATAGGCGGCGGAACGATCGACCTTGGTTGGGTCCTTGCCTGAAAAGGCGCCGCCGCCGTGGGGCGCATAACCCCCATAGGTATCGACGATAATCTTGCGGCCGGTCAGGCCGCAGTCGCCGTCCGGGCCGCCAACCACGAAATTGCCGGTAGGGTTGACGAGAAAATCGGAGACTTTTCTCGGCATCCAGCCTTCCGGAAGGGCTGTCTCCACGGTGTCGGCAATCATGTCCTTGACCATCGCGGGCGTATATTTCTTGCCGTTCCGCGTCGTCGCATTGTGCTGTGTCGATACGACGACCTTGGTGCAGCCGACGGCCTTGCCGCCGGCATATCTGACCGTGACCTGGCTCTTGGCGTCGGGCCCAAGATCGAACAGCTGGCCGGAGCGCCGTTTCTCCGACAGCATCTTGAGTACGCGGTGGGCAAAATAGATCGGGGCCGGCATGAACGAATTCTTCTCGTAGATTTCGCTCTCCGTGCAGGCAAAACCAAACATCATGCCCTGATCGCCTGCACCCTCTTCTTCGCCAGTCTTTTGCCTGTTGTGCTTCTTGGCATCGACCCCGCGCGCAATGTCAGGCGATTGGCCGTGCAGGAGAACCTCGATGTCAGCCCCGCGATGCGAAAAGCCTTCCTGGTCGTACCCGATGTCCTTGACCACATCGCGGGCGATTTGCGCGATCATCTCGCGATTGATCTGTGCCTTTCCATTATGTCTGTAGAACAGCGGGGGCTGCCCGCGACCCTCCCCGGCGATGATGATTTTGTTGGTGGTGCACAGCGTCTCGCAGCCAAGGCGGGTATTCACGCTGCTCTGATCCGCAATGCCGAGCTTGACGTCATTGGCGACGAAGGCATCGAGCACCGCATCTGAAATCTGATCGCAAATCTTGTCGGGATGCCCCTCAGAAACCGATTCGCTGGTGAATAGATGGTCCTTAAGCAACACTTTTGAGCACTCCCCTCGCCGACCGGTGCCGGCGTTCTGGCAGCGTGCCTACCACGGGGTCAAGCCGCTGCCCACGGAGGGCGCTTATAGCAAGCCGCGCAATCTTTGACTCTGCATGCCAGGCTGATCACCCGGGCATCCACGTCTTTTTCGCGGGCTGATATTGAGCAGGCGGCATGCTCCGTTACCCTCTCCCCCATCCAGCGCGGGCTTGTCCCGCGCTGGACATTATTAATGAGCGAATCGGCCAAGGCCGACTTGCGGTGGGAGTGGGTCGCCCGCCTAAGCTCGCTTCGCGAGCGGCGGCGAGCGGGTTCGATCGACCATGACGGTAGCCGCGATCGTCAGCCCCCGCCCGCCTCGGCGCCGGCAATCTCTTCCACCAGATCGACGATGCGCCGCCGGAGTCTGGTACCCTTGATTCGGGTGAAGGCCTTGCTCAGGGCCAGTCCTTCGGACGTAGTCAGAAAGTCGGACAGATAGGCCGGCGAGGGCGCGCCTTTGACCGCCTCCGGCTGAGCATTCAGGTTCGGGGCGCCGTCGAAAAAAAACGACACCGGCACCTGCAGGATACTGGAAATCTGCTGCAGTCTGCTGGCTCCGATCCGGTTTGTGCCCTTCTCATATTTCTGGACCTGCTGGAAAGTGAGACCGAGGGCTTCGCCCAGCTTTTCCTGGCTCATGCCGAGCATCATCCGACGCATCCGGACCCGGCCCCCCACATGCCTGTCGACCGGGTTAGGGGCCTTCTTCGCCATAACGATCTCCTATGCGGCCGTGGGTTGCTGTGGAGGCGCAATAGCTATCATTGCGGGTATTGCAATCAACGTAAGGTATTTGTTAAATTTGTATTCAACCGCCGATATATCGTGGTTTGGTTGGCTTGGTCCGGCGCCCGCGCTTCCAGAAAATGAGAATGAACGCAAGCGTAACCATGCCTGCCGCGGGCAGGTCGCCGAGGCGCGCATAGGCGGTCGGAGGTAAAGGAGCCGGGAGCGGCGAATCGAGCACATCCTCTACCCCCAGCGGCAATGACCTGACAATGCGGCCGAGGGGATCGATGACCGCCGAAATTCCTGTATTGGCGGCCCGCACCAGCGGCAATCCCTCCTCGATGGCCCGCATTCGCGCCTGAGCCAGGTGCTGGTACGGACCGGGGCTGGCGCCGAACCAGCCGTCGTTGGTGAGGTTGAGCATCCATCCGGGGCGATCGCCGGCCGGCATGATTGCACCCGGAAAAATGGCTTCATAGCAAAGTAACGGAACGGCATCCGCGGCCCCCGGTATTGCGAGAGGGCGCCGCCGAGCGCCGGAAAGAAATCCGCCGCGCAGCTTGGTCAGCTGAGTGAGGCCAAGTCGTTCAAGAAAATCCTGAAACGGCAGGTACTCGCCGAAGGGAACCAAATGCACCTTGTCATAGACCGAGAGAGGCGAACCGGTGTGATCGATCACATAGATCGAATTGTATGCACGGGTGATAGCTGCGGTTGGAACGATTTCCGGTGCGCGTACCGCTCCGGTAATCAACACCGTCTGCGGCGGCAGCATCATTGCGATCTGGGCAAGGGCACTAGGTTCGCGGGTAAGGAAGAACGGGAACGCCGATTCCGGCCAGATCAGGTGCGTGACGCCGGTCAACCCGGCTGAGGCCGAACCGTCGCCGCGCTCGGAAAGTGCAACATACCGGTCCATCACCTGCTGCTTCTGCGAGTATTTGAATTTCTCGTCCTGCTGCAGGTTGGGCTGCATGATGCGAAGCCGGACGCCTTCAACCAATGCGGTCGGCGCACCCGCAAGCCGCATCGCCCCATACCCCGTCATGGAGACAACAAGGAGGATTGCCAAGCCGGGTGCGGCCCACCGATAGGAACTCTCGGCGCGGTCGTCGGCGATGACCGCAGGCGACGCGTAGACCAGGATGGCGACGAAGGTCAGGCCCCAGAGCCCGATCAGAGATGCCGCTTGCGCAATCGGCAGCGGGGTCGCCAAAAGGTAGCCGAATGCATTCCAGGGAAAGCCGGTTAGCAAGTGGCCGCGCAGCCACTCGGCGGCCGTGAACGCGCCCGCAAGGGCGAGAATACGCAGCGCCCCCGCCGTCCAGAGGAGCCGCGCCAGCGCGGCCCCCAGCGCCGTATACACCGCAAGGTACGCCGGCAATGCGACCACTGCGAATGGCAATAGCCATCCGAACGTCCTGGCATCGACCAGGAAAGCGTACCCGATCCAATAAAGACCAGCGAGAAAGTAGCCAAATCCGAACCACCAGCCGATGCCGGCGGCTGCGAAAGCTGTGCCGAACGAGCCGGCACCGCAGCCATCGAGCAGCCAGACCAAAACCGGGAACGTCAGGAATGGCGCCGGCCAGATGTCGAACGGCGGCAGGCCCAGCGCGGTTATGGCGCCCGCCGCGAAAGCGATCAGGGCGCGTTTCCATCCCCACGCCAGCACGATCGAATGCGCGACGCGCGTGAACATGGGCGGCTGCAAATGCTGGCTGGCCAGGGGAGCGGTCGTCACGGCCGGCTTGCTGCCTTGGGCGGGGGATCAGGCGAGAGCTTGGGCGAGTTTTCCGGAGAGACAGAAACCTCGTTGGGCGCCTTCGTCGTCGTCGCGGCACCGACCAAGCCGGCCTTGTGGTGTGTTCCGCCATTCATTCGATCCGTGCTGTGCGAAATTTTCAGCTTCTTGACGCGACGGGGATCGGCTTCCAGCACTTCAATTTCGAATCGGCCGGGCCCAGGCACCACCTCGCCACGAACCGGCACCCGGCCGATGCGGCTCGCGATATAGCCGGCGAGGGTGTCCACATCGTTCGCAATCTCGCCGACATCGAATTGGGGACCGATCGTGGAGGTGACGTCTTCGAGGCTGGCGCGGCCGTCGGCCAGAAACGAGCCGTCCGCCTGGCGCACCACGCTCGGCGCCAAATGCTCGTCGTGCTCGTCGGCGATCTCGCCGACTATTTCTTCGACGATATCCTCCATTGACGCAGCGCCGTCGGTGCCGCCGTACTCGTCGACCACGAGGGCGAGATGAATCTGCGTGGCCTGCATCTTCGCCAGCAGGTCGAGCACCGGCATCGAGGGAGGCACGAACAACATTTCGCGCACCAGCTTTGTGGCGGAGAGCGGCATCGAGAGATCGACCGCCCGAAGATCGAGGCCCGCCGGCAACGGCTTCTTGCGCTTGCTGCCGGGCTTTGCGGCCGCCTCTCCGGCGCGCGTCGTCATCGCGGCGACGAGATCGCGGATATGGACCATGCCGATGGCGTCGTCGAGAGTATCGCCATAGACCACCAGGCGCGAATGCCCTTGGTTGGCAAACGTCTTGAGGAGTTCGCCAAGCGTAATATCTTGCGGTACCGCAATAATATCGGCCCGCGGCACCATCACGTCGATAACGCGCCGCTCGCGCAGGCCCAGGATGTTCCTGAGCATGGCGCGCTCCTTCGGCGAAAGGCCACCTGCATGCGCTTCAAGCTCCTTGAGGGCCGAGCGCATGGAACCGGAGTTCCAGCCGAACAGGGCGCGAAGCACGCGCGCAAACCAGCTTTTGGCCCCTTCCAAGCCATGCGAAGCCCGTCGCGTAACCGGAACCGGGAGATTGCGAGTTTCGGTTCCGGCCTCGGGCGGTTCGGCGGCGGTACCCGGGTCGCTATCGGGCATGGCAGTTAAATGGCAGCCGTTGGCAGCATGCGCAAATAGGGATTGGGGACGCCAATGCGCGCCAGGACTGCGATTTCCAGGGCTTCCATGGTCTCTGCTTGTGCGTCCGCCTGATGGTCGTAGCCGACGAGATGGAGAAACCCGTGCACGGCAAGGTGGGCGATATGATGCCTTAACGGCTTCTGCTCGGCCCGGGCCTCGCGCGCGGCCGTCTCATACGCGATGATGATATCACCCAGACAATGATGTGCATTGGGAACTCTCGGAGCGTGTTTCTCGGCCTTTGAGGCGGCGCCGGAATCGAAGCAACTCTGTTTCCTTTTCGGTGCCGCTGGGAATGACAGCACATTGGTGGGCTGATCCTTGCGGCGCCAATCTCGGTTGAGGGTGCGCACTGCCGCGTCATCGGCCAGCACGATGGCGAGTTCGCCGCCGCTTGCCGTGGCCAAGGCTGCTTCCCCGATGGCACGCCGCAGCACCGTCCTGATCCCACGCCTGTCGGTCCACAACGGCGACCTGATCACGATGTCCAAAACGGGCGCTGCTCTGGTCCGCCAACGCGGTCCTTCCTTCATTCTCCGGCCTCGCGCGCTCGCGCAGCGTTGAGTGCCGCCTTCTCGTAGGCTTCGACGATGCGGGCAACCAGTTCATGGCGGATCACATCTTCGGCCATGAAGACGACATGACCGATTCCCTCCACATTCGCGAGCAGTCGGGTCGCCTCGGCAAGCCCCGATGTCTGCCCATAGGGCAAATCCACCTGGCTTGGATCGCCCGTCACGATCATGCGGCTGTTCTCGCCCAGACGGGTAAGGCACATCTTCATCTGGATCGACGTCGTGTTCTGCGCCTCGTCGAGAATAACGACGGCATTGGCAAGCGTTCGTCCCCGCATGAAGGCGAGCGGGGCGATCTCGATCTCGCCGGTTTGCATGGCGCGCTCGACAATCCGGGCATCCATGAGGTCGTAAAGCGCATCATAGATCGGGCGCAGATAGGGATCGACCTTCTCGCGCATGTCGCCCGGCAGGAAGCCGAGGCGCTCGCCCGCCTCCACCGCCGGTCGCGTCAGGACGATGCGATCGACTTCCTTGCGCTCGAACAGCTGCACCGCATGCGCCACCGCCAGCCAGGTTTTTCCGGTTCCGGCCGGCCCGGTGCCGAATACGAGGGCATTGCGCCGCAGCGCGCGAATGTAGGCGTCCTGGGCTCGGGTGCGCGCCCGCACTGGACGCTTGCGCAGGTTGATTTCCTCAAAACTTGGCCGCGCCGTCGCGGGATCGTAGTCGAACAGTGAACCCTGCGCGATGGCAAGCCGGATGGCGCCCTCGACATCGCCGAAGACGAGTTCATCTCCGCGCTTAAGCCTGGCATAGAGCCCTTCAAGGACGCGGCGAGCCTGCTCGCAGGCGTCGCGCGATCCCTCAAGAACGACCTGATTACCGCGCTGTTCCGCGATCACTCCGAGCCTGCGCTCGATCAGCGCAAGGTTCTCGCCGTATTGCCCAAACAGCAACGAAGCAAGGCGGTTATCGTCGAAACTGAGTGCGACCTGGGCCCCTTCCTCCACTCCGGCAGCGGGCTTAAGAAACGAAGATTTATCCGATCCTGGTGTGCGCAAGCGGCTTTGGCCCCGATTATACAAGCATCCGGCCAGGCTGCACCGCCTCAACCACGGTGCCGAACAGACTGTTCGGTGCGATTTCCGCGATCGCCACGGATTGAATTTCCCCGATAAGTGCCGGTGACGCCATGACCTGGACCGGTTGCAGATATGGGGAGCGGCCGACGATCTGGCCAGCATGACGCCCGATCTTCTCGAAAAGGACTTCGATCGTGCGCCCCAGGCATCGATTGTTGAACGCGGTCCGATGGGGGTCGATGCGCCGTTGCAGGCGGTGCAGCCGTTCTGTCTTCTCGGCTTCGGCAACCTGATCGGCCATTTCGGCCGCCGGCGTTCCCGGCCGCGGCGAGTATTTGAACGAAAAGGCGCTTGCGAACCCGACCTCGTCGACCAGCGACAGCGTTTCGCAAAAATCCTCCTCCCGCTCGCCGGGAAACCCGACAATGAAATCGGTCGAGAACGCCAAGTTGGGGCATGCAGCGCGCATTCGCTCAATGATGCGGAGGTAATCGGAACGGGTGTGTCTTCGGTTCATCGCGGCGAGCACGCGATCGGAACCCGATTGGACCGGCAGATGCAGGAACGGCATCAGGGCCGGCAGGTCGCGATGCGCAGCGACGAGGCTCTCGTCCATGTCGCCGGGATGGCTGGTTGTATAGCGCAGCCGCGCAATCCCCGGTACTTCGGCCAGGAGTTCAATGAGGCGGCCCAGCGTCCAAGACCGGCCGTCCGCGCCCTCGCCGTGATAGGCATTGACGTTCTGGCCGATCAGCGTGACTTCGCGTACGCCCGCATCGGCAAGTCTCTCGACTTCGGAGACGATCTTGGCGACCGGCCGCGAGACCTCGGCGCCGCGCGTGTAGGGAACGACGCAGAAGGTGCAAAATTTGTCGCAGCCTTCCTGCACGGTCACGAAGGCCGACACGCCGCGGGCCCGGGTCGCCGCGCGACCGGGTGCCGGCAGAACCTCGAACTTGTCTTCGACCGGGAATTCGGTATCGACCACCGACTCGCCCCGGTCGGCGCGTGCCAGCAGGGCTGGCAACCGATGGTAGTTTTGCGGACCGAAGACGAGATCGACCGCAGGCGTCCGGCGGACGATTTCCTCGCCTTCGGCCTGAGCAACGCAACCGGCGACCGCAAGCAGGACGCGCCGGCCTTCACGCGCCGCGTCCTGTTTTATCCGTCGCATCCGGCCCACCTCTGAATAGACTTTTTCGGCAGCCTTCTCGCGGATATGGCAGGTGTTGAGGATGACGAGATCGGCATTTTCCGGCGTCGCGGTTTCCGCGTAACCCTCTGGCGCGAGCAGATCCGCCATACGATGGGAGTCGTAGACGTTCATCTGGCAGCCGAAGGATTTGATAAAGACTCTGCGCGCTCCGCTCATGCTGCAGGTCTTAACCGCTTTTTCGCGGCAATGAAATGGCCGCGGGATTAGCCCGAGTTGGGCTGCCGAAGGCAGGACGGGGCAGCAGCCGGAGGCAGGGTAGTTCCGATCCTATTCGGCTGCCTCGATCAATTCGATATCCTTTTCAGTAGGGCATTGACGAGTTTGCTTAAGGACACCCCACGCGCGTCGGCCCGTGCGGTCAGAAAGGCCAGCACCTCCGGATCAAGATGGACCGGTGGTATCAGCACGGCGTTGGGGCGATAGAACTTTCCGCGGTCGGCTTTCGAGAAATCGTATTCGTCCTTCATGATATAGGATTCTCGCGATACTGGCGCGTTCCCTTCCGTAACGCCGATCCGCCGCGCCCGGCTGGTCGCGATGTATAAGCCTATGCCGGGATTTGTGTCAGCGCGGTCTATCCGATCGGATTGCCTGCGCAAATTTCGGTCGCGATCGAGGCTGTGCGGACAAAAACGCCGGCTCTTCAAGCCACGTACTTCGCACCTTGTGACCCGGTGCCGACATTGCGCGCGACGGTGGATATTCTGTAGGGTGGGCAAAGGCGCGCTTCGCGCCGTGCCCACGCGTCCGAGGCGCTGATGTCCCACTATCGGCGTGCCAGCATTGAAGGCGGACTATACTTTTTCACGGTCACGCTCGCCGACCGGTCAAGCGATCTGTTGGTGCGATACATTGATCGTCCATTTACTACAATCCCGTGAACCACGGCTGGTGCGGCGTGTGTCCGATGGGCCGTACAGCAGCTTCAAACATTACGTAGCGCGCGGAGATTTGCCGCCCGACTGGGGCGGCGATGTCGGTGAGCTCGCCGGCAGCTTTGGAGAGTGATTGAACGCGTGGGCACGGCGCGCAAGCGCGCCTTTGCCCACCCTACAGATGTCGGCTTGTGGCACATGGCCCCTTTCGCCTCGGTCTCGGCTTGCCGTGGCCATCGGACTATGGGCAGCCATTAAACTGCCCCAGGGCGGCGGATCAACAGCCCGGAGCCGCTGTCGCGCCGACCGAACGTAACCGTGCCGTGAGGTAGTCGACCCTCTTCGATCACACCACCACGGTCAGCCGTTTCGCCGCACGGGTGACGCCGGTGTAGAGCCAGCGATCGCGACTTTCCGGAAACACGAAAGACTCATCGAACAATACGACATCGTCCCATTGCGAACCCTGCGCCTTGTGCACCGTGAGCACATAGCCGAAATCGAACTCATCGAAGCGCTTGCGTTGCTCCCATTCGACCTGTTCGAGGGTGCCGCTGAAACATTCCGGGCGCACCGAGACCTTCACGATGCGGTCGCTCAGGTCCTCATCGGGCTTGAGATGCATCCGCAGAATTTCGCGGCGCTGCCGCGGGCGCTGCCGCACCACCCAAAGCCCGCCATTGAGCAGACCCTTGCGGCGGTTGTTGCGCAGGCACACGAGCTTGTCGCCGGTCATCGGCAGCGCATTGGAGAAGCCGCGGCGCTCGCGCATCCGCGCGTTATAGGCGCGCCGCGTTACGTTGCGGCCGACGAGCACCTGATCGGCGCCAAGGACGCGCTTGGGATCGAGCCGGTCACGGCTGACCACCTGGGTCTCGCCGTACTCGCCGGGAACGAGCCGCTTGCCGGCACGTATCTCCATGGAGAGCCGTACGATTGGATCGTTCTGCGCCTGGCGGTGAACCTCGGTCAGCATGGCGTCCGGTTCGCCGCTGGTGAAAAAGCCGCCCCCCTGGATCGGCGGCAGCTGCGCCGGGTCACCGAGCACGAGCAGCGGAATGTTGAACGATTTGAGATCGCGGCCCAGCTCGTCATCGACCATCGAGCATTCGTCGATGACGATGAGCTTGGCATCGCAGGCCGGTGAATCGTCCCACAGCTCGAACCGCGGTTGCTCGGCGTTATTATCGAGCGGCTTGTAGATCAGGCTGTGAATGGTGGACGCGTCCTCGCAGCCTTTGCGGCGCATGACCAGGGCAGCCTTTCCGGTAAAGGCAGCGAACAGCACCTTGCCGTCGACTCCTTGGGCGAGATGCTTGGCCAGCGTCGTCTTCCCGGTGCCGGCGTAGCCGAACAGGCGAAAGACGAGCGGCGTGTTGCCGCGGCCGGGCTTCGCCTTGAGCCATTGGGCGACGGCCTTGAGCGCGGCATCCTGTTCGGGCGAGAAAGCAGGCATGTGTGGATCCTGGCACGGGCAGCCCCTCTCGCAGAAGCTCCCCGATACTGAACCCTGCAACCCTATCGCGTTTTTAGTCGATGGTCTCGTTTGTCGATGCAGCTATCATACGTGGCCCGTTCGATTTAATAGCTGCCCCAAAAAGCAGAACCCCGCCAGAGGCCTCTCGGCGTGTCCAGCGGGGAAGAAATAGATAACCGCAAGATAGTTATTTGAGGGTGTGGGTCAAGGCATGCGCAGATCGCTCCGTGGCCTACAGCCTGTAGGGCGCAATAGCGCAGCGTATTGCGCCGGCCCCGCCCGACGGCTTCCGCCACCGATCGACACCCGTTGGCGGTGGGTTACGCGCGGTCCGACGCCCGAGCGTAAATCTGGCGGCTGGGCCGCGCTAACCCACCCTACATAGCTACTAAACTGCTACTTCATTGTCGCCGGGAAATAATTCGCAAGCCAGTTCTCGACCACGTGGTGCACGCGGATATTTCCTTCCGCGAACATGAAATGATCGGTGTCGGCGAAGAGATGCAGCTCCGTCGGCTGGCCGGCATGTTCAAACAGGCCGATCGACTGGGCGACCGGAGTCACGTGATCGTCCGAACTGTGCAGGAGGAGGAGCGGCCGCGGTGCGATCCGCCCCACCACCTCGTTCGCCCGGAAGTCGTACATGCTCTGTGCCGTTTCGGCAGGAAACATCTCGACCGAGCCCGCCACCAGATGGCTGCGCATGGCCTGCGGGATCGGCACGATATCGTAGCGCGGCACCATCAGCGGCTTGCCCGTGCGCGCCCGGTGGGTACGGCCCTCCTCCAGCATGGCGGCGAACTTCCGCCAAGCTTCGGGCGTGCGATGCTGGCCGCGGAATTTGGTTTCGCCATCGCCCCAGCCCGACGCCGACACCACGGCGGAAACGCGGGAATCGACGCCGCCGCAATAGACCGCCACGGCAGCTCCAAAGCTTGAGCCGAGAACGGCGATGCGCTTGGCATCGACGTGCGGATTCTGCGCCAGGACCGTGACCGCTGCGCTCGTCGCCTTGACCTGTTCGGGGCAGAGCAGGAGGCCGCGCTCGCCTTCGCTCTCGCCGCAGCCCGGCATGTCGAACCGCATGGTGACATAGCCGAGCTTCTCGAATATCGCGCAGGGCGCCAGCACATTGCCGGCATTCATGGTGCTGCCGAAGCCATGGAGAACGATGAAGGCTCCCCGACGCTCGTCCGGCCCGGCGCCATTCGGCAGGCGAATGGCGCCGGCAAGATTCAATCCCTCGGATTTGAAGCTGATGCGCTCCTCGGACATCCCAGCGCGACCTTCATCGCCGCTTGCTAAACTTGGCTCGCATCCGGGCTACTTCGTCCGCTGAGGCAAAATCGCCACGGTCGGCCGCCGCCATGCCAGCTTCAATCTTTTCCAATTGCCAAGCATTCAGGGCAACGTAATCCTGGACAGCCTGCGTTACGAGCCAACTGCGCGAGCGCTCGGTTCTTTCGGCGAGCCGATCGAGTTTGGCCAATGTGGTTTCGTCGAGCCGAACAGTGAAGGCGGCCGCCATGCTTACAAGTCCATCGAGGCGATGCGGTTCGGCTGTATTTTAGCGTCGATTCCGGTCAAGTTAAACCACTTGTGAACAAGGGCTACTCGCAAGCGGTACCCTCTCCCCGTGCGGGAGAAGGTCGCCGCGCGTCCATAGCGCGTCGAAGACGCGCGTAACCGCGCTGATGGCGCGGCGGGGTGAGGGGGCGAAGTGCGACCAAAAGAGGCTCCTCACCCCAACCCTCTCCCACGCGCGCCTGAGCTTGGGGTGCGGGAGTCGATGCGCGCGGGGAGAGGGAGCGCACCGAGTTTGCTGCCCTTACCGTGCTCAATGCGACGGAAACTGCACTAGTTGAACCGAATGCGCGCAATGGGCCGCGATGGGAAAAGCCATGGGCGGCAAGCGGCCCGCCATCAATCAGCGGCGCAAGCGCTATGCGTCGGATCGAGCCGGTGGTTGACGGCGCACGGCAGCCGCAGACATTTAGGAATTACGAGTTGGGTTGACTGGACCGAGGAGGTGCTATGGCGCTGCCGCTCGATCGCATCAGGGGCTCGATCCCGCCGCTGTTTACGCCATTCCGCAATGGCGAGGTCGACTTTGGTACCTATGCGCGAATGATCGAGTTCCAGATCCGGGAAGGTTCGCACGGCATTCTGGTCAACGGCACGACATCGGAGCCTGCCTCGCTCACGACCGAGGAGCGCAATCGCCTGGTGACGCTGGCCATGGAGGTCGTCCACGGGCGCGTCCCGGTGGTAGCGGCAACCGGCTCGCAGTCGCTCGCCGAGACCAGGATCCTCACCGACCACGCCGTCAAGGCCGGCGCCGATGCGCTCCTGATCGTGACGCCTTATTACTCGCGGCCGCCGCAGCGCGGCATCATCCAGTATTATCTCGACGTCACGAGGGATCTGCCGGTGCCATGGATGATCTATCACATTCCGGGCCGCGCCGCCGTGTCCGTGACCGTCGACACCGTCAAGGAGATCAAGGAGAAGTCGCCCGGATTCGTTGGCATAAAACATGCCGCCAGCGACCTCGATTTCGTGAGCGATTGCCTCGCGGCGCTCGGCCGCGATTTCAAGGTCTTCGTCGGTCTCGAAGAGCTGTCGTTCCCGATGATGGCGATCGGAGCCTGCGGGCTGATGAACGCGGTCGGCAATCTCATGCCCGCCGTGCTCGCGCAATTGTGCGAGACGGTCTGGCGCGGCGACCTCGAAACCGCGCAGGAATTGCATCACCGGCTGCACGAAATCAACAAAGCCGTGTTCTTCGATACCAATCCGATCCCGATGAAATACATGGCCAAGAAGCTCGGCCTGATCGAGTCGAACGAGCACCGTCTGCCGATGGTCCCGGCTACGCCGGAACTGGAAAGGCGCCTCGACGCGGTGCTTGCCCGCGCTAAACTTGCATGAGGACCAAATGCGACTGGCAACCTTCAAGGCCGATGGCCGCGTGACCTATGGGGCCGTGAGCGGCGATGCAATCGTCGATCTCGGCAAACGCCTCAAATACCCGAATTTGCTCGATGTGTTGCGGGCGAACGCAATCCCAGAGGCGCGCGCAGCCGCGCGCGGACCGGCGGACTTCAAGATCACGGATGTCGAAATGCTGCCGCCGTTGCTCAACCCGGAAAAGATCATTTGCGTCGGCATCAACTATCCCGAACGCAGCGCCGAGTATAAAGACGGGCGCGAGCCGCCGAAATATCCCAATCTGTTCTGCCGCTTTCCGACTTCGCTGGTGGGCGCCGATCGACCGATCGTGCGCCCGAAAGTGTCGGAAAAATTCGATTACGAAGGCGAAATCGTGCTGGTGATCGGCCGCGAAGGCCGCCACGTGCCGAAAGAACAGGCGCTCTCGATGATCGGCGGCCTCACGCTGGGCAACGAAGGCAGCGTGCGCGACTGGCTGCGCCACGGCAGCCTCAATGTCACCCAGGGCAAGAATTTCGACGCTTCGGGAAGTCTCGGGCCGTGGATCGTCACTGCCGACGAGCTCGATGCGGGCAAGCCCCTGCGGGTCATGACCCGCGTCAATGGCGAATTGCGCCAGGAGGATTCGACCGGCCGGCTGACCTGGGGCTTTGCCTGGCTGATCAACTACATTTCGACATTTGCGACCCTGCGGCCCGGCGACCTGATCTGGACCGGCACTCCGACCGGCGCCGGCGGCCACCACACGCCGCCGAAATGGCTCAAGCCGGGAGACGTGGTTGAGGTCGAGGTCTCCGAAATCGGTGTGCTGCGCAACCGCGTGGTCGATGAATCGTAGGGTGGGCAAAATCGCCTGGAAAACTCTCTCCGCGCGCTCCGTCGACAGCGGCGATTTTGCCCACGCGGTCGGATGTGTCGGACTCGTGACCGCGTGGGCAAACGCGCGCATACCGTGTGCGCGTGATCAAGGTTGTCGCACGCGCGTTTGCCCACCCTACGATTCCCTCCCCTGCGGGTAATTCTCCGAGATCTTGAACGGCATGATCTCGAAATCGCGCCAGACGCCGGCCTTCGTCCAGGGATCCTCCGCCAGCCAGGCGTCCACTTCGGCGCGCGTATCGAAGCGCGCGATCGCCGCCGAGCCGATCGGCGTGCCGTCTTCGGCAAGCAGCGCGCCGCCGATGATCACGTGGCCGCGGTCGCGGAACGAGGCCGCGCGCTTCAAGTGCGCGTCGCGCACTTCGGTGCGCTTCCTTTGGATTTCCGGGTCCTTGGTGTCGCCCATGCGCATGATGACGAGGAATTGCATTTTCGATCTATCTCCTGGCGGCGCCCTATTTCCTTGGCGGGCTCGCTCATGCTAACCCGAACATCCGCATTCTGTACCGGGGATCAAGGGACCAATGGCAAAACTGCAGCTGACCTTTGCATCGGCGCTCTACGATCGCATGCAGCCGATCTATACCAAGGAGGTTGAACCGGAGGGCATCGACCTCAATTTCATCCGCATCGAGCAGCCGCGGCCGATCTTCGACCGGATGTCCGGGGGGCAGGAATTCGATGTCGCCGAATATTCGAGTTCCGAATACGTCCAGCGCTATGCCAACAGGCAGTGCCCTTTCGTCGCCATTCCGGTGTTTCCTTCGCGCTGTTTCCGCCACAGCTTCATCGGCATCAACAAGAAATCCGGCATCCAGAAGCCGAAGGACCTCGAAGGCAAGCGGATCGGCGTTGCGCTCTACACGATGACCGCCTCGATCTTCATTCGCGGCATTCTCCAGCACGACTACGGCGTCGATTTCTCCAACTGCACCTGGGTGCAGGGCGCGATCAACCAGAAGGGCGCGCACGGCTCGCCGACGGTGCTGCCGCTGCTCAAGCCGGTAAAGCTCGAACAGGGGCCGCCGAACAAGTCGCTCGACGACATGATCCAGGAGGGCGTGATCGACGCTACCATCGGCACCAGCATGCCGGAATCCTTCCGCACCAATCCGAACGTGGCGCGGTTGTTTCCCGACTACGTGGAGCGCGAGCGCGATCACTACCGGCGCACCAAAATCTATCCGATCATGCATCTCGTTGCGATCAAGAAATCTATCTACGAGAAATACCCGTTTGTGGCGACGAGCCTGTTCAACGCCTTCCAGCGCGCCAAGGAAATTGCGCTCACCCGCATGTATAACCAGCGGGCGTTGCGCTACATGCTGCCCTGGCTGCCGCGCGACATCGACGAGATCTATGAATTCTTCGACGGCGATCCGTGGCCCTACGGCGTCGAGGAGAACCGCCCCACGCTTGAAGCGCTGGTGCAGTATCTCCAGGACCAGCACCTGATCGCGCAGAAGCCTACCCTCGAAGAACTGTTCGCTCCCGTCTACGGTTTGGAATAACTGTTAGTATGACGAAGTTGCGCCGATCAATTCATTTTCGCCGTCACCCTGAGGTGCTCGCCCGGCCTCTTCGGCCGGGCGAGCCTCGAAGGGCGGCGACCGCCATCCTTCGAGGCTCGCGCGCGTGAAGAACGCGCGCTCGCTCCTCAGGATGACGGCTGGACATACGGCGTCGATTAAATCTAATTGAAACGAACTCCAGCGGATCAATAACAAATGGCCAGTCTCGAAAACCTCATCCAGGATCTCGTCATCGCCAACCGCATCCTCGCCAAGGAAGACGTGGTCGACGCCTATGGCCATGTGAGCGTGCGCCATCCCGACAATCCTCGCCGCTTCTTCATCTCGCGCTCGCTCGCGCCTGAACTGATCGAGAAGCAGGATATCGTTGAGCTCGACCTCGAGGGCCAGCCGGTCCGCGACGAGAAGCGCTCGCTCTATCTCGAGCGCTTCATCCATGCGGCGATCTATGAGCAGCGCCCGGATGTGATGGCCGTGGTGCACGCCCATGCCGAGGACATTCTGCCGTTCGGCATCGCCAAGGCAGTGCCGCTGCGGCCGGTGATCCATTCCGGCAGCTTCATCGGCATGAAAGTCCCGGTCTGGGATATCGCCGACAAGTTCGGCGATACCAACATCCTCGTCACCAACATGGAGCAGGGGCGCGATCTCGCCAAATGCCTGGGCGCGAATCCCGTAGCGCTGATGAGCGCTCACGGCTTTGCCTCGGCGGCGCGCACGCTCATCGAGGTGGTGCGGATGTCGGTGTTTCTGCCGCGCAATGCCCGCGCCCTGATGCGGGCCAAGATGCTGGGCGGCGAGATCCGCTACCTCACCCAGGGCGAGATCGACGCGCGCAATGCCGGTTACAGCCCCTATTCGACCGAGACCTGGCGCGCCTGGGAATACTGGGCCAGCAAGGCCGGCTGCAGCCACATGCTCACGCGTCCCGACGGCGGGCATGTGCATAAGAAATAAGGCGTAGGGTGGGTTAGCGCGGCCCGTACATCGCGGGCTGTGGCGTGATGTTGATCCGCGCGTAACCCACCGATTGTTTGAGAGTGAGCCGGCGGGTTACGGCGCGCCGAACGCGGTGAGCGGACAGGCCAGTCGCGAATGGCGCGCCTAACCCGCCCTACGGGGCTGGAGAACACCCATGAAACTCGCAAGCTACATTGCTGACGGCAAACCCGCGTTCGGGGCGGTCGTCGGCGACGGCGTCGTCACCATGAACGATCGGCTCGGCTCCCGTTATGCGGACCTGCGCGCGGCCATTGCCGGCGGCGCCATCGCCGAGATGCGCCGCCTTGCCGAGGGCGCCGCGCCCGATCGGAAGCTCTCGGGTTTGCGGTTTCTGCCGGCGATCCCGAATCCGGAAAAGATCATGTGCGTCGGCATCAACTACAAATCGCACGCCGCCGAGCACGGCGCCGAGGCGCCGAAGCTGCCCAACATCTTTACCCGCTTCATCAACACGCTCGTTGCCCACGAAGGCGAAATGATCCGGCCGAAAGTGTCGACCAGTTTCGACTTCGAGGGCGAGCTTGCGCTGGTCATCGGCCGCGCCGGCCGCCACATCGCGCCGGAAGATGCGCTTGCGCATGTGGCGGGCTATACCTGTTTCTGCGACGCGACGGTGCGCGACTTCACCAAATATTCGCTGGTGGCGTCGAAAAATTTTGCCGGCACCGGCCCGCTCGGGCCTTGGATCGTGACCAGCGACGACATCCCCGACCCGACGCGGCTCACCCTCGTCACGCGGCTCAACGGCCAGGAAATGCAGCGCTCGGGCACCGACATGCTGATCCATTCGATTCCGGCGATCATCGCTTTCTGCTCGGTGTTCACGCCGCTTTCGCCCGGCGACATCATCGCCACCGGAACGCCCGACGGCATTGGCGCCAAGCGCACCCCACCGGTATGGATGAAGGCGGGCGATGTGCTCGAAATCGAGATCGACCGGATCGGCACGCTGCGCACCACAATCGCGGACGAGAGCTGACGGCGCCTGAGAAGGGGGTTCCGTAGGGTGGGCAAAGGCGCGGTCCACACGCACAAGCCGGGCTACACGTAGAAAAGAGCGCCGTGCCCACGCGTGCGCGGACCGCGTGGGCATCAAGGGCGTTTACGCCCGTCTTTCGACGGGCTATGGCAGCACGCGCTTAAGCGCGTTGCGCCTTTGCCCACCCTACACAGCCGCCGGTCCAAACCGCCGCAGGGCATCGGCTCGACAAAATCCGGCCGATCGGCTAAGCAAAGGGAGCCGAAAGTCGGCCAGCTGACGTGTTTGAAACTGTCATGGAGGTTCGGCCCGTAGCAATTTCTGCTGCCCGTACCCCGATCTCAAGCTAGGTTCAAAAACAAAAAAGCTCGCGCAAGGCCTGTTCGGGCACCGCGGGCAAACATGCGCGTTGTATACGCGCTGCCTTCGAGAGGGACGTCTATGGAAGCCGACATGCTTCAGGCGGCAGGCCATGCCCTGCTGATCATCCTCGATCCGGTTCGCCTGGCCTACCTCTTCGGAGGGGTCTGCATGGGTCTGGCACTTGGCATTTTGCCGGGGATCGGCGGCATTGCCGGACTGGCGCTGCTGCTGCCGTTCACCTTCAACATGGATACCGCGGCCGCATTCGCCCTCCTCCTGGGCATGGGCTCGACCACGACCACGGCCGATCCGATCTCGGCCATCCTGTTCGGTGCCCCCGGCCACGCCGCGTCCGCCGCGACGACGCTCGACGGCTACCCGATGACGAAGCGGGGAGAGGCCGGCCGTGCCCTCGGCGCCTCCTACATGTCGGCGATGATCGGCGGCCTGTTCGGCGCCCTCCTGATGGGCGTCTCGCTGCCGCTGTTGCGTCCGATCATCCTGTTCATGGGGTCGCCGGAACTGCTCGCGATTGCGGTCTTCGGCATCTCGATGGTCTCGTCGCTCTCCGGCAATGCGCCGCTGCGCGGTCTCACCGCGGCCTGTTTCGGGCTGATGTTGGCCATGATCGGCACCGACCCGCAGTCGGGCACGCTGCGCTGGACCATGGATACCCTTTACCTCTGGGACGGTCTCCCGATCGTGCCGGTCACGCTGGGCATTTTTGCCCTGCCGGAACTTTGCGATCTTGCCATCGGCCGCAAGGCGGTGGTCGAGGCCGGCAAGACGATCGACACCAAGACCGGCATGTGGCTCGGCATCCGAGATTGTTTCCGGCACTGGTTCCTCATCCTGCGCTGTTCCTGGCTTGGAGCTGCGCTCGGCGCCATTCCGGGCATCGGGGTCGCCGTCATCGATTGGATTGCCTACGGCCACGCGCTGCGCACCGAAAAAGGAGCGACCAAGACCTTCGGCACCGGCGACGTCCGCGGCGTGATCGCGGCGGAAAGCTCGACCAACGCCCGTGAAGGCGGTCATCTGGTACCCACGGTCGCCTTCGGGGTGCCCAGCAGCGCCGGCATGGCGATCCTGCTCGGCGCCTTCCTGATTCACGGCCTGGTACCGGGGCCGGACATGCTCACCAAGCACCTCGACATCACCTATTCGATGGTGTGGAGCATTGCCATCGCCAATATCCTCGGCTCCGGCCTGTGCTTTACCTTCAGCGGCTATCTCGCGAAGCTCGCGACGCTGCGTTACACGCTGATCATGCCGTGCGTGCTCAGCCTCATCTATATCGGGGCGTTCGAGCACACGCGGAACTGGGGCGATCTCTATTCGCTGCTGTTCTTCGGCATGCTTGGCTGGGCGATGAAGCACTATAAGTGGCCGCGGCCGCCGCTGGTGCTCGGTTTCATTCTCGGCGGCATCCTCGAGCGCTACATGTTCATATCGATCGAGCGTTACGGCATCGAATGGATGTATCGCCCGATCGTCATCGTCATGTTCATCCTCTCGGCTTTGACGCTGATGCGGCCGGTGCTCCAGGACATTCGCGAACATCACGGCATCAAGGCCATGCTCACCAGTTTCGGCACGCCGCGCTGGTCGCCCGATAACGTGTTTCCGGCCGGAATGCTGTGCCTGTTCGTGGCGATGCTGGCGACCTCGGTCAATTGGCCGTTCGAAGCCAAGATCATCCCGACCATTGTCGGGATAGGCGCAGTCATCGCCTGCAGCCTCAGCCTCGCCAACGACGTATTCAACAAGCGCGCGCGCGAAGCCATGGCTGCGGCGGCGGCTGGGGCGGGAATTCCGGGCAGTCCGGGCAGCGGTCCGGCCATGCCGGTCTCACAGAAAATCCATATGGACATCGAGTCCAAGACCGCGCACGTGCCGGGACCCGTTATTCTCATCCGCGGCTTCATGTTCTTCGGCTGGATGGTGGCGTTTCTGTGCTCGATGGCGGTCATCGGGCTCATTCCGACGGTGCCGATTTTCGTCATCGCCTATATGCGGCTCGAAGGCCCGGAGAAATGGCACCATGCCATTATCATGGCGCTGGTGATGATGACGCTGATCTACGTCGTGTTCGATCAGCTGCTCACCATTCCCTGGCCGCAGACTTTGCTCGGCACCTATTTCCCGTGGTTCCACATCATCCCGAGCGTGTAACATGAGGCGGCCCAGGCCTGGGCCGCCTCATGATGGTTCGAGACGGCGCCCGCCGTTTTGCAGGGGCGGGTTGGAAAACCCGCCCCTGCCGGCGCCCGCATCCTCACATGAGGGCCTCAGCTAGGCAGCTATGCTGGCTTGCGTCTCGCTCTGCGGAGCAGGCGAATTGCGATAGACGCCGAGCACAAAGAGGCGAATCGCAGACGACAGGTTTCCGTGCTGCCGATTTGCATCGATGCTGCCCACAAGGCTCGACAAGGTCTCGTTGCGCTTGCGCGCGATTTCCCGCAAAGCCAGCCAGAAGGCGTCTTCGAGACTCACACTCGTCTTGTAGCCGTCAATGACAATAGAACGCTTGCAGATGGATGATTTCATGGCTTGTCCCCCCGCGCCAGATTGCCAATGATTATCCAAGCCTTGGGTCATAATTGTGACTGACTCGCAGCAGTTCACGGACGAAAGCGAGGCTCAATTCATCTCGGAGGATTGAGTTACCATTCTGGCGTGCCCTTTGCGGCCCGCACGATTTCACTTGTGATTTTTTCGATAGCAACCGGCGCAAGCCCCAGACCGGGGTACCTCACCGATGTTCTCTGGCAAGGTCGTGAAGAATACTTGCGCCTGTCAAGAGCCGCCGAGCGTGAATCGGCGGCACACCCTTCGCCTCGAGTGAACGGAACTAACACATACGCACAAATCAGGGCCGAACCTTTTCCCATGGGTCAACAACAAACAAAAGCTGCCCGGTTCCTTGCTCGCCTTTTTGCCGGGCAGCCCAAGGTACTCACGCCGCCAAGGCCCCTTCCGTGCGATTGTCGCCCACGGCGGCCATGATATCTGGCCTCACGTGCGCCATCGCGCAAATAGGCTGCAGCGGAGCCAACCGCTAATACCCCGCCAAGCAAATAAGCCATAGTTAGCCAGAACAGGGCGAATCCAAACACGAAAACATTGAGCCGAAAATTTCCGCGCACAATTGTCTGGGACCCGGCGCGGCAAATCTTGGCAGCGAACACGTGAACAAAGCTATTGCCGGACATTGGGAGACGCCCGATTCCCCATCGGGTCAGCTTGAATTTGTTCCCGGAGACTGAAACCGAAATGCCAGGATGGAAAATATTGTCTAACAGGCCGCCTTCGTGCAGTTCCTCAATTTTACTCGCCGGATCCGCCCGGGGAGACACCAAATCCCACACGTATGGCCCATTGTAAAAAATGCCGGTTATTGTCTTGAGGCCAAATTTCACGAAAATCAGTTCCCTAGTGAGTCAATTGGCGCGCCAATCTGAAGAGAAGAAAGCGCATAGGACGAAGGCCAGCAGCCCACCAATCGCCAACATCTTTTGAGCGATCAACAGCCTTCGCTCGCTCTTTGCTAAGCCACTCAGGCAAAAGCCATTTGGCGATGGCGGTCCCGACAGTAGTGCCAGACTACCGCATTACAACAACTTAGACTGTCAAACGGCTCTAACCGGAGCCACGGGCGCTAAAGGCAAATTCCCAGGCTGTAAAACGTGTCAGTGCACCCCTGATTCTGCCCTTGCCCCCCGCTCGGGCAAAAACCCGGTGTAATGAAGGGGCCGCGCCCCATAGCCTTCTGGCCCTCGCTGGCAAACTGGCGGCGTTGCACCCCACCCCCGCCCCCGATGTGGACTGGCTAGACCGACGCCCGGACGGCTATTTCTTGGCTTCGTACCCCAGGCGCGAGCCATCGGTGTGTCGGCTGTTGAAGGATCGTGAAAGAGGAACATTTGTGGTGGTTGTGAAACACGCCAAGCGCCAGTTGCCGTCCATCAAAATCCGTAACGAAGATTGGAATGGGACCCCACAGAAACGCGGCATCCTTTACTACGCTACTGCACTTGGTTTGAGCGACG
>DATBHB010000139.1:0-37270 GCA_036557705.1 Xanthobacteraceae bacterium
CTGTGCAAAATTTCGGAACCACTTCTGAGCCACCCCTCCCCGCGGCCTTCGCCGGATGGATATTTCAAAGAGGCGCGCCGCGACATCCGGCCTACGACAATTGACCGCTGGCCGGCGCGCCCCGATAGCGGCAGAATGCCATAATCGGGAGCGTCCAGGAGAAAGCTTTGAGCACGTCTGCCGACCTCGTGCAGGTCCGCGATGTGGCCGCATCAGGGCAGCCCTCTTTGCTGCGCTGGTCGCGCCTCTCCGCGCGCCAGACCGCGTGGCTCGCGACCGGGCTGATCGTCATCTTGTGCGCATTGGTGCTGCCGCCGTTCCTGTTTCTGTTGCAGGGAAGTGTCAGCGTCGCCGGCCCGAATCCCGACGTGACCCAATGGGGTCTGGACAATTTCGCGGCGGTTCTCGGCGGGCGCCGCATCGCCTCAACCAGCCTCAACACACTCATCTTCGCCGCCGCGAGCGCCGCGGTGGCGCTCTTCTTCGGCTGGATCACGGCCTGGGTGGTCGAGCGCACGAATGCGCCGCTCAAGGGTCTTGCCTATTTCACGTCGGTCATTTCGCTCGGTACGCCGTACATCCTCTATGTGACGGCGTGGCTTCTCTTCTTCGGCAAGGCCGGCCCGGTCAATCATTTGTATCGGACGCTCACCGGCTCGACCGATGTCCTGATCAACATCTATTCGATGCCTGGAATGGTTCTGGTCGAGGGCTTCCTGTGGTCGCCGCTCGCCTTCCTGCTGGTCGGCGCCACGCTGCGCAACGCCAACCCGGAACTGGAGGAAGCCGCGCGCGTGCACGGCGCCGGCGTCTGGGACACGATCCGCCGCGTCACCATGCGGCTCTCGCTGCCCTCGATCATGGCGCTCTCCATGCTCGTCTTCATCCGCGCCATCGAGGCATTCGAAGTGCCGGCGCTCGTCGGAATGCCCGGCCGCATCTCGGTGCTTACGACCGACATCTACAGCGACATGGTGGCGAAGGCGCCTCCCGATCTCGGCGGCGCCAGCGCGCTTTCCGTGCTCATGCTCGCTCTGGTGCTGGTCCTCCTCTACGCCTATGGCCGGCTGTCCCGCCACGCCGAGCGGTTCGCCACCATCACCGGCAAGGGTTTTCGCCCGCGGCCATTCGATCTCGGCCGCCTGCGTTATGCCGCAGCCGGCATCCTGGTGTTCAATTTCGTCCTGCTGCTGCTCATTCCCATGCTGATGCTGGTCTGGGTATCGCTGCTGCCTTTCTTTCAGCCGGTGACCGCGGCCGCTTTCCGGCTGATGAGCCTCAACAACTACCGCACGGTGCTTGCGTCCTCGGGCGACATCGAGTTGATGATCAACACGCTCCTGGTCGCAGTCGCGACCGCCACGATTGCAGTAGCGCTCACATTCGTCGGCGCGTGGCTTGCGGTGCGGCGCGCGGCCGGCGGCTGGCTGATCGAGCGGCTCGCAACCATTCCGCTCGTCTTTCCCGGGCTCGTGCTCGGCATTGCGGTAATGCAGCTCTTCCTGCGTATTCCGATCCCGGTATACGGAACGCTGGCCATCCTGATCTGGGCCTTCGTGATCAATTACTTGCCCTACGGCATGCGCTACAGCGCCTCCGGCATGCTGCAAATCCACCGCGAACTCGAAGAGGCGGCGGCGATTTGCGGTGCCTCTCCGCTGACGCGCCTGCGCCGCATCGTGGCGCCGCTCCTTGCCCCTGCGCTCGTCGCCGGGTGGCTGTTCATTTTCCTGATGGCGGCGCGCGTGCTCTCGCTGGCGATCCTCTTGGCCGGGCCAAGCTCGCAGACCATGGCGGTCGCGATGTTCGACCTCTGGGGCAACGGCCAGGGCACCGAGCTTGCGGCGCTTGGTCTGATGTGGTCGTTGCTCATGGGCATCATCGCGTCGGTCTTTTACGTGATCGCCCGCCGCTCGGCGGCCGGCGCCTTGGGCCGCGCCTAAAGAGGCTCCATGCTTGCCGTCGAGCATCTGACCAAGATTTTCGAGAATTCGACCGACCAGATGGCCGGCGGCGTTCGCGACGCGAGCTTCACGCTGGAACCAGCGACCTTCTTCACCCTGCTTGGGCCGTCCGGATGCGGAAAAACCACGACGCTGCGCTGCATCTCCGGTCTCGAAACACCGGACGAGGGCCGCATTGCCGTCAACGGCCGCGCGCTCTTCGACGCCAAGGCCCGCCTCAATGTCCCGGTCGAGCAGCGTTCGGTCGGAATGGTGTTCCAGTCCTATGCGATCTGGCCGCACATGACGGTTGCTGAAAACGTCGCTTTCCCGTTTACGGTCTCAAGGCAGCGGCGCTATTCCCGTGCCGAAATCGAGGAGGGAGTCAGTCGGGCGCTCGGCATCGTGGGCCTCGAAGGGTTTCAGCAGCGGCCGGCAACGCAGCTCTCGGGCGGCCAGCAGCAGCGGGTCGCGCTCGCCCGCGCGATCGTCCACGAGCCGCGGCTCCTCCTGCTCGATGAGCCATTGTCCAATCTCGACGCGCAGCTGCGCGACGAGATGCGCGGCGAGCTCAAGCGGCTCCAGAGCAAAATCGGGATCACCACCGTCTATGTGACCCACGACCAGTCCGAAGCGCTCGCTCTCTCGGATCAGATCGCCGTCATGGACCGCGGCCGCATCAGCCAGGTCGGATCGCCGCACGACATCTATTTTCGGCCGCTCAATCCCTTTGTGGCCCGTTTCGTCGGCGCGACCAATTTGCTCAATGGCCGCCTGATCGGGGCCGCTGACGGCCGGGGCGAAGTCGAAGTGCTGGGCGGCCGGCAAATCCGCTGCCTCGTGCCGCAAGCGATTGACGATCCGGCCTCCGTCTCGGTCTCGGTTCGGCCCGAAAGCATCCGGCTCGTCCCCCGGACGGAGAGCGCCGCTCAGGCGGACGGCAACTGCCTCATCGGACGGATCAGCGGCGTCACCTTCCTCGGCTCGGCGCGCCGCGTCGATGTGACGAGCGAGGGTTTGACCTTACAGGTCACCACCGCTGCCGATCTGCCCCTGCCAGGCGATGGCGAGGTTCTCCTGTTCTTTGCACCGGAACGGACGGTGGCTTTACCAGGGATCAGAAATCAGGAATCAGGGATCAAGGCATCGGGAACCAGCAATGAGTAATCGGAAGGCGCGCCACGCAGGGTTGATCTGCTTGCTGATTCCTGATTTCTGATCCCTGATATCTGAGAAGGAGAGGAAGATGACTGCCAAAAAATACGAAACCATCAAGGTCGAGAAGGGGGAGGGAATCACCTGGGTGATCTTCAATCGCCCCGACAAGCGCAACGCCATGAGCCCGCAGCTGCATCTCGACATGGATGACGTGCTCGACGATCTCGCTATTGATGAAGAGACCGAAATTCTGGTGGTGACCGGAGCGGGGGAATCCTTCTCTTCCGGCCAGGACATCCGGCTCTATTTTCGCGGCACCGAATCCGATCCCGCCATGCGCCACAAGGCGAGGCGTGCCTCCAATCAGTGGCGCTGGCAGAAGCTCTCGACCTTTCCGAAGCCGACCATCGCCATGGTCAACGGCTTCTGTTTCGGCGGCGCGTTCACCCAGGTTGCCGCCTGCGATTTCGCCATTGCGGCCGACGAGGCGCAGTTCGGCTTGTCCGAGGTGAACTGGGGCATCCTGCCGGGCGGCATCGTGTCGTGGAATGTCGTGCAGATGATGAATTTCCGCGATGCCATGTATTACGCGATGACCGGCGACACTTTCGACGGCAAGAAAGCGAAGGAGATCGGCTACGTCAATTTCCATTTCCCGCGCGCGCGGCTCAAGGAAGAGACGATCAAGTTCGCCAAGAAGCTCATGGAGAAGAGTCCGGCGGCGCTGCGCTACACCAAGGAAGCGATCCGCGCAGTGCGCTTTATGAACGAGCCGCAGGCGTCCGACTATCTCAATGCCAAGAGCGATGCGCTCAAGCTCAACGACAAGGAGAACGGCCGCCAGGAAGGCATGCGACAGTTCCTCGATGAGAAGAGCTACCGGCCCGGCTTCGGGCACTTCAAGCGCAAGAAGGCTCCGGCGACGGCGAAGTAATCGACGTTCGCTCCGAGCATCCTAGCGGCTCGGCATCGTAGACCCATGAACCAACCGGACGGCGCAAAGCGCGGTCCGGTTGCGCATTGTGGGGCCTCGACGTATTTATATCGCATGAACCGAAACGAGGCGATCGCAAAGCTCAAGGATCGCGCCGATGCCATCAAAGCGCGGGGCGCGACCTCGCTTTTCCTGTTCGGGTCAGCTGTACGCGACGAGGCACGAGCCGGAAGCGATCTCGATCTCTTCATCGACTATGATCCGCAGAAGAAGTTTTCCTTGATTGATCTTGTCGGCATAAAGCTCTTTCTTGAGGACTCGCTAGGTGTTCCGGTTGATTTGACGACGCGCGACAGCCTGCATCCAATGCTGCGCGAAAACATCGAGAAATCCGCCGTTCGCGTATTCTGATGGAATACACTGTCCATCACACAATCCACGACATTCTTGAAACCATAAATCGCATTAATTGCAAGGTAGCGGACAGAACATTCGCTGAATTTGTCGCGAGCTGGGAATTGCAGTTTATTATTCAGCGCGCCATCGAAATTATCTCTGAAGCCAGCCGTCGCTTGCCTGACGAACTGAAGGTCGCGCGTCCTGAAATCGACTGGCGGAGCATCGCCAACATCGGAAACGTGCTGCGCCACGAATACCATACGATTTCGGACAAGGTGATTTGGGATGTTATCCAGGCAGATTTGCCGACGCTGAAAATCGCGATCGAAGCTATTCGTGAAAGGCTCGGTAACACAAAATCTTAGAATTGGTCATTGTGTGGAGGAGTCGGGAGGCGGCTCATTCGGAATTCGCGCCAGAGCACGACAAAAGCGAATATGGATTTTCGATCTAGCTCCGGGCAGACAGTTGGGTTAATGTTCGCTTGCCAGAGCGAACGTGGCGAAATCGACAGAATCACAACCTGTACCGGGAGCGCACGATGAAATCCCCCCAATTTGCGCGACGCGAACTCATAGCAGCCGGCGGCCTCGGCATCGGTATCGGCCTCGCCGCCAGAATAACTCCGACCAACGCTCAGGTAGGCGCGCCCGCGCAGGCCGCCCAAGGCGCGATCTGGAGCCACGAATACTGGGCGCAAAAGGGAGGGGTGAAGCTCAATCTGTTCCGTAAGCGCGTAGGTCCGCCCACAGCGGGTGCGCAACCGCTTCCCGTGCTGTTTCTGGTCCACGGTTCCTCACTGTCGGCGCGGTCCGCCTATGATCTCAGCGTCGCAGGCAGCGAGTATTCTTTCATGGACGTGTTCGCCCGCAACGGCTTCGATGTCTGGACCATGGACCATGACGGTTACGGATATTCCGGCAATTCCGGCAACAATTCCGATATCATGAGTGGCGTCGAGGACCTCAAGGCCGCGGCGCCGGTGGTGCTTGGGGAGACCGGCAGCAGCAAATTTCATATGTTCGGCGAATCGTCCGGCAGTATTCGCGCCGCCGCATTCGCCCAAGTCATGCCGGATCACGTCGACCGCCTCATTCTCGCGGCCTCGACTTACAAAGGCGAAGGCGCAGAGGAAATCCAGCGGCGGCGCGACCGCATTGCCGAGCTGCGCGCGAAGCCTCGGCGCAAACGCGATGCCTCAATGATCCGCTCGATCTTCAGCCGCGACGGGCACCCCACCATCTACGAACCGGCAATGGTCGAGGCCTTAGTAGCCAAAGAGATGAAGTTCGGCGACACCATTCCGGCAGGCACTTATGTCGATATGGCGGTCAACCTGCCGCTCGTCGATCCGACCAAGGTCAAGTCGCCGGTGTTGATGACCCGCGGCGAATGGGACGGCAACTCGACCGACAACGACCTGCTCGACTTCTTTCGCCATCTGCCGAACGGTGACCGCCAATACGTGATTCTTCCGAAAACGGCGCATAACCAAGTGTTCAGCAAGAATCGGGAGCTGTTGTGGTACGCCATGCAGAATTTTCTTGCTGCGCCGGCTCCGGTCGCCTCCTGAACTGATTGTATCGTCTACGTAAGGTGGGTTAGCGCGGCCCCGTTTTGGAGTCGGTTCGGTGTGCTGATCCGCGCGTAACCCACCGTCGAAAGCGGCGGGTTACGGCGCGGAGCAGGCATCAGCCAAGCCGATACGCAATCAGGCCGCGCCTAACCCGCCCTACGAACTTGGCGCGTTTGCTCAATACCCCACGGCCAGTGCAATCAACCCCAGCGTGCCGACAATGACGCGCCACCACGCAAACAAACCAAAACCGTGGTGCTGGACATAGTTGAGGAACGTCTTCACCACGATCCACGCAGCGACGAAAGAAACCGCAAAGCCGACGGCGACGATCAGGGAATTGTCGAGGCTCATTTCGTGGCGGCTCTTGAAGGCCTCGAACACGAAGGCGCCGAACATCGTGGGCATGGCCAGCCAGAACGAGAACTCGGCGGCAGAACGGCGATCGACCCCGAGCAGCATGGCCGAAACGATGGTTGCGCCCGAGCGCGAGACCCCCGGAATCATGGAGACGCATTGGGCAAGCCCGATGACGAGATACATCGGCAGCGTAAGCTCCATGGCGTCGTGGTAGCGCGGCTTGATCTCGACGGCATCGACCCACAAAAGGACCGCGCCGCCGACGATCAGCATGAAACAGACGATCCACGGATTGAACAGCGTCGATATGATGAAATCGTGCGCAAGTGCGCCGATGACGGCAGCCGGCAGGAACGCGACCAGGACGCCGATCACGAAATGTCGCGCCATCGGATCGGTGAACATTCCGATTGCGAGTCGCCACAACCGGAAGAAATAGATGGAAAGCAGCGCGAGGATTGCGCCGAACTGAATCAGCACGGCGAAGGCTTTGCCGAAATCGCCATCGTCGAACCCGAAGAACCGCTGCATCAGGAGAAGATGTCCGGTCGAGGACACCGGCAGGAACTCCGTCAGTCCTTCGACCACTCCCAAGATGGTGGCTTTGATAAGATCGAGGGTCATAAGCGAGGCTCCGCGGTGAAGGGAGGCCATTCGGGCGCGTCGCTCAATCGAGCGCCCGCGGGAACTTCGGTGCGGAGCTTCCCCCGCAGGTCATCGCTCTGGCAACGAATTAGGCCGACAACAAGGCCCTCTCCTCGTTCTAGCAACTAACGGCAAGGAAAAGCTGCACTCCTCCATCCGGTCCTGAGCCCGATGGAAAGGGCTTGGTGAATCCGGTATCACGCATCGCATGTTCACCCTGTTCCACCATCCGCTCTGCCCCCATTCTCGGTTCGTGCGGCTTGCGCTTGGCGAATATCGGCTGGAAGTGCGACTGGTTGAAGAGCGGAGCTGGGAGCGCCGGGCGGATTTTCTTGCGATCAATCCGGCCGGAACCACGCCGGTGCTGCTCGACGAAGGCCATCCGCCGGTTCCAGGGGCGGCAATCGCCGCCGAGTATCTCGATGAGGTTTATGGGGCAAAGCAGGAAGACCTCCGGCTGTTGCCGGGCGCGAGCGGGCAGCGCGTGGAAGTGCGCCGGCTCACCAACTGGTTCAACGATAAGTTTTTCGCCGAGGTGTCGGGGCCTCTGGTGATGGAACGCTTCTTCAAGCGCCATATGTCCTCCGACGGCGCCGGCAATGCGCCCGACACTGAGGTGATCCGTGCGGCCAAGCACAATATCCGTTACCATCTGGCTTATGTCGGCTGGCTGGTGCGCGCGCGCGACTGGCTCGCCGGAAGCAGGCTTAGCTATGCGGATCTCGCCGCCGCCGCGCATCTCTCCGCTGCCGACTACCTTGGCGATGTGCCGTGGAACGAAGACGTAGCCGCGAAGGACTGGTACGCCCGCGTGAAGTCGCGACCCTCGTTCCGCCCGATCCTGGCGGAAACCGTGGTGGGCGTCCGGCCGTCCCCGACCTACGCCGACCTCGATTTCTAAAAGGCGGGGCGGCACTGAAGGCCGCGCTGGCGAATGTTGCGCGTGCTCAGGGATTCGACGTAGTCGCCGTGGCGCGGCCGGATTCGATCCCGCGCGCGGCAGAGCGGTTGCGGCGCTTTCTCGCCCAAGGCGCGCACGGGGACATGGCCTGGATGGAGACCACGGCGGATCGGCGCGCCGACCCACGCGCGCTTTGGCCCGATGTGCGCTCGATCATCATGCTCGGCCTCAACTACGGTCCCGAAGATGACCCGCGTGGCATCCTCGAACGCCGCGACCGCGGCGCCGTATCGGTCTACGCCCGCGGCGATGATTACCACGATGTGATCAAACCCAGGCTCAAAGCGCTGGCACGTTGGCTGCTGGCAGAGGCCGGCGGCGACGTGAAGGTGTTCGTGGATACGGCGGCCGTGATGGAGAAGCCGCTCGCAGAGGCAGCCGGTCTCGGCTGGCAGGGCAAGCATACCAATCTGGTTTCACTCCGCTATGGTTCGTGGCTCTTCCTCGGCGCAATCTTCACCACGCTTGCGCTTCCGCCCGACGCTCCGCAAGACGATCGTTGCGGCAGCTGCCGCGCCTGCCTTGACATATGTCCGACCGCGGCGTTCCCGGCGCCCTATCGACTCGATGCGCGGCGTTGCATTTCCTACCTGACGATCGAGCACAAGGGGCCGATCGCGCGCGAGTTGCGCTCGCTCATGGGCAACCGGATCTATGGCTGCGATGACTGCCTCGCCGTCTGCCCCTGGAACAAGTTCGCACAGGCGGGCCGAGAGACGAAGCTTGCGGCCCGCGAGGCGCTTCGGGCGCCTGCTCTTGGCGAACTTGCGCGGCTCGATGATCCGGGGTTTCGGGCGTTGTTCTCCAAATCGCCGATCAAACGGATCGGGCGCGACCGCTTCCTGCGCAACGTCCTGATCGCAATCGGCAATTCGGGGGATCGATTGCTTGCCAGTGAGGCGGCGCGCCTCATAGGCGATGCTTCGCCGCTGGTGCGGGGCGCTGCCGTATGGGCGCTCGGACGGCTCGATCGCGGGCGGCTCGCGCGCCTGGCGGGACAACGGTCCGCCGAGCGGGATGCCGCCGTAGAAGAGGAGTGGTCAGCCACGCTCGAATAGGCTGCGGCCTGTAGCCCGGATTGGCGCGCGCCACAGCCACTGAAAATGCCCGTGAACGCTTTCACGCGCGCGCCAATCCGGGCTACGCAATCTCCTCGATCGCGGCGATGAGCCGCTCGATGTCCTGTGGCCGCGACAGACGATGATCGCCGTCCTTTACGAGCGTAAGCACCACATCGTCGCGCGCGAAACGGGCCGCGAGCTCGACAGCATGCTGCCAGGGCACGTCCGGGTCCTGCACGCCTTGCAGAATGCGGACCGGACAGCCGGTCTCGATCATTCCGCCGAGGAGGAGATGATTGCGTCCCTCCTCGATCAGCCCTCTCGTAATGAGGTAGGGGGCTTCGGAATAGGCGGACGGCCGCTCCCAGACGCCTTTTTCCTCGATCGTGCGCCGCACGTCGTGAGGCATCCGGTTCCACATCAGCTCTTCAGTAAAGTCAACCGCAGGCGCAATCAAAACGATGCCGGAAACGGCGGCGCTGTTCGGACGGAGTTCGATGCCGCTATGGCGACCGCGCCGGAGCAGTTCGCGCGCAAGAAGGAGCGCGATCCAGCCGCCCATCGACGATCCGACGAGGATCTGCGGGCCTCGGCAATAGCTGTCGAATACGGCGAGGCTTTCTTCCAGCCAGAGCCCGATGGTTCCTTCGGCGAACGCGCCGCCGGACTCGCCGTGCCCCGAATAATCGAAGCGAGCCAGCGCGCGGCGGCGAGCCGACGCCCAGGCGTCCAATGCCTGCGCCTTGGTGCCTCCCATTTCCGAATTGAGACCGCCGAGCCACAGAAGCCCCGGCGGATCCCCGGCCCGCAACCGGACAGCGATGCGCCGCGCCGCGGCGGCGGTTCCAACCTGGAGCGATTTCAGGCAAGAATCGGCCATTCGCGTGATTCTATCCATATCGGCAGCAATCGATGAGCCTCCTCGTTTTCGCCGTGGTTTCCCGCCGGTCGGCTCGACAAGCGAGAGCGGCAGTGAGCAGAGCAGCGGCGAAACAACCAGCATTCGCGCTGGCGGCGGACCTATTTCATGACTGAGCGTGCGGGCGAGACCAGGGCTTCGGGCAGAACGCTTGCCGGGGCGACTATTTTGCAAATCGTGCCGGCCTTGCGCGAGGAACCGAGCGCCCGGGCAGCACTCGGCACCGCCGTCATGCTGCTGCAAGCGGGGGCGCGCGCGCTGGTAGCGGGCGCAGACGGGCCGCTGGTGAACGAACTCCAAACCCATGGCGGGGAATGGATCCCGCTCACGAGTGAAACCGCAAACCCATTGCGGGCGCGGCGGAACGTTCGTCGTCTGCAAAACCTCATCGCGTCCGAGCGCGTCGATATCGTGCATGCGCACTGCGCCGGCGGTGCCGATTGCGCGCGGAAAGCAGCAATGAAAGCCGCAACTTGGTTGGTCACCACGCTCCCCGATGTGCCGCCAAAATCGAGGCGCGAGTTTTCCCGCATGTCAGCGCTCACGCGCGGCGACTGCATCACCGCGCCGTCGGCCTATGCGGCGGCGCCCGCAATCGAGCATTACGGGCTTTCGCGCGACCAGATCACGATAATCCCGCGCAGCATCGATACCGCGGCATTTAATCGCGCGGCAGTCGCGGCAGAACGCGTGGAATCGCTCCGGCAAGCTTGGCGCATTCCCGCTACTGACAGGGTCGTGCTCATCCCGGGCCGGGTAGCGCCGTGGAATGGCCAAGTCCTGCTACCCGAGGTGGCGGCCAGACTTGCCGAAAATGGTCATCGGGGCGTGATCTTTGCCTTGGTCGGAGAGAATCGAAGCCACCGCCGCTACGCGCGCGCAGTGCTCGATCGCGCGAATGCCGAGGGGGTTGCGGGTTCGTTTCGGATTACCGGCCATTGCCGGGACATGCCGGCCGCGCTTGCGTTTGCCGATTTTGTCGCCATTGCGGCCCTGGAGCCGCCGGTGCTCGGTCGCGATGCCGCACAGGCGCAGGCGATGGGGTGTCCGGTGGTGACAACCGGGATCGGCATACTCCCCGAGCAGGTGGTGGTACCGCCCGACCTGCCCGAGGAATTGCGTACCGGATGGGTCGTGCCTGCAAACGATCCCCAGGAGCTTGCCGACGCTCTCGCGTCGGCGCTCTTGCTCGATCGGCCGGCTTATGAGGCCATGTCGGACCGGGCGCGCCAATTCGCCGAGTACATGTTTTCCCCTGAAACCATTGCTGCACAAACGCGTGAGGTCTACACCTCATTGCTGGCGCGGGAACCCTAGGGCGGGCAAAGGCGGGCCTTGCAGAAAAGTCAATGGTTGCACCGTGCTGCGCGCCTATGCCCACGCGGTCGCGTCTCCGGGTTTGACCGCGTGGGCAAAATCGCCATGACGCGAGTTGCGTACCTGCGCACCGCACAGGCGAATTTGCCCACCCTACAATCGCCTAGAAGGCCGTTGACTTATTGCTGGTTTATACCGATCTTTTTCCGGCCTGCGATTTCGGGCCTGTCGCAACTGCAGAGGAGATCAGCGCCATTCGCCGCCCCATGAGAGCTCCGCCGCCCGTCCAGAAGGACGGACCGCGCGTCAACGAGGAGATCCGCGTTCGTGAAGTTCAACTGATCGATCAGACCGGAAACAATCTCGGCTCTATCGAGACCCGGTTGGCATTGGAAAAGGCTCAGGAGGCTGGGCTCGATCTCGTCGAGATCGCCCCAAATTCATCACCGCCCGTCTGCAAAATCCTGGATTACGGCAAATATAAATACCAGGCGCAGAAGAAAGCGGCGGAAGCCCGCAAAAAGCAGAAGGTCGTCGAGGTCAAGGAGATAAAGCTCCGGCCGATGATCGACGACCATGACTACGACGTGAAGATGCGATCGATGCGCCGGTTCTTCGAGGAAGGCGACAAGGTCAAGATTACGCTGCGCTTCCGCGGCCGCGAACTCGCGCATCAGGATCTCGGCTATAAGCTGCTCAACCGCGTGCGCGATGATGTAAGCAAGATGGCAAAGGTCGAGCAGGAGCCGCGGTTCGAGGGCCGTCAAGTCGTGATGGTTCTGGCGCCGCGCTGAAAGAGCGGCGCCGCGGGTGCCGCCGCCGTGGCCCGGGTTGAGCGGCAACTCCCGACTACCTCGCATTAGGGCGGACTGCGCCGCGAAACCCGGGATTTGCGTGCGCCCCGGATCCACGCAAGTGGGGCGGCGCTGAGCGCCGCCCCACTTGACGCGATCCGGGCTACTGTCGTCAGTTATTGGCGAGCAACGGAATCGACTTCCAGTCGGGCGCGGGCTTGATCGACTGCAGATACGCATAGATGTCCTGCAGGTCGGCTTCCGGCAGGATCTGTTCGCGGAACGGCGGCATGTTGCGCGAGGACGTACGCACGAAGCTCGACAGCGCCTCGTAGGGGATCGGATTGGGAGCGAGCTTTGGGCCGGTGACCGCGGATCCTTGCCCTTGGGTCCCGTGACACTCGTAGCAGCCGTATTTCTCGGTAAACAGAATCTTTCCGCGCGCGGCATCCGCCGCGACGGCCGCATGACCGGCCAACAGGCTGGCGGCGAGCGCCGCCAGCCCGATGCGAATACGCAAACCACTCATCATTTCGTCCTTTACTTCGTCTAGCGGGGTTGGTTGACGCAGTCGACGAGGCAGGGTTCCCCGGCCTTGACGACCTGGACGGCCTTCTTGAGCGCCGGCCCAAGATCGTTCGGATCCCTGATCGGGCCGAACGACGTGACGCCCATCGATTTGGCGAGCGCCGCGTAATCGATGTCGGGATTCTGGATTTTCGTGCCCAGCGGGCCGAAGTCCTTGCCGTTGTAGGCGACGCGGTTGCGGCGGTTCGACAGCCGCTGCACGTGCATCACCTCCTGGTGGTAGCCGCGGTTGTTGTGCATCACATAGAGCAGCGGAATTTGGTGATGCGCCACCGTCCACAGCACGCCCGGCGCATACATCAGATCGCCGTCGGCCTGAATCGACACCGAGAACCGGCCCAACTGCTTGTTGCCGTGCGCGGCGCCGGCCGAGGCAGGTGCCCCATAGCCCACGCCCGAGCCGCCGGAGCTGCCCAGCCACTGGTGATGCTTGTCGAAGTTCCATAGCCGCGCCGGCCAATTGCTGACATTGCCGGTGGAGGCGACGAGCGACCAGTCGAGGTCCTTGATCGCGCCCCAGATTTCGGCAGAGAACCGTGCCGTCGAGATCGGGGTCGCATCCCACGCAACCGCGGCGGCGGCTCGGGCGCGGTCATGCGCGTCGGCCCGCGCCTTTTTGAAGGCCTCGCCGCGCTTGGCATAGGCGTCTTTCTTGTCGCTGCTCATTGCGCTCTTGACCGCCTCGATCAACGAAGGCAGCGAGGCCTCCGCATCGCCGACCATGGCGATATCGACCGGCTGGAAGCGCTGGAAGTCCTGGTAGTTCGACTTCTCATTGAGCTCGACCGAACTGATGGTGATCAGCTTGGCGTCGGGCTTGGCCTTGCGGAACTGGGTACCCCTGCCCTCATTGTCGGCATTGTCGACAAAACCGTTCACCGTATTCCAGAAGTCCGTCATCTCCATGCCCAGCACCAGATCCGCCTGATTCACCACCGCCGGCGGCTGGTTGAGATGGTGCCTGTTCGGGAAGTTCATGCGCCCGTGGATGTCGACGATCGGCACCTGAAGGAGTTCGGCTAGTTCGATGAGATGCTTGAGTCCCTCGGCCGTACGAGCAACGCGGTCCACCACGATCACCGGACGTTCCGCATTGACCAGCAGTCTTGCGGTCTCGCGCAGCGCAGCGACGTCCGCCTGAGGCGGCGCTGCCTTTACGAATTTGGGGATGTAGAGCGTCTTCTTTTCGCGCTCGCTGATCGGGGATTCCTGAATGCCGCAATCGAGCGAAAGCATCACCGGCCCATAGGGCGGCGTGGTGGCAAGCTTGGCGGCGCGTACAAAGGATTGAGCGAAATGCTGCAGCGACACCGGGTTGTCGTCCCATTTGGTGTAGTCGCGCACGATGGCGTTGATGTCCTGCGCCGAGTGTGTTGTCGGCACGCCCGGAGGGCGGTTTGCTGCATCGAGATCATTGCCCCCCATGATGATGACCGGAACGCGGTCGCACCAGGCGTTGTAGACCGACATGGTGCCGTGCATGAGGCCAACGGTGCCGTGGCAGAGGACCGCCTGCGGCTTGCCGGTGACCTTGAAATAGCCGTGCGCCATCGCGATCGAGGATTCCTCGTGCATGCATTCGATGAATTCCGGCTTGCTGTTGCGGCCGTAATTGATGATCGATTCATGAATGCCGCGGAAGCTCGATGCCGGATTGGCGTAGATGTAGTCGATGCCGGTGGCCCGGATCACATCGACCATGAAGTCGGAACCGGCGCGGCCGCCGAGCGGCGAGGAGTCCTTCGGAACTTCCGTCTCGGCGGCGACCTGATGCGCCAGCGGAGGCAATGCCGAGGGAAGCCCTTTGCCGGCCGCTGCCGTGGTCCCCGGCGTTGCGGCCTTGGCCGTTGTGGCCGCGGCGCCCGCGACCGCCACCCCGCTCAGAAATTTGCGGCGGCTTACTTCGGTACGCGGAGTTTTTCGTGCCATTGTGTTCTCCCTTTGGATAGGTTTACCGGCCGCTGGGCATGCAGGGGCCGGCCGACTGGATAGAAATCGCCCCATAATACCGATGTCCGGAGAGCCTGTGAAGGCTTTTGCACCCGTAGCCCGGATTGCGCGATTGCGGTCGCCGAGGCCAAGTCTCCCCTGATATGATCGCGCAATCCGGGTCTCCGCGGATTCCCGGATTTGCGCTTGCGCTTTCAGCGCAAGCTCCAATCCGGGCTACGCTACTGGACGCTCAGGAGGAATTCGATGACTGCGAGACTCGGCAAAGTCGCATCAGCAACGATCGCTTGCTTGCTGTTCGGCGCGGTTGCGACAACGCGAGCCGCTGAGCCTTTCTTTGCCCACAAGACGATCACGATCTCGATCGGCTATACGGCCGGCGGCAGCTACGACCTCTACGGCCGCCTCATCGCACGCCATATCGGCAGGCATATTCCGGGTCAGCCGACGGTGGTAGCCCAGAACATGCCCGGCGCCGGCAGCCTCAAGGCTGCGAACTATCTTTATGAGGTCGCGCCGAGGGACGGCACTGCGCTCGGCGTCGTAGTCGAATCCATTGCGCTCGAACAGGCTCTCTCGAATCCGGCCGCGCAATACGATGCCGCGAAATTCACCTATATCGGTCGCGTCGCCACCAGCAACAATATTTTCATGCAATGGCATACGTCCAAGGTGCAATCGATCGAGGATTCCAAGCGCATGGAATCATCGCTCGCCGGCACCGGCCCGGGCTCGATCGCTGAAACCGTGCCGCGCCTGCTCAATGCGCTTGCCGGCACCAAATTCAAACTCATCAGCGGCTATCCGGCCTCGAACGAAGCCATGCTCGCCATGGAACGCGGCGAGGTCGAAGGCGCCTCTTCATCCTGGGCCGCCGTGAGCGTCGGCAAGAAAGACTGGCTGCGCGATAAGAAGATCAAAATCATCCTGCAGACCGCGCCCGAGCGTGCGCGCGAGATCCCGGACGCGCCCGCACTGCCGGAACTCGGCACGACTGCGCAGGATAAGCAGGTTTATCAGCTTTATGCGAGCGGCAGCGCGGTGGGCCGCTCCTTGATCGGACCGCCAAGTATTCCGGCCGACCGCGTCGATATGCTCCGAGACGCCTTCAAGGCGATGGTCGCCGATCCGGAGTTTCTTGCCGATATCCATAAGCTCAATGTCGATCTTGAGCCGCTGCCCGGGGAAGCGGTCCAGGACCTCATCGTGAGCACTCTCAACATCCCGCCAGCGGTGCGCGAGCGCGCCAAGCTCGCGTTCGGGAGATAACGCGGGCGCTCAGTACTCGTTGTAGCGATCTTTCCGGAGCATCAAGCGCACGCGCGGATCAGGATCGCTGCCGACATACTGGCCGTTGATCCGGTAAACGTCCCAAGCGGGATTTGGCGAGTGCGGCCGGCGAACGAGACGCGCTTGGGCGCCCACAATCTGGGGCCGAACCGGCAACACTCTTGAGTGTGCCGTTGAGTGCACCGGCACTTTCCGCGTCCAGGCAAGCGCGGGTTCCGAAGCCGCCAAGGCAACCGAGAGCGCAAGTGCGGGTATAAGGATCTTCATGGATGGCTCCATCCGCTGCCGGCCACCCCGTAGCCAGTCGGATATATAATACCGAACTGCGCAATGTTGACCCGTCATGCCCGCGATTGTCATTCGATTGTCGCGGGCATCCACGTTTTTTCATGTGACGAATCAAAGATGTGGATGGCCGCGACAAAGCCCCGCCATGACGAGCGCCCAAACAGTGGCGATCAACGCCGGTCGCAACAAGATGCAGCCCCCAATTTTCATCGACCATATCCGAGCGCCTGGCGCAGCTTTGCCAGTACCTGGGGCGGAGTTGCGTAGGCCTTATCGACGAGGGCGCCGACTTCGGAGGCAGACAGCGGGTCTATTTCGAGCTTCGCCGCTTTTGCCTCTCGCAGAAGTTCGGGGTCTCTGAGAGTATCCATGAAAGCGGTTTGCAAAGCCTGCAAACGGTCGCGCGGGACCTTTGCGCTCACGACAAAGGGCCGACCGAACTCCTGTGGGCTGTAGTAAGCTTCCAAGATCTGTCGCTGCTCCTGCGTCTTGGCGAATTCGAGCGTGAGCGGCACGCCCATCGTGTTGAGGTCGGGCTGGCCGTGAATGCTTTCCTGGGCAAGGACTCGTATGAAGCCGTCCTTGATCCAGTTCGGTCGCATTGCGGCAACGCCGACGTAACCCGTGCCGCACATTCCCTGCACTTCGCCGCGATCGATCGCCAAGTAGATCTGAGCGTTCCCGCTATATCCTGCGGAAATTTTCAGCTTGGCTCCGAGGACATTCTTGAGGATCGCCGAGTATTCGCGCGTGGTCGATGCCTCGTTGCCGGCTCCGACGACAAGCTCCCGTTCGAACAGCTCGGAAAAGGATTTCACCGGGGCATCGGCTCGCGCGAAGCAGGCGGCGAGATCCTTGCCGGCGCTGCCGAGGTAAGCCAGATCCAGCCGCTCGACGCTTTTGCGCGGATCGCCCATGATCGGATCGAGCAGGCTGGTAGGATGAATGGCCGCGATCGATGTGCCGTCCGGCGCCGCAACCCTGGCTACCCGCATGGCGGCTCGGTAGCCGCCCGCACCGTCAAGCGTCTGGGGGATGACGTTCGGATTGCCCGGAATGTGCTTGCCCAAATGTCTGGCGACGAGGCGGGCATAGGCGTCGTATCCGGCCCCAGGCGCCGCCCCGATGACCATATAGACCGGCTTGTCCCGATAAAATTCGGCTACGGTCGCGGATTGCGCAGCGCTCGCGGAAGCGCCCGCGACAAGGCTGGCGGCAAAAAGAACCGCTGCGCAAAACCAGCGAGTCGCAGTTGAAATGTTTGCGACAGTCACTGCAAGACCTCAGGGCGATGGACGATAGCCAGCGGCGTATTGTGCCGAAAGATCGGTTTCGAATAGTTCGGACGGAAGCATTTTGCACTTTCCTTCGGCAAGCGCGCGCTGATAAACGAGCCCGCCGGCAGCCGCAAACTGCAGCGCCACCCCGGCATTGTTCTTGTAGTAAATGACACCCTGCGCAGCGTCGGTGCGGGATGTTTGCTTCACCGCGATCCTGTCGGCGACGACATCCTTGAGCTCGTGAATGATATCCCGGCTGACCAGGCCCTCCGCGATAGGTTCGAGAATTTCGAGCTGATTGCCGTCAACGACGCTTTCCCAGTCAGTGACGATTATGGTGTGGGCTCGTTCATAGGTTCGCCGGTCGACCTCGCTGCGACGAATCGGGTTGGTCACATCCGAATTTGCGATGGTGACAACCAGCTGCCCGTCCTCCAACCAGTTTCCGTCGAAAACGGGCTTGAGCGAAGATGTCGCGCAGCAGATGACATCGGCTCCTTCGACCGCGGCCTTCGGGTCGGCTGCCGCTACAACCTCGGTGCCGCCTCGGCCCATCTCGTGCGCGAACGCCTCTCTGTGCTCCCGGCTGGGACTGAACACGTTCACCCGCCTGAAGGTTCGGACCAGCGCAATCGCCTCGAACGCGGCGCGCGCCTGCTTGCCGGTGCCGAAAAGGCCGAAGACCGAGGCATCCGGCCGCGCAATCTTGTCGATCGCAAGCGCGCTTGTCGCCCCGACGCGCATCCCGGACAAATGGAACTCGTGCATCAGGCCGATCAGCTCGGCCGTTTCCATGCTGTAGAGGACCACAATACCCGAATTGGCCGGCTTCGGATTCTCGTAGAGGCGGCGCTCGACCGTCTTGCTCGGCGGCTTGATGATATGAGAGCCGGCGCGGACAACCGCTACGCCGAAGCTTGGGACGGCGCCAATGTGTACATTTGCGAAATATTTTCGCTCAGCGTCTTTATGCTGCGCGACATAACGCATCCGCGGCCTGCTTACCGCCGATCCGTCCGCCCAATCGCGGAAGCCGACGCGCATGGCCTCGATACAGTCCCGCATCGGCAACAGGCGCCGTACGTCTTCGTCCGTAATCACGACTACCGGCAATCGCGCCTCCTCTCATGATCCTATCGGTCAGGCGCCTTATGCATCGAGCGCCGGCGGGAGCGGCGGGCGTCCGCGGATGAGGTCTGAGGCTTTCTCGGCCATCATCAGCACGCAGGCGTTGATATGGGCCGAGACGAGGTCCGGCATCGCCGAGGCATCGACGACGCGCAGCCCCTCGACGCCGCGCACGCGCAGGTCGGGATCGAGCACCGTATCGGGCGTGGAGCCCATCGGGCAGGTGCCGCAGGGATGATGCGCCGTGATGACGGTGTTGCGGAGCCAAGTCTCGATTTCGGCATCGCTTCCTACCTCATCGCCGGGTTTGAGCTCAATGCCGCGGTAGGGATCGAGCGCCTTGTCGTGGACCAATCGGCGCGCGAGCCTGAAGCCTTTGACCAGTGTCGGCAGGTCCTGCGACGCGGAGAAGAAGTTGTACCGGATGCGCGGCGGATCGCGCGGCTCTCCCGACCGAAGCAGGACCTCGCCGCGGCTGTCGGGGTGCAGCAAGGTCGGGCGGATGCCGAAGCCGTCCTGAAAGGCCGGATGGATCAAGGGAAACCACAGGTGCGGATGATGCGAGGTGCCGCGGAACATGAACTCGATATCCGGGACTGCGAATTGCGGCTCGCTCTTGATGAAGGCATGCAAGCCGCCCGGCACCACGGTGGCCGGGCCGACGCCGAGGAAATAAGCGCGGAGCATGCTGATCGCCATGCGGTCGAACCGCATTTCCCGATGGAACGCGCCGGGAGAAAGGCGCGCATAGGTCATGTAGGCGCCGAGGTGATCCTGCAGATTGTGCCCGACCGGCAGATCAACGAGACACCTGATTCTGAACTCGCGCAGGTGGGCGGCCGGTCCGAGCCCTGAGAGCATCAGCAGGTGCGGCGTGTTGAAGGTGCCGCTTGAAACGATCACTTCGCGGCCAGCCTCGGCATGCTTCAAATCGCCGGTTGCCGCCAGATACTCGATGCCTTTCGCAAACGTGCCATGCATCAGTACGCGGGTGGCGTGGGCGCCGGTTTCGACCGTGAGATTTCGCCGTTTGCGCGCCGGCCGCAGATAGGCGCGCGACGATGACGAGCGCCGCCCCTCGCGTATCGTGTACTGGCCGCGCCCGAAACCTTCCTGTTGTTGGCCGTTGTAATCGGCAGTCGCCGGGATTCCGATCGCTTTGCCGGCCTCGACCCAGGCCTCGAACAGCTTGTCGGGAGTCTTGGCAAACTCGGTGCCGAGCGGACCCGCGCCGCCGCGCCAGGTATTCTCGCCGCCTTCCCAGGTTTCGCCGCGCTTGAAATACGGAAGCACGTCCGCATAGGACCAGCCGCGCGCGCCCTTCTGCGCCCAGCGGTCGTAATCGCCGCGGTTGCCGCGGGTATAAGCCATCACATTGATCGACGACGAGCCGCCCAAGACCTTGCCGCGCATCGCCTCGATACGGCGGCCGTTGAGGTTCGGCTCGGGCTCGGTCTCGTAACCCCAATCGAACATCCGGGAATCGTGCATGCGGCCCATGCCCAGCGGAATGCTGATATAAGGATGCCGATCCGCCGGGCCGGCTTCGAGCAGGAGCACGCTCGCCGAGCCGTCCTCGGTGAGCCGGTTCGCCAGCACGCAGCCGGCCGACCCCGCCCCGACAATGATGTAGTCGTAACCTCTTGCACCCATTCGGGCCTCGATCGCCGAGCTCATCCGATGGAGCATGACGACCATGGCGGATGAGATGCGTCAAGCGCTCGCGCTGCGCCGGCCCGCATAGCGAGCCGAGGGGCTAACGTGTATCTTTTCACGTGGTTGCGGCCCGGTCCACGGCCTGCGTGGACATGGGCATGCTCGTCATCGACGGAGACATCCCATGCACGAGAAAGTAGCTAGGTCTGGCGACAAGGCCGTTCATCACCCGGACATTTCCCAGCAACAGTTTGTCGTTGCGCCCCACGTTGCTGGAAAGATTAAGCCGAACAATAACCTCGGTCCACTGGTCGGTGCGCAGCAGCTCGCGTTCTCCTACGTCGATACCGGAGGGCCCGGGAACCTGCTGCCAGGCTTCGTAAACACCCGGACTGCGGCGCTGACCTGGCCGGCTGGCGCTGGCTCTGCGCTCATAGTGATGCAGGGTTTCGGTGTCGCTTTCGTCGACGAGAACGATAACATCAACGATCATCATCTCGGAGACTTAATGGTCAATTTCTACTTCAAGGACAACAGCACCGCCGCCTGTGACTTCATGCTGCGCGACAGTAGCGTCGACGAGGGCGTCAATATGTGGGCGCGCGGACTTGTGGTCTATTTCGGCGGCTGAGCTGGAAAACGGCGGCGGGAACGCGCCTGATCCTGCCGCTTAAACAAACGGACTGGGAGGATCATTTATGACGCCCCCCTGCAACTGCAATGAATGCGTGCCCGATCCGAATTTCACCTGCTCTTACACCGGCCAGGAAGTCTCGGTCACGGCCGTCTACATCGCAAATGCCTACAAAGGCAACCTTATCCTGTGTCCGGGAGGGGCGAACGGATTGATCGGCGGATTGCTCAATGAGCTGACTCCGCCGCAGCATTATTCCCACATGGGCATCATGGTGGCGGATTTCGACTTGATCCGCCACTGCACCGCTTCGCAGGAATGGCTGACGTCGGACGAGTACTACACCGGCAGTGTTCTCGGGGTCTCCGCCCCCGTCGATGGGCTGAACCCCGACCACCTGCAGTTCGGCTGGCCGGGGGCGGTCACACAATCGACCGAGCAAATCTTTTTCGCGGACCGATACGGTGACCAACTGACGCCGCCGGGACTACAGGGCCCATACCGGGGATCACACCTTCCGGACCCGGAAAGCCCGTCGGGGAAGACCTACCAGATAGCGGCGATGTCGTTTGAGGGACTTCGCAATGGCGACAGCGATTATTTCCCTGCGCTTGTCGTGAAGCCCTGCCCGTTCCTCGAAACTCCAGCCATTACCGAGGCTCTCGGTCACGTCGCGGACGCGGCGTTGAATGCCTACTCTCACTACCGTTTCTACTGTTATACGAACGGCGAAATCGGCAGTGATCCCGGTTATTCGGGTCCGCCCAGGAAACTACCCTCCTCGCAGCCGGATTGGGATTCTGAGCGGCTTAAATGGAAGGATTGGACGGACCCGATGGACGTAAAATGGGTGCATACCGCGACAACGCCCGCAGTCTGCTCCTCTTTCGTCTGGCAAGCTGTTCGTGATGCGTCGGATGCTCGGCTACCGCGACTGAAGCTTGATTGGGCCGAATCGCATCGCATCGCGCTGGGCGCGGATGGCGGTCGGTGCCCGCGCGCCGTGCCGCCGGATTGGTCGGGAGATGTTCTCGGTGGCTCTGACGGCTTGTACAGCTATGACGAAGCGTCGCGCGAGAAGGCTGGAAAATGGCTCAACGAGTCCCTCTCTCAGCAGGTCTACGACTCATTAAAGGGAGCGCTTGCCGGCAAGGGCGGCGTGATGAAGGTGATCGCCAACGCGATTGACGATGTGGGCCGCGGGGCGTTCATCGCCGCAGCGGCGGACGGGGCCACCGCGCTGGTCAGCCTGCTGATGCCACTTCTGGGGCCGGCGGGGCCGGTACTCGACGTCGGGTTGGCCGAGCAGTTGATCGAACTGCTGTACGACATGCCAAACCATATAGCCAATCAGGTCTGCAACTCGTTTGCATTCGATTGTCACCGCGGCTTCCCTGGGGATACTCGGTGTGTGGATGCGGCGGGCAATGAAATCCGCGACGTCGACTCCGACAATTGGTCCACTGCCGCTGGCAGGGGCAACTCCGTTAGCCCGGATAACATCCATATGTTCTGGGACGCGCCGTCGGCTGGTTCTTCGCGCGACAGGGTTTTCGGGCTTTACGGCTACAACGTTCCGGTGCTGCTCGTGGTCGGAGTGGTCAGGCGACCGCTGTGCGAAATCGTCCCTAGCACTGGCACCGCCACTATTAGCGGAAAGGTGGTGTACGAGGGGCAATCGGTCGCGGGCGCCTATGTGAAGGTCGGATGCCAGTACACCACCCAAACCAACGTAGACCATACCTTTACGCTCACCGTGCGTTCCGGTGGTCAGTACAAGGTCGTGGCGCGATTCGAGGATCCCGCGAACCGCAAGGTGCTGTATGGGGAGGCGACGACGGGCAAGATTGCGGCCGGAGATGACTTGTGGGTCCAGGTCTTCCTCAGTTCACCGCCCGAATGCATGCGCAACGTGGTAATCCAGGGTCAAGTTCGAGTAGATGATGTCTACCTGACGGGGGCGGATCACAAGGACAACTTCTTCAATACTACCCTTTTCGTGCAATACGGGGTGCCGGCGTTCGACGAGGCGACGGGGAAATGGCGCGTTCTTCCCGACGATCCGGCGACTGGCGTGGCGCGGCGGACAGATATCGCTCAGGCCGACGCTTCTAAAGGCGACGCATTCGGCAGGCTCAACATGCAAGTCGAGGTCAAAGAGGACCTCTCCGTTGACGTCACCCTAATCGGGATACTCAATCCGGATGACGACAACCTGGCCTCGGCCCCACAGACGGTCAACGTGCTTCCGGGAGCCACCCTAAGCGTGGCTGACTTTGAGCTCGACAATGGCGGCAGCTTTCCGGACCGCGCATACTTCCGGAACATCACGATCGCGAACCAGGCCGCAGCCGCCATATAGCCGACCCCCTCGCTCGAATTCTTGAACTCGTCAACGCGACTGGCGAGACGGTGGCTGTCCGCACCTCCAGCGAGCACATAGGGTGCCGATTAACCACCGCTCGAAGCGAGGGTGCGAAGCGATCAGGAGAAAGTTGCCGCCCCAGTACGCTCCGTTCAATACGAAAGTACTTCCAGGTTGTGATTCGGATCGAACCAAAAAATTGACGTGCCGCAATAACTTGCCTTGGCTCATCCATCTCCGCGGTACTGCCGTCCCGATACGTCAGGCTGATTTACCGGCGCCGGCTATTTCAGCACGATGCGCACAAACGCACCCATGGTGCGCGCAACAGGCAGGAGATAGACATGCGCAAATTGTTTCTCGTCTCGACATTGGCGTTTCTCGCCGGAACCGGACTGGCCGCGGCACAGGTTGTCGATGACCCGCCCGGATCGGCGTACCAGACGCAGGGCATCCGCGAATCTGACGGCCTGCGGGCTACTCCGTCGGTATTCGCTCGAACGGCCCGAGCCGCCGCGGCACCCGCACCCGCCGCTGCCGCGCGCGCCTATGCGTATATCCCCGTACCGAATGGCCGCAGAGCCGAGCGGCAGGGACTTCGAGCTTGGGCTTTGTCTCGGCGACAACCGAGCCTGTCCGCGCCAGGCGCCCGAACAGGGCGATCGGAATGGGCACGGTGTCAGTCATTGGGTTCCTGGACGGCGTGTCCGTTCGATATCTATGATTGATCAGAAGCCGCCCGCTCGCCCAGCATCTTACGAAATCAAGATTGGACTTGTGCTGCCACACGCGCCTGTTCGTCACATCTCTCTTTCGAATAGCGCGCATCACAAAGTCCTTCGGTCACCGCTGCGGGTCACCGCGACCCGCCGAAAGGGGCGGACCCATGTGCCCGCCCCTGAAGGGGTGATTTTCAGCGCCGCCGGTAACGGGCGGCGGCAGCGAATTTGCCGAAACGAAATTGCCAAAGCGAATTGAACTGAGCGCCTGTGGCAAGTTTGTCACGCCGGCCAAAAATCAAAAGCGGAAGAGTTTAATCAATTCACGTACTCTTAGTGACGCCCTGCAACAATCATAATTCGAGCCGAGCCTCTCGATGAGCCCTGGCGTCAATACAAATCGAAACGCGGACAGTGCGCGCCGCCAAGGAGAAGACATATGATCCAGAGTAGGAAGAAGGGACTTGTGAAATCCGCAACGCTGCAAGCCGCGTCTCTGACAATAATGGTAATGCTGTACGCGCCGGGGTCACCCGGGTTCTGGTCGGGAGCCGGGTGGGCTCAAACAGCTCAAACAACCGTACAAACCCAAAGACCTCTCAGGATTCCCAGAACTAGCGTGCCGGCGTCACCCGTTCTTGCGCCCGACCCGCTGCCTGCAAGGGAACCCACGGGAGCGCTGGCAACTTCGCTGGCGGCTTGCGACAAAGAGGCGCCAAGCCCGGACAGTCTCATACTCCCGGGCGCGAAAGGCGATCTGAAACTGGATCGCTGCTACCGAGGACGCGATCAGTTCGTCTGCAGCTTCAATTCGCTTCTGAAAGAGGCAAAGTCCCTTCTCGAAGACTACAGGAAAATCGTGGAGGCGCGGTATCCGGAGGTCGGCAACGTACGCGACGTCTGCAACATCAAGCCAGACAACCTTGCGGTGGACATGCAAAACGCGACGGAGTTCGCCAATCGGTTCAGGATTCTGAAAGCGGAATATGATGCCCGCATGAACTGCGCGAACAAGATCGGTCAGTCGCTCAAAGACGTAACTTTGCCCGACATGGCTCAGGCGCCGGGCATATTGAAGTCGATGATCGATGCAATCGAGGGAGACGTCAAAGGTGTCTCCGTAGAGGAGGCGAAGGTTGTGGAACTCGCCCAAAGGATCGATACCTCCCGGAAGGCCATGGTCACCATCCGAAAGATTCATCATTCGATATGTCTACAGGAGCAGCGCCCGCCTTCACAAGAAGACCGCGCAAATCGCTAGCGTTTGTACAACTTTAATAACTTCCGAAACTGATCCGCAGGGCTTGGGTGATTATTGATACATCCAGGGATGCCCGCGAAGGCTCTTCGTCGGGTGGCGGCATGCTAAATCGAGCAAGGAGAGATGAGCATGAGCCTTCTTTTTAATTTCGCGAGTGACGAATCGGGCGCGACCGCGATTGAGTACGGGCTGATTGCAGCAGGTATCTCGATCGCTATCGTCACCGTGGTCCAAACTGTCGGCACAAACCTGAACGCGACGTTCAGCACGATCGCCAACGCAGTCAAGTGAGCGGCAGCGCATCGCGTGACAGTGAAAGCCCGCGCCAGGTGCGTCAGCCCTGGCCGGGCTTTCTGCCTTTGGCAATAATACCCGGAGACCGATATGTTAGGACTTGACAGTAGGACCGTCAGCTCTCTCGCAAGGTTCACATTCTACTTGGACCGGTTGCGCGCTGATCAGCGTGGGAACGTCGCCATAATGGCAGGTCTCCTGATGGTGCCCCTCATTGGCGCCATGGCCCTCGCCTTCGAGGTCTCGAACTGGTACATGACGAAACGCGCGATGCAGAACGCCGCCGACGCGGCGGTACTTGCAGCGGCAACGAATGGCGCAGCGAATTACGCTGCCGAGGCCAAAGCCGTGACGGCTCAATACGGGTTCGTGGACGGCAGCAACAATGTCACCGTGACAGTATCGAACGCCGCCGCGTGTCCCGGCGGCGGGAATACCTGCTTTAGTGTGACGATCACTGACCTCGTTCCGTTGTATCTGTCGCAGGTGGTCGGATTCCCAGGAGACGCCACGCTCAACAGCGTTTCGGCCAAATCGTTGACCAGTACGGCGGTCGCGACGCAGGCTCAAATACCGGTGAACTATTGCCTGTTGGCACTCGCCACGAGCGGGACGGGCATCCGCACCAACGGGGCCCCGAAGGCCAACATGACTGGCTGTGATGTGATGTCGGACAGCGCCGCAACCTGCAACGGCGGCAATCTGCTGGCCGCGATAGGCGCGGCGCACAACACCAACAACGGCTGTGGCATCCAGCAGTATTCCAATGTCGCCTCCGTCTCGGACCCCTACAGCAGCAGGGCAAGCAATATTCCGACGAACACCTGCAACCTCTCGGACTATTCATGGGAGCCGGCTTCGAAGAAAGGTATACCACTGGCGAGCAGCAACCAGTGGTCGGGAGCGCAAAGCTTGAACGGCAACGTTGTTGTATGTGGGGATCTGCAACTCACCGGGGATGTGACCATCAATGCCTCGTCCGGTGCCGTCGTTGTTATCGAAAATGGCCAACTCGACACTAACGGCTACACGCTTTCGACCGCCAACGGCTCCGCGCTGACGGTCGTATTTTCGGGCGACAATTCGGGATCGTATACCCATGCCCCCACCGGCGGCGGTACACTCGATTTCGCTGCTCCCACCAGCGGCCCGTGGGCGGGCGTTGCGATCTATCAGGACCCGAAGATCACCTCCGGGGTTGATATTTCGGCAGCCGGCAACAGCCCGACTTGGGACATCACGGGACTGGTCTATTTGCCGAACGCAGACGTCACCTTCAATGGAGCGGTCAATAAGTCGAGTTATGGCCAATCATGCTTTGTGATGGTGGTGAATAAGGTCCTGATAGATGGGACAGCGAGCATTCTCGAGACCGGCGGCTGCGATGCGGCGGGCCTGCCAATGCCCACCAATACCGTTCCCAGCCGAGCTCAACTCGTCCTTTGACGTTATAGCGGCGCCGGCACTCGTCAAGCACTCGCGGCCCGCCGCGGTGCCGATTGATCGCCCGCGGCGTATTTGGTGCAGAGACCCTGCCAGCGTTCGACGCGCTTGCGCTGCGCTTCGATCACCTCAGCCGGAATCTCCAGGAACGGGGGACGCAGCGGCCCAGGCTCCACATAGCCGGCCATGCCGATCGCGATCTTCGCCGCGGTCTCCCGCCAGGAGAGCGACGGGGCACGGCTTGTCGGGGGCGCGATGTCGAGGATGATGTCCTTGGCGGCCTTGGTGTCGCCGCGCGCCACCGCATCGCGCAAGGCGAAGAGCGGCCATGGGCCCATCCAGGCGTCGATCGACCAGAAGCCGACGGCGCCAAGCTCCGCATAGGGCACGTATTGCGCCTGGTGGACCATCACGCCGATCTTGCCGCGAATGATCTTCATCAGCTTCAGGAAAGTCGTCGTATCGCGGTGGCTGTCCTTCATGCCGACGATCTGCGGAATCTTCACCAGATCCTCGAAGGCCTCGACGGGCAACGTCACGTGGTGCAGCGCGGGGTTGTGATAGATGAGGATGTTGAGCTTCGGGAACATCTCGGCGATCTCACGGAAGAACCGCACCGCGTTCTCGACCGTGGACGGGAAATAGTAAGGTACGCCGATAAGCGCCCCGTCAGCCGTGGTGTCCGCCACAACGCGCATCTTCTCGACAGTCTCGCGCGCATTGACCGAGGTCACGCCGATGAACAGCGGGACGCGCCGGCGCACCACCTCGGCTGTTTCGCGCGCAATTGTTTCGAATTCCTTCGCGAGCAGCGCGTGACACTCGCCGAAGCTTCCGGTCGTGGCGATCACGTCGGCACCGTCGCGGATCATGCGGTCGAGACCGCGGCGCAGGCGCTCGATGCTGATCGTGTCGGTCGCGCGCAGGTCGGCTGCTTCATCCTTCGCGAAGGCCGGCATCATCGCCATCATGCCGCCGATATCGCTCGCTCCGAGCATGGCTCGCCTCCGTTCTGTCCAAGAATGCGCGAACGATAGTCGGCGTCGGGCCGGCCTTCAAGACGCGGCGCGCGGGCTAGTGTCCCGGTTCCGACGATTGTATCATTTTGCAGCACGCGCTTTTACAAGCGTCGGAACCAAAGGGACACTAGCAACTCATTGATTTTAGTGTGGCTTTGGGTTTGACGTTCCTACGAAGAACCCGCGGCAAGGCTGGTAGGAACGTCAAATCCGCCACACTAGCGACTGAGCAGCGCCGCCTCGAAGGCGCTCGTGATCGCCGCCTTGCTCTTGCCCGGTGTTGCCGCGTCCCCGATGGCGACAACAGTCTGGCCGGGCTTGGCCAAGCGCACGAACCGTTCCGCCGTCCCCTGGCGCGCCTTGTAATAGAACCAATCGCGGATTTCGGGATTGGAAAGCAGGCGAGCGATCCCGGGCCGGCGCGCCGCGCCTGAACGGAGTACTGTCGCAATAAACAGCCGTAAGCCAAAGCGGTAGTTTGCGCCGGTGGCCACAACGATGCGGTCGAAATGTTCGAGCAGCGCAGGCTGCGTGCTCACGTCGATACCGAATTTGAATTGCACCCCATCCTGCACGCAGGCGGCGACAAGCGCCTCAATGTAGCGATCGAAGCTTGTCTGGTTTGCGGCGACCTCCTGGAACAGCGGGGCGCTCCCGGCAAGCCGCAACGCTCCGCCGGCGCACCGGTGCTTTTCGAATACCGTCGTCTGGTTGCGCGAGGCGACAAGCGACGCGTAGGTCAGACCGGCAGGTCCGGCGCCGATTACGGCGATACGCTCGCCTTTCGGCGCCGGGCCCTTTGGAAAAGCCCGTTCGCGTCCCGCCGCGCCATTGACCACACAGCCGATGCGGCCGCCGCCCCGCATCTCATCGACGCACGTATTGCAGGCGAGGCAGCGCCGGACCGGCTCGCCGCGGCGAAACTTTTCGACCCATTGCGGGTCGGCGATGAGGCTGCGGCCGAGCGCAACGAAATCGGCTTTGCCGCTGGCGACCGCCTCGGTCGCAACGGACGGATCGCCCAGGCGGCCGACTGCAATGACGGGCACGCGCACCGATTGTTTCACCTCGGCAGCAAAATCGAGGAAGGTCGCCTCCGGCGTTGTCATCGGCGGAATCATGACCGCTGCCGATGGCCGCGAGCGATAGTGACCGGCGCTGATGTGGAGCGCATCGGCCCCGGCCTCGGCAGCCCAGATGGCGATCTGCTTGCCTTCGGCGAAAGGCAGCCCGCCTGGAAAGAAATCCTCGACCGAAAGCCGGTAGATCACCGGCATTCCGGCAACCGCCGCCTTCACGGCGCGCAGAACTTCGAGGCCGAAGCGGGCGCGGTTCTCAAGCGTACCGCCGTAAGCATCGGTGCGTGTGTTCTCGAACGGAGCATGGAACTGCGAGATTAGATAGCCATGCGCGGCATGGATTTCGACGCCGTCGAATCCGGCGCGGCGCGCCCGCACCGCCGCGGCCGCGAATGCCTGCAGGGTCTGATCGATGCACGCCCGGCTCATTGCCTCCGGGACGATGGTCTCAAGCGTGGTCTCGTAAACCGGATGCGGGATCGCCGAGGGTGCGATCGGCGTCTCGCCGCAGATGTCGGCGCGTGTATGCCCGCCGGCATGGCCGAGTTGAATCGATGCCTTGGCGCCGCTCGCATGGATCGCAGCGACGAGCCGCGTCAGTCCCGGCACGAAGCGGTCGTCATGGATTCCAAGCTCGCGCCGGCGATGCCGACCGCCCTTTTCCGGCGCCGCCATCTCGACCGTGATCAGCCCGACTCCACCGCGGGCACGCGCCTCGTAATAGGCGATCGTGTCCTCGGTGACGGCGCCGTCCTCGTCCGCGGTGCGCGTCGTCATCGGCGCCATGACGATGCGGTTCGCAATCTCGACCGCGCCGATGCGCGCGGGAGTGAGGAGGATGTTCATGGGAATGATACTGTTCTCGCCGGCGCACCTCTTGCAATAACTCCATTTTGTAGTTACGTAAGATGCCCTTCGAGTGGGACTTGGTCAAGGCAAGTTCGAACGAGGACAAACACGACGTCAGCTTCGAGGAAGCCGCGTCAATCTTTCGTGGTTTCTGTGTTCGTCGACGCGATACACGGCAGGACTACGGCGAGCAACGTTTCGTTGCGCTGGGCCTCGACAGTAATGGCGTCTTGCTCAATGTCGTCTACACGCCGCGTGGCGACAATATTAGGATAATTTCGGCATGGAAGGCATCAAAACATGAGCGCGAAGAGTACACGAAAGCGGAGCAGTCGGATCGTTCGATATGAAAGCCTCGACGATATTCCTGTGAAGCCGCTCAACCGCAAGCTAATCGAAATGAGCGACGAGGAGGCGGAGCGTCGGGCTGCTGCGGATCCGGACGCAGGCGTCATCCCGCCCGGATTTTGGGAAAACGCGACCGTGTGGATGCCCGAGAACAAACAGCAGATCACGCTGCGTCTCGATCCTGACGTGATCCGCTGGTTCAAGCGTACCGGCAAAGGCTATCAATCGCGTATGGGCGCGGTGCTGCGCAGCTACGTCGAAGCGAAGCGCAAGCGCGGTTAAGGAAGCTCACCTGTGAAAACCCACTACGATCCAGAGGTTGACGCGCTTTACATCCGGTTCGCCGAGGTGGAGATCGTCGAAAGGGAGGAGGTTTTTGACGGCGTCACTTTCGATTTCGACAACGAAGGTCGGATAGTTTCATTGGAGATACTTCACGCCAGCAAGCACATTGCGCCAGGCGCAACGTTTTCTACGTAGCTCGGATTGCGCGAGCGCCTCTTCTGCCTCGATGCGAGAACGGTGTTGCGGGCGCTCGCGCAATCCGGGGCGTCGCGACTCGCGGCAAGATCGCCTCGGATTTTGCATTGGATGCGCCCTTGGCGCATCCAATGCCTCAATCCGGGCTACAGCACCGGGATCTCGCCGCCGTCGAGATCGATGGTTGCGCCGGTGAGCCAACTGGCGCGAGCGGAGACCAGAAAAGCGACGAGATCCGCCACGTCCTCGACCGTACCGAATCGCGTAATGCCGGTCTCGCGGGCGATCCGCTCGCGTACTGCCGTCTCGGTTTCGCCGGTTCGCTCTACTTCGGCGCGAATGCGCCGCCACTGCCGTTCGGTTTCGACCAGGCTCGGGTGAATGCAGTTGACGCGCACGCCGTCCTCCTTGCCGAGGTCGGCGAGCGCCTTGCTGAAGGCCGCGCAGGCGGCATTCACCGAACTGCCGATGGTGAAGCTTGCATGCGGCTTGCGCCCGCTGGTGCCGCCAATGGCGACCAGCGCGCCGTTGCGTTCCTTCAGGAGCGGCCAGGCGGCGCGGGAGAGCCGTACATGCGCAAAAAATTTCAACGCAAAGCCGTCCTGCCAGTCGGCATCGTTCAGCGCGAAGAAATCGCCGCGCTTGGTGGTGCCGGCATTGTTGATAAGAACGTCGAGGCCGCCGAATTCGCGCCGTGCCGTTTCCACGAGCTTTGCGGGCGCTCGATCCGCACGCAGGTCGAGCGCAACGACGATCGGCTTGCGTCCCTGCGCGCGGATCGAGGCCGCGGTCTCATCGAGCGCCGGCTGATCGCGAGCCGTGAGGATGAGATCGCAGCCCGCGGCCGACAAGGCGAGTGCAATGCCGCGGCCGATGCCGCGGCTCGATCCGGTGACGAGCGCAACCTTTCCGCCAAGCCCGAGGTCCATCCGGCGCCGCGCCTGTTTCAGGGCTTCGCGCAATCGTCGTCGCATTCAAGCGACACGGCGGCGGCCGATCCGGCGATGTTGACGGCCGGCTCTTTGCTCGCCGAGGCATGCTCATGCACCCGGTGCTCATGGTCACGAGGCGAGGCATTGCTCTGTGCGTACAAGCCGTCGATGAAACCCATGTCGTCGAGGCGCCGCAGGTGATGCAGATCCCAGAGCGCCATCGGATTGATCTTCTTGGCATCCTTGTCCTGGCGGATCGCTTCCTCGTACACATTCGCGATGGCCTGCATCTTCGGATAAAGCTTGGGCTCCAGAACGCGGGCCAGCGATTGATGCGTGATGGCCGCCTGCTCCAGCGTCATTTTCCCGTGCCTGGTATAGCGATCCCTGATGATTTCTATCGCCTGCTCGGGACGCGTCTTGAAGAAACAGATGCCTTCGATCAGTCCCTTGAGGAAACGCTCGACGAGGTCGGGATGCTTCTCCACGAAACCGAGACTCGATGAGACGGTGGTAAACTGGATCATCGGCAGCGGCTCGATGTCGATCACCTTGAGACCGGCCGCCTTGGCGAAGAGACTTTCCGGCGGGCCCATGATTGCGGCATCCACCGCGCCGTCGCGCACCCACTGCCATGTCGGCGACGCCTTTTCCCGCGCGGCTAAATCCTCGGCATCCGTTGAACCTTTCCGCCGTTTCGTCTGATTGACGAACTCGATGTCGCCGCGGTCGGAGTCGAGGCCATGCTGCTTGAGGAACAGCCAGTCATTGAGGCTCGGATGATTGCCATGCGTCCCGACCTTCTTGCCGTTGAGATCCCCGAGCCCGTCGATACCCGAATTCTCGCCCACCACGAGCTGATGGTTCACCTGGTTGACGGTCTGGCCGAGATAGACCCAGCTGTCGCCGCGAGCGCGGTGTCCGTAGGTCGAGACGTGATTGCCGCCCACGAACTCGATTTCGCCGGCCGGCACGGCACGGTGGGCTTCTCCAGAGGAAATGCGGCGATCGTAATCGACATCGAGGCCATGTTTCTGCCAGGCGCCGCACTCGGCGACGACGTGCAGCAGCACCAGATGGCTGCTCGATCGGTACGGAAATGCAATGTGGTCCATGATTCTCTCCTGGAAAATGCCGGGTGGGGTTAGCGGCCGTCGTTCTCGGTGCGCTTCGCGGCACACGTCAGCGGAGGACAACCGCGCACCCACCGTCCGACCTTTCTGGCGGGTTACGGCGCGCCTTCAGGGCTGGGGCAAAATAGTTGAATCGGGTGCTTTTGGGAAGGAATTGGCGAGCGGCGCGGTTGCGACGGATCCGGCACGCCGCCTCGGCTTGGCCGGCGTCAATTCGACTTCGGGAGCGGAGGATTGTGCGCGAAGCCGATCGTTACCCGCATTCCCCGGCCGGGATCGCTCTCGACCTTGAAGTCGGTTTCAACATTCTCCCGCAACGACTGGAGAATGAGCGCGCCGAGTTTGCCGTGGCTTGGCCAGCTAACGGCTTCCGGCAGCCCTATCCCGTCATCCGCCACTACGACCTTGTAGTGCCTGGTTCCTCGCTCATGCAGGCATCGGACCGTGACGGTACCGGTCGGCCGCCCTTCGAAAGCATGCTTGAACGCGTTGGTCAGCAGCTCATTGACGAGCAGTCCCACCGGCATGGCGATGTTGATCGAGACCGGCGCGTGATCGACCTTGAGATCGAGCCTGATCCCATCGACCGCGTAGGTATGCATGACGCGCGTTGCAATTTGACTGAGATAGTGGCCGAGGTCGATCGACTGGCCCAGTCCCTCCACGCTCAAATCTTCATAGAGCAGTTGCAGGGACTCGATCCTGCCCGCAAGCCTGTCCAAATTGACCCTGTCACCGTTGCGCTGATTTCGGGCGTCCAGACGAATGAGGGCAGTGATCAGCGCCAGGTTGTTCTTGACGCGATGCTGCAGCTCCCTGAGAAGCATGTCCTTGTCGCGAAGCCGCCGCGCAAACTCCTCGCGCTGCGCCTTCTCGCGTTCGGTGACGTCGATAAGGGCAACGATGCGATATGTTTTGCCGGCATCCTCATTTTCGATGATGCTGGAATAGGCCTCCACAAGCGCCAGTTTCGGCTGCTCGCGCTTGAAAGTGCCGATGTAGTCGTCGCCGCTCGCAAGCGCTTCGCTGAACGGCAAACGCGGCTCATCCTCCAGCCGAAAGGAATCCAAAATGGACCATCCTTTGGCCCGTATTTCCGCGACCGACTGCTCGGTCAGTTCTTCATAGGGCTTGTTCGCGTAGACAATGCGCTGATCGCCATTCACCAGCCTTGAGACCACAATGGCAATCGGAATATGATCGAGGAAAACCTTGAAGTCTTCCGTCTCGATCGCCTGAGCCAGCCCCTCGGAATCAAATAGGTCGTTGACCTGCTTCTCCGCTTGCGGCGGAGCCTCTCCTTCTCGGCTCATTTTCCAGGATTCCTCCCGCTGGACGGCAAATCCGCCATACTAGGGCCGGGGCGGCATAGCCGGCCGTCCGCTTGCGGCACCATGCGTCCCATTGTCGCCCGGCAGCCATTCAAGCCACGCTACAGCCATTCAAGCCACGTTATACGAGCACATTCTTGAACTGCCAAGGATCGGCCGCGTCGATGTCCTCGGGAAACAGCTCGCCGCGGCCCGCGAGCGGCGTCCAATCGGTGTAGCGTCCGACCACCGGCCCGAGGTACGGGCGCTGGATCTCCAGGCAACGGCGAAAATCCATCTCATCGGCTTCGACGACGCCCCGCTCCGGATTTTCCAGCATCCAGACGATGCCGGCGAGCACCGCCGAGGTCACCTGGAGCCCGGTGGCGTTCTGATAGGGCGCAAGCGCCCGCGTCTCCTCGATCGAGAGTTGCGAGCCGTACCAGTAGGCATTCTTGGCGTGGCCGTAGAGCAGGACGCCGAGTTCGTCGATGCCGTCCACGATGTCGTCCTCGGAGAGGATGTGCCATTCCTTCTGCGGCTTCCACTGCGCCCCGGCCATCTCATGCAGCGAAAGCACGGCGTCGTCGCAAGGGTGGTAGGCATAGTGGCAGGTCGGGCGATAGACCGCCTTGCCGCCTTCGCGCAGCGTGAAGTAATCCGCAATCGAAATCGATTCGTTGTGCGTGACCAGGAAGCCAAGTTGCGCCTGTGCGGTCGGCGTCCAGGACCGCACTCGGGTGCCGGCGCCCGGCCGCATCAGATAGATCGCGGCATCGCAGCCGAAATCGTGCCGGCGCGCATCGGGAGGCATCCATTTCTCGTGCGTGCCCCAGCCGAGTTCCGAAGGCTGCAGGCCCTCGGCGCAAAATCCCTCGACCGACCAGGTGTTGACGAATTTGCCGCGCGGCTTGGGTGTGCGCGAGCGCTGGGTATCGCGCTCCGCGATGTGGATGCCTTTGACGCCGAGATCGCGGGCAAAGCGCGCCCATTCGTTCTGCGATTGCGGTTCGGCAAAGTCGCGCTTGAGGTCGCGCGCGATGTCGAGCAGCGCCTGCTTGACCATCCACGACACCATTCCCGGATTGGCGCCGCAGCAGCTCACGGCGGTGATGCCGTCGGGCTTGCGGCGGCGCAGGTCGAGAATGCCCTCGCGCAGCGCGTAGTTGGAACGCTCCGACACCGATCGCTTGCCGTCGAGGTAGAGGCCGGGCCAGGGCTCGACGACGGTATCGATGTAGAAGGCGTCGAGATCGCGGGCGAGCTCCATCAGGGCGACCGAGGAGGTATCGACCGAAAGGTTGACGACGAGGCCGCGGCCAGGGCCGGCCGTGAGCAACGGCGTAAGCACGTCGCGATAATTCTCCTTGGTGATCGCGAGATGCAGGAACCGGATCTGCCGCTCATCGAGCAGGTGCCGGTCGTGAGCGTCGGGGGCGATGACCACGAATTTCGAGCGATCGAACGCAATGTGGCGCTCGATCAAAGGCAAGGTGCCCTTGCCGATCGAACCGAAGCCGATCATCACAATGGGCCCGGGGAATCGGGCATGCAGGGCATTCATCTTTCGATCCTTCAAAACTCGAATCCGAAGGGTAGGAGCCGCTGGCCGGCTCCCGGCAGTACCTTCATGGTCCCGTCGCTGCGCCGTCCCCGGCTTGCGGGGGCGGCGCAGGGGATCAGATGTGGTACGTTTTCAGCGGCGTGAAGCCGTTGAAGGCGACGGCGCAATAGGTTGCCGTGTAGGCGCCGGTGCCTTCAATGAGAACCTTATCGCCGATCTCGAGGCTTACCGGCAGCAGATACGGTTCCTTCTCGTACATGACATCAGCGGAGTCGCAGGTCGGGCCTGCCACCACGCAAGGGGCGAGCGTGCCGCCGTCCCATGGGGTGCGAATGGGATAGCGAATCGACTCGTCCATGGTCTCGGCGAGGCCGCCGAATTTGCCGATGTCGAGATAGACCCAGCGCAGGTCGTCGCTCTCGCTCTTCTTGGACACGAGCACGACTTCGGCCTCGATCGCGCCGGCATTGCCGACCAGGCCGCGGCCGGGCTCGATGATGGTCTCCGGGATGCGATTGCCGAAATGACGGCGAAGCGCGCGGAAGATTGCCGAGCCGTAGCTTTTCACGCTCGGCACGTTCTTGAGGTACTTGGTCGGAAAACCGCCGCCGAGATTGACCATCGAGAGCGTGATGCCGCGCTCGCTGCAGTCGCGGAATACGGCCGCCGCCGAAGCGAGCGCGCGGTCCCAGGCTTGCGTATTGCGCTGCTGCGAGCCGACATGAAATGAGACGCCGCAGGGCTTGAGCCCCGCGCGCAAAGCGTGCTCGATCACGTCGGCCGCCATGGCGGGCTCGCAGCCGAACTTGCGCGACAGTGGCCATTCCGCTCCGACACAGTCGGAGAGAATGCGGCAGAAGACTCGGCTGCCGGGTGCCGCGCGGGCGATCTTGTCGGCCTCGGCCTTGCAGTCGATTGCAAACAGCCGCACGCCCAGCGCATAGGCGCGGGCGATATCGCGCTCCTTCTTGATCGTGTTGCCGTAGGAGATGCGGTCAGGCGTGGCGCCGGCGGCAAGCACCATCTCGATCTCCGGGACCGAGGCGGCATCGAAGGAGGAGCCGAGCGTCGCCAGGAGCGACAACACTTCCGAGGCCGGATTGGCCTTCACGGCATAGAACACCCGGCTGTCGGGCAGCGCCTTGGCAAAGGCAAGATAGTTCTCGCGCACGACATCGAGATCGACGACGAGGCATGGCCCGTCATCGCCGCAGCGGTTGCGCAGGAATTCACGGATGCGCGCAGTCATGGCGCTCTCCAAAGCTCAACGGGCCGCAAACGGCGGCAGGTTGCGGTTGGGCGGAGCGCGTTACGAGCGCCGCCGCCAGCTTCAGCGGGAGAAGCGGACTGCGCAGCGCCGTGCGGTGGAGACACGGAGTTTGCGCGGGTACTTCACCCGACGATGCTGCCTTGGATTGGAGCGGGAAAATCCCGTTCCGCACGGCCGGCAAAGATTGAACAAGCCTCTGCGGTGCCGACCTTTGGAGGGCCGGCGAGACCAGAGAAGCCCGCTCCGTCGTTGCTTTAAGCCGCGTCCCCCGTTGAGCGCGGGGTGCGCCGGTTTCGCCTCCGGCTGCCGGTCAAGTGGTTCGG
>DATBHB010000140.1:0-3985 GCA_036557705.1 Xanthobacteraceae bacterium
CTGGACAGCCACGATGGTGCCGGGCAGCTTCTCCGAAACCTACACCGCCGGCCCGCGCACCGGGCAGACGGCGACGGTCGACGCCATTCCGCCGGTCTCCGGCATGATCTCCGAAGACGGCAAGACGCTGACGGCCGCCCACGTCAACCCTATCGTGGAGACGCACACCTATTCGAACGGCGATGTCGACCCGCAGATCTGTCACCGCTCGCGCATCTTCATCAAGTTGCAGAATCAACATTGACGAAGCGCACGGCCACGTGACCGGCCGGTTTGAGAGTCGGCTCGCATTCAGGCGGCCGCTCTCAAGCCGAGGCGGCGGCGTTGGTCGCAGCTTGCGGCCAAGCCGAACCGGCGCGGCGCGAACGTTTGCATCGGACCATCGAGCATGACGACAGCTATCCAGCAGCCCGCAATGCGCCTCCGGCACCCGTGGACTCGACAGGCTGCGCTGGCGATCGTGCTGGTTTGCGGCGCCGCAATGGCCGCCCGCGCCGAAGTCCGCATCGCGGGCACTGCGGCGGCGCTGCGCGTCAGCACAAGCCAGGACACGATCGCCGACGTCCTATCGGCGCTATCCGCTAGCTTCAAGCTGCGCTATCGCACTGCGGTCCCACTGAGTGCAGTAGCAGACTCGACCTACTCGGGTTCCGTCCGGCAAGTGATCGCGCGCCTGCTCGACGGTTACAGCTATCTGCTAAAGGTCGATCAAGAGTCGACCGAAGTCATCGTCCTCGGTAGCGGCGGCCAGGTGGCGATCCCGCCGCCTGCGCCGAAAGCCGCGGCATCCCCCGACGTCGTATCGCGGTGGCGATGACTCTGCCTCCACCTCTGGGCGATCGCGTTCATTTGAGGGATGACCGCGTCAGCAATGCCACGAGTTCACTCTGTCTATGGACTCCCGTCTTGGCGAAGATAGCTTTCAACTGGGTACGCGCGGTTTCATAGGTGACGCCGAGTTGCTCCGCCGCTTGCCTCGGCGACAACCCGGTACCCAGCAATGAAGCCAGCGCCGCTTCCGCGCGCGACAGTCCGAAGGCTTTGGCGAATGTCGTGGAGTCCGGCTTTGCTGCGAGATCGAGATCCGACAAAGCAAGCAGGGCACGCGCGCCAAGAAATGGCGTTCGCGCGGCGCCATCTATCGGCAAAATTTGGATAATCAGAGGCCGCTTGCGTTCGCGACGAACGACAATAGGCGCGGCCGGCAACGCGGCCGTATCCGGCATCGTCCGTATTTGGTCGATAAAAATATCGAGCGTCGACCTGGCCTTCTTGTCGCGCACGAAAATTCGCCGATTCCTGACACGAAACTCATCGTCGAACATCTGCTCGGCGGCAGGATTCATGCCGAGGACGGTTCCTGAACGATCCAGCGCAATGGCGGCTTGGTGGATGAGCTGCAGCGCATTGGTCATGCCTTCCAGCACCAGCCGGCCCACCGCGTAAGACAGCGTCGCCGTTTCGCTCAACCGTTGGGACAGATCAGCGAACAGCCGCTTATCCTCGCCGCCGAATGGCCCTTCGCGATCGGTACGCTGAATCGTCAGGCCCCACAGCGCCGGACCGGCCCAGAAGCCGATTCCAGCGAACCAGCGCAGTCCATGGGGAATGAGGGATTCGGCGTACAGACCGGCACGCTTCATTTCTTCGGGCGCAAGTATGTCGCGGTCGGTGACGACCTTTGCGCCGGCAAGCAATAGAGGAACTGCTCTCTCTGCCCGAATGTCCCGGGTATGCCATCCCTCTGCGAAATAGCTGTCGACGAATTCGTCGACTTCCGAGGTCCGGGGCACGTCAGCGGTCCGCGAATCCCCTTGCAAGAGGACTGCGCCTCTCGCTCCCGCTGCGTTGCTGATTTGCTCCAGAATTTCCGGCCAGACCCGCGGGTCGATGGCCGCTTCGCCGAGCCGGGCGCTGGCCTGTTGCAGCCGCTCCCGGTTCACTCCCCGCCTGCCGATGATCGCCCCCTTGTCCATGCCCCCTGTTATGAACGATCGGGGCTAGGACCATTTCCAGTTCAAATCCGACTCCGAACGGAGTGACGGATACATATTCGTACAATCCGAAATAAAGCCGATCAATTCCAAATAATAGGCAACTTCAAAGTTTGATTAAGTTCCACCAAGTTCCATTAAGTTCCATCGAACAACCTAGGCTTTCACCTGCGGCAGGCATTTGTCGGCGCTGTGCAGCGCCAGCACATTCATGCCGACATCGAACGTCGTGTAATCGTGGCGCGCCAGCCACGCGCGCAACTCTTCCTTGTCGACCTTGACCGCTTCGACCAGCATGATCGGATGATGCTTGGCGACGGACGCGGCGGCGCCCGCCAAGCCCTCGAGCTCCATGCCCTCGATGTCCACCTTGAGGAGATCGAGCCGCGGAAACTGGTAGGTGTCGAGCGTCGTCGCCGTCACGGCGACCATCTTCTGTTCGGAATAATCGATCTCCTGGCCGATGAATTCGTTGCCGGCGCGCTGTCTGAGCTCCAGGCTGCCGAAACTCGACGGCGCGAAATAATTGGGCGCCGGTATCTTCATCGTGCCCGGCTCCTTGGTCACCGCGGCGTGGATGGCGCGCGCATTGAAGCAATTGTTGATCGCGATGTTGCCGGCGAGCGCGTAATAGATCCGCTCCTGCGCCTCGAACGCCATCACGGCGCCCCAGCCGGCCATGTGCTTGGCCCATTCGACCGTGAACACGCCGATATTGGCGCCGCAATCGACCGCGATCACGCCGTCGCCGTAGTGCTGCCGCCGCAAATCGAGCAGGTTCAAGGTGAGCTCGACCTCGGCGGCGTCATACTGGCTCGCCTCCAACAGCTGGAAGCCGACCCCATAGCCGGCGGTCTGACTGACGATGTGCTGATCGAAACGATTGACGATCAGCGTACCGTGCTGGGTCGATACGGTGACGAACGCGATCTTGCGCGGCGGCTTCGGCATGACCGAACCATAGCCGATTCGCGCTCGCAAATGCCGTAGGGTGGGCGAAATCGTCCGACGAATCGTCGACGTGCGGGCACGGCGCGCTTACGATTTTGCCCACGCGGAAACGTTAAGCGCGCGCGTTAGCCCACTCTACATGGCGTTCGGCTTGAGCCGATCGAGAATACTTGCCGCCTCGCGCGGCCGCCGCAGCCTCAGCACCACCAGATGCCGGTATTGCGCGTGGTTCAACAGGTACTCGAATCGCGCGCGTCGTTCGTGCCACGTCCGCCACGCGAATCTGATGGGATGGCTGGCGCGAAACATGCGGCGCCAGCTTTCCCGGTTTCCCGCCCACAGCTCCTTCCGATCGAGCGCGCGCGCCAGCGATCGCTTGATGACGCGAGACATGACCACCGCACGACTGTAGTCCAGCCAGATCACATGCGTCGCCCGCGGCCAGATCAGATCGCGGACCATCGCGTAATTGCCGTCGCACACCCAGGTGTCGGCCGCTATCGCATTGCGCACCCGGCGGGCAAACTCGTCCGGATCGGTCTCGCTCAGCGCCGACCAGTTCGGTCCCCAATGCAAGCCGTCAAGCTCGATGAACGGCATCTCCAATGCGGTTGCGATGCGCACCGCCAGCGTCGTCTTGCCGGAGCCCGAAGTGCCGATAACAACGATGCGCATAGCGGGTCTCGCAGCCTAGCCGAACCAGAAATTATCACAGGCGGCGATGCAAAGCGCTGCTCGAAGCGGTGATGCTGCGGATCTCCAACGGGGTGAGCAAGGTGGCGATGCTGACCATCCCGTTCTTCGTGCTCGCAGGCGCCATCATGGCCGAAGGCGGCATAGCGCGCCGCCTGGTCGCCTTCGCCGATGTACTGGTCGGCTTTACCCGGATGCGCGGCGGCCTGACCCAGATGCCGGCGAAGATCACCGCGTTCTTTCTTTCGATCTCGACCGACAAATACGTCATCCTGCTCCTGATCAACGTGCTGCTTCTGCTGCTCGGCTGCCTGGTCGACATGGCGCCGTCGATCCTGATCTCGACG
>DATBHB010000141.1:0-73158 GCA_036557705.1 Xanthobacteraceae bacterium
CCCGATCTCGGCTTACGGAAGCTACTTGCCGCCGCGAGCAGCATGCACCCCGGTATGGCGCTGCGGATATCAGGGTTGCGGCTGGCAGTCGGGCTGCGTAGCGCGTCGCGAGGTTTATTCCGGCCAGAATGGGTCACCTTCACCGCGGGTCTACGCCAACCCCCCGGCGGCTCCGCAGCCGTACGCCCGTCGTTATGGGCCGCCAGTCTACTCGGGTACAACGCGCGCCTATTCGGGTGATCAAACCTATGGAAGCGCCAGCCGTCCGTAATTAATTGGCTGGCTGCCACTTCGCCGTGCCGATCTGATGCTGAACTTTCTTACGCCCACGCGAACCCGCGTGCGTGGCTCCTTTGTACTGGCGTTGTGGCGCGGCTGGCGTGCGTGGACCGCGCCCGCAGCGCGTCGAAGACGCGCGTGAAAACGCGCTTATGGCCCACCCTGCAAAAATTCCTGCGCTCACTCCGCCTTGAGGCCGGCTTCCCTCACCACCTTCGCCCATTTGGCGGTTTCAGCGGCGATGTGGGCCTGGAACGCCGCGGTGCCGAGCGGCAGCGGCGCCGCTCCCACGTCCGCGAGCCGCGCCCTGATCGGCGGGTCGGCAAGACCGGCAAGGATTTCCCGCTCCAGCCGGGCAATGATTTCGGTCGGCGTGCCGCGCGGCGCGCCGACCCCGAACCAGACGTTTGCTTCGACACCCGGAATGGTCTCGGCCATGGCCGGAACATCGGGCAGCGCCGGCCAGCGCGTGCTCGACGTCACCGCGAGGGCTCGAACCTGGCCGGACTGGATGTGCGGAAGGGATCCGGGCACCACGTCGAAAAACACCTGCACCTGGCCGGCCATGAGGTCGACCAAGGCCGGCGCGCCGCCGCGGTAGGGAACGTGAGTCATCTTGATGCCGGTTTCCGCCATCAGCATTTCGGCGGCGAGATGAACGATTGTGCCGGTGCCCGGCGTCGCCATGTTGATCCGGCCCGGATTGGCCTTGGCGTAGGCGATGAATTCAGCGAGCGTCTTGGCCGGGAAGGCCGCGTTCACTTCCATCACGCCGGGCGTAGTAACGAGCCCGGCGATTGGGGCGATGTCGCGCTGAAAATTGTACGGGAGATTTTGATAGAGTGCGGCGTTGATCGTACTCGATGTGGGCACGAACAGCAGCGTGTAACCATCGGGCGGTGAAACGACCACCGCTTGAATACCAAGGTTGCCGGCGGCGCCGCTCTTGTTCTCGATGACCACGGATTGGCCAAGTCGCTGAGAGAGCCACTGCGCCATGATCCGCGCCACCACGTCGGTGGCGCCACCGGCTGGAAACGGCACGATCCAATGCACCGGCCGGGTGGGATACGGATCGGCCGCAAATGCATCCGACCCCATCAGCAGCAGGGTGAGGAAAGTTATGCAGGCAAGGCGATGAAACATGATCATCCCAATTGCTCTAGGAAGCTGCAGTCGTTGGATCGATCATCTTCTTCACTTCTGTGATTTTCGTTGCCGGAAAGCCGCTGATCTCGGCGTGCTTGTGGATGATCGCCTCATCCTTCGCGAGGTAGATGCAGAACGTCTTGTTATCGGCCACAAAGCTCTCGACCCACTGGATGTCGGGGCCGAGCTGGCGCAGCACTTCGTTGGATTTACCGGCCGCTTCCCGGAGCTGCTCGCGCTCGAACGTACCGACCCTCGGGATTTCCCGCTCGATGATGAACCTGCGCAGCGCCATCCTATCCTCCCACAACACAATCCATCCATATGTGTCCAGGGTACGACGCGTCTGCCCCCCGCGACAACCGCGATGGCACTGCCTATATTCTCCGGAACGGGGCGCGGGTGACGTGACCCCAGGGCCGCGCGCTGCCGCGCCTCTGAACCGAACGAGTTCAGGAGGACGGCCATGGCATACCAACACACCATTCTGGCTGCCGGCGCGCCAATACAGCCTCTTCCACGCGTAAGGGCGATCGCGCCGCGCGACCTGGTCGACGCCCTTGCAAAAGGATGGGATGACTTTCGCGCAATACCCAGTCACGCGGTCTTTCTCAGCCTCATCTATCCGATTGCTGGGCTTCTGATTGGGGGATGGGCATTCCGGTACAATCTCGTGCCGCTGCTTTATCCGTTGATGACCGGGTTTGCGCTGCTCGGACCCGTTGCTGCGATCGGAGTCTATGAGTTGAGCCGGCGGCGCGAGCGGGGCCTCGATACGACCTGGAATCACGCCTTCGATCTCCTGAATGCGAATTCATTTTGGAGCATCGCCGCGCTGGGGCTGACGCTGCTGGTGATCTTCGGCGTGTGGATCGCGACGGCGCAATCGATCCATGTCGCCTATTTTGGCTATGCTCCGCCGAATTCTTTCAGCGATTTCATGCGGCAGGTGCTCACCACGGACGCGGGGCATCGCATGATCCTGATTGGCAACCTGGTTGGGTTCCTGTTCGCGGTTGCTGCCTTCTCCGTCAGCGTGGTGTCATTCCCGCTGCTCATCGACCGCAATATCGGAGCAATCGGTGCAGCCGTCGTGTCGGTCAAGGCGGTGCTGCGTAACCCGCTGACCATGGCGCTATGGGGCATTATTGTTGCCGCCGTGTTGCTCGTCGCATCGCTGCCTGTATTGCTCGGCCTCGCGGTTGCGATCCCGGTGCTCGGCCATTCGACCTGGCATCTCTACCGCAGGGTCGTCGTCGCCGATCTGCCGCCGCGCGAGCCGCACCCGGACGAGCCTCGCGGCCGGCGCTATGCGGCGGATTTTCCTGCAGTTCTGTTTCCGGTCCACGACGAAGAGCCGCGGTAGTAGCGCCGATCAGCTCTCGTAGGGTGGGCAAAACGCGCCTCCGAAGCCTTGAGGTAAGGCACGGTCGTTGGCGCGTTTTGCCCACGCGGATGTGCGGTGGGTGCCGCCGCGTGGGCAAAATCGCTCAGGCGCCGTTTATAATCGCGAGATCACTGCAGGCGATTTTGCCCACCCTAGGAATTCATCTTCGCTACTTGAAATGCCGCAAATCAGGCGGCGGCTGATCTTTCTTGCTGGGCATTAGGTAACCGTCGGCGCTCATGACATAGGTCTCGTGGCCGAGAAAGAGATATTCATTGTTCTCGGAGCAGAAATGCTCGATCCAGGGCGCATTGCGATCGCGGGAATAGCTCCTCGTCACCGTCCACGGATGGACGAGAGAATGATCGAATGTGGTGATCTCATCGTGCAGAACGTTCGGATTCGACCGGTCGAGTGAAATCCGTTCCTTGACAATTGTTTCGTTGTCGCGGTGGAGCGGGATGCCGCTCGATTCGAACAGCCGCGGGCCTTTGATGCCGCGGGTTTCGACTTCCAGCACGCCATATCGGCCGCCGCCGTTCCCATCGACCCAGCGCCCAATGGAGTACCCTGAAAATGTCGGCGTGATGTGACTCGGCCAGCCGCGCCCATCGGTATGGATTTGGCGGAAATAACTGTTGAACGAAATGTAGATCATGGTCTTTTCCGGCTGAACGAGGATTTCCATGCCGGGCTCGTAAACGATCATCATCCGCGGCATGCCTCCGGGCAGACAGCGAACCTGCGGGTTGTAATCCTGCCCGCCCGATTCCTGGTCCGCCATGTTGGCTTGCCAGAGGGCTCGCGCTTCCGCCGTGAGTGGGGGCCTCTGCGGAAGACCATTGGGCTTATCGGGATCCCATCCGGCGCCGCCGATCCGCGACCACATCCCTCGCCAATCAGGATATTTGGCGTCTTCCGCGGCCGAGGCGCAGGCAACGGTCACCGCCGTGGTCAACGCCAAAGCGCCGATGAGAAGTCGATAGTTCATGGCTCATGCTCCCTCGGAAGGCTCTTTATGACCTAACCCGCGCTGCGTGTGAGAGCGGCTCGCCGGTCTGCCGGCATGATACCGAATATCGGATGCAAGGCAGCAGTAAATTTTGCTAGGCTGGGGCGGCTCGGCGAACGGAGGGCTGCCATGCTCCGCCTCGTTTCGATCGGCGCTATCGCGGCGCTGTGCCTCGCCTCAACCGGCGCTGCCGCCTTCGACGATGCGCTCTATCCCGACTGGCGCGGGCAGTGGTCGAGAATGGGCGGCGGCAGCTGGGATCCGGCTAAACCGCACGGCCGAGAAGGCGCTCCACTCAACGCCGAATATCAGGCCGTTCTTGACGCCAGTCTGGCGGATCAGGACCGCGGCGGACAGGGCAACGATCCGGGCTATCGTTGCTACCCGCACGGCATGCCGCGGATCATGATCGCGATCCTGCCGATGGAGATCGTGGTCAAGCCTGATGCGACGTATGTCGCGCTCGAACTATTCAACCAGCTTCGCCGCATCTACACCGATGGACGGGGTTGGCCGGCTCATATCACTCCCACGTCTCTGGGCTATTCGATCGGCCGCTGGATTGATACCGACGGAGACGGCCGTTACGACACGCTGATCGCGGAAACCCGCGGCCTCAAGGGCCCGCGCAGCTACGACAGCAGCGGCATTCCATTCCACGCCGACGGGCTCACTGTGATCAAAGAGCGGATCACGCTCGACCGGGCCAACCGCAATGTCCTCCACAATGAAGTGACGACCATGGATCACGCGCTGACGCGGCCGTGGACGGTGACCCGCAGCTACAAGCGCGATCCGAGCAGGCAGACGGTCTGGGTCGAAAACTTCTGCTCCGAGGACAATCATCACGTGGTCATCGGTAACGAGAATTACGTCGTTAACGAAGAAGGGTACCTGATGCCGGTGCGCAAGGACCAGCCGCCGCCGGACCTGCGGCGTTTTCAGTGATTCGGAGAAATAAGCGAGAAAAGAACGTGGAGGAGATTCGGTCGAGTTGAAAAATGCTATCGACCGTCATGCGCGGGCATAGCGCGTCGAAGACGCGCGTGAACACGCTGGTGACCCGCGCATCCATCTCTTTTGAAAGATGGATTGCCGGGTCAAGCCCGGCAATGACAGTGGACAGGGCGATCTAACTAGACCGGAACTTGCTCTAAGTTAGATGCGGGGCGATGGCCACGCATCGAGGGAGGAACGGACGTGCGTTACCACATCTTGATTATCGGCGTGGCGCTGTTGTCGTGGTGCGCCGCGATTTCGCCCGCGCGAGCATTCGACGAGGCGAAATTCCCCCAGTTGAAGGGGCAATGGAGCCGCATCGGCGACGCGCGCTGGGATACGACGAGGCCGCGGCTGGCGCAGCAAGCGCCGCTCACGCCGCAATACCAACGCTTCTTGCAGGCCAGCATCGACGAGCAGCATGCCGGCGGCCATGGCAACGACCTCATGTACAAATGCTTTCCGCCCGGCATGCCGCGGATGATGCTTGCCTACAATCCGATCGAATTCATCATCACGCCTGACGTGACCTACATCGCGCTCGAACACATGACCCAGTTCCGCCGGGTCTACACCGACGGGCGCGCGTGGCCGCAAAGCCTCAAACCATCGTTCGTCGGCACTTCGATCGGCAAATGGATCGACGAGGACGGCGACGGCCGCTACGATGCACTCGTGATCGAAACCCGCGGGATGCGCGGTCCGCGCGCCTTCGACAGCAGCGGGCTGCCTTTGCACGACGACAATGAGACGATCGTCGAGGAGCGAATTCATCTCGACCCGACCGATTCCGACCTGCTGCACAACGAGATCACGACCATCGATCATGCATTGAGCCGTCCCTGGACAGTGGTGCGGAGCTACAAGCGCGAGCAGCATCCGGGCTGGGTCGAGCACATCTGCGGCGAGGACAACCGTCACGTCGAGATCGGCAAGGAAAATTATTTCATCAGTCTCGATGGATTCCTGATGCCGACTCGCAAGGACCAGACGCCTCCGCAATTGCGCGGCTTTGATCAAGCGCAGCGCTGACAAGCTGGAGAAAGGGAAATCGATGACACCAAGGCTCGCTATTTCAATTCGCGCCGCGCTTCTCGCAGGCACTGCCGCAATGCTCGCTTGGTCTGCCTTGGCTGCGGAGGTTACGCCGGAGCGGCTCCTCAATCCCGACAAGGAGCCCCAGAACTGGCTGATGAACCACCGCACCTATGATGGCCAGCGCTTTTCGCCGTTGACGCAAATCAACAAGAACACCGTCAAGGGGCTCAAGCTCGCTTATGCGGTGGGGCTGGGCGGCGGTTCGCCTAACGAGTTTGCCGAAGCAACTCCGCTGGTCGAGGACGGCTATCTCTATCTCACCGATTCCTGGGGCGTGCTTTACAAGATCGACGGCAGGTCAGGCGAGGTCGGGCGAATCGTCTGGCGGATGGACCCCAAGCAGGAAAAGCATGATGGTGCCAACCGCGGCGCCGCATTCTGGGGGAATCTGGTAATCTCGCCCGCCAATCACCCCGCGCGCATCATCGCGACCGACAAGGACAGCGGCAAGGTCGTGTGGGAGACTGCCGTCGCTTATGGCCAGCCCGACCTGATGGTCACCGGTGCTCCCCTCGCGATCGGTGACAAGATCGTTTTTGGCGCCGCCGGCGGCGACCGCGGAGTGCGCGACTGGATCGCGGCGCTCGACGCCGCGACCGGCAAGCTCATCTGGCGCAAATTCACCATACCGGCTCCCGGGGAGCCTGGGAGCGAAACCTGGAAGGGAACCACCAGCGCCTGGCAGACTGGCGGCGGCGCCGTCTGGGTCACCGGCACCTACGATCCGGAGACGAAGCAGACCATCTGGGGCACGGGCAATCCGGTGCCGATGTTCGATCCGACCTACCGCCCGGGCGACAACCTCTACACCAACAGCGCCATCTCGTGGGATCCCGATACCGGCGCGATGAACTGGTATTTCCAGTACACGCCCGGCGACATGTGGGATTACGACGAAGTCGGGACCCACATTCTTATCGACGGCGTGGTCGCGGGCGAACCGCGCAAGCTCATAACCCATTCGGGGCGCAATGGCATCCTCTACACGATGGATCGCCATAACGGCCAAGTGGTCGTGGCCAAGCCCTATATGGAAATCAATTGGACGAAGGGCATCGATCAGAAAACCGGCAAGCCCGTCGACTACGATCCAAATCGCGACATTCAGATTTATTCCGGCGTGGCTAATCAAGCGTCCGGCGAGCCGGGAAAGCGGGCTTGCCCGTCCCACGTCGGCGGCAACAATCACTGGCCGTCGTCCTACAGCCGCAGGACCGGACTCATCTACATCGCGGCACAGACCGGCTGCGACAACATGCTGATCGATACCGCCAAGCACAACAAGGAAAAGGGCTGGAATGGCGGCGGCTACTGGACCAATGACCGTTACGAAAGCAACCTGACCGCGGTCGATCCCTTGACCGGCGAAATCAAGAAAAACGTGCACCTGCGCTACCCGAACTACAGCGGTACGCTGGCGACGGCAGGCGGGCTCGTCTTCACCGGATTGACCGAGGGCACGGTTGCAGCTTTCGACGACACGACCTTGGATCAGCTTTGGGCGACCAATCTCGGCTCCGGAATCAATACTCCGCCGATGACCTTTGCGGTGAATGGGAAGCAATATGTCGCCTTCGTGGCGGGGGCGGGCTCGCAAGCGATAAAGCAGCTCGTCAACACGCCCGAAGTCAAGGAGCAGCGCAATGCGCTGATGGTGTTTGTTTTTGCGCTCTAGCACCTATCCAGGCATCGCGAACTAAAGTAGGTCAAGGGAGGGCTCGATGAATGCATGGAAAGTTCTAACGATTGTGCTGCTTGTCTCGGTTTGGCAGAGCTTACCGATGTCAGTCTTTGCCGCCCAGAAAGGCGCGTCAGGGCAGAAAGCTGCCACTAACAGCGCGGCTGAAAAGGCGATGGATGAATGCACAGCCCAATTCTGCGGTCGCCGCAGCCCGAGCGTCACCGGCTACAGACCAATGTTGATTGAGGGTTGTTTCAAGCAAAAGATGGGGCAGTATCCGGCGCAAATGGGCGTTTCGCTTCGGCCGAATTGTTCGATTCGAAATTGATGCGAACTTAGATTAGTTCGGCTATCAGCAGACGATCACGCTGTTGCTGCTGCAGCGCCGGCCATCGCGACCTGGGCGTCCTGCTCGGAGGCTGCCCCGGATACTCCGATTCCGCCGATAATCCTGCCGTTCGCGACGATCGGCACGCCGCCTTCCGCGACGCAGGCGCCGAAGGTCAGCACGCGCAAACCTACGCCGCCCCCGGCAACGGCATCTTCGAGCGCCTTGGTCGGGCGCCGGAACTCGACCGCGGTGCGCGCCTTGTCTTCGGCGATCCGCATCGAGGCGAGCTGCGCGTTCTCCAGCCGATGCAGCATCAAAAGATTGCCGCCGGAATCAACGATCGCAATCGAGACTCCCCAATGATTTTTCGCGGCCTCGGCTTCGGCCGCGGCCATGACTTTGCGGGCAGCCGCAATGGAGAGCGGCGGACCGTATGGCGTACTGGGCGGAGGTTGCTGTGCCATTGAGAGCCTTTCCGGCGAGGTTGAAATCGAGTCGGCGGTCAGGCCGCGACCGGCGCCGCCAGCCGAGGCGCCAGCACAGTGGTGCGCAGAACAGCGGCAAGCGCCTCGGCCTCATCGTGGGTGAGCGCCGCATAGGGCGGATAGGGATCGCCGACCGCCACCCCGGTCAGGTTGAGCGCCGTCTTCATGACTGGAGCGAGGCCCCGATGCATCCATTGGGACGGGAACAGAGCGAACTGAAGCTGCAATGCGGCCGCCCGCTCGTAATCCCTGGCAAGGAACGCATCGATGATATGGCGCGCAATCTCGCAGCCCGGGGGCGGCATCGTTGCGCCCGAGCCGCCCAGCTGCAAACTCGCCAGCAGCATCTGCATCGTCGTGAAATAACGGGCATGGCCGGCCCGATCGATCTCGACAATCAGTCGCGACACTCGCGCGAGGTCGCGCGAACTCTCCTTGATCAGCTGCACCGGGGGCAGCTTTGCGAGCGCAATCGTATCCGCAATCGAGACGTCGGCGCCCGGCCCGGGATTGAGATAGAGCGTCACTGGCAGTGCGGTCTCCCGCGCAATCGCCTCGAAATAGGCGATCAGGTCGGCTTGCGTCGGAGGACCGGCGAATGGGCGAAGCGGCGCCAACACTTGCACCGTGGCGGCGCCGAGCTCTTCGGCAAAATGCGCAAGCTCGACCGCGGCCCGGAACGAGGGATGCGTGACGCCGACCATGACCGGCACGCGTTTGTCGACATACTCGACGGTGCGACGGATCAGGCCCTTGCGCTGATCGGGACCGAGATAGGCGTATTCCTGGGTCTCGACTCCGGCGGCGACCACCATGGTGGCGCGGCAATCCTCGATCACATAATCGATCTGGCGGGCAAGCGCGCGGCCATCGACCTCGAGATCGGCAGTGAATGGAGTAAGCGGCGCAACGATCAGTTCAGGTTGTTGCATAATCATGTCCCGCGAGCGCGCCCGGATTGCGGCTTGGTTCCGATGCGATTTCCCCGATATTTCGGAAGCTTGTCAACTCCCGGCGCTGCGCGTTAGCCTGCCTTTGCCCGCGGTCATGTCGGCTGCATGCTCGCGCCTTGGGATGACCGCGCTGACCAGGAGCCTCGATCGCATGCTTCGTATCTTACTTCTCCCGTTGCTCGCCCTGCCGTTAGTAACAGCTTCCGCGCGCGCCGATTCGGTTGCCGACTTCTATCGCGGCAAGCGCATCAATCTGGTGATCGGCTATGGCAGCGGCGGCGGCTACGACACCTATGCCCGGCTGCTCGCTCGGTTCATCGGCGAACACATTCCTGGCAATCCCGGCATCGTGGCTCAGAACATGCCGGGGGCGGGAAGCCGCAGCGCTGCGAACTGGCTCTACCGGATCGCGCCAAAAGACGGCACCGTCATCGCCACCCTCGGCCAAGCCACGCCCACTGACCAGGTCCTTGGCCAACCCGGCGTCCAATTCGACGCCCGCAGATTCAGCTGGATCGGCAATATCGTGGTCGTGAACAATATTCTGTTCGTATCGGCGGCGAGTGGAGTGAAGGCCATCGAGGATGCAAAGAAGAAGGTGCTGTCGATCGGAGCGACCGGTGCAAGTTCACCTTCGGTGCTCTATCCGCAGGTCTCGAACAAGGTTCTTGGGACGAAGTTCAAGATCGTATCGGGATACCCGGGCGGCGGCGACATCAATCTCGCTGTTGAACGGGGCGAGGTCGATGGGCGAGGCAGCGATTCCTGGGCCTCGATCAAGGCCGTAAATCCGGGCTGGCTGCGCGACAAGAAGGTCAACATCCTGTTTCAGGTCGGCCCCCGCCGGGAAGCGGATCTGCCCGATGTGCCCCTCTGGAGCGAGTTGGCCGAGAACGACGAGCAGCGGCAGATTCTGGACGTACTTTCAGCGGACGTGGCCGTCGGGCGGCCGATCCTCGCTGCTCCGGATGTGCCGGCAGAACGGGTGAGGGCGCTGCGGCAGGCATTCGACGAGACGGTGAAAGACCCGAAATTCATCGCCGCCGCTAGGGATGCCAACATGTATTTCAATCCGATGGGCGGGGAGGAATTGCAGCGGATGGTGGATCGTGTCCTGAGCGTTCCTCCCACCGTAATCGCCAAAGTCAAGGAGGCAATCAAAGGCAATGACGTGCAGCGGTTGCCGGCCAAATAGCGCGGTCGCGGTGCGGTCGCAGTTTGAGCCCGCTAGTGTCCCGATTCCGAAGTTCGCTTCATTGTGCGGCACCCTCGTTTGCGAACTTCGGAAATCGAAGGACACTAGCAACTTGTTGATCTAGTGTGGCTTTGGTTCAGAAGTCCGCATGTTGGACTCGCCGCAAGATGATGCGGACTTCTGAACCGCCACACTGGTGTTTGGCGCTGGTCAATCGTATTTGCAACCACCATCCCAAGCGACTACGTTTGGAAACGTAGAGAGGCCTTCGCGTTGCCGCACGAGCCAAAAGAGGAACCCCATGCCGCAGCCCGTCGTCAAAATTGCACCGAATAACCCGGTTTTCGACCTCCCGGTAATCGTCGGCGTCGAGGAAGGGCTTTTTGCCAAGGCGGGACTCGATGTGAGCTTTTCCGCGACCTATGCCGATCGGGAAAGGGACAATGCGCAAACGCCCTTCATGGCGCGGCTCAAGGAGAACCTGTTCGACTGCGGTTCGGCGGACAGCTATAACGTCTGTGAATGGGCGAGCATCGATCGCCTGGAACGCGGCCGGCGCGGGGGCAATATCGCGGCGTTGCGCGCTGCGGTAGCGGCGCAGGCGATCCTGAGCTTCGACGAGAAGCTCCAGGTGCCGCGTGACCTCGCCGACGTACCGGTTATGGTGCAGGAACTCACCGGCTCGCATTACACGACGATACAGATGCTCGAAAGCGCGGTCGGCTCCGAGCACGTCAACATCCAGAATGGCGGGCTTCCGCAAGTGCGGTACGCGGCGCTCAAGGATCGAACCGCGCGTGCAGTCGCCGTGATGGAGCCTTTCATCAGCCTTGGGCTCAAGGACGGCGCCCACATTATTGCAGCTTCGTTTTATCGCGGCGGCGAAGTGATCGCGCCGGATTTGACCGCCGAGCAGCGCAAGGCCTATTACGATGCCGAAAATGAGGCGGTCGATCTGATCAATGGCGATTTCTACAAATATTCCCATCACGTGACGGCGCACGCCAAGGGCGCTTTGCAGCCGAACGAATTGCTGCGGTCATTCGTGCGCTACAAGCACGTCGACTACTACGACGTGACGCTGTTCAACCGTGCCTATGATTGGATGAAGGCGCGCGGCATGAGCGAAGGCCAGAGCCAGCACGGGGCGTTGGTGGTGGGGTGAACTCGATGATCCGTAGCCCGGATTGCAGCTTGCGCCGCAAGCGCAAGCGCAATCCGGGTGCGCCCCCCCGGATTGGAGCTTGCCCATAGAGGTCCGAGTCGCGCGTAAGCGCCGTTACCGGGCAAGCTCCAATCCGGGCTACGAAGGTCCTCATCATGGATGCTCTCACCGAATCGAAGCCGAAGCTCAAAGCAAAATCATCGCCCGCGGCTGGTCGCGGCTATCCCGATCTCCACGACCATGTCCGCACCCTCGACGAGGCGGGTTTGTTGATCACCGTCGATCGGCCGATCAACAAGGATACCGAGATGCATCCGCTGGTGCGCTGGCAGTTCCGCGGCGGCATCGAGGAAAAGGACCGCAAGGCTTTCCTGTTCACCAATGTCATCGACAGCAGGGGCCGCAAGTACGACATCCCGGTTCTGGTCGGGGGTCTCGCCGCCAATCGGGAAATCTATCGAATCGGACTCGGGTGCCCGTTCGAGGAAATGGATGAGCGGTGGCTTCGCGCCACCGCGGCGCCGCTGCCGCCGCGCCTGGTCGAAGACGCGCCTTGCCATGAAGTCGTGATCGCCGGCAAAGCGCTGGACAGGCCCGGCAATGGCCTCGACGCGATCCCGCTGCCGATTTCGACGCCCGGCTGGGACATCGCGCCCTATGCGACCTTGTCGCAGTACATCACCAAGGATCCGGATACCGGCATCCAGAACATGGGGAATTATCGCGGCCAGGTGAAGACGCGGCGGCGGCTGGGGATGAATCCTTCGCTCGAACTGCGCCCGGGAATCTACGAGCACTGGGAGAAGCTGCGCGCACGCGGTTTCAAGAAGCTGCCGACTGCGGTCGTGCTCGGCGCTCCGCCATGCGTCACCTTTGCCTCGGTGCAGAAAATTCCCGAAGGACTCGATGAGCTGCACGTAGCCGGCGCGCTGGTCGGTGCTCCCCTCAACGTGGTGAGGGCGAAGACCGTTGATGTGCTGGTCCCGGCCGAAGCCGAAATCGTCGTCGAGGGCTTTATCGATACCGAATATCTCGAACCGGAGGCTCCGTTCGGGGAATCGCACGGCCACGTCAACCTGCAGGAATTCAATGCCTTCATGGACGTGACCTGCATCACCCGCCGGCGCGACGCCATTCTCACGTCGATCATCTCCCAGGTCACGCCGAGCGAGTCGAGCCTGATCAAGCGCATAGGCATGGAGCCGCTGTTCCTCAATTACCTGCGCAACACGCTTGGCATCAAAGGCGTCAAGCGGGTCTCGATGCACGAGCCGCTGACCAACATCCGCAAGGTGCTGCTGCTGGTGGTGGACCGTGACATGCCGACAAACGAGATCTGGCGCGCGCTCTATGGCGCCGCCGTGCTGCACCGCGCCGCCGGCAAATACGTGATTGCGGTCAACGACGACATCGATCCGGAAAACGCCGATTCCATCCTCTGGGCCATGTCCTATCGGGCGAACCCGAATCTCGATTTTCACATTCTGCCGCACCGCGACCAGGGTCACGGGCCGCGCAGCAGGCGCAATGGCGGCGAGGATGCCTCGGTGCTGATCGACGCGACGCTGAAAGAGAATTTCCCGCCGATTTCGCTGCCCAAGCGCGAATTCATGGAACGCGCGAAAGTCATCTGGGAAGAGCTTGGATTGCCCAGGCTCAAGCCGGAGTCGCCGTGGTTCGGCTATTCGCTCGGCGAGTGGCCGGAGGTAATGGAGCAGGCGGCGCAACGTGCGACCGCCGGCGATTATCTCGATACCGGGGCGCTTTTGGAAAAGCGGCGGCGCAAGGACGTTCGCATGAACACCGAAGTGCGCAACGTCGAGGAGCGCAAGTCGCCCGCGCGCAAACGCAAACGCTCGTAATTCTCTTTTCTACCTGTGGCGCGGGTCGTGCGCGTGGACCGCGCCCATAGCGCGTCGAAGACGCGCGTCAACGCGCTTTAGGCCCACCCTGCGGCGCGCCAGGGCTTTCGCCTGGATTGCCCGCCTTAACTGTTCTTTTACCATATCCGTTCATCAATTATTGGGAAATTGCCTTCGAGGCGCGGAGGAAAATCAGATGGCAGCATGGTCACCAGGACGCCTGCGCGAGGACGCGGCCCGCTCGGATTTCGAAGCCAATGTTTTGAATTTCAGCGGCCCCGCGCCGGTGAATTCGGACAAGGAGCGAATCGCGGCGACCATCGATCTGGTCCAGCAGGCCGCCGAGCTGATCCGGAGCAAGGAGGTGCATGCGGCGGAAATCGAGGCGCGGGCGCAAGATCTCGCCAGGCGCGCGATCGAGAAGCTGAACATGGCCGACAGGCGGATCCAGGCGGCGGAGGCGGCTCGAACCGCAGCCGAATCCGGCGTCGAGTCAGCCCAGGCCAGGGTGGAGGAAATCGAGAAAGAGTTGCAGCGCGCACATAGCCGAATTACGGCAGCGGAAGCTCAGGCCGAGGCGGCCGAGCGCCGCGCCAAAGCCGCGACCATGCGAGCATTGGAAGCCGAGAAAGCGTTGGCGCGCATCGAAAATGCCATTCGCAACCAGCTCTTCAGGCAAGATGAGGGCGAGGCGGATGCAGCGGCGTGATAATCAGCCATGGAAACGTACCACGCAATCCGCAAACAACGAGTGGCGCCTTTCGCCGAAGTCATTGCTTTTCCGGGGAAGTCGGACCTGAATCAGAGATTTCGCAAGCTTGCGGATCATATCGAGCAGGTTGCGAAAGTCGATCCGGCCCTCCGGGATGCGCCGGCGAGAAAGCCGCAAAAAGAGCCGAAGCCTGTGCGCCGCCGCCCTGCCAACGAGCGGCGACGCTCGCGGGCCGCACCGGTAGCGTTTACCCTCGTCTTCGCATTGGTGGCGCTGTTGAGCACAGCCGCCGGCTGGGCGCTGTCGGAATATTACCTCGACGCGGAGCAGCGTGGCTTCGATGACCGCGCCAACGAACTCGCCCATTACGCGCTGTCCCCCGGGTCGCCGCTTGCCTGCCTGAGCGGCTATGCCGGCGAGATGGTCGAATCCTCCTGCGAGAAGGCTCTGTTTGCGACGCCGCAAGCCGCCGCCATTGCGGTTTCCTATGTTAACGCTGAACTTTCGCTTTTGGCGGACGCCGATATCAACTTGAGTCGGAACAATATCGGCTACGGGCCGGCGCTGAGCCGGCTTCGGCATGTGATCGAGCTGGACCGGTTCGGCATCGCGGCTCATATCCTTTTGCTGCGCGACGGTTGCACGCCGGATCGGTGTCGCGCGTTCTCGCTCTTGCAGGACAGCCATAAGATCCGAGCCAACCTGAGCGAGCGCACCTACGAAAATTACGTCGCGCGTCATTTCGAGCGCTGGCAGACCGCTGACGCCTCGCGGTCCAGCGGTTTGTCTTCCGGGGAGACCGTGGTGGAAGCACGCCCCTCTACGACCGATGCAAACCGGCCGATTGGGCCCAGATTGAAATTGCCGTCCGCGTCCATTCCGCCAATCAGTATCATGGAGCCCGAATCCCCACCCTCCACGCCGTCTCCTCCTCGCAAGCGGTAGTTTGGTCGGACCGCGCCACGGCCCCAAGTCGCGTCACCAACGGCTGCAGGCGTAGAGCCGTATCCCGGATTGCGCGATTGCACTCCATTTCGAAACTCACTTCAGCGTTTTGATCGCGTCGGGATAGCAGCCGTCCCCGGATTGGAGCTTGCGCGACAGCGCGTCGATGTCGCGCGCAAACGCTTGGCGCGCAAGCTCCAATCCGGGCTACGAGCCGCAATCCGATCCTGACAGGCTCTAAGGCTTCGTTAACTATAAATCGCTAACGTTTTTAAACCCATCGGTGCTGCGGGTTGTGTTTGTTGCGGTGGACGGTAGCGGGTTGTTCCCGAGCGAGAATGAATACAGAAGAGTTGGAGCCGCGATGATCGCCAGCCGCATCGTAGTTGTCGCAACCGGCGCTCTGGCAGGCATGGTGCTGCATCCAGCGGCGGCCGACACGCTCAATGGAGCGCTCGTCCAAGCCTACGCCAATAATCCGCAGCTGGGTGCGCAGCGCGCTGCGACACGCGCGACCGACGAGAACGTACCGATTCAACTCGGCGGCTATCGTCCGCGGTTGACTGCGACTGACAGCATCAACGAGGCGTATCTCGACCAGTTGTCGCGCACGACCGTCGGCAGGGTGACGACCGGCTACTCGCGAACGACCGGAGAGAATCTCGTGACTTCGCTCGGTGTCACCGCGACCCAGACCTTGTTTAACGGCTTTCAGACCGGCAACCGTACCCGCCAGGCCGAAGCCCAAGTCCTTGCATCGCGGGAAACCTTGCGCACCACCGAACAGACGGTGCTTCTGAGCGCGGCCACCGCCTACATGAACTTGCTCCGCGACACGGCGATCCTCGATCTCAACCGCAGCAACGTGACCGTGCTCGAGGCTACCCTGCGGCAGACTCGCGATAACCTTGCCGCCGGCATCGTCACCCGCACCGACGTGGCGCAATCGGAATCGAGCCTTGCACTCGGGCGCGCAAACCTCGAAGCCGCCGAATCGAATTACACCACATCGAGAGCTCAATACCGCCAGGTGATCGGCGTCGAGCCCGGCAGACTCGCGCCCGGCACCCCGGTCGATCGATTCTTCCCACGGACGGAGGCGGCTGCGGTTGGCCGCGGCCTCACGGAAAATCCCGCGATCACAACGGCATCCTACAACGTCGATACCGCGGAGCTGCAGGTGAAGATTGCCGAAGGCGCGCTCTATCCGGTGGTCACTGCAACGGCAAGCGTGACCAAGCAATTCGGCTCGACCACGAACCTTAACAACCTTCAGTCGCTTACCGGAATTTTCGGCGCCCAGGTGGCCATCCCGCTCTATCAGGGCGGCTCGGAATTCGCGACCATCCGCCAGGCCAAGGAGACTCTCGGCCAGCAGAGAATGAATTTGGAGACCGCGCGCGATCAGGTGCGCTCAAACGTGGTGCAGACCTGGGGCCAGCTCGATGCCGCCAAGGCGCAGATCGAAGCGACCCAGGCGCAGGTTGCCGCTGCCGAAATCGCGCTCGCCGGCGTGCGCGAAGAGGCTCGGGCCGGTCAACGCACCACGCTCGACGTGCTCAACGCGCAGCAAACCCTGCTGCAGGCGCGGGTGGCGCTGGTAACCGCGCAGCACGACCGCATAGTGGCGTCGTTTGCGGTATTGTCCGCGGTCGGCGGCCTGTCGCCGCAGGTACTCGGTCTTCCGATCGAGAATTACGATCCGGTGGTGCACTACCGCCAGGTTCGCGACGCCTGGGGCGGCGTGCGCACGCCCGACGGCCGCTGAGTTAAATCGCCCCCCACTGGCGCGAGGTGACGCGAAAACCGTCCGCGACTTGCAGCCACGGATTGCGACTGTGGTGTGACGGCGCCGCGGGTTGAGCTGCGAAAGAAGGTGCCGTAGAACTCGCTTTTGCAATTTTGCAGTACGGCGCGAAATGTGGCTCCTGTTTGCATCGACCGCATCGATATTGTGGGGTCTGTCATATTCATTAAGCGAGCAGATTTACAGGCACATTTCCATCTATACCACATTGGCTGTGGGTACATTGATAATGTCGGCGGCATTTTTCGTCGCCGCTTGGTCAAAAGGGGTCCTTGCGCTTGATCTGGTCAAGATATCGACGGTACCGAAAGTGTTCGTATTGTTCTCCTTTGGAGTCGTAGTACTCGCGCTCGCCGAGCTTTTCATTGCCCTCTCAATCACCAGCAAGAGCGCCGCTCTGGCGGGACTTATCGAAATATCGTATCCGCTCTTTATCGCTCTATTCTCGTATCTCTTGTTCAAGGAGAATGAACTTAATGTTCCCACAGCAATCGGTGGGCTGCTGATATTTTCCGGAGTTGCCGTAGTCTACTGGTTCAGTAAGTAGGGCCGAAATGCGAATCGGACGTTGCATTTTGGGAGCCGCCCGGCGAGCAATCGAGTGCCTAAACTGGAAGCCGGAATGCAGCGGTGCTTGCGGCACCATGAAGCCAAAGGTCAAAATCCCCCTGACGCATCGCCATGACAGATAATACGATCTCGCTCATCGCAGGCGTTGGCGGATGAAGTCGGGCATCCGACCGGGATGATAGCCTGCACTGATTTTTGCGCGCCCGACATCGAGCGCATGATCGAGCTCTATCGCTCTGTCAACCGGATCCGGGCAGTGCGCCAGCACCTCGCTTGGCATCCCACGCGCGAGCTGTTGCGCTTCGCCCAAGCACCGGATGTGCTCACCGATGCCGCTTGGCGCCGCGGCCTTACGTTGGTGAGGAATGATGACCTCGCCTGCGAGATCGAGATCGTCGCCACGCAGCTGGCCGACTTTACGGACGTGGCGAGAAGCTTCCCCGATCAACGACTCATCCTGCCTTTGATGGGTTGGCCGATCGACCTAACGGAACAAGGGTTCTCCACGTGGCGAAACGCGATGTCTGCGCTGGCTCATTGCGAGAACGTCGTAGTCAAGATTTTCGGTGCCGAGTGCATTTTCGGTCTCAACTGGAGAGTCGCGCAAATCCGGCCGTGGGTGTTGACGGCCATCGACCTGTTCACGCCTGGTCGCTGCATGTTCGCGAGCCACATGCCGATCGCGGCACTGTCGCGCAGCATCCAAGACCTGTTCAACGCCTACGGGAAGATCGTCGAGGACTTCACCTCGTCGGAGCGGCGATCCTTGTTCCACGACACGGCGGCGACAACCTACCGGCTATGAAGTCTGCGAAAAATCGCCCGCTTGAAGTAACGTAGGCACCCCCTTCTTGAATAGGGGCCACTGCTTCTATCTAGCCGCGCAGCTAAGGTTTGATGCGTTCTGCCCGTTGAATAAGCTCGTTCGAAGGTAATTTCGAATTGAGCAATTTCCGCGCTTGTTCTGCTCCGCTCACGGGTAGTTTGGCTGGATCAATCAATCCTACTTGCGCGAGGAGTGAACCTTGGTCCCAGTAGATATGCTCGTACGCGACCTTGCCCTTCTCAATTGCCATAACCACGACGTGGGGAAGCTCGACCTTTCGGCCAGTGGGCGGCACACCCGGCAGCATCGCTGGCATTTCCATATCATGTGTGAAGGTCAAAACGAATTCGTCAATAACTCGCCCTTGCCCGATCGTGCGCGAAATACGCTCGAGGTGCGTATCTGCGGGCCAGTGGCCGATAAAATAAGAACTATAGAACCGTCGAACTTCGTCGCGTCCGTTTCCTCCCGTCATGACGGGAACGTGCGTGACGTACGGATGGTCCACCATCGTTGCCATCGTCGCATCGACATCGCGCGCCACGAATTCCGCGTGTACATGCGCATCGAAAACTTTACCCAAATCGTCAGATTGCTCCATCGTTCTCACCTCTTGCAGGGACAGCTAGACTTGCCGCCACGAGAAACTCCCTTTCTTCGATCGCAACTACAACAGGGCGCGTTGATCGTTCTACTGGCGCAGCCGCGCCGAACCGTTAGGTCGCCGTGCGGTCGTCGCGGTGAACGCAATCGTAGTAGTCCAATAGGTCGGATCGACGTAAAGCTTAAAGAACTCGTCGAGTGTTTCCTGCAATACGCCGCCTTCGCTTGTGAGTTTGTGGACGATCTCACGGATGCCGTAATCCCACCACTGCGCAAACTCTGAACCGCCGTTATAGAGAATCGCGTGCCCTTCGGAACTGATATCGAGCAAGCCATCGGCCTGCATCCATGCGGGAAGTTTTCGACCGACGTAATAATCGATCTGATGGCTCTCCGCCCATCGAATGAATTGCTCCCAGAAATGCTTTTGCGACGGCGGCTCCGCGGTCCAGGTGGGGTAAAAATCGGGTTCTTGAATGAAAAGCCGGCCACCCGGTTTGAGCCAGCGCGCCATCCTACCCACGACGGCTCGGCGCTCGGGCAGATGGTGCAGAAGCGCGCGAATGGCGATGAGATCATAGGGCGCGTCCGGCGCCTCATCGTGCACGACGTCGAACTTGCGGACTTCCAGATTGCCGCCAGCGATACCTTCCATCAGATCGGGACGGATGTCGGTGGCAACCACATGCCCGGCCGGCCCAACTCGCTGCGCAATCCACTGCGACAGCGAACCATTGCCCGCGCCGATCTCCAGGCAGCGCCAACCCGCGGCAACACCTATACGCTGGAGATGAAACTGGCTCGACGGGTCCAGCAAATTCGACATCAGGCGGAGCCGATCCCGTTCGCCCTTCAGATTGTGTTTCCAGACGTACTCGGCCATGAGTGCCTCAGTGTACGGATCACCTTACCATGTCCAGGAGGGGAGGGGGCGTGGTGTATCCAGGACTTTTCGACTCTCAATGTCGGAGCTAAAGGAATAGCCTCATGAGACGGCGTGCCGCCCATCGGCCGTGATTTCCGACCTTGATACATCGTGATATTGTCGGCCATGAGCTTGTTCGTATAGAGCCGCACGCGAGGGCGGCCTTCTATCGACCGCGCGAACGCAAAAGCGCGTATTAGCAGCTGCGATCAAGACCTTTACGGGCTATCCAGGCCTGCCAGCGCGTGATCAAATGCCCAAGACGTTGGATTTCATGCAACGGCCGCCCCTAGGATGACATCGGAGAACCGCCGCATGTTGCAATCCGGTCGTATCGTTTTCAGCAAAATGGACGAGGTCGTTTTCGGCAAGCCAGCCGCGGAGGCGGTGGCCGATCAGGCGCGCCGTCTGGACGCCTCGCGCGTCTTTCTGCTGGTCAGCGGCACGCTGAACCGTAAGACCCCTGAAATCGATTACGTCCGCAAGGCCCTTGGCATCCGTCATGCCGGCACTTTCGACGCCATGTTGCCACACACGCCCCGCTCCTGTGTGATCGCCGCCACCGATCAGGCGCGCGACACCAACGTGGACCTCATCGTCACGATCGGCGGAGGTTCGGTCACCGACGGCGCAAAAGCGGTGCAGCTTTGTCTCGCCAACGATGTGCGTTCGACGGATGCGCTTGACGCGTTGCGTCCGCTCAACGGAGCGTGTCACGCTCCGACCGTACCGCATGTCGCGGTACCAACCACGCTCTCGGCAGCCGAGTTCAGCGCCATTGCCGGGGTCACCGACGAGCGAAGCAGGACCAAGGAACTGTTTCTCCATCCCGGCATCGTTCCGCGGGCAGTGATCCTCGACCCGGCCGTCACGGTGCACACGCCCGAATGGTTGTTTATCTCGACCGGGATCCGCGCTGTCGACCATTGTGTGGAAGGCATCTGCTCCATCGAGGCCAACCCGTTCGGTAGCGCGCAGGCCCTGCAAGGCTTGAAACTACTGGTTCGCGGATTACCGGGCGTGAAGTCGGACCCACAAGACCTCGCTGCCCGTCTCGATTGCCTCCTGGGGTCGTGGCTCTCCATGGGGCCGCTGGCGAGTGGCGTGCCGATGGGCGCGAGCCACGGTATCGGCTACGTGCTCGGCGCGCTGTTCGACGTGCCGCACGGCTATACCTCCTGTATCATGCTCCCCGCAGTGATGCGCTGGAACAAGCCGGTCAATGCGGTGCAGCAGAATCTGGTATCATCAGCGATGAACCGCGCGGGCGAGGAGGCTGGCGACCTTCTCGACGTCTTCATCGGGACGATGGGCATGCCCCGCAGCCTCGGCGCAGTCGGCATCGGGCGCGAGGGCTTCGACGTCATCGCCGCCGAAGCAATGAAAACGCCATGGGTAGCGCGAAATCCCCGGCGCATCGACCACCCTGCGCAAGTACGCGAGATTCTCGAACTCGCGGCCTGATTCGCGCGGAGCGAACAGGGCTTGGATCGCCCAGGCCACGTGTGCTTGCACTTCGCGGCCGCCCGATCTGCGTCGATCTGATCGCCACCGCGAAACCGGTCTGAGAGGCAATGCCCGGTGGTATGGCAGGGCGTTCTGGAATCCTTCATAGTACGTAATCGAGTCGGAGCAGTTGTGCGCTGGAGGTCTGCACTTTACCAGCGAGATGACGCAGCCGGGATCGAAGGCAGTCGTGGTGGCCATGGCGCAGGACTGGACTCGTGCTGGCAGATGCAGCCGAAACGAACGAGCGCGTCTATCAGCACGTGCTATCCCAAAGGATGCATTGTCGGAGTGACGTAATGAAGATTCTGCTCGTCCAGGGCGCAAACCTGACCTTCCTCGGGCGACGCGAGCCTGCGATCTACGGCACCACAACTGCCGCCGAGCTTGACGCCATGTTGCGGTATCACGCTCAAGAGCATGGCTACGACCTCGACATTTTCTACAGTAACATCGAGGGCGAGGCGATCAATCGCATCTACCGCGCGGTAGACGAAGGCTTCAACGGCTTGGTGATGAATCCGGCTGGATTCACCTACGCCGGTTTCGCGCTTAAGGACTGCATCAAGGGCGCCGGTTTACCCTACGTCGAGGTGCATATCAGTAATATTGCCGAACGCAACATTCACTGCGTCCTCTCGGACGTGTCAGTAGGGTTCATCACCGGTTTCGGGATGCACTCCTACATTCTCGGTCTTGAGGCAATGCTGGAAATCTTGCGGGCGCCGCTCGAGCAAGCGCGGTTGTGACGACTGGGTGTCGCAAAAAACACGGTGCGGAACCAGCTGGCGTCCTGCCGAAACAGAGGTGAGCGCGCTTAGCGCAAGGCCGATTCAGGCCTCGGCAGGCGACGTTGTTCTCGTGCTCCCAACCGTCGAGTTCTGCTGCGGCATGAGGTGTTTGGGGAGGAATTTTTCCAGCGATTGCGGGCAGCTTTTGTATTGATTTTCTCAAAGTCGTGTTTTAACAGTTGGAATGGTGGCCCCCCGGCGCATCGTCGATACAGCCGAAAAATGCCACGGCTCAAATCAGCTTCAATTCCCGCAGGCTGGCGTGACCATGCTTGCCGACGATGAGGTGGTCGTGCACGGCGATCCCGAGTTGCTTCGCCGTCTCGATGATGTTTCGCGTCATGTCGATGTCGGCGCGCGAAGGGGTCGGGTCGCCGGAAGGATGGTTGTGGACCAGAACAAGCGCCGTTGCTGAGAGTTCGAGCGCGCGTTTGACCACTTCGCGGGGATAAACGGGGGTATGATCGACGGTTCCGGTCTGCTGCACTTCGTCCGCGATGAGCTGGTTGCGCTTGTTCAGGAAGAGCACCCGGAACTGTTCGCGGTCGTCGAAGGCCATCGAACTGCGGCAATACTCGATGACGCTGCGGTTCGACGAGAGAACGGTCTGTTTCTTCAGCTCTCCCTTCAAAAGACGGTTGGAAGCCGCTTGGATGATTTTGAGTTGGGTAGCTACGGCGTCGCCGACGCCCTTCACTTGTTTCAGCCGCTGGTAGGGCGCCGCGATCACTTCCGAGAACGAGCCGAATGTCTCGATCAGCTCCTTGGCGAGCGGCTTCATGTCCCGCCGCGGGACGGCTTGGCACAAGACGAGTTCGAGGAGCTCATAATCGGGAAGCGTTTCGATCGTAAGCAGAAAACGCGCACGCAGGCGTTGTCGGTGCCCGTGATAGTGCGGCGCCTTGTCGGGTGATGCAGATTGCTCTTCGGTCTTGCCGTTCTCGGCCATGCCGCGAGCATGCCCGCATGGGTGCAAAATGCAACGGGGCTGTAGGGACTGTAACCCGGAGGTCGCGGCGCCTCACCCATCCACCTGTTCGGCCGGCCTTCCAAGGCGCCGCGACATCCGGGTTAGAACGGGCGCCCCTCGCTGGCAAATCGCGGCCGATCGAGCCCGTTCGGGGAAAGCGTGAAGATCTCGACTCCGCTTGGGGTCACCGCGATCGTGTGCTCGAACTGCGCCGAGAGGGAACGGTCGCGGGTGACCGCGGTCCAGCCGTCGGAGAGGACCTTCACGTGCGGGCGCCCGAGATTGATCATCGGCTCGACGGTGAAGAACATGCCCGGGCGCAGCACCACACCTTCGCCCAGCCTGCCGACATGGACGACATTGGGCTCGTCGTGGAACAGGCGGCCGACACCATGGCCGCAGAAATCGCGCACCACGCTCATATGCTGGCCTTCGACGTAGCTCTGGATGGCGGCGCCGATGTCGCCCGTCGTGGCGCCGGGACGGATCACCGAAATGCCGCGCATCATCGCCTCGTAGGTCACCTCGATCAGCCGTTCGGCGCGGCGCGGAATCGCGCCTACCGCATACATGCGGCTCGAATCGCCGTGCCAGCCGTCGAGGATGAGCGTGACGTCGACGTTGACGATGTCGCCCTCGCGCAGCGTCCTCTCGCTCGGAATGCCGTGGCACACAACGTGATTGACCGAGGTGCAGGTCGAGTTCCGGTAGCCGCGATACATCAGCGTCGCCGGCAGAGCCTCATTGGCGAGGGCAAACTCAAACACCAGGCGGTCGATTTTTTCGGTCGGCACTCCCGGGCGGATTTCGGCCGTAAGCATGTCGAGACATTCGGCCGCGAGCCGGCCGGCTCTGCGCATGCTTTCAAAGGCTGCAGCGCCGTGAATCTTGATCTGACCGGTCTTGCGCTGCGGCGCCAGCGCCGCGTCGACGTAGCTCATTCCCGCATTGCGGCCGTGCCGCCTCCTGCGGCCGGACGCCGCTTGTGCATGCGCAATGTAGGCAGCAGGACGCTGGAAGCAAGCACACAAGTGTGTCCCGGGCGAAGCGCAGTGCGGGCGTCGCATCCGGGACACGCTTTCGTGGTGTCAGCCCACGATCGGTATTGCGTCGCCGACCTCGATGCTCTCGCAGCTGAGGCGGCATCGCCGCGCCAGCGCCTCGACGCCGGCCGCCCGCGCCGAATCGAACGCCTTGGCATAGGCCGGGTCGATGTCGCGGGCGAGGGCAAAGCGAGCCGCCGAGCCGATCTGGACGAGAAACAACATTACGGCGCGCGCTCCCGCCGTCGCCATTTCGCTCAATTCCACGAGATGCTTGGTGCCGCGTCGCGTCACCGCGTCCGGAAACTCGGCAAGTGCGGCCTGGCGCATCAGGTGAACGTTCTTGATCTCCACATAGCAGGGCGGCCGTGCCGGGGCTTCGAGCAGCAAATCGACGCGCGAGTTTTTGCCGTATTTCACTTCCCGGCGCGCGATGGGGTAGCCAGCCAGTTCCGGGATGAGTCCCGCCGCAATCGCCTCGGCGGCGAGTGCGTTGGGGTGACCAGTGTTTATTCCGACGAGTTCGATTCCGCTGCCGAGATCAACTTCGATCAGCTCCCAGCTGTGCGCAAGCTTGCGCTTGATGTTCGTAGATTTCGAAAGCCACACCCTCGCGCCGGGAACAGCAAGCCCGATCATCGATCCCGGATTGGCGCAATGCACAGTCACCGTCTCGCCCGAAGGCAAGAGGACGTCAGCGAGAAATCGCTTGTAGCGCCGCACCAAAGTCGCCGGCAGGAGAGCGGAGGGAAATCGCATCACGTCGTCATCCTGAGGTGCGCGCGTCCGCTTTCTTGGACGCGCGCCTCGAAGGACGACGGCCCATATTATTGCCCGTCATCCTTCGAGGCTCGCACGTAATCGAGCGATTACGTGCTCGCGCCTCAGGATGACGAATTCCTGCTGGCTGTGGCGTCGATGAGATATCCATCGTTTTGCTATAGCAAACAGCGCTCGATTCGCGCACTATGGGGCAAGCTCGGCAGAGGCAGTTGTGGATCAGAAGGCGCGGGATGATGCTGATGCGTACTGCGGCCACTTTGGGAGCGATTTTGATGACAGTACTTGCAGGCGGTGCAACCGCAGACGAGGCGAACCTGCGCAACGAACTCTTTCCGACCGGAAGGCTGCGGGTCGCGGTTGCGGTCGGGCCGGCCGCTTCGGCCTTGTGGGCGGTGCGCGACGATGCGACCGGAAGGCCGCGCGGCGTAACTGTCATGCTCGGCACCGCGATGGCACAGAAGCTCAAGGTCCCGTTGGAATTGATCGAATATGCTTCGTCGGGGGAGATCATTGCGGCGACGAATCGCGGCGCCTGGGATGTCACCTTCGTGCCGGTCGATGACGAGCGCAAGAAGACTATCGATTTCGGGAGTCCCTATCATCTGCTCCAGAGCACCTACTTGGTCGCGCCCGGGTCGCGAATTGAATCGCTCGACCAGGTCAACCGCCCGGGTGTGCGCATTGCCGGGGTCGAGGGCACCGCCACGTTCCGTGCCTCGACCCGTTTTGCGCCGAACGCCACGCCGGTCACCGTCAAAGGGCCGGACGAGGCGATCGCGCTGATGCGTGCCGGCAAAGTCGACGGGATTGCGCTTTCGCGCGAAACCATCGTTGCGTTGCTCGATGTAATCCCCGGCTCCCGCGCGCTTGGCGGCGGCTTCCTCAACTCGACGACGGCGGTGGCCGTGGCGAAGAACAAGCCGGCGGCGCTCGCCTTTGTGACGGACTTCATCGAGGAGGCCAAAGCATCCGGCCTGGTGCGGCGTGCGCTCGATGAGATGGGATTGACTGCCTCTCAGATCCCGCCGCCCGGCATGGCGCCCTGACGTTGCACGATGCCACTGATACGATGCGTACCGTCGCGGGTTTCGATCGCATCGGGGAGGAGAATGCCTTTGCGGTGCTGGCGCGCGCCAACGCGCTCGCAGCGCAGGGCCGCGACATCATCAATCTCGGCATCGGGCAGCCAGATTTCCGCACTCCCGATTTCATCGTCGAGGCCGCTGTGAAGGCACTCCGCGACGGCCATCACGGCTACACGGCGGCTGTCGGAATTCCTGCCTTGCGCGAGGCGGTAGCCGTCGACCTGCACCAGCGCTTTGGGGTGAGCGTGTCGCCCGACGAAGTGATGATCCAGCCCGGCGGCAAGCCGACCATGTTCATGGCGATTCTGATGTTCGGCGAGAAAGGCATCGACATCCTCTATCCCGATCCGGGCTTCCCGATCTATCGATCGATGATCGAATTTACCGGAGCCAATCCAATGCCGGTGCCGGTGCGCGAGGAGAATGGGTTTGCGTTTTCCGCCGAAGAGACATTACGGCTGATCACGCCGCGCACGCGGCTCCTCATTCTTAATTCGCCTGCCAATCCGACCGGCGGCGTTACCGGCAAGCGAGAAGTCGACGCGCTCGTCGCCGGCTTGGCGCGCTGGCCCGATGTCGCAATCCTTTCGGACGAGATTTACGACCACATGGTCTATGACGGCGAGAGGCATGTGTGTTTGCTCGCCTATCCGTCGATCCGCGACCGGCTGATCCTGCTCAATGGCTGGTCGAAGACCTACGCGATGACCGGCTGGCGTCTCGGTTATGCGGTGTGGCCGGGCAAGCTTTATGATTATGCGCGCAAGCTCGCAGTGAACTTGCATTCCTGCGTCAATGCGGCGGCGCAATTTGCCGGGCTTGCGGCGCTCACCGGGCCTCAGGACGAAGTCGCCCAGATGGTTGGCGAGTTCGATCGGCGCCGCAAAATTGTGGTTGAAGGCTTGAACCGCTTGCCGGGCGTTTCCTGCGCCACCCCCAAAGGAGCTTTCTACGCGTTCCCGAACATTACGCGCACCGGCTGGCAAGCAAAGCCGCTGGCGAATGCGCTCCTCGAAGACGCGGGCGTCGCCGTCATCGGCGGACCCGATTTCGGCATTCTCGGCGAAGGCTATGTGCGCCTGTCCTACGCCAATTCGACCGAAAACATCATGAAAGCCCTCGACCGCATGGGGAATTTTCTGGCGAGCCGGAAGGCCGCGTAGGGTGGGCAAAGGCGCGTGCGCCGGCGTTTGCGGATTGCGCACGGCCTCTCACGCGCCGTGCCCACGCGGACCCATTTCGCAGCGGACCGCGTGGGCAAAATCGCGCCCCAGGGTTTCGCGCGTGCGGCGATGCTGGTGCGACGCGATTTTGCCCACCCTACAAGCTCCCGCCCTACTCAATCACCTCGTCGGCGAGGCGGTAGACGTCCGGCGGAATTGTGACACCGAGCGCGGCGGCAGTCTTGCGGTTGATGACGAATTGCCGCGGAACCGGTTCGATCGGCAGTTCGGCGGCTTTGGCGCCCTTGAAAATCCTGTCCACGAAGGATGCGGCACGGCGGTAGGACTCTCTGAGATTCTCGCCGTAGCTCATGAGGCCGCCTGCCTCGACATAATCGCGTTCGCCGTAAATCGACGGCAGGCGATGCTTGCGAGCAAGGTCGGCAAGTTGCGGATGTTGGGCGAAGAAATATCCATCGTCAGTGACGATGACGGCACCGACCTGCTGCTCGACCAGCATGGCGAAAGCGCTTTCAAGCGTCGCGCGGTCGCGCGCGTCGGCAAAGAACGGCACAATGCCTGAAGCCTCCGCGGCCGCCTTGATATTCATAACCAGATCGGGGTAGTCGGAGCTCTCGGGATTGAGAAGGACTCCGGCACGCGAAAGGTTGGGAACGGCGGCCTTAAGCAGCTCAATTTGTTTCGGCCAGGCCGCCTCGCGCGAACCCGCCATGCCGGTCACATTGCCTCCCGGGCGCGCGAGGCTGGCGACCAGGCGATTGCCGACCGGATCGATCGAATAGCCCATCACGATCGGAATGGCGCGGGTGACTTGACGGACCGGCTCTACCGCCGCGGCCGACTCCACGAATATGACATCGACCTTCAGCTTCACCAAGTCCTGTGCGAATTCAGGGAAGCGTACGTAGCGCCCATTCGCAAATCGCCACTCGGCAAGGTAGTCTCGGCCTTCAGCGTGCCCGAAATCGTGCATCCCTTGCACGAAGCCTTCGATCTCGCGGTTTCGGCTACCCTCCAGGATGATTCCGACGCGCCAGAGTTTTCCGGCTGCCTGCGCGCGAGCGATGGCAGTCCAAAGGGTCGATTCCGGGACGGTCAAGGTCCCGATCAGCGTAATGAACTCACGACGTCGCATCTGCATTTTCCCGGCCCACTACCGCCCCTGCCAATCCCAACTTACCAGAGAGCGCCGCTGCCGTCCGGCTCTGCGCTCGCGACCTGACTGCTCAAGCACTGCCGCCAGATGTCGACGAATATTATTGCCGAGAGCCGTAAGAATATAAACCTAAAGCAAAAAGCCACCTTCGATTTTTGGAAAACGAAGCCAACGGGTAGAAGGCCAACGATTACGGCCCGGCAGGAAGGACGAATAGGAAGTCTCGGCGATGGCCTCCCTCGACTCGGTCAGCATCGGCATCCTGCTGGGCGCGGTTCTCGTGCTCGCCGGAATCCTGTCGAGCCTGATTGCGATGCGGTTCGGGGCGCCGTTGCTGCTCGTGTTCCTGATCCTGGGCATGCTGGCAGGCGAAGCGGGACCCGGCGGAATACAATTCGATGATGTGCACTCGACCTATGTGGTTGGCTCGATCGCCCTCGCTCTGATCCTCTTCGACGGCGGGCTGCGCACCCGCTTCGCCGCGTTCCGCAGCGTGCTCGGTCCGGCTGGGACACTCTCGACGTTGGGCGTGCTGTTGACGGCAGCTTTGACGGCGCCGGTCGCCTCCTATGCGCTCGGCCTCGACTGGACCCAGGCGCTGCTCGTCGGAGCCGTGGTGGCCTCAACCGATGCTGCCGCGGTGTTCTTTCTCCTTCACGCGCGCGGATTGCGGCTGCGGCCGCGCGTCGCCGCCACCATTGAGGTCGAATCCGCCAGCAATGATCCATTCGCCGTGCTGCTGACCATTCTGCTGGTCGAGTTCCTCACCGTCGGCGACCGCAGTTGGCAATATATCGCAACGCTGCTCGCCGAGCAGGCGGGCCTTGGCACCATTGTCGGGCTCGCCGGCGGACGCGCGATCGTGTTCGTCCTCAACCGGCTCGGGTTGGCGCAGGGGCTGCATGCTCCATTCGTAGCAACCGGTGCGCTGGTAACCTTCGGCCTTGCTCAGGTTTTGCATGCGTCGGGATTTCTGGCCGTTTATCTGGCGGGCCTCGTTGTGGGAAACCGTTCGACCCGCGCGCATAACACAGTGATCGTATTTCTCGATGCCGTAACCTGGCTCGCCCAGATCGTGATGTTCGTTATGCTCGGCCTCTTGGTTTCGCCGCCGCGCCTGGTTGCGACGGCAGGGCCGGCACTCGCGATCGTCGCCACATTGATGCTGATAGCCCGCCCGGTTGCGGTTTTTCTTTGCCTTGCGCCGTTCCATTTCTCATGGCGCGAGAAGATCTTCATATCGTGGATCGGATTGCGCGGAGCAGTCGGCATTTTCCTCGCCTCTATTCCGTTGCTCGTCGGCCTGCCTGCGGCTTTCGTCTATTTCAACATCGCCTTTGTGGTTGTGCTCGCCTCGCTGTTGATTCAGGGCTGGAGCATTCCGTTTGCGGCACGCCGCCTCCGTGTTGCGTTGCCGCGGCACGACCATATGCCGCGCCGGGTCGAACTCGATCTTCCCGGACAGCTTGAGCAGGAAATCGTCGGCTATCCGGTATCCGCCAACAGCCCGTTCCTCCGCCGGGGACTCCTGCCGTCGTGGGCGCGACCGACTCTCGTGGTGCGTAGCGAAAAAATCATGAGCCCGTCCGAGGCCGAACCAGTGCGGGTCGGAGACTATGTTTATCTGCTCGCCCCGCCCGAGAAGGCGCAGGCGCTGGATCGTTTCTTCGTCGACATGCCGCCGCCGCGGACGCCCGATCCGCGGCTTCTGGGCGATTTCTTTGTGGGCGCCGAAGCGACTCTTGGCGCGCTCGCTGAAATCTACGGGCTCGAAATACCGCCGAAAGAGCACGAGATTCCCCTCCGCGATTATGTTGCGGCGCGCCTCGCGCGCAAACCAAAGCCCGGCGACCGGATTGGGCTTGGGCCGATCACGCTCGTCGTCGATCGTGTGGCCGGCGATCATGTCACCTCGGTCGGCCTTCGCCTCGCCGAGGATGACGCTGCCGAGCCGCGCGCGGCCCCCGCAGGGCGGCTGCGGGACCTGATGAGGCGCATGCTCAGGCGATTTGGGACTGGCCGGCTATGACCTGTTCGTGGACCCCGTTGATGTCGCTGAGGCCCGGTTGCGACGGAAATTGCCTGCGGGAGCGCAGTCGTGATGTGCTAGAAGCCGACATTGTAGGGTGGGCAAAGGCGCGCTTGCGCCATGCCCACGCGTTCGATCACTCTCCAAAGCTGCCGGTCAGCTCACCGACATCGCCGCCCCAGTCGGGCGGCAAATCTCCACGCGCGACGTTCCGCCTTCGATGCTGGCCACGCCGATAGTGGGACATCAGCGCCTCGGACGCGTGGGCACGGCGCGCAAGCGTGCCTTTGCCCACCCTACAGAATCCGCCGTCGCGCGCAATGCCGCACCGGGTCACCAGTAGCGAAACCGATCGGTTCCGACCCGCTCCTAATGTCCGCAGTTCACCAGAAGCTACACTGAAACGGGACTGGAATTATGTACCCGTCAAGGCGTTGGTGCGTGACCATTCCGCGATGATCGCTACGAGGGCGTCGAGGCCGTCGGTCAGGGCTGCGGGGCCGGGCTGGAGGATCAGCGGCGACTTGATTTCGCGCAGCCATCCGTCCGCAACCGCAGGAATCGCGGCGAAGTTCTCACGGGCCCTGACTTTCGCTGGCACGAATTTCTTCCCGCACCACGATCCGATGATGATGTCAGGTTTGGCGGCAATCACGTCCGAACCCGTTACGATTCGATCCTTGGCGCTCTTCTGCCGGGAACGCTCAGGAAACACATCTTCGCCGCCGGCGATCGCGATCAGTTCCGCCACCCAGCGGATGCCGGAAATCATCGGATCATCCCATTCCTCGAAATAGACGCGAGGCCGGCGCGGAAGCTGCGCGGTCTGCTCGCGTATTTTGGCCAGGCGCTGTTCGAGGGCGCTCACCAGCGCGTGCGCTTTGCCGCTTGTCCCAACCAGCGCGCCGAGCGTGCGGATCATTGCCAGAATGCCGGCAGTGTCGCGCTGATTGAAGGCATGCACCGCCAGATTGCACCGAATCAGAGTTGCGGCAATGTCTGCCTGCAGGTCGGAAAAGGTCAGGACGAGATCCGGCTCGAGCGCGACGATTTTGTCGATATCGGCGGAGACGAAGGCCGAAACGCGCGGCTTTTCCCGACGTACGCGCTCGGGCCGCACCGCATAGCCGGAGACCCCCACGATCCGATGCTCCTCGCCCAGCAGATAGAGCGTCTCCACGGTCTCCTCGGTCAGACAGACGATGCGCTCGGGCGGGAACATGATGTGCTCCGTCTTTAGCCAGGACGACCTTGCCCGCCTGTTGCGCTCAGGCGGCCGGTTGCCGTTGATCGCCGGCCTGCGCTAGGCAAGACTTGGCTGGGAGTTCGGAGGAGGACGATGGAGCGGCTGATCGAACGCGTCAAATCGATCCTGCTGATACCGGAGGCCGAATGGCTGGTGGTTGCGCAGGAGCCGGACGACACTGCCGCCTTGTTCACACGCTACGTTGCGGTGCTCGCGCTCATTCCAGCGCTCGCGGGGTTCATCGGAGTTTCGGTGATCGGAGGCCGTGGATCGCTTACCGCCGGCTTCGCCGGAGCGGTGGTCGGGTACTTGCTGAGCTTCGCAGCGGTGTTTCTGGTCGCGCTGATCGCCGATGCGGCGGCGCCGACATTTGGCGTGCAGAAGAATTTCCCCAGCGCGCTGAAACTTACCGTCTATTCCTATACCCCGGCTTGGCTTGCCGGCGTTTTTCTGCTGATTCCGGCTCTGAGCTTACTCACATTCGTCGGCCTCTACGGCGGATACTTGTTATGGCTCGGCCTGCCGCCCTTGATGCATGCGCCGCGTGGAAAGACGCTGCCCTATGCGGCAGCGATCGTCGTCTGCGCATTGATCATCGAAATGCTGATCGGCACGGTGCAGTTCACCATGTTCGGGCGAACGCGATAGTTATCGCGAGACAGGTTCGGCCACGTCCGGTGCCTTGAGCACCTGCCGGCACGCGGCCGGCAGGTCGGCCATGGTGACGTGCTTCGGGGGCGGGGCCGGTGTTTTGGAAGGCGGTGCGGGCTTGGGGTGCAGCACAGCGTCGGTGAACCACCAGTCGAGGTCCTTGCCGCAGCCGTCGCCGGCGGGCGGCGGGGCCTGAGGTTTGCAGTCGGGACTATCGGCCGGACACTTGATGCGCACATGGAAATGATAATCGTGCTGCCAATAGGGCCTGATTTTCGAGAGCCAGGCACGGTCGTTGCCTGCCTCGCGACATAGCGCCTTCTTGATCGCTGCATTCACGAAGATGCGCTCAACCGCCGGTTCTTCGGCTGCGGCCTTGATCAAGGCCGCGTGCGCCGGCGTCCATACTTTGGGGTCAACGTCCTTGCGGCTCGGCGCCACGATCATGGTCGCCGACATGTCTTCGCGCTCCATGGCGGTGAGTTCGCGTGCCGGCATGGGCGTGAGCCAGATATCGGCATCCAAGCCGACCTGATGGCTGGCATGGCCGGTGAGCATCGGGCCGCCGCGCGGCTGCGACATGTCGCCGATCAAAAGCCCTGGCCACCCCACCTTCGCGGCCTTTTTGGAAAGACGCTCGATCAACTCCACCAGCTTCGGATGCCCCCAGTTGCGGTTGCGCGAAAGGCGCATCACCTGCCAGGTCGGCCCGTTGATCGGCAGTTCTGCGGCGCCGGCGAGACAGCCCTTGGAGTAGAAACCAATGGTGCGCGAGGCCATCGGAGGGGCTGGCAACGACCGCCGCCCGAACAGGTCTCTCGCCGGCGTCTTCGGATCGTCCGGGTGAGCCAGAGGAGGCAGCGGCTTGGGGTCGAGCGTGCCCCTGTCCTGAGCATTTGCCGCGCCGATTGCCGCAAGCCCGGCTGCCAAGGCGAGCATGGTGGCCAATAAGCGCCTACCCCGCTTCTCCTCGACCCGCATTGCTGTGATTCCTTTGCCTGCTCGATGTGAGTCGCCTCACGCGCCTACACACGGCCTGGGGTTGCCGAATGAAAATGTCAAAGCCGTGACCGCAAGCGCCGTACCGTGTAATCCGGCGGTAAATGCGCGTTCTTGTCGCGGCGAGACAGCCGCTCGCGCGGTGCAGGAAGCATCATAATTCCTGCTTGCAGGGGAACATGGGGGCGACTCGAATGCGTATTCCGGCTTAATCGTCCCCTGAACCGGTCGTCCGTACGGGCCGATGATTTATTGGCGTATTATAAACGATTAGATACGATGTGCCAGTTTTGCCGGGTTTTCACACATTGCCCACCATTGCCTATTTTCTTGGGAGCTGCGGCCGATCGGCGATGCGGCCGAATAGACCCGAGTGGCTCAGTCACACATCCACCTTGAGCGCCGCGATGAACGCCTCCTGGGGGATATCGACCTTGCCGAACTGGCGCATGCGCTTCTTGCCTTCCTTCTGCTTCTCCAGAAGCTTGCGCTTGCGCGTCACATCGCCACCATAGCATTTTGCGGTCACATCCTTGCGGAAGGCACGCACCGTTTCGCGGGCGATGACTTTCCCGCCGATGGCGGCCTGGATCGGCACCTGGAACATATGCGGTGGAATAAGTTCCTTGAGTTTTTCGGCCATGGCGCGGCCGCGGTTCTCGGCGCGGGTGCGATGCACCAGCATTGAGAGCGCATCGACCGGCTCGCCGTTGACCAGCATCTGCAGCTTGACCAGGTCGGACGGGCGATAATCGCTGAGCTGATAATCGAAGGAGGCATATCCTTTAGAAACCGATTTCAGCCGGTCGTAGAAGTCGAACACGACCTCGTTGAGCGGCAGGTCATATTTCACCATGGCGCGACTGCCCACGTAGGTGAGTTCGACCTGGATGCCGCGGCGGTCCTGGCAAAGCTTGAGCACGCTGCCCAGGTATTCATCCGGAGTGAGAATGGTCGCCCGGATCCACGGCTCGTCGATCTCCTTGACGTGCACCGGATCCGGCATGTCCACGGGATTGTGGATCTCTACCTCTTTGCCGTTGGTGAGCTTGATCTTGTAGATCACTGACGGTGCAGTCGCGATCAGGTCGAGATTGAACTCGCGCGCCAGCCGCTCCTGGATGATTTCAAGATGCAGCAGGCCGAGGAAGCCGCAGCGGAATCCGAATCCCAGCGCCGCCGATGTTTCCATTTCGTAGGTAAAGCTTGCGTCATTGAGGCGCAGCCGGCCCATGGCGGCGCGCAACTGCTCGAAATTCGCGGCGTCGACCGGGAACAATCCACAGAACACGACCGGAACCGCCGGGCGGAATCCCGGCAGCGGCTCAGCGACCGGTTTCTTGTCGTCCGTGATGGTGTCGCCGACCCGGGTGTCGGCAACCTCCTTGATCGAGGCGGTTAAGAAGCCGATCTCGCCGGGACCGAGCTGGTCTGTATTGGCCATTTTCGGGGTGAAGACGCCGACGCGGTCGACATCATAGGCGGCGCCAGTGCCCATCATGCGGATGCGCTGGCCCTTCCGGAGCACGCCGTCGACGATACGAAGGAGAACCACGACACCGAGATAGCTGTCGTACCAGCTGTCGACGAGCAGGGCCTTGAGCGGGGCTGCGGCGTCTCCCTTCGGAGGCGGGAGCCGAGTGACGATCGCTTCGAGCACCTCGGGAACGTTGAGGCCGGTCTTGGCCGAGATCAGGATCGCGTTCGAGGCGTCAAGCCCGATCACGTCCTCGATCTGCTCCTTTACCGCCTCGGGAGCAGCCGCCGGCAGATCGATCTTGTTGAGCACCGGGACGACTTCGTGGTTGTTGTCGATCGCCTGGTACACATTGGCGAGCGTCTGCGCTTCCACTCCCTGGGAGGCGTCGACCACGAGCAGCGAGCCCTCGCAGGCGGCAAGCGATCGGTTGACCTCATAGGCAAAATCGACGTGGCCGGGGGTGTCGATCAGATTGAGGACGTAATCCCTGCCGTCGCGTCCCCGATATTTGAGCCGGACCGTCTGCGCCTTGATGGTGATCCCGCGCTCGCGCTCGATGTCCATGGAATCGAGGACCTGCTCGACCATTTCGCGGTTGTCGAGCGCTCCGGTGAGCTCGATCAATCGGTCCGCGAGCGTCGACTTGCCGTGGTCGATGTGCGCGATAATGGAAAAATTTCGGATATTCTCTACCGCCGCCTTCATGGGCGGCAGATAACATCCGAGTGCCGGACCGGCAAGCGCAGCGCCGCTCAATACCGATAATGGTCCGGCTTGAACGGCCCCTCAGGCGATACACCGATATAATTCGCCTGCTGCTCGTTGAGCTTCGTCAGCTTGACACCGATCTTGTCGAGGTGCAGCCGCGCGACCTTCTCATCGAGTTGCTTGGGCAGCGTATAGACCCTCTTTTCGTATTTGCCGGGATGGGTCCACAGCTCGATCTGAGCCAGCGTCTGGTTGGTAAACGATGACGACATCACGAAGCTCGGGTGCCCCATGGCATTGCCGAGATTCACCAGCCGGCCTTCCGAGAGCAGGATGATTCGTTTTCCGTCCGGGAACTCGATTTCATCGACTTGCGGCTTGACGTTGATCCATTTGTAATTGCGCAGTGCGCCCACCTGAATCTCACTGTCGAAATGGCCGATATTGGCGACGATTGCCCGATGCTTCATCTTGCGCATGTGCTCGATCGTGATCACGTCGATGTTGCCCGTGGCGGTCACGAAAATGTCGGCTCGCGACGCGGCATCCTCCATCGTGGTGACTTCGTAGCCTTCCATCGCCGCTTGAAGCGCGCAGATCGGATCGATCTCGGCGACAAGCACGCGGCAGCCGGCCTGGCGCAGAGAGGCGGCCGAGCCTTTGCCGACATCGCCGAAGCCTGCAACCATGGCGACCTTGCCGGCCATCATCACATCGGTGCCGCGCCGGATGCCGTCGACCAGCGACTCGCGGCAGCCATAGAGATTGTCGAATTTCGACTTGGTCACGCTGTCGTTTACGTTGATCGCCGGCCACAGCAGGGTGCCGTTCTTCATCATCTCGTAGAGCCGATGCACGCCGGTCGTGGTCTCCTCGGTCACTCCGCGGATTGCCTTGCCGTTGCGGTTGTACCAGCCCGGGGCATCCTTGAGACGTTTTTTTATCGCGGCAAAGAGCACCTGCTCCTCGTCGTTTTGCGCCTGGTCGAGGAATTTCGCGTCGCCGTTTTCCGCGCGTACGCCGAGGTGAATGAGCAGCGTCGCGTCGCCGCCGTCGTCGAGGATCATGTTGGGCGTGCCGCCGTCGCTCCATTCGAAGATTCGATGAGTGTATTCCCAATAATCCTGGAGCGACTCGCCCTTGACGGCAAAGACCGGCGTGCCGCCGGCCGCGACGGCGGCAGCGGCATGGTCCTGCGTCGAATAGATATTGCAGGACGCCCAGCGCACGTCGGCCCCGAGCGCCCGCAGCGTCTCGATGAGCACCGCGGTTTGGATTGTCATGTGCAGCGAGCCGGCGATGCGAGCGCCTCGAAGCGGCTGCTTCGGTCCGAATTCGGCGCGCGTCGCCATCAGGCCCGGCATCTCGGTCTCGGCAATCGCGATTTCCTTCCGCCCCCATTCGGCGAGAGTTATGTCTTTGACAACGTGGTCCGGAATGGCGGTCCTGGCTGCTTTTGCGGCAGTGGTCATGGCGTTCCTTGCACCCGAGCGGCCTGTCGAATCGGTGGTCGGCAAGCCCGCCTATAGCAGCAATGACAGGCTTGCGGCCACAATAGAACCGGCTGGCGTGTGATTTTGGCGGATCATCTGCCGGAGCAAGACGTTAGTGATGCATAATGGCCGCGAACGGTGAGACATCCCCGGTTCGGTTTCGGACGCTCAAGGCCCTCGCCCGGGCAGAAGCCGAATGCACCCGCTGCCCGCTTTATCAATTTGCGACCCAGGTCGTTCCGGGGGAGGGCGCTGTGGATGCGCGGCTTATGCTGGTCGGCGAGCAGCCCGGCGACAAGGAAGACATCGCCGGAAAGCCATTCGTGGGACCGGCGGGGCGAATTCTCGATCAGGCCCTAGAAGACGCAGGGATCGCACGCGACGATGCTTTCGTGACCAACGCCGTGAAGCATTTCAAGCACGAAATGCGCGGGAAACGGCGCTTGCACAAGCGACCGAACGCGTACGAGATCGACCGCTGCAAATGGTGGCTGGACCACGAGCGCGCGCTGGTCAAACCGGCGGCAATCGTCGCGCTCGGCGCCACAGCGGCGCGCAGCCTGTTCGGCCGGGTTGCGACCATCGCCCGGATGCGGGGGCAGGCTCACCTGCTGGCTGACGGAACTGCGGCCTTCGTTACCATCCATCCATCGTGGTTGTTGCGGATCGAGGATGCGGACGACAAAGCGCGCGAATACCGCAATTTTGTTGCCGATCTGCGACACGCCGCCAAGGTCCTGGCGGAGCGGGCGGCGTAGCTCGGCTATTCCTGTTCCGTAAAGCGGCCGGAGACGAGATTCGCAAGCGCCTCGACGACCTCGGCGGCCTGGGGCCCGGCCGCCTCGATGGTGATTGAGGTGCCGGGGCCGGCGGCAAGCATCATCAACCCCATGATGGATGTGCCGCCCACGCGTTCGCCGCCGCGCGTGACCCAGACCTCGGCATCAAATTGCTCAACCGTCTGCACAAACTTGGCCGAAGCGCGCGCGTGCAGCCCTTTCTTGTTGCAGATTTCAACAATGCGCACGACGGCGCCCTCGGCTCGGCTGCCGCTGGCGTCAGACGCGTCGGCCATATTGATCATTTCCCGCTGAGGACGCGGCTGGCAATGGTGACGTATTTGCGCCCTGCATCCTGGGCGGCGGCAACGGCCTCGTTGAGAGGATATTCCTCGCGCACCTTCGCCAATTTGACCAGCATCGGCAGATTGATGCCGGCCACGACTTCCACTTTCGGGCGGGCCATGACCGATATCGCAAGGTTTGACGGCGTGCCGCCGAACATGTCGGTGAGGATGGCGACGCCCTCGCCGCTGTCGACGCGCTTGACGGCCTCGATGATATCCTTGCGGCGCTGCTCGATGTCGTCCTCGGGCCCGATAGTCACAGCTTCGATCTGCTGCTGCGGGCCCATCACGTGTTCGAGCGCCGAACGAAATTCCACGGCGAGCCGACCGTGCGTGACTATCACAACGCCAATCATCGGACGATCCGCAGACAAATGGCCGTTGCACCGCACGAAAGGTGCGCCATTTTGACTATCCGAACCTCGGACGCAAGGGGATTTCTGGTTAATATCCATCAATGCTGCATCGCAATATTTGCCCTGCCGAGCCGGTTTATACAAGGGCACGCATCAAAAACGGCCACAGGGGGGCACAGCTTCGGGCCTCACAGGGGAGTCAGGCCGAAGCTGCATCGGTTCCAAGCCAGTTCAGGACCATGTCCAAGCTGTTCTCGCCAACCGCAACGGGAAGACGGGGCAGGGTGACCCCTTCAATGAGCGTTTCGCGCCGGTCGGCTTCGGGCAGCCGTTGTGCGTCCAAGGTCGCGAGATCCACGACCCACCCAACCACCGCAACCGGCTCGTAAGGCAGCCGCCGGATGCCAACGCCGTGCGCCTCGATAAGCCCGGCGAGAGCAGGCGCCGGCCGTGCCAGCACCCGCCCGTGGCGGGCCTCCAGTTGTACCCGGTCGTCGGCCACGAGGCGCGCCATCCGCAAGTGGCCGGCCTGCGCTGCCCTGATAAGTCCAAGTGCGAGGCGCGACTTGCCCGAACCTGCCGGTCCGCGAATGAGGATTGCGCGCGCGCCCACGAGAACGACGCTGCCGTGAACGGTGGGCGCATCCTCCATCACAGGGCCGGCAGACGCACGATGAAGCGTGCTCCCAGCACGTCGTTGGGATCCGCCGTCCGCGGGTTCATGCGATTTTCGACCCAAAGGCGGCCGCCATGCGCTTCGACGATCTGCTTCGATATCGACAAGCCAAGTCCGGAGTTCTGGCCGAAACCCTGGTGCGGTCGATCAGTGTAGAAGCGCTCGAAGATTTTTTCCATGGCTTCCGGGCGCACGCCGGGGCCGTCGTCGTCAACGAGGATCTCGATTTCGGTCCGCAGCCGGCGGCAAGTCAGCCGCGCGCTGCCTCCTTCGGGCGAAAACGAGCGGGCGTTGTCGATCAGGTTATTGAACACCTGTCCGAGCCGCGAATCGTGCCCCAGCACCTGGAACGAATAAGGTCCGGCGCCTTCAAAATCCAATTTCACGGATACGTCCAGATCGTGGCGAATCTCGTTTGCAATCCGCACGACTGTCGTAAGCATTTTCTTCAGGTCAACGGATGCGGCGTCCTGGCGCTGCATCTCGGCATCGAGCCTGCTCGCGTCCGCAATGTCCGAGATCAAACGGTCGAGCCGCCCCACGTCGTGTTTGACCACCGCAAGAAGTCGCGCGCGACTTTCGTCGGTTTTGGCGAGGGGAAAAGTTTCCACCGCCGAGCGCAGCGAGGTGAGTGGATTCTTGAGCTCGTGGGCAACATCGGCCGCGAATCTCTCGATCGCTTCGATTCGGCTGTAGAGTGCACCGGTCATGTCCCGCAGCGAGGCGGAGAGATGCCCGATTTCATCACTGCGCGTGGTAAAATCAGGTATCTCGACGCGCGAACGAATGCGACGGCGCACGACTTGCGCAGCGTGGGCCAAGCGTCGCATCGGACCGGCAATCGTCCCGGCGAGCAGAAACGAAAGCACGACCATAACGCCGGCTGCGACCAGGAACACTTTGAAGATCGCGAGCCTTTCCGCTGTGACCATGTCGTCGATATCGGCGCCCTGGGTAGAGAGCATCAGCGCCCCGCGAACCGCGCGGAAGCGCTGCACCGGAACGGCGACCGAAACGATCACTTCGGCGCGTTCGTTGATCCGCACCATGCTCGACTTCAATCCGAGCAGAGCCTGCTGAACCTCCTCGTAACCGGGGCCGTTCAGCTCCCGGTATGTCGGCAGATCACCCTTGGCGAGCCAGCGCCGGAGCGCCATCCAGCGCCGCTCCAGATAGCTGGGATTCTCAGCGTCCGGCGGCGGCAGATCGAGACGCAGCACGTCATAGAGCGTTCGGCTGTCGAGAATTAGCGCGCCGTCACGATCGTAGATTCGAGCCCGCGTATTGGTCGGCGATACCAGCCTGCGCAGTATCGGCCCGATTCGCTCCGGATTGATGGAGAAATCCGACTGCGCGTCATCCGAAGGATTATAGGTTTCGCCCGGCTGCAGGTCGAGCAGCCGCTCGGGCTCCATCGTCATATTGTCGGCATCGGCCGTGGCCGATGCCGCAATGGCTGCCGCGATGATTTCGCCCTGCACCAAGAGGCTCTGGATGCGGGCATCAATCAATCCGGCACGAAACTGGGAGAGATAGAGAATGCCGACGACGAGTGCGAGCAGGCCGGCCAAGTTGAGGAAGAGGATTCTCCGGGTGAGGCTTGACAGGCTGAGATGAACGAAGAACTCCCAGGCGCGGCTGCCGATGCCCGCCGAATGAGAGCGCAAACTGCTCTCGTCGTGCCGTTCGGGCTCGACGCGGTCTTGGATCAACCCCGGAGTTCTCTCGAGCACGTTTCCTCTGCTGGTTGCACGCCCCGCTCGCCGGCATCCAGCGCCAATCGGCCGGTTCCGTCAGTTGCCAAAGACGGTTGCCGCGCCGAAATCCTTACATCTCCTTGAAGCGGTACCCCACCCCGTACAATGTCTCGATCATATCGAAGTCGTCGTCGGTCGATTTGAATTTCTTGCGCAACCTCTTAATGTGACTGTCGATAGTTCGATCGTCAACATAAACCTGATCGTCATAAGCCGCGTCCATCAGCGCATTACGGCTCTTCACCACCCCGGGGCGGCTTGCCAGCGCCTGCAGGATAAGAAACTCCGTGACCGTGAGAGTCACCGGCTCATTTTTCCAGGTGCAGGTGTGGCGTTCCGGATCCATGCGCAATTGCCCGCGCTCCAGCACCTTTGCGTCGGTTTCCTTCGGGGCCGAGCCGTCCTTCGGACTCGAACGACGCAATACCGCCTTGACCCGTTCGACGAGGAGCCGCTGTGAAAACGGCTTGCGGATGAAATCGTCGGCTCCCATTTTGAGGCCGAACAGTTCATCGATCTCCTCGTCTTTTGAGGTGAGAAAGATTACCGGCACGTCGGATTTCTGGCGCAGACGACGCAGGGTCTCCATCCCGTCCATGCGCGGCATCTTGATGTCAAGTATGGCGAGATCGGGCGGTGACGTCTTGAATCCGTCGAGGGCGGAAGCCCCGTCGGTATATGTCATGATCCGATAACCCTCGGCCTCAAGCGCAATTGAGACGGAGGTTAGAATGTTCCGGTCGTCGTCGACGAGCGCGATGGTTGGCATAACCCCTATCCCCGTGCTGCCCCCCGTCCCCTCGTCCTTGAAGCCCGCAAAGCTAGGCCGAAGTGTGACTATTCCTCGACAAACCCGTGATTCGTCAAGGGCTTTGGCAGCATACCCGCGTTGCAGTCTCGCGCCAACCCCACCCTGGGATGAACGCAATCCGGGGGTCGGAACTCCTCAAACTCGGTCCTACCCTGTCCGCCAACATCTGCCGATCTGGAGGCACCCGTGAAGCTAACGGCCCAATTTGACCCCAAATCCTCCGCGAAGAAAATCCTGCGTGAAGGCCGGAGCGGGGCTCTGGCGACGCTAATGCAAGGGTCAGGCGATCCCTACTGCTCCCTGGTCAACGTGGCAACTGCGGCTGAGGGATCCCCCCTGCTGTTGATATCGAGCCTCGCGGTGCACACCAGGAATATCCTGGCTGACCCGCGCGTATCATTGATGATCGACGAGCGCAAGCCGGGCGATCCGCTGGAAGGGGCTCGGATCATGTTGATGGGAACAGTGACGGCGGCTGGCGAGAACGAGGTTCGGTGGCGCTATCTCCGGCGTCAGCCGGAAGCCGAAATGTATGCGAGCTTCGGCGATTTTTCCTTCTACAGGATGGCGCTTAAGGGCGCGCACCTCGTTGCCGGGTTCGGCCGCATCGTCGACCTCAAGCCGGAGGACATTTTGACCCCGACCGAGGACGCCGCTGACCTGATTGCGGCGGAGCCTGAGATCATCGCTCACATGAACGAGGATCACGCCGACGCCTGCCGGCTCTATGCCACGAAATTGCTTGGCGCTCAGGAGGCTGCCTGGCGCTGCGTGGGGTGCGACCCCGAAGGGCTTGAACTCCAGTTCGAGCGGACGGCTCTGCGCCTCGCCTTCCCGCAGCGCGTTCGCTCTCCCGGCGTGCTGCGTCAGCTTCTCAAGCAGCTAGCCGAACAGGCGCGTGCAGCAGCCTGAGAAACAAGTGGCCCGATTGCAGTGCAACATAAAACATTCCGTCACGTGCATGCGAGACAGTCACGCGATTGTGTCGCGCATCCGGCGGTAAGCCGACGGACTTGGCAGAAGGCATGATCCCCACTATAGCTCGCGCGGGGTTTGCGTAGGAGCTATAATAAAGCCAGCCGCGCCTAGACGCGGCAGCGAGGGAGGGCTCCGGCTGCGCCGGCGTCGAGTGGAGGTCTTCGTGCAAGAAACGGGTCTCAGGAACAGCGCCTGCGGCGCTGATACATTCGGCTTCAACGATCTGGCCGCAGTCCACTGGAATCTCCAAGCGCCTTGTCTCTACGAACACGCTCTCGCGCGCGGTGAAGCATGGATCGTCCAGAACGGGCCGATCTGCGCGGAAACCGGCCTCCATACCGGTCGCAGTCCCAAGGATAAGCACACCGTCTGCGATGCGCTCACCGAAAAATCGATGTGGTGGGAGGGGAACCGGAAGATCACGCCGCAACAGTTTCAGCTCCTGCTCGAGGATTTCATCGCGCATGCGCGGGGCAAAACTTTGTTCGCGCAGGATCTGTTTGGCGGAGCCGATCCGAAATACCGGATCAGAACCCGAGTCTTCACCGAGCTCGCCTGGCACTCGCTTTTCATCCGTCAACTGCTTATCCGCCCGGTCGAGCCCGAATTGGAGGATTTCGTACCGGAGTTCACCATCGTCGATCTTCCTTCGTTCAAGGCCGATCCGAAACGTCATGGGGTGCGCTCGGACACCGTCATCGCCATCGACTTCACGCGCAAGATCATCCTGATCGGCAATTCATCTTATGCGGGCGAGATCAAGAAATCGGTTTTCACCGCGCTCAATTTCTACCTGCCGGCGCAGGGCGTGATGCCGATGCACTGCTCGGCGAATGTCGGCGCAGACGGGGACGTTGCCCTGTTCTTCGGCCTTTCCGGCACCGGAAAGACGACACTCTCAGCCGATCCCAAACGCGTGCTCATCGGCGATGACGAGCACGGCTGGGGCCCCGACGGCGTATTCAACTTCGAGGGCGGCTGCTATGCAAAATGCATCAGGCTCTCGGAAGAGGCTGAACCGGAAATCTACGCAGCCACCAATCGTTTCGGCGCGGTGCTGGAAAACGTCGTATTCGATCCCGCAACCCGCATCTGCGATTTCGACAACGAGTCCAGGACCGAAAATACGCGTGCCGCCTATCCGCTCGAATTCATGCCGCGCGCGTCAAAGACCGGACGCGCCGGACATCCCAAGAACGTGATCCTGCTCACCGCCGATGCCTTTGGCGTGATGCCGCCGATCGCGAAGCTTACGCCGGCGCAGGCGATGTATCATTTCCTTTCCGGCTACACCGCCAAGGTGGCGGGGACCGAGAAGGGTCTCGTCGGCGTCGAGCCGGAATTCTCGACCTGCTTTGCAGCGCCGTTCCTGCCGCGGCCGCCGGGCGAATACGGCAACCTTTTGCGCGACTACATCAACCGGCACCAGGTCGATTGCTGGCTTGTCAATTCCGGCTGGACCGGCGGGATTTATGGGGTCGGCCGGCGCATGCCGATTAAGGCGACCCGGGCGCTTGTCACCGGCGCGCTCGACGGCTCGCTCCGCAATGCGAGTTTCCGCACCGATCCGTATTTCGGCTTCGCAGTCCCGACCTCGGTGCCGGGCATCGAACCGCACCTGCTTTATCCGATGAAGACCTGGAAGGACAAAGCGGCCTTCGACGCTACCGCGCGCAAGCTGGTGCGGATGTTCCAGGAGAACTTCGTCAAATACGAGAAGCAGGTCGACGCCGAAGTGCGTGCTGCGGCTCCGGAAGTGCGGATCGCGGCGGAGTGAAGGCGCCGCTCATCCGGGCTACACGACGAAAAGCCAAGTGACGAGCATCAGCACCGGCAACATCAGCGCGGCAGCCCATCCCAGATAGGCGAAAAACCCCGGCATTTTGATCCCCCGCTCGACCGCGATGGCATGGATCATGAGGTTCGGGGCATTGCCGATATACGTCAGCGCGCCCATGTAGACCGCGGCCATCGAGATTGCGGCGAGCGTGCGAGGGAGGTCCATCATCAAGTTTCGGGCATCGCCTCCCGACACGTCAAAGAACACGAGATAGGTCGGAGCGTTGTCGAGAAAGGCGGAAAGGATGCCCGTCAGCCAGAAATAGGCAACGTTGCGCGGCTCTCCTGCGGGGTTGGTGAGGGCCGCGAGCAGCCAGGAGAATGCTCCTTCCTTGCCGGCACTAAGCATCGCCAGAACCGGAACGATGCAGACAAATATGCCGGCAAACAGGATCGCGACCTCGACGATCGGCTCCCAGGTGAAATCATTGGCCTGCCTGTGCTCATCGGGCGTGAGCCATAGCGAGAGGAGGGCCAGCATGAGCAGAACGAGATCGCGTGCTGCGTTCTGCAGTTCGAGCGGAGTCCCGTAGATGTCGAAAGCTATTCCCGGGTTCCACCATGCAGCGCCCAGAATAGCTGCGATGATGCCGGCGATCAGCAAAATATTGATGCCGCCGCGCACGCGAACGGAGAACGGACGCTCGCTCTCGCCGACCGGCGCTGCGCGCCGGTCCTTGCGATAGAGCCACAGGTCGAGCGCCAGGAAAACAGCAAGCACAAGGCACGCCACGAACGCAGTTGGCGCGAAGAGTTCCCGAGTGGTCCAGAAGAAATCGACGCCGTGGAGAAACCCGACGAACAGCGGCGGATCCCCAAGCGGGGAAAGCGCGCCGCCCACATTGGCGACGAGAATGATGAAAAAAATTACGGCGTGGACGTTGTAGAGCCGTCCCGCGTTGGCGCGCAAGAATGGCCGGATGAGGATCATCGCCGCTCCGGTCGTGCCCACGACGCTTGCCATAACGGTCCCGATGGCGAGGATCGAGGCGTTGACCAGCGGCGTGCCGCGCAGGTTTCCGGTCACAAGGATGCCGCCGGCGACAACGTAAAGCGCAAACAGCAGGATGATGAAGCTCAAGTACTCGCCGACGAGTGCATCGCTGAGCGCCGCGATGGCGGTGGGCACATCATAAAGCGCCGCCATCGGCGCGAGCGTCAGCGTGCTCCAGATGAAGGCGAATTTTCCGTAATGCCGGTGCCAGATCCGCGGGAACAACAGCGGTCCGGCTGCGATCGTCAGCAGGATTCCGATAAACGGCAAACCCCACGGCCAGCCCAGTGCCGCACCGTCGAGCGCGGACGCCCCGTGCGCAACGTCGGGCGGGACTACCGCGAACGCCGCGCCGAGCAGGAGCACTTCGGTCGACGCTCGCGCAACTCCTGGACGCAGTCTGAACGCCATGGTGCGACCGCTTTATTCAGTGGAGTTTCAGAGTTTCAAGGATTTTGCTACCATTGGACCAAGAGGTCAGCCATGCCCGATGTCCAGAAGGTGAGCGTTGCGCTTACCCCAGAATTCATTGCGTTGGTGAAAGAGGCAGTCGAAACCGGCGAGTATACCTCGGCCAGCGAGGTCATTCGCGACGCACTGCGTTACTGGAAGCGAAGCCGAGCAATGCCTGAGATGAGCACGGAAGACCTACACCATCTTTGGCAAGAGGGAATCGCAAGCGGCTCCGGCCGATTCAAGTCAATTGACCGCATCAAGCTGGAAGCGCGACGGCGGGCGGCAAAGAAGAGCGTGAAGGCCCGACCGTGACCAAACGCACCGCGCGGCTGCGGCGCACGGCCCGCGCGGAAGAAGATCTGATTGCTATCTGGAGGTACGTCGCCGGCGCCAACCCCTCCGCAGCCGACCGGCTTCTCGATCTGCTCGATGAAAGAAGCAGAGCTCTGGCACGTAATCCGCAAATGGGGATGGCTCGCGATGACGTCGCCCCCGGTGTCCGGCATCTTCCGGTTGGTCGATACCTCATTCTCTATCGAGCTCTGGAGGATGGTGTAGAGGTGGTGCGGTATGTTCATGGTATGCGGCGGCTGCAAGATTTGGTTTAGCTTCGCCGCTCATCCGCGACCTAATGTGCGTCGTCCCAATTGTGGGCCGCGTGGGCATCGACCTGCAGCGGCACTGAGAGCGCAAGAGCCGGCATCGGCGCTTCTTCCATCACCTTCTTCACCACCGGCAAGGTTTTTTCGACCTCCGCCTCGGGCGCCTCGAACACGAGCTCGTCGTGGACCTGCAGCAGCATGCGGGCATCGAGCTTATTCTTCGCAAGTGCCTCGTCCATGCGCACCATGGCGCGGCGAATGATGTCGGCGGCGGTGCCCTGCAGACGCGCATTGACGGCAGCGCGCTCGTTGAAGGAGCGAATCGAGGGATTCGGGCTGGCGATGTCGGGGTAATGGCATTTGCGGCCGAACAGGGTGAACACGTAACCGTTCTTCTTCGCAAACGCCTTGCTCTCTTCCATGAAGTCGCGGATGCCGGGAAACCGCTCGAAATATTTGCGGATATAGGCGCCGGCCTCCTCGCGGCCGATGCCGAGTTGCGCGGCGAGGCCGAAAGCCGAGATGCCGTAGATGATGCCGAAATTAATCGCCTTGGCGCGCCGGCGAATTTCGCCGGGCATGCCGTTCACCGGCACGCCAAACATTTCAGAAGCCGTCATCGCATGAATGTCGAGGCCCTCGCGGAATGCTTTCTTGAGCGTCTCGATCTCGGCGATTTCGGCGAGAAGCCGCAGCTCGATCTGCGAATAGTCCGCCGAGATAAGTTTCGTGCCCGGTGCAGCCACGAAGGCGCGCCTGATCTTGCGCCCTTCCTCGGTCCGGATCGGGATGTTTTGGAGGTTCGGCTCGGAAGAAGAAAGGCGCCCGGTGGTGGTCGAAGCAAGCGCATAATTGGTATGGACCCGATGGGTATCGGGATTGACGTAGCCCGGCAGCGCTTCGGTATAGGTCGAGCGCAGTTTTGCGACCTGCCGCCAATCGAGAATTTTTTGCGGTAATGGATGCCCCTGTTCGGCCAAGTCCTCGAGCGCGCGCGCGCCCGTCGCCCATTGGCCGGTTCTCGTCCTGGTGCCGCCCGGCAGCTGGAATTTTCCGAACAGAATATCGCCGAGCTGTTTCGGGCTGCCGGGATTGAGCGGCTCACCTGCAAGCTTCTGGATTTCGGCTTCGAGAGCGCCCGCGCGCTGGGCGAAATCTCCGGAAAGCCTCGAAAGCACCTGCCGGTCGATGGAAATGCCGCGTCGTTCCATGCGCGCGAGCACCGGCAGCATCGGGCGCTCCAGCGTTTCGTAGACGGTCGTCATGTGTTCGGCGACAAGCCGTGGCTTGAGCACGCGCCAGAGCCGCAGCATGAGATCGGCGCGCTCGGCGGCATATTCCGCCGCCCGGCCGATAGCCACGCAATCGAACGCGATCCGCGATTTTCCCGAGCCCGCGATCTCATTAAAGTCGATCGTGCCGTGATCGAAATAATGCTTGGAAAGCTTATCGAGCCCAATATCGGAACGACCGGCATCCAGCACATAAGCTATCAACATGAGGTCGTCGCAGGGCGTAAGCTCGATGCCGCGCAGCGCAAGGACCTGCAGATCGAATTTGACGTCGTGACCGATCTTGAGAATGCCTCTGTCTTCAAGCAGCGGTTTCATCAATTCGAGGGCTGTGGAACTCGCAATCTGATCGGGGACGAAATCGCCCGCAAACAGGCCGCCATCGCCCGATTGACGATGCGCCAGCGGGACGTAACAAGCTTCGTCGGGCGCAAGCGCAAGCGAAAAGCCGCACAGCGGAGCGCGCATCGGATCGCCGCCCGCAGCTGTAATCCCGATGGCAAGGGTCCCCAAATCGCGGGCACGCTCGATCCAGGCATTGAGTTTGTCCGCCGTGCGTACAACCTCGTAGCGCGACCGATCGATTTTGCTGTGGCGCGCCGCCTCCATTCGCGCTGCCACAAGCGACTGCGGCGTCAGCGCCGCCGGTGCCGCAGCGGGGGCGACCGTCCTCGCCGCCTCCGTGGCTCGCGCCGGCTTGCTCGGTCCGCCGTTTGTTTCCTTGCCCGGAGCCAAAACGTCTTGCGTTGCTGCGGATGAGCCAGACGAAGGGGTGCCCTGGCCTGCGGGTACGAAATTAGGGTCCGGCTCGATCTGCGCCGCGTCAAGGTCCGCGAACTCCGCCACGCGGCGGGTGAGGCTTGCAAACTCCATCGCCTTGAGAAACGCGATCAACTGCTTGTAGTCGGGCTCGTGGATGCCAAGGTCGCAGAGCGGTACCTCAAGCTTCACATGATCATCGAGCGTCACCAGCCGTTTGGAGAGCCGCGCCTTTTCGGCATTCTCTATCAACGTCTGACGGCGCTTCTCCTGTTTGATTTCGCCAGCCCGCGCCAGCAGCGTTTCAAGGTCCCCATATTCGCTAATCAATTGTGCGGCGGTTTTTACTCCGATCCCCGGCACCCCCGGCACATTGTCAGTTGAGTCCCCAATCAGCGACTGCACCTCGATGACTTTGTTCGGCGGCACTCCGAATCGCTCGACCACTTCGGGCACGCCGATCTTCTTGTCTTTCATCGTGTCGAACATGATCACGCAGTCGTTTACCAGCTGCATGAGATCCTTGTCGGACGATACGATGATAGCGCTTGCGCCGGCTTCGCAGGCCTCGCGCACATAAGTCGCGATCAGATCGTCGGCCTCGAAGCCGGCCTGCTCGAGACAGGGTATGTCGAAGGCGTGCACGGCCTCGCGGATCAGCGGGAATTGCGGGATCAGGTCGTCCGGCGCTTCCGGCCGATGTGCCTTGTAATCGGGGTAGAACTCGCTACGAAAGGTCTTTTCCGATTTATCGAAGACGACGGCGAGGTGAGTTGGCCGATCCTCGGGCTTGAGATCGCGCAGGAGCTTCCACAGCATGTTGCAGAAGCCGAACACGGCGTTGAGTTGCAGACCGTCGGATTTGCGGTTGAGCGGCGGCAGCGCGTGATAGGCGCGGAAGATGTAGGATGAGCCGTCGACCAGGAAGACGTGGTCGCCTTTCTTGACGGCCGTCGCAGAAACGACGGCTTTGGAAGACTTTGGATTTTGCGCGGCTTTGGCTGGCATGCTCCCGACTTAACACTCCGGCATCGAAACTGCTACGGCTCCGCGGCTAGTGTCCCGGTTCCGACGCTTGTATCCCTTTGCAGCACCCGCTTTTACAAGCGTCGGAACCAAAGGGACACTAGAAACTCATTGATTCTAGTGTGGCTTTGGATTTGACGTTCCTACGGCGGACTCGCGGCAAAACTGGCAGGAACGTCAAATCCGCCACACCAGAGCTCCCGCGATGCGCCATGACCCGCCGCTGCCGATCGATGCCGCGCTGCCGGCGCTGACTCGGGCGCTCGCCACGAGCAACGCGGCGGTGCTCGTCGCCCCGCCCGGCGCCGGCAAGACTACACGCGTACCGCTCGTGCTCGCCCGCGAGCCGTGGGCGAAACGTGGAAAGATCATTGTGCTTGAGCCGCGGCGGCTGGCAGCCCGCGCGGCGGCCGCGCGCATGGCGGCGACGCTTGGCGAGAGCGTGGGGGACACCGTTGGCTATCGGGTGCGGTTCGCTTCCAAGGTCACGCGCAAGACCCGCATCGAAATCGTCACCGAAGGGGTGTTCACCCGCATGGCGCTGGCCGATCCCGGCCTCGACGGCGTTGCGGCCGTGCTCTTCGACGAATTCCACGAGCGATCGCTCGATGCCGATCTCGGGCTCGCACTGGCGCGCGACATTCAGCAGGGTTTGCGCGATGAGCTGAAACTTCTGGTCATGTCGGCCACGCTCAATGGTGCGCGCGTCGCGAAGCTTTTGGGCAATGCGCCTGTGATCGAAAGCCAGGGCCGCGCCTTTGCGGTTGAGACACGCTATCTCGGACACGATCCGGGCGCGCACATCGAAAATGAGGTCGCCGGCGCGGTGTGCCGCGCGCTGCGCTCGCAGGAGGGTTCGGTTCTGGCGTTTCTTCCGGGCGCTGCCGAAATCCGCCGGACCGAGAACGTTCTTCGAGAACGCGTTGCCGATCCGGCCGTGGAAATTGTCGCCCTGTTCGGGGGCCTTGATGCAGAGGTCCAGGATCGCGCGATTGCGCCCGCCCCGCCAGGAAGACGCAAGGTAGTCCTGGCGACCTCGATTGCCGAGACCTCGCTGACGATCGAAGGCGTGCGAATTGTCGTCGATTCCGGTTTGTCGCGGGTGCCGCGCTATGAACCGGCCGTCGGGCTGACGAGGCTGGAAACTGTCCGGGTTTCGCGCGCGTCGGCCGACCAGCGCCGCGGCCGCGCCGGTCGCACCGAGCCAGGCGTGTGCTATCGGCTCTGGGACGAGCGGCAGACCGGCTCCTTGCCGGCTGCCAACTCCCCGGAAATTGTCGCCGCCGATCTCAGCGGCCTCGTGCTCGACCTCGCGCATTGGGGCGTAGCGAATCCCGCCTCGCTCCCCTTCCTCGACCCGCCGCCGCGTGCTGCGCTCGCTGAAGCAAAGGCGCTGCTGATCGCGCTTGGTGCCATCGATGCCGACGGCCGCATCACCGAACACGGCAAACGTCTAAGAGAGCTTCCGCTGCCGCCGCGGCTCGCTCGCTTGGTGATTGACGGCGCGGCGGCCGGAGCAGCTTTAACCGCTGCGAATATTGCCCTGGTGCTGAGCGAGCGGGGGCTTGGCGGCAACGATGTCGATCTGGCGCAACGTCTCGATGCCTTGCGGCACGACCGGTCGCCACGCGCACAGGAGGCGAGGGGGATCGCGAGGCGGTGGGCGGAGACGGCGCGTGCTGAGCCCGGAGCGCACACGCAAGGTGGAGAGCCCGAAACAAACCTCTCGCCTGGCGTGCTGCTTGCGCTCGCCTATCCGGATCGTATCGCCAGGAACCGTGGGGTGGGCGGAGCCTTTCTGCTCGCCAATGGCCGCGGCGGCACTCTCGATCTCGCTTCGCCGCTCGCGCGCAAGCCGTTCCTTGCCGTCGCCGAGATCGTGGGCGGCGCGGTCCAGGGCAGGATCGCGCTCGCCGCCGCGCTGACGCTTGGTGAGATCGACGCACACTTTTCCAGCCGCATCGAGAGCTGTGACGAGATCACCTATGACGAGCAAACCACCAGCCTGCGTGGCCGACGCCTGCGCCGACTCGGCGCGATAACGCTCGCCGCGGAGCCGACCAAGGTCGTGCCCAACGAGGACACAGCCCGGATGCTGGCGCAAGGCGTTGTGCAGAAAGACATGGCGCGGCTGCCGTGGACGAAATCGCTTTTGCAATGGCGCGACCGCGTGAGCTTCTTGCGTCGTCTCGAAGGCGAAGAATGGCCCGACCTTTCCGATGATGCGCTCGCCGCGACCGCCGCCGATTGGCTCGCCCCGCTCGTTATCGGCAAGACGTCGGCGGCGGCTCTTGGCGCGGATGAATTGACCGCTGCGGTGCACGGCCTCGTTCCTTGGAAGCTGCGTCGGCGGCTTGAGTTGGAGGCTCCGACCCATTTCGCCGCGCCGTCGGGCTCATCGGTGCCGATCGACTACAACTCGAACGAGGGGCCGCGGCTTTCCATACGCGTCCAGGAACTGTTCGGGTTAAAGCATCACCCGGCGATTGCCGGCGGCCGGGTACCGCTGCTGATCGAGCTGTTGTCGCCGGCGCATCGGCCCGTGCAAGTGACGCGCGATCTTCCCGGCTTCTGGCGCGGAAGCTATGCAGCCGTCAAAGCCGAGATGAAGGGTCGCTATCCGCGTCATCCCTGGCCGGACGATCCGATTGGCGCGCCGGCAACTCGCCGCGCCAAGCGGCGCGGTGAATATTAAACTTTTAGCAAATTGTTTGACCGCTCGCTTACCAAATCGCTTCAAAACCGTTCTTTCTGCGATTGCTTTAGCTCATCATTGATGCGCTCGTGACAACGACGGGAAAATTTGACGCCGGAGATATCAATGCGCATCGTGACCGCGGCCGCGATAATCCTTGGCGTCAGCGTCATGGCGGCTCAATTCATCGATCAGGCAAGCCGGCAGATGGCCGTCCCTGCGGCGCCGGTATCTGCTGCGCCCATTTCTGCCGCCCAGGTTCCGCCGGTTGCGGCTGCAAGGCCGGCACCGGCTGCTGCGGCCGTATCCAGCCAGACCAGTTCACATCGTCTGGTGATCCGGGCGGGCGAAGGCGGCCACTTTGCCGTTGACGGAAGCGTTGACGGGCGCCTGATCACCTTCCTGGTCGATACCGGCGCCTCCCAGATTACCCTGCGCGCGAGCGATGCCGAGCGGCTCGGATTTTTCATGCGCGCGCGCGACTTTGCGATCAAGGTTGCGACCGCCAACGGCGTGGGCCGCGCCGCCCTTGTCCAACTCGACACCGTCCAGGTCGGGAACATCGTCGTGCGCGACGTTCCGGCCCTGGTCACTCCCGACGAGGCGCTCGCGGTCAACCTCCTCGGCATGTCGTTCCTCTCACGCGTGCGCTGGTCGCACGAGGACGGCAACCTCGTCATCGAACAGTAGCGCTTCTCCGAAGCCATCAGCTGCGTTATGTCCTCGGACGTCGCCGAGATTCCTCGAGGATACGAATGTTCCCGCAGCCGAAACCTTCGCTCAAGCCCAATACCTATGCCTACGAGTCGGAGCCCCTGGTTAAACCGACGGGGTTCCGCGAATACGATGCGCGCTGGCTGCTGGGCGATGAGATCAACCTCATGGGCATCCAGGCGCTCGGGATGGGCCTCGGCACTCTCATCCACGAACTCGGCCAAAAACCGCGGATTGTCACCGGCCACGATTTCCGCGCCTATTCGGCTTCGGTGAAAAACTCGTTGGTTTCGGGCCTGTTGGCCGCGGGCTGCGAAGTGCACGACATCGGGCTTGCGGTCACTCCAATGGCGTATTTCGCACAATTTGCTCTCGACGTGCCCTGCGTCGCCATGGTGACCGCTTCGCATAACGACAACGGCTGGACCGGCGTGAAGATGGGCGCTTACCGGCCACGGACCTTTGGGCCGGACGAAATGGAGAGGCTCAAGGACATCGTGCTCTCCGCTCGTTTTTCCAACAGAGGCGGCGGATCTTATGAATTCGTCGAGAACCTGCCGGAGCGATACATCGCCGACTTGACGCGGCGGCCGAAGCTCAAGCGTCATCTCAAAGTGGTTTGCGCCTGCGGCAACGGCACCGCCGGCGCCTTTGCGCCCCGCGTGCTTGATGCAGTCGGATGCGAGGTTGTGCCCCTTGATTGCGACCTCGACTACACATTCCCACGTTACAATCCCAATACCGAAGATCTCAAGATGCTGCATGCGATGCGCGACGCCGTGCTGGCGCACAAGGCAGACGTCGGCCTCGGGTTCGATGGCGACGGCGACCGCTGCGGCGTGGTCGATAATGAAGGCGAGGAAATTTTTGCCGACAAGGTAGGCGTGATGCTGGCTCGCGATATTTCGGCGCAGCACAAGGGCGCCCGGTTCGTAGCCGACGTGAAATCGACCGGTCTTTTCATGACCGATCCCGTCTTGCTGCAAAACGGCGTCAAGGTCGACTACTGGAAGACCGGCCATTCCTACATAAAGCAGCGCGTCAACGAGATCGGCGCCATCGCCGGTTTCGAGAAATCCGGCCATTTCTTCTTCAACGAGCCGCTCGGACGTGGCTATGACGACGGACTCGTCTTCGCCCTCGCCGTCTGCGACATGCTCGACCGCAACCCGGCAAAGAGCATGGCCGATCTGAAGCATGCTCTGCCCAAAACCTGGTCGTCGCCGACGATGGCGCCCTACTGCCCGGACGAGGTCAAATACCGCATCGTCGAGGACGTGGTCTCTTATTTCAAGGTCGGGATCGGCAAGGGCGAATTCGTCGCCGGCCAACCGGTCCGCGATCTCAACACCGTCAACGGCATTCGCATCACGGTGGATGACGGCACCTGGGGCCTGGTGCGAGCCTCATCCAACAAACCCGAACTCGTGGTGGTGGTCGAGAGCCCGGTTTCCGAGGCGCGCATGCGCGACATGTTCAAGGCTCTCGACGCTGTGCTGCGCAGGCACAAGGAGGTGGGCGAGTATAACCAGACGATTTGACTCTTCAGCCGTCATACTGAGGCGCGAGCATGCAGGCCGCTTTTGGCTGCATGCTCGCCTCGAGGATGGCGGCGGCCCCTTGCTGCTTCATTCGCTACGGCGGAATTTAATCGAAAACGCTTAGCCAGGAGGAGTAGTGAAGAACCAATCATGCCCATCGAGATCGCGCGCCCAATATGTGCGCCCAAAATCACGATCGACAGGCGCTTCGACGATTTCTGCTCCTGCCGCCTTGGCACGCGCGAAATGAACGTCGACGTCGGCGAGGTAAATGAAGGTACCATGCGTCCGAGCGGCTGCATCGCGCGGGGTCTTGGTCCCGAATTCGGCCGCTGATGTTCCCATCATGATGATCCCGGAGCCGCAGCGCATTTCACCGTGGTGCCTATTGTTGGCCGTTGGATGAATCAGCACCCGGTCGAAACCGAAGGTCCTTTCCAGCCAGTCCATGGCTTTCGGCACATCAAGGTAAAACAAGTATGGAATGACCTGAGACATTCCCTTTGGCGGAATCTCTGGCATTGGGTCTCCTGATGACGCGACAGTAAATCACGCTCCGACAAGCTCATTTAATTATCAGCGTCGGTCGTTGCGAGTGCGGATGCAAGCCCCCGTATCATTGCCCAGTCTCAAACGTGCACGTTGCGCCGCCGCCGGACTTTTGCTCGATCACGGCGGGATCGATCGTGCATTCGAGTTTCATGATGCTTTCGGTTATCGAGCCGGCTGCCCCCTCGGACATGACCCCCGCAACAGCGAGAGTGCCGTATATTTCGTTGGCGTCACGGCCATTGAGGTTACGTTTGTGGTTCTTGAAGGTGAGCTCGCAACTTCGCGCTGTGATGTCGACATTGCTCGTCTTGCAGACGATGGAATCAACCGCAACGGTGATCTTATTCACCCGCCTGATGATGGGCCTCTTGCCATCGAACAGGCGTGATAGGGCCCGCCTGTCGAAGCCCCCCAGCAGCGATCCGCTGTGGGCAGCGACGACGGCTGCCAGTGCCAGCGCTGATGGTCCACTCGCCGTCGCGGCGCATGCAGACGAAGAGCCAATCGCTTCTCCGATAGTGCAACAAAGGATAAGACCCACTAGCTGCTTGGCGCGCGATGCTGCGATCAATTTTGTCAATCTCTCCTCCATTTGTTCGCACTGTCGGCTCGTCATCTGTAGGCGCGATTTGTGGCCGCTGCCGGCGTTGTCCTTCACCGCCAGGGGCACTGTCAAGAAGTTCTCGAGCGTTCGCGAAATGGATGCTGGAGAGTTTTTGAGGCGTCACCGCCTCACAATATGAGCTCCCCGGCCGATCCAGCAGCGTCCCGAGTTGCTTCGCCTCAGCGCCTCGATCAGTGAAATCCCGACAAATCGTCCCAAACATACGCGACCTCGTGCATATCGGCTGGACCGTCGATTACGAGGCGCTGCGACTGCGCATGTGCGCCGAGCGTCTCGTAGAAGCGCCGGGCGCTACGATTGTCGACCAGCACCCAGAGCCCGGCGGAAGGGTGGCCGCGATCGGCGAGTGCGGCCAGTAATCCGGTGAGCAGCATCCGGCCGATGCCGCGGCGCTTGATCCTGTCGAGCAGATAAATCGCGAGGATTTCGCCGCTGGTACCAAGTTCGGAGCCGCGCGCGCCCGCACCCGATCCGAATCCCACGATCTCGGTTTCGTCAGATCCGCCGAGCCGCTCGACCACGTGGACAATGGGCGAGTTGCCCGCGGTCAGAATATCGGCCCACATGCGGCCGTTGCGTTCGACCGAGAGTGCCTCGATCATCTGGTCCGGCACGAGCCCGCGATAGCTCTCGCGCCAGGCCCGTACATGAACCCGAGCGATCGTTCGAGCGTCGGCGGCGACAGCTGCGCGAATGCGAATGTCGTTCACGCCATCCTTTCCTCGAAAGTTCTCCGGAACGGATGCGCGGGGTAGACACCGAGGATATTCATTTCCTTCGAGTAGAACGCGAGCTCTTCGAAAGCGAACACCAGCTTGCGGTCTTCGGGATGTCCCTCCACATCCGCGTAGAACTGGGTGGCGAAGAAGTTTCCCTCGATCATGTAACTTTCAAGCTTGGTCATGTTCACGCCGTTTGTGGCAAACCCGCCCAGCGCTTTGTAAAGCGCGGCCGGTACGTTGCGCACGCGAAACACGAACGTCGTAATGACGGGCCCGTCGCCGCGCTTTGCCCAGCGGGACTCGCGCGCCAATATGACGAACCGCGTGGTGTTGTGGGATTCGTCCTCGATGTCCTCGGCAAGAATTGAAAGCCCGTAGATTTCCGCGGCAAGCCGCGATGCAATCGCGGCGCGCGTCTTGTCGCCCGATTCGGCGACCTCGCGCGCCGATCCCGCCGTGTCCGCAGCAACCAGCGGCTTGATTCCAAGCTCGCGAATGACCTTGCGGCACTGGCCGAGCGCGTGGACGTGGCTTTCGACAGTTTTGATGTCTTTAAGGGTGGCGCCTTTCGGCGCAAGCAGCTGATGGCGCACCGGCATGAAATGCTCGCCGACGATATGGAGGCCAGCCTCCGGCATCAGATGATGGATGTCGGCGACGCGGCCGGCGAGCGAATTCTCGATCGGGATCATGCCGAGATCGGCATCGCCTGTGGTCAGGGCCGCAAAGCAGTCTTCGAAGGTGGGGCAGGGCACCGCCTTGGCCTCCGGAAAGACTTCCCGGATCGCAAGGTGCGAATTCGCTCCGGGCTCCCCCTGGAATACAACTCTGTTGGGGTTGGGCATGTTGATCCTTGTTGCAATGCGGTCTCGGCTGACACTCGGCCACGCAGGTCATCGCTTCAGCCGGTCGCGCCAATATTCCGGCCGGCGATGCAAGTGAGCGATCGCCAGCACCAGGATGTCGCCGTTGTCAATGGTGTAGATCAGTGGACGGCCTGATCGAGTTCGATCTGGGCAATCTCAAGAAACCGGACCGTCACGGCCGGTATTTGGCGACAATATCGCCCAGGTCTTTGGCCGCAAGCTCACCGCGCCGGTAGGCCGCAAGGCGGTCGCTCGCCTCCTGCGCCCATAGTCGATCAATTCCGGGATCGGCATTATCCAGGCTGTCGAGCACGTCCTCAACCAGCGCGATCCGGTCCTGCGGCGGCAGAGCGCGCGCCTGCTCGACCAGTGTTTTGGTGTTGTTGCTCATTTCGTTCCTTGTCGTTCGACCGTTCAAAATAGGGCTGCGCCTGCGGCGGCTCAATGGTTGCGAGCGTCGGCTGTGATCAAGAACCCGCCGTCATCAGCGCGCGAGCGCGCGCGAGATCCTCGGGGGTATCGACGCCCAGCGGCACGCTTTCGACGAGCGCGACATCGATGCGCATTGCGGCTTCGAGCGCACGCAGCTGTTCGAGTTTTTCGCGCTGCTCCAGAGCCGATGGCGGCAGCCGTACGAAGCGCTCCAGTGCGTGCCGGCGAAAGGCATAAACCCCGATGTGGTGGTAGAGCGGGCCTTGGCCCGCCGGCGCAGTCGCGCGCGTGAAATAGAGGGCGCGCAGCCGCATTGGGCCGACCGGCGTGCCGACGACTTTCACAACGTTGGGATCGCTCCGCTCCTCGGGGCGGGTTATTTCCGCAGCAAGCGTTGCGATCTCCACTTTCGGATCGGAAAGAGGTCGGATCGAGGCCCGGATATCGGCCGGGAGGATCATAGGCAGGTCGCCTTGCAGATTGACAATCCTGTCGTATTCGCCCGCCGGATCGATCGTCGCGATGGCTTCGAAAACGCGGTCGGACCCGCAGACGTGGTCTACGCTTGTCATCACCGCCCGGCCGCCGGCCTTCTCAATGCAGGCCGTGATCGCCTCCGAATCGGTCGCCACGGCCACCGGCCCGATCGCGGCGGCTTCGGCGCGGCGCATGACGTGGACGATCATCGCTGCGCCCGCGATGTCGATCAGCGGCTTGCCGGGCAAACGGGTTGAGGCCATGCGGGCCGGGACGACGATCAGAACCTTCTCGGCCATCTGGCGAATAGTCCCGGCGCAGCATCGGATCACGCAGAATGTATCTTCCACCGTGACGGTTGCCAGAGGCGAGGCAAACCGGCTATCTCTCCCCCGGCACGCCGCACGATTTTCCGTCTGCGCCCGGAGCGAAGATCAAGATGAACTCATTTGAGCTGAACAAGATTCTTGGCGCCGTCCTCGGCACCTGTCTCGGCTTGGTGGCGCTCAACATTGCGGCCGGTGCGGTCTTCACGCCCGAAGTGCCTGCCAAGCCGGGCTATGACATCCCAGTCCCACAGAAGGAGAGTGCCGGCGCAAGCAAGGATCAGCCCAAAGAAGAACAGCCGCAGGTAGACCTACCGGCGCTGCTGGCGAAGGCGGACGTCAGCCGGGGCCAGATGGACGCTCAAAAGTGCGCCGTGTGTCATACCTTCGACAAGGGCGGCAAGCCCCTGGTCGGGCCCAATCTATGGGGCGTCGTCGGCCGGCCACGGGCTTCACAGCCGGGCTTCACGTATTCGCAGGCGATGAAGGATAAAGGCGGAACCTGGACGGTCCCGGATCTGTTTCAGTTCATTGCCAATCCTAAGGCCTTCGTCCCCGGTACCGCGATGACATTCGCCGGTATCCCGCGCGCTTCCGAGCGCGCCGATGTTGTCGCATACCTCAACAGCCTGTCGGATAACCCGGCTCCGTTGAGCAAAGCGGCCGAAGCGGCTGCACCAGAAAACGCTACCCGGCAGGCGGGCCGCTGAGGTCAAGACCATCCGCCGCACTGCCATGGCGCCGCAGACGCGCGTAAACGCGCTTATGGCATCCGGCGCACGTGGTATGGCCTTCCGGCGCGCCTGCCAAGGTGAACGCGATTTAAGGTGCGGCCCGCTTGGCGGTAGCTATCCGGCGGAAATCGGCGATAATTGCCGGAAGCACCGGACTGACCCCTTTTGCATGCTCAGGAGGCAGCCTTGCGCCCCACCCGTCGAACCGTAATCCGCACCGGCCTTGTCGCCGCAATGACGCCTGCCCTTGGCCGCCTCCGGCTGCCGTTTTGTCTCCGTGCCGCCGCGCAGGAGCGACAATGGCGCCATGGCCTCTCTCTGTTCGGCGACGATGTAAAATATGCGGCCGATTTCAAGCATTTCGATTACGTCAACCCGCAGGCGCCGAAGGCCGGGCTCGTCCGCATGATGGCGCTGGGAACATTCGATAATTTCAACATGGTCATTGCCGGATTGCGCGGCACGATCGCAACCGGCATCACCCTCGTCTTCGATACCCTCGCGGTCGAAGCGCTCGATGAAATATCGACTGAATACGGTTTGCTGGCCGAGGCGGTGACCTACCCGCCGGACCGTTCATCGGTGACCTACCGGTTGCGCCCCCAGGCCCGGTGGCACGACGGGGGGCCGGTGAGCGCCGAGGACGTCATCTACTCGTTCGACATGTTCAAGAAGAATGACCCACGCTCCGCCGCGTACTACCGTCATGTGATAAAGGCCGAGCAGACCGGCGAGCACGAGGTCACCTTCAGCTTCGACGGGCCGAACAATCGCGAACTGCCGCAGATTGTCGGTCAGCTCACGATCGTGCCGAAACATTGGTGGGAAGGCACCGATGCCTCAGGCAAGAAACGCGATGTCGCCGCGACCACGCTGGAACCGCCGCTCGGCAGCGGTCCTTATCGGGTCAAGGATTTTTCGCCTGGCCGCAATGTGACCTTCGAGCGGGTGAAGGACTACTGGGGTCGCGACCTCAACGTGAATGTCGGATCCAACAATTTCGACGAAATCCGGTTTGAGTATTTTCGCGATTCGACGGTGGCGCTCGAAGCCTTCAAGGGCGACCAGATCGACTTTCGGTTGGAGAACAGCGCCTTGTTCTGGAATACGCGCTATGATTTTCCGGCGCGCAACGAAAAACGCGTCCTGCTCGAGGAATTTCCGGTCCTCAATCTCGGGGTCATGCAGGCTTTTGTCTTCAACACCCGCCGCGACAAGTTCAAGGACGCGCGGGTGCGCCGCGCGTTCAACTTCGCGTTCGATTTCGAGGAAATGAACAAGCAGATCTTTTTCGGCCAGTACAAACGCATTTCAAGCTATTTCGAAGGCACCGAACTTGCCTGGCATGAGCCGAAGCCCGCGCCGCCGGCCGGTCGAGAACTCGAAATTCTCGAAACCGTGCGCGGCATGGTCCCGCCGGAAGTGTTCACCATGCCCTACACCAACCCGGTCGGCGGAAATCCCGAAGCCGTTCGCGCCAATCTCCGCGAAGCCATTCGGCTGATGCGAGAGGCTGGCTACGACATCCGCAATCGGAAGCTCGTCAACGGCAAGACCGGGGAGCCGCTGAACGTAGAGTTGCTCACCTTTGATCCAGGTTTCGAGCGCATCTTCCTTTTCTACAAGCCGGGCCTGGAGCGCCTCGGCGTCACGATCACCGTTCGCGTCGTAGACCCTAGCCAATACGAAAATCGCCTGCGCAACTGGGACTATGACGTGATCACCAACAGCTGGGCGGAATCGCTCTCGCCGGGGAATGAGCAGCGCGGCTATTGGGGGTCGGCGGCTGCCGATCAGGTCGGTTCGCAGAACTATATCGGGATCAAGAACCCGGCCGTGGACGCCCTGATAGACCGGGTCGTCTTTGCGACCAATCGCGAGGACTTGGTGGCGGCCACGAAGGCGCTCGACCGGGTGCTGATCTGGAACCATTACGTCGTGCCGCAGTGGACCTACGGCAAGGATCGTACGGCGCGTTGGGATCGCTTTGGCCGGCCCGATTTGATGCCCAAATACGGCAGTCAGGGCGCGTTCCCGACGGTGTGGTGGTGGGACGCCCAGCGGGCGGCGAAGACGGGCGGACGGTCGTGAGCGGGCAATATTCGACGCGGCGGGACGCGCTGGCGCTCGGCGCCGGGGCGGCTGCGATGCTCCTCTGCGGCCCCGCAGGCGCCGAGGAGGAACGAGAAGAGGGCGAACGGCACGGCATTTCCGCTTTTGGCGACCTCAATTACCCCGCCGAATTCAAGTACTTCGGCTACGTAAACCCGAATGCTCCGAAGGGCGGCATATTCTCGCAGATCGGCGCCACCCGGCAATTCAACCAGAACTTCACTACGTTCAATTCGCTCAACAGCTACATCCTGCGCGGCGATGCGGCGCTCGGCATGGAGATGACGTTCGCAAGCCTCATGGCGCGTGCCGAGGACGAGCCGGACGCGATGTACGGACTGGCGGCGCGGGCGGTTCGCGTCTCGAAGGACGGTTTGACCTACCGGTTTCTGATGCGGCCGGGAACGGCTTTTCACGACGGCAGCCGCCTTACCGCACAGGACGTCGCGTTCTCTCTCAACCTCCTCAAGGAGAAAGGGCATCCGATCATTACCCAGCTGATGCGCGACGTTCTGGCCGTCGAGGCGACCGACGATGCGACGGTGCTGGTGCGCTTTGCAGAGAAACGCGGGCGCGACGTGCCGCTGTTCGTGGCGGGGCTGCCGATCTTCTCGCGCACCTTTTACTCCAGTCACGAGTTTGACGAGACCACGCTGGAACCGCCGCTCGGCTCCGGACCCTACAAGGTCGGGCGTTTCGAGGCGAACCGCTTCATCGAATACGATCGCGTCAAGGACTGGTGGGGCGCCGGTCTGCCGGTCAGCGTCGGCACCAATAATTTCGACGTGCTGCGTTACGAGTTCTACCGGGACCGCGACGTCGCCTTCGAGGGCTTCACCGCCAAGAATTATCTATTCCGCGAAGAGTTCACTTCGCGCACCTGGGCCACTCGCTACGATTTTCCCGCGATCCGCGACGGTCGAGTGAAGCGCAAAGTGATTCCCGACGATACGCCGTCAGGCGCCCAGGGCTGGTTTTTCAACACCCGGCGCGAGAAATTCGAGGACCGCCGGCTGCGCGACGCATTCAATTACGCTTTCGATTTCGAGTGGACCAACAAGAATATCATGTACGATTCCTACCTGCGGACCCAATCGGTGTTCGAGAATTCGAACATGAAGGCGACCGGCAAACCCGGCCCTGACGAGCTTGCTTTGCTTGACGCCTTCCGCGGCCGCGTGCCCGACGAAGTTTTCGGCGAGCCGTTCGTGCCGCCGGTGTCGGACGGCTCGGGGCACGATCGTGCGCTGCTGCGCAAAGGGAGCGCCATCCTGCAAGAGGCCGGATACGCCATCAAGAACGGTAAGCGTGTCACGGCGAAAGGAGAGCCCATCAGCGTCGAATTCCTGATCGACGAGCCGTCGTTTCAGCCTCACCATCTGCCGCTCATCAAGAATCTTGCCACGCTCGGCATCGACGCGACTCTGCGCATTGTCGATCCCGCACAATACAAGCGGCGGACCGACGACTTCGATTTCGACATCATCATCGAGCGTTTCAGCTTTTCGAGCACGCCCGGAGATTCGCTGCGGACCTATTTCAGTTCCGAGGCAGCCGCGCTCAAGGGCTCGCAGAATCTTGCTGGCATTGCCGACCCGGCGGTCGATACGCTGATCGATCGCATCATCGCTGCGCAGACGAGGCCGGCCCTGGTCGCGGCCTGCCGGGCGCTCGACCGGGTGATCCGCGCCGGACGCTACTGGATCCCGCACTGGTATAAGCCGTCGCACTGGATCGCGTACTGGGACGTCTTCGCTTCGCCGCCGAACCAGCCGGCCTATGCGCGCGGCATTCCGGACACCTGGTGGTATGACGACGACAAGGCTGCCAAGCTCGAACGGGGGTAGGATCTGATCCGCACATGATCGCCTACATCATTCGGCGCCTGTTTTTGATGATCCCGACAATATTCGGAATCATGCTGGTGTCTTTCGTCGTGGTGCAATTTGCGCCCGGCGGACCGATCGAGCGCATTATCGCTGTCCTCTCCGGGGCCGATACCGGCGCCGGCGCGCGTACCGGCGGCTCTCCCGGCGGCGACTTTGGAGCACGCGGACAGCCGGGCGCCGGGCAGCTCGGGGACATTTCCTCCAAATACCGCGGCGCGCAGGGGCTCGATCCGAAATTCATTGCGCAGCTGGAGAAGCAGTTCGGGTTCGACAAGCCGGCTTATGAGCGCTTCTTCCTGATGCTGTGGAACTACCTTCGGTTCGATTTCGGCAAGAGCTATTTCCGCGACGTCAGCGTCCTCCAGCTCATCAAGGAGAAGCTGCCGGTCTCGATCTCGCTTGGCCTCTGGTTGACTTTGCTCACTTATCTGATCTCGATTCCCCTCGGGATCAAAAAAGCGGTCAGCGACGGCTCGCATTTCGACGTCTGGTCGTCCGGCGTGATCATCATCGGTTATGCGATCCCCGGATTTCTGTTCGCCATTCTGCTTATCGTCCTGTTCGCCGGCGGCTCGTTCTTCAACATCTTTCCGCTTCGCGGATTGCTGTCGGACGATGTCGACGGCTGGCTCTGCGCGCCTGGCTCGAAATTCGATCTTCTGCGATGTGCCACGACGGTCGTGCCGGATTATGCCTGGCATCTGGTGCTGCCGCTCATCGCCATGGGGTTGGGCGCGTTCGCCACCATCACGCTGCTGACAAAAAACTCCTTCCTTGACGAGATTCGCAAGCAATATGTCCTCACCGCCCGCGCCAAGGGGAACAACCAGCGCCGGGTGCTCTATGGGCACGTGTTCCGCAATGCGATGCTCATCGTCATCGCCGGGTTCCCCCATGCCTTCGTATCGGCATTCTTCGCGGGCTCGCTGCTGATCGAGACCATCTTCTCGCTCGACGGATTGGGCCTGCTCAGCTTCGAGAGCGTGCTCAACCGTGACTACCCGGTGGTGTTCGCCAACCTCTATATCATGTCGCTGATTGGGCTCGTGGTAACCCTGATTTCCGATCTCACGTATACGCTGGTCGATCCGCGGATCGATTTCGAGACGCGGGAGGTCTGAAGTGGACGACCGCACCGTCATCGAGGTCCCGGAGACGACGGCGCAGGCGCCGATGGGCCTGGCGGTGCCGCCCGAGGGACATCGGGTTGCGCTCTCCGCGATCAGCCGCCGGCGCTGGCAGAACTTCAAGGCCAATCGGAGGGGCTACGTCTCGTTCTGGATATTTCTGGTCCTGTTTGTGATAACGTTGTTCGCGAATTTCATCGCCAACGACAAGCCGTTGTTCATCGAGTATGACGGGCACTATTATTTTCCGGTGATCCGGAGCATCCTCGGCCAGCCCTATCCGGAAACAACCTTTGGCGGCGACTTCGAGACTGCGGCCGATTACCGGGACCCCTATCTGCAAAAGCTGATCGCGGAGAAGGGCGGCACGATGATCTGGCCGCCAATTCGCTATTCGTATGATACGCACAATCTCGACCTGCCGACCCCGGCGCCGTCGCCGCCCACCTGGATGCTGACCGAAAAGCAGTGCGAGCCCATCGTCCAGAAGAAAGGGCTGAGCAGTTGCCGCGATCTCGAATACAACTGGCTCGGCACCGACGACCAGGGCTTTGACGTGCTCGCGCGCCTGATCTACGGGTTCCGGCTGTCGGTTCTGTTCGGGCTGATCCTCACGATTATTTCCTCGGTGATCGGGGTCGCGGCCGGCGCCGTGCAGGGTTATTTCGGCGGCTGGGTCGACCTCCTGTTCCAGCGCCTGATTGAAATCTGGACGTCGATTCCCTCGCTCTATCTCCTGCTCATCATCTCTTCGATACTGGCGCCCGGCTTCTTCGTATTGCTCGGGATTTTGTTGCTGTTTTCCTGGGTCTCGCTGGTTGGCCTGGTACGCGCCGAGTTCCTGCGCGGCCGCAATCTGGAATTCGTGCAGGCGGCGCGGGCGCTGGGCGTGTCGAACGCGGTGATCATGTTCCGGCATCTGCTCCCCAACGCCATGGTGGCGACCATGACGTTCCTGCCGTTCATCCTTTCGTCCTCGGTGACGACGCTCACCGCGCTCGATTTTCTCGGCTTCGGGCTGCCGCCGGGTTCGGCCTCGCTCGGCGACCTGCTCAAGCAGGGCAAGGACAATATCCAGGCGCCTTGGCTCGGGATCGCAGGTTTCGTCACCATTGCCGGAATGCTGTCGCTGCTTATCTTCGTCGGCGAAGCGGTCCGGGATGCCTTCGATCCGCGCAAGGCGTTCGGGTGAGCGATTGGAAAAGTCCGATGAGGGAGTGTTCCCAATTGCGCGGCCCGTCATCCGCCGTTGGGTATGAAACGAGTTGAGCCGGATGCGAGCGGAATTGATCAAGTGCTGAAAGAGCTGACATGACAGGCTCAGAGCCCCTCCTTTCCGTCAGCGACCTCAGCGTCGCGTTCAGCCAAGGTCAGCGCTCCACGCTCGCCGTCGACCGGGTCTCATTCGACATCGCCAAGGGCGAGACCCTGGCGCTGGTTGGCGAATCCGGGTCGGGTAAATCGGTGACCGCGCTCTCGGTGATGAAGCTCCTGCCTTATCCGGCTGCGCACCATCCTTCAGGCTCGATCCGCTTCAAGGGGCGCGAACTGCTGACGATGAGGGAGCGCGAGATTCGAGAGGTGCGCGGCAACAATATCACAATCATTTTTCAGGAGCCGATGACCTCGCTCAACCCGCTGCACACGATCGAGAAGCAGATCGGCGAAATCCTTCTGCTGCACCGGGGTCTCGCCGGTGAAGCGGCGCAGCGGCGCATCATCGACCTCTTGAGCCAGGTCGGGATTCCCGATCCGCAGAGCCGGCTTAAGAGCTATCCGCATCAGCTCTCCGGCGGGCAGCGCCAACGCGTCATGATTGCGATGGCGCTTGCCAACGAGCCCGACCTCCTGATCGCCGACGAGCCTACGACCGCGCTCGACGTCACCGTGCAGGCGCAAATCTTAAAACTTCTCAAGGACCTTCAGGCGCGGCTCGGCATGGCCATGCTGTTCATCACCCATGATCTCGGCATCGTGCGCAAACTTGCCGAGACCGTATGCGTGATGAAGGATGGCAAGATCGTCGAGCGGGGACCAGTTGAGCGGGTATTCACTGCCGCCCAGCACCCTTATACGCGGGCGCTGCTCGCCGCGGAGCCGAAGCCCGACCCGGCTCCCTTGCAGCGCGAAGCTCCCGTGGTATTCGCGGCAAACGACCTCAAGGTCTGGTTTCCGATCAAACGCGGGGTGCTCCGCCGCATCGTCGGCCATATCAAGGCCGTGGACGGAATCAATATCGAGATACGCAAGGGCGAGACGCTCGGGGTCGTGGGCGAATCGGGATCGGGCAAGACCACGCTTGGGCTCGCGATTCTTCGTCTTGTCTCATCACAGGGCAAGATCCTGTTCCTCGGCCATTCTCTCGCCGGGCTGAAATTCAAGGAAATGCGGCCGTTCCGCCGCGACATGCAGATCGTGTTTCAGGACCCCTACGGGTCGCTGAGCCCGCGCATGTCGGTGTCTGATATCATCGAAGAGGGTCTGTGGGTGCATCAGCCCAAGCTTACCCCAGGGGAGCGCGAGGCGCGCGTCATCACGGCGCTCCGCGATGTCGGACTCGACCCCGCGTCGCGCTTTCGCTACCCGCACGAGTTCTCAGGCGGCCAGCGTCAGCGAATCGCGGTCGCCCGCGCCATTGTGCTCGAGCCGACGTTCATTGTGCTCGACGAACCGACGAGCGCCCTCGATATGCTCATTCAGGCGCAGATGGTCGATCTCCTGCGCGACCTGCAGAAACGGCGCGATCTGACCTACATGTTCATCTCGCACGATCTGCGCGTCGTCGCGGCATTGGCGAGCCGGCTGGTCGTGATGCGGCACGGCAAGGTCGTGGAGGAAGGCCCCGCGGCGGATCTTTTCGCGCGTCCCAAGAGCGATTATACCCGCGCCTTGTTTGCGGCAGCATTCAATCTCGAAACGGCGCCTGAAGGGATTCTCGCTCAGTAGCGGATCCGACAGAGATCGTCGCCTCAGTTCCCGAACCGGAGCATCAGTTCGTGAGCTTCGATTTAGCCGCCGACAACGTCGCTCATCTATGGAGTAGGAAAAATCCGAACCTGTCGGCGTTTGGTCAAGAAGGAGATAGCCCACTGCAGCATAACGAAAAATCGATTGGCAAAGCCGATCAAAGAGTAGATATGTACTCCTGCCCACACGAACCAGGCCGGAAAGCCGGAAAAGCGCAGGAATCTCAGATCAGCCACGGCGAATGAGCGTCCTACTATCGCCAAGTCACCCTTATCCCAATACACAAAGGGAATGGGGGCTGTAGATCCGAGGACACGCCGGCGAATGAGGTCTGCCACATAGCGCCCTTCCTGAATGGCAGGCTGCGCCACGCCGGGCAAAGGGCGCGGTGTTTTTGTCTTCATTCCGAGCAGATTTCGGGAATAGGCGACAACGAGCGCTGTATCGCCGATCCCGAAGATGTTGGAATGTCCCGGAATCGACAAGTCCGGATTGACCTTAACTCTTCCGAATCTGTCTGTTTCAGCGCCTAGCCAACGCCCAGCCGGAGAGGCAACCACACCCGCACACCAAATAATCGTCCGGCTGGGAACGCGCTTGCCTCCAACGATGACACCTCCCAAGTCTACGCTTTCGACTCGAGTTCCGGTATGAATTGTCACGCCCAATTTTTCAAGATGCCGATGCGCCTTGGACGAAAGGGTTTCAGGAAAAGTGGGCAATATGCGCATTGCCGCTTCGTACAGGATTATTTGAGCAGACGCTGGATTGATATGGCGGAAGTCATGAGCCAATGCCATCTTCATCATTTCCGCCATGGTACCTGCCATTTCCACACCCACTGTCCCTGCGCCGACCAGGACGAAAGTAAGCAACTGTTGAATCGTTTCCCGGTTGGCGTCGCCACCTGCCGCAATTCGCTCAGCCGCCTCCAACGGCAGCAGAATCTTCCCGCGGATTCGGTCGGCGTCATCAAGCGACTCAAGCCCAGAGGCAATCTGCTTCCATTCATCGTGGCCGAAATAATTGTAAGTGATCCCTGTCGCGAGAACCAAAAAATCATAGTGCAGGGTGTACTCTGGCAGTTCGATCAACCTGTTCTGCGTATCAATATGCTTCACCTCCGACATCATCACTTCAACGTTTCGCTGCCGGCTGAAGATGGAACGCAGCGGGGCGGCGATTTGGTCGCCTGAGAGAAGGCCTGTGGCCGCCTGATACAACAATGGGCGAAAAAGGTGATAGTTGCGCTTGTCGACAAGAGTCACTCGAACAGGCGCTCTCGCCAAACCGCGAGCTGCATTGAGCCCCCCGAAACCGCCGCCTATGATCACTACGTGGGGACGATCTCTATCCATTGTGAATCCCCTCCTCCAGGAACCTCCAGCGGAGGGATCAGGCCGCTGCCTGCGAGCGGCGGAGCCATTCGTCCAAGCCGATGCAGCCGAGGCGCGCCGCGCCCAACGGCACGAGCGAGTACTCCTCGACGCGGCCGCCGAAGTATCGGGCCTCGGGGTCGCTCACGACTTGCCGCGAGTCGCCGACCGCCCTTAGATAACGGGCGACGATTTCGTTGAACGGCGCTCGTTCCGGGCCGGCGATCTCGACGATGCCGTTTCGCGGCGCTGCGAGCGCCACATCGGCAACGATGGCAGCAACGTCATCCGCAGCGATGGGCTGAAACAGGCCGGGCGAAATCCTGACTGCGTTTCCCACCGCACTTGATGCGGCGATGCCGCCGAGGAATTCCAGGAACTGGGTCGAGCGGATGATGGTGTAGGGAATGCCGGAGGTCTCGATCAGTTTCTCTTGGGTGACCTTGGCGCGAAAATAGCCATTGTCGGAGCGGTCGATTCCGACGATGGATAGCGCGACATGGTGCCGGATGCCGCCCGCTGCGGCCTCCGCCGCGAGAAGATTGCGGCCGGAAGTCTCGAAGAATTCCAGCACCGCCTTATCTTCAAATGAGGGCGAATTGGCGAGGTCGATCACCACCTGCGCGCCGCTTATGACCTCCCTCAGCCCCTGGCCGGTGATCGTGTTGACGCCCGTGTTAGGGGCAGCCGCCAGTACGTCGTGACCTTTCTGCTTCAGGTTCGCGACGGCCTTGGATCCGATCAAGCCGGTTCCGCCGATAACGACGATCTTCATGACCTCACCTCGCAGTAATCCGTGTTGGTAACGACACCATGGCTCTCGTCTCTGCTCGTAAGTAACGGAGTCAATTTTCGGACCGGCTCGCCTCGGAGCAGGCCAGGTTTGCGTCCTCGCGAGCTACGGATTTCGTGATCCCCTCTTGTCCGGAGCGCCTGTTATCCCGCTATAAAGGCGAGCAGGTCGGGGTTCACCACATCGGCGCGGGTGGCGCGGCACAGCGCCGATCAGCACGAGCTTCTCGGCAGGCTCGGCCGATTCTCCAAATAGATATTCAATCGAACGTTCCATTACTCATCCGAAGGTTCCATCACTTTGTTTTGAGAAACTATCAATAATGGGAACTCGCTCGGGAACAGCCAGGGCGCTTTTCCGAAGACCCGCGGCAAAGGCCCGAGAGCTTCGACGTCCTACGCTGGTTTTTGCACGGTGTGGTGTTGCGCGGGTGCCGCAAAGGTGCTGGCATCGCGCCGCGACGAAATCGGAACACAGGAGGAATCCATGACGATGCGCACATTCCAGCTGGCTTTGCTGTGTGCAGCCGGCGCATTCGCCTTCACATCCGCGCACGCGGCCTCGACCTATGATGGAGACGGTCAGGTCCCTACGCAGTTCGTCATTTCCGGCAAGGCGGCCGAGCGCCAGCATGATCACATTTCCATCAATGCCGACACCGCCGAGAAGCTTGCCAAGGCCTGCGAGGCCATCGCGCGCAAGAACAACAGCGCCGTCGTCGTGGTCGTTCTCGATCCCTATGGCCTCGTCGTGCACGAGCACCGCATGGACGGCGAAGGCTGGATTCAGGTCAATGCCACGGAGCAGAAGGCGCGCACGGCGCTGCGCACCCGCGCCCCTTCGCATGTGCTGACTAATCGTAACATCCAGGATCCGTTCACCAATCAGAACATGGCGGGCTATGGGCTCACGACGCAGGAAGGTGGCCTTCCCATCATCGTCAACGGCCAGTTGATCGGTGCGATCGGGGTCGGCGGCATCCCGCCGGCGGAGCGCACCGCGACCTACGGAGAGGAAATGTGCGCCCGCGACGCGCTCGAAGCCGTGATCGGGCCGCAGCCGCCGCTGCTGCCGGAGATCAGCGCACAACGCAACAACAATTCCGGCGGGCGCCCTGGCGGTGGCGCCAATCCGTAACCCCGTCCGGCCCTCCCCTGCATAAGCGCGCCTTGACGCGCTGTGCGGGGGATTGTGGGGGGACAATAACCGGTCCGGCGAACGCCCGGAGAGACATCGCAGGCGTCTATCCGCCCCTTTCAATGAGACGAATCACCCAACTCTGTTAGATAATTGTTCGTCCTTGTTGTGATGAGACGGCAAGAGGTTGCCGAGCTTCTGACGTCCGCGCCCGTTCTTTCCTGGACCGTAGATAACCTTTCCAGGGCGCGCTCCCGTGTGATTGCCGTTGTCGATCACTATCGTGCCATTGACCAACACAAACAACACGCCTTTGGCGTACTGCTGCGGGTTCTGGTAGGTGGCCGGGTCCGATACGGTCTTGGGATCGAAGACCACGACATCCGCCCAATAACCCTCCTTCAGCAGCCCACGATCCTTGAGCCTCAGCGTCTGCGCCGGCAGCGAAGTCATCTTTCGTACCGCGTCTTCCAGCGTAAGGACCTTGTCGTCGCGCACGTATTTGCCCAATACCCGCACATTGGTGCCGAAACTGCGGGGGTGCGGCTTGCCGGGCGCGTTCAGGTTGAGCGCCCCGCCGTCGGACGCGATCGACACCCACGGCACCTGCTTCACGAATTTCACGTCGTCCTCCGACATCGTGTGATGAACGCCGGGAACGAACGCGCCCTCTTCGACAATCAGGTCGAAACAGGTTTCGGCCGGATCAGAATCGCCGCGCAGCTTGGAGATTTCGAGGATCGATTTTCCTTCATATTGCTTGTTTTTCGGCTGATTGAAGACCGTGCCGACTATGCCCTCCCAGCCGCCGTGTTCATTGACGTATTCCGGGAATTCCTTATCGGCCTTGATCTTGTCGCGGAACGCCCGCTCCTTGAGCATGGCAATCGCATCCTTGCGCGGCATCGCCTGCACCCAGGTCGGGAACAGCCGCGCCCAGGGGTGTTCCATGGCCGTGTAGGGATATTGGTTCGCAGTAATATCCAGCCCGCGCGCCCGTGCGGCTTCGATCTTGGCGACGATATCCTTGACCTTCCCAAAATTATTCTTGCCGCGCACTTTGAGATGGTAGATGTGCACCGGAATCCCGGTTTCCTCAGCGATGTGGATCGCCTTGTCCAATTCTTCGTCGATCTGCGATCCCTCGCCGCCGATATGCGTGCCGTAGTAGCCGCCATGGGCGGCAACCACTTTCGCCATCGCGACCATCTCGTCTTCGTATTTGTAGCCGCCGCCGGTGAAGGCGGTCGATAGATTGACCGCGCCCTCCTCCATGGCCTGCGCCACCAACTCCTTCATCTGCTCAATCTCCGCCGGCGTCGCCGGCCGATCCTCGAAGCCAACGACGACGCGGCGCACCTGCTGCGGTGAGACGCTCGACGCCATGTTGATCGACACGCCTTGCTTGACGAGTCGACGGAAATAGCCTTCGAGCGTGCTCCAATCGACGTCGACTCCGTTGCGCCGTTTGGCTTCCTCTTTGTACTCCTCAAGCACCGCTCCCTTGAGCGGCCCCACCGTCGCGCTCTCTCCAATGACGTCGAGCGTCACTCCTTGGCGAACCGCGCTTTCGGCATTGCCGTCGGCCAAGACAGGCATGTCCGAATGAGTGTGGAGGTCGATGAAGCCCGGCGTGACCACCATCCCCTTCGCGTCGATCAGTTTCTTGGCCCGCTTCGGATCGACATTTCCGATCTTGACGATGTGGCCGTTCTTGATGGCCACATTGGCGTAAAACCAGGGATTGCCGCTGCCGTCGACGATCTTGCCGTTGGCAATGACGACATCATAGGTCGCGTCGGCGCGCGGACGGCTTGCGGCGAGCGAGACAGCCGAGAGCCAGGTCAGCACGAAAACCGAAAGTAATGTTCTCAGGCCCAGTGTATAGTGCATAGGCGTCTCCTTACCTGATCATCAAAGGCCACTGCCAATCCTGGGCAGCCTATAGCCGTTTCCGGTCGAATTGAACCTCTCGCTCTCCGTCATGCGCGGGCTTAGCGCGTCGAAGACGCGCGTAAACGCGCTGGTGACCCGCGCATCCATCTTCTTCCGAAAATGATGGATTGCCGGGTCAAGCCAGGTCAAGCCCGGCAATGACGATCGAAAATTCAAAATGGCCGGAAACCGCTCTCATAATTAAAAGTGCGTTCCGATCAGATTGCATCAGGTGTTGAGTATTACGACTCGCGTTCAGCGGGCTCCTACCCTCCCCTTCGGGGCTAGCTTGGGCACACATGTTGCGGTGCGATTCCTGCCATGGTGCGCTGCGATTCCTAATGTTGCGGTGCGATTC
>DATBHB010000142.1:0-114260 GCA_036557705.1 Xanthobacteraceae bacterium
CGGCCAGAACTCCAACAATACCGTGCGGGTGACCGACGAGTTCCTCAAAGCGGTCGAGGCCGACGCGGAGTGGGACCTGACCTGGCGCACGAAGCCCGGCAAGATCGCCCAGACGCTCAAGGCGCGCGCGCTGTGGGAGAAGATCGGCCACGCCGCCTGGGCCTGCGCCGACCCCGGCCTGCAATTTCATTCCAGCATCAACGACTGGCACACCTGTCCGGCGTCGGGACCGATCGTCGCGTCCAATCCGTGCTCGGAATACATGTTCCTCGACGACACCGCCTGCAATCTCGCCTCGATGAACCTGCTCGCGTTCCTGAATCCCTCCCCCGAAGGGGAAGGGTCGGCGAGCGAGCGAAGCGAAGTGAGCCGCGCTGGGGCCGGCGATTCGACAAGCCCCACCCGGTCGGCTTCGCCGACCACCCTCCCCGCTGCGCGGGGAGGGATGAGCTTCGACGTGGAAGGCTACGAGCACGCCATCCGGCTGTGGACCGTGGTGCTCGAGATCGCGGTGATGATGGCGCAATTCCCCTCGCGCCAGATCGCGCAGCTCAGCTTCGAGTTCCGTACGTTGGGGCTCGGCTACGCCAACGTCGGCGGGCTGCTGATGTCGTCGGGCATCCCTTACGATTCGGATGCCGGCCGCCAGCTCACCGGCGCGCTGACCGCCATCCTCACCGGCATCAGCTACGCCACCTCCGCCGAGATGGCGAAGGAGCTCGGCCCCTTCCCCGGCTACAAGAAGAACCGCGAGCACATGCTGCGGGTGATCCGCAACCACCGCCGCGCCGCCCACGGCGAGCGCTCGGGCTATGAGAAGGTGGCCACCCCGCCGGTGCCGCTCGACCACAAATCCTGCCCCGACGGCAAGCTCACCGAGCACGCCAAGGCGGCGTGGGACAAGGCACTGTCGCTCGGCGCCGAGCACGGCTACCGCAACGCTCAAGTGTCGGTGATCGCGCCGACCGGCACCATCGGGCTGGTGATGGACTGCGACACCACCGGCATCGAGCCCGATTTCGCCCTGGTGAAATTCAAGAAGCTCGCTGGCGGCGGCTACTTCAAGATCATCAACCGCGCGGTGCCCGAGGCGCTGCGCGTGCTCGGCTATTCGCAGGTTGAGATCGACGACATCGTGACCTATGCGGTCGGCCACGGCAGTCTTGGCAACGCTCCGGCGATCAACCATTCGAGCCTCAAGGCCAAAGGCTTCACCGAGGACGTGATTGCGACCGTCGAGAAGGCGCTGCCGACCGCGTTCGACATCAAGTTCGTGTTCAACAAATGGACGCTGGGCGAGGAGTTCTGCACCAAGGTGCTCGGCTTCGATGCGGCGCAGCTCAGCGACCCGCGTTTCGATCTCCTCTCGGCGCTGGGGTTCAGCAAGCGCGAGATCGAGGCGGCGAACGTTCATGTCTGCGGCGCGATGACGGTCGAGGGCGCGCCGCATCTCAAGCCCGAGCACTATGGCGTGTTCGACTGCGCCAACCCCTGCGGGCGCACCGGGCGGCGCTATCTCTCGGTCGAGAGCCACATCCGCATGCTCGCCGCGGCACAGCCGTTCATCAGCGGCGCCATCTCGAAAACCATCAACATGCCCAACGACGCCACGGTCGAGGACTGCAAGGCGGCGTATCTCCTTTCCTGGAAGCTCGGCCTCAAGGCCAACGCCCTTTATCGCGACGGCTCGAAGCTCTCGCAGCCGCTCCAGAGCCAGCTCATCGCCGAGGAAGAGGACGAGGACGACGCGGTCGAGGCCTTCCTCGACAAGCCCACCGCGGCGCGCGCCACAGCGCTCGCCGAGAAGGTGGTGGAGAAGGTCGTCGAGCGCATTGTCGTGATGCGCGAGCGCGAGCGGCTTCCCGACCGGCGCAAGGGCTATACGCAGAAGGCGGTGGTCGGCGGCCACAAGGTCTATTTGCGCACCGGCGAATATGACGACGGCCGTCTCGGCGAAATCTTCATCGACATGCACAAGGAAGGCGCGGCGCTGCGCTCCTTCATCAATAATTTCGCCATCGCGGTCTCGCTCGGCCTGCAATACGGCGTTCCGCTCGATGAATATGTTGACGCCTTCACCTTCACCCGCTTCGAGCCGGCCGGCCCGGTGCAAGGCAACGACTCGATCAAATATGCGACCTCGATCCTCGACTATGTGTTCCGCGAGCTAGCGGTGAGTTACCTCGAGCGCTTCGACCTCGCCCACGTCGATCCGTCCGAGTCGGGCTTCGATGCGTTGGGCCGGGGCGTGACCGAAGGCAAGCCGAGCGGCGCGACGCAATACGTCTCGCGCGGGCTCACCCGCTCGCGTACCGACAAGCTCGTGGTCATGCCCGGCGGCGGCAGCGGTGCGGAATCGCGCGGCGGTGCGGCAAGTGAGGCGCGCGGCCCGGGCGCTCCCAGCACGGGCGCTCTTTCTTCTCCCTCCCCCCTTGTGGGGGAAGGTCGGGGTGGGGGGACCCGTGTTACGGCGCTATCGAGCAGTGCGCCGCGTGCCGAAATCGACGGCACCACCGTGCTCAAGACCGAGCAGAAACTCTCGCCGGCCGAGCGGCTCGAACGCATGCCGTTCGTGAAGCCCGCCGACCCGCGTGCCGAAGCCAGGGCCGCCCATGCCGAACGCCGCGCCGAAGCCAAAGCCAAGGGCTACGAAGGCGAGATGTGCGGCGAATGCGGCAACTTCACCTTGGTGAGAAACGGCACGTGCCTCAAGTGCGACACGTGCGGCTCGACGACGGGGTGCTCGTGAGCGAGCGAGGCGCACGAGACGAGAGTAGCGGATGCCCGTTGTCTTTCGTGATGCTGGTCTCCGTTACTACTTCTTTTCAAATGAAGGCTCACCGCGGGAACCGCCACATATCCACGTGAAAGGCAGCGGCCGTGATGCCAAAATCTGGCTTGAACCAGAGGTCTCTGTCGCCGACAGCTATGGCTTTCATTCGGGTGAGCTTGCGCGTATCCTGCGGGTCGTTACCCAAAATCGCGCTCGAATTATCAAGGCATGGAATGGCCATTTCGCCAACAGCGGTTCGTTTTGACGAGTACACGATGTGGGTCGATCTGAGCGACGGCCGCACGCTCGGAGTGCCGCTCGCGTGGTTTCCGCGCCTCCTGCGCGCAACGCCTGCAGAGCGCGAACGTGTCGAATTGAGCCGCGTCGGCCTGCACTGGGAAGAACTGGACGAGGATATTTCCGTCGCCGGCTTGTTGGCCGGGCGCGGAGACATGACCGGCAAAGCCGGCCAGGCGGCTTAGCCACTATTGTGTCAGAGGCTGTGTAGGGTGGGCAAAGGCGCAACGCGCTTTAGCGCGTGCGCTGTGCCCGCGCAGACCGACGCGCGTGGGCACGGCGCTCTTTTCTACGTGTGGCGAGGCTGAAGCGTGCGGACCGCGCCTTTGCCCACCCTACGAAAATTTTGACCCGCAGCGACTCGTTGGGATTATCTTCCCAGAGATTTTAAGATTGTTCGGCGGTATGGTCTTGCCGCGCAAAGACGGCGAGCGCGCTGGCTACGCTTGCCAGGGGCAAGAGGGGAATGACGCAGACCTTTTTCGAAAGGCCGATCCTTAACTCGCCATATGAGGTGCCAAAGCTTCATCATGCTTTGGACAAGGACGGCCAGCCGCTCGATCTGCCTCCGGTGGAGGGCCGGCGCCGGTCGGAGTTGATTACTCCGGTCCCCAAGCCACGCAAGAAAAAGAACAAGCCGCAGCAGGGCACGCTCGTGCTCGGCGATGACGTGGGTCTGTCCTCCGAAGAGCAGGAATACAACCCGACTCCGATCATCAATGAAATCCGCCAGCACGTGGCCTCGTGGCGGGATCTGCCCAATCCGGCAGACTGGAGCGTCACTCCGGCCACCGCCCGGCTGCTGAACCATTGGCGACATTATAATTTCGAAACCGTGCGTCCGTTCTTCTGCCAAATCGAAGCAGTCGAAACCATCATCTGGCTCACCGAAGTCGCGCGTCAGCAAGGCCGTTACGCCAAGATTTGGGAACACGTCAAAGGCGCGAACGAGCAGGCCAATCCCGAGTTGTTGCGCATCGCCATGAAGATGGCGACCGGCAGCGGCAAGACCACGGTGATGGCGATGCTGATCGCGTGGCAGACCGTTAACGCCGTTCGCCAGCCTGGCAGCAACCTCTTCAGCCGCGGATTCCTGATCGTCACGCCTGGCATCACGATCAAGGATCGTCTGCGCGTGCTGCTGCCGGAGGACCCCGACAATTACTATCGCACGCGTGAGCTGGTTCCTGCGGACATGCTCGGCGACATCGACAAGGCGAAAATCGTCATCTCCAATTATCACGCGTTCCGTCGGCGCGAGGCGATGGAGCTCTCCAAGGTCGGCCGCGCCCTGCTGCAAGGGCGCGGCGAGCCGCCGCAGACCATTGAGACCGAAGGCCAGATGCTCCAGCGCGCCTGCGGCGAGCTTCTGGCGCTCAAGAATGTGGTGGTCATCAACGACGAGGCGCATCATTGCTATCGCGAGCGGCCGCCGACTGACGAAGACGAAAAGCTCAAGGGTGAGGACAAGGAAGAGGCGAAGAAGAACAACGAGGCGGCGCGGCTTTGGATAACCGGCCTTGAGGCACTCAAGCGAAAAGTTGGCCTACGCGCGGTTTACGATCTCTCCGCAACGCCGTTTTTTCTGCGCGGTTCCGGCTATGCCGAAGGCACGCTGTTTCCATGGACGGCGAGCGACTTCTCGCTGATGGATGCCATCGAATGCGGCATCGTCAAGCTGCCGCGCGTTCCCGTCGCCGACAACCTGCCCGGCAAGGACATGCCGGTCTATCGTGATCTGTGGGCGCATATCGGCAAGGACATGCCCAAAAAGGGCCGCGGCAAGGCCGGCGAGCTTGATCCGCTCAAGCTACCGAACGAGTTGCAGACCGCGCTCTACGCCCTCTACGGCCATTACGCCAAGACCTTCGAACTGTGGAAACAAGCCGGCATCGTGGTCCCGCCGGTCTTCATTGTGGTCTGCAATAACACGTCTACTTCCCAATTGGTTTACGAATGGATTTCCGGTTGGGAGCGCGCGCGCGATGACGATGACGAGCGTCATCCTGTGCACAAGGGGCATCTGGCGTTATTTCGGAATTACGACGATTTCGGCAACCGCCTGGCGCGGCCGAATACCCTGCTCATCGACAGCGAGCAGCTCGAATCGGGCGACGCGCTCGATGCCAATTTTCGCGAAATCGCCGCACCGGAAATCGAACAGTTCAAGCGCGAGTTGATCGAGAGAACACGCGACGCGACCGCAGCCGATAAATTATCCGATCAGGACCTCCTCCGCGAAGTCATGAATACGGTCGGCAAGCCCGGCCGGCTCGGTGAAAATATCCGCTGTGTGGTGTCGGTTTCGATGCTCTCCGAAGGCTGGGACGCGAACACCGTGACCCATATTCTCGGCGTGCGCGCGTTCGGCACCCAGCTGCTGTGCGAACAGGTCGTGGGCCGCGGACTGCGCCGGCAATCCTATGATCTCAACGAGGACGGCCTGTTCGATGTCGAATATGCCGATGTCCTCGGCATCCCGTTCGATTTCACCGCGAAGCCCGTGGTCGCGCCGCCGAAGAAGCCGAAGGCGACCGTGCGCGTGCACGCAGTCAAAGAGCGCTCCGCCTTGGAAATCACTTTCCCGCGCGTCGAAGGTTATCGAGTCGAACTGCCCGACGAGCGCCTTGTCGCCCGCTTCAGCAATGACTCCCGCCTCATCCTGACGCCCGAGGAAGTCGGGCCGTGCAAGGTGCTCCTCCAAGGCATCGTCGGCGAAGGCGTCGAGCTCAATACCGCAACTCTTGAAGGCATCAGGCCGAGCACCATCACGTTCCATCTTGCCAAGCATCTGCTCTATACCCGCTTCCGCGAGCCGGGTCAGGAGCCGCCGCTGCATCTCTTCGGCGACATTCAGCGTGTCGCGCGGCAATGGATCGAGCAAGGTTATCTCGTGGCCAAAGGCGTGCCGCTCGCAACGGTCACCTACCTCGAAATGGCCGACAAGGCCGCCGAACGCATTTATCTTGCCTGCCAGCGTCACGAGGAGGGGCAAAAAAGGATCAAGGCGATCCTCGACGCGTATAATCCGAAAGGCTCGACGCGGCATGTGAGCTTTGGCACCAGCAAGAGCACCTGGAAGACGGCGCCGAACAAGTGCCACATCAATTATGTGGTGCTCGACAGCGATTGGGAGGCGGAGTTGGCCCGCGTGCTGGAACGCCATCCGCGGGTGCGCGCCTACGCCAAGAACCAAGGGATGCAGTTCGAGGTGCCGTATCGGGACGGTTCAGTGCCGCGGAAATATGTTCCCGATTTCATCGTGCAACTCGACGACGGAGGCGACGAGCCGCTCAATCTCGTTCTCGAAACCAAGGGTTATCGCGGCGGCAACGCCCAGCTCAAGGCCGAGACCATGCGCACCCTGTGGGTGCCCGGCGTAAATAACCTCGCCGCCTTCGGCCGCTGGTATTTCGAGGAATTCACCGATGTCTTCGAGATCGAGTCGGCGTTCGCCGGTCTCATCGACGGGCTGGTCAAAATCCGGGAGCCGGCTTGAGAACCGCGGCGACATGCGAAATGGAGCCGATTAGAGGAATGCTGCTGCCGCCACAGAGTCGCTTAGACCGTCATCCTGAGGCGCGAGCATGCAGCCTACAAAAGCGCGTTTACGCGCGTTTTCGACGCGCTATGGGCTGCATGCGAGCCTCGAAGGATGAACGGCCCGGATCGCCTGTTCGCGACCTTACGTGCGGCAAAGCCCGTCATCCTTCGAGGCTCGCGCGCAAAGAGTGCGCGCTCGCGCCTCAGGATGACGGTCAAGCGAAGTGCGCAGTTGTTAGCTCGGTTGACCGGTGACTTTGATTTCCGGTTCAAGTTAAACGGAATGCTGTAGAAATTGCAGGGCATGGGGTCTCGATGGCGCGCGGGAGCAAACCAGGAAAAAAGGGCAAGCAGGTCGAGGCGCTCGTCCATGAGAAGGCGAGGCGCAAGGTCATTCCAACCGCCGAGCTTGCCCCCGTAGCCGAGCGGATCGAGGAAATCGACCCGGTGCGTCCGGTCCGGTTTCCCCGCGCCACGCCGCTGAAAAAAGGCGAGACCCGCGACCGCGACGGAGACCTCGATCCGCAGATCATCTGGAACGGCGTGCGGATTCGCATATCGCCGGATCAGGCGCGACAATTGCAGGAGAAAGGCGAGATCGAGATCGGCGATGCTCAGCTCGTCTGGCGCGGCAAGGACCGGCAGGACTGGTCCGACCTCGTGGTGCAGGCGCCGCAGATTTTCATCCAGGAGAAGGTGCATCCGAAGGCGATCATCGACGATCTCATCCGCCGCTCGAAACAGAATGCGGCCGAGAAGGACGATGCGCCCGACCTGTTCGCCGATTTCAACGGGCTCGACGATCCGGAAGCGAAGCTCGAATTCTATCAGCACGACCAGAACTGGTCGAACCGGATGATTCTCGGCGACAGCCTGCACGTGATGGCGAGCCTCGCCGAGCGCGAGCACCTGCGTGGACAAGTGCAGTGCATTTATTTCGACCCGCCGTATGGGATTAAGTTCAATTCCAACTGGCAGGTCTCGACGCTCTCGCGTGACGTGAAGGACGGAAAGCGCGAGGATGTGAGTCGCGAGCCCGAGCAGGTAAAAGCATTTCGCGATACATGGAAGGACGGCATTCATTCATACCTAACATACCTCCGCGATCGAATCGCGATTGCGCGGGATTTGCTCACTGAATCAGGTTCTATTTTTATTCAGATTGGCGATGAGAATGTGCACCGCGTTCGCGCGGTAATGGATGAGCTGTTCGGCGAGACCAATCTCATTGCGCAAGTCACGATAGAGAAGACGAGTAGCCAAACACAGGACTACATCTCTCCTGTTACGGATTACCTCCTTTGGTATTCGAAGCGTCGGGATGCTCTAAAGTATCGGCCATCATGGGTTATGAAGTCTGCTGATCAATCTGGTTTTTCAGAATACAGTCGCGTACAGTTACCGAATCTAACTCGCCGCAATCTAACGGACGAAGAGAAGATCGATCCGACCACGCTCTTGCTGGGAGCCAAAGTCTACCGCCAAGATAATCTTACCAGCCAGAGCCTGGGCAGAAAGAAAGGCGAAGGGCAGGCTTCCTGGTTCGAGGTCAAAGAACGGGGTCAATCGTTTCATCCGAGCCTCGCGAATCGATGGAAGACGAATGAGATCGGTATGCGTCGCCTGCAAGCTGCAGAGCGGGTCGAACCGCGTGGCACAAGTCTAGCGTACGTTAGATATCTAGCTGATTTTCCTGTCCTCGCAGTGAACAACATTTGGAGCGATGTTAAATTTTCTAGCCGATCTGAGGAAAAGAGCTATGTGGTTCAAACAGCAGCACGGTTAGCACAACGCTGCATGCTAATGACCACCGACCCAGGCGACCTCGTTCTCGATCCCACATGCGGCTCGGGCACGACTGCCTATGTTGCTGAGCAATGGGGCCGCCGCTGGATCACCATCGACACCTCACGCGTCGCGTTGGCGCTGGCCCGCGCCCGGCTCATGGGTGCGAGATATCCCTATTATTTTCTGAGTGACACGCCAGAGGGCCGTGCCAAAGAGCAGGAGGTTTCCGGCAAGCTTCAGCCTGATTTATCAACGCACGGCGATATCCGTCAGGGCTTCGTCTACGAACGCGCGCCGCATGTCACCCTCAAATCCATAGCCAACAATGCCGAGATTGACGTGATCTGGGAGGATTTTCAGACCCGGCTTGAGCCTCTGCGCAAACAGCTCAATGCCCTGCTCGGCAAAAGCTGGGAGCAATGGCAACTCCCGCGCGAAGCTGACGAAAAATGGTCCGAGAAGGTCAAAGCCATTCATCAGGCGTGGTGGGACGAGCGCATTGCGCGGCAGAAGCAGATCGATGCCTCGATCGCGAAGAACGCCGAAGTCGAGTTCCTCTACGACCGCCCCTATGAGGACAAATCCCGCGTGCGCGTCGCCGGTCCGTTCACGGTCGAGAGCCTCTCTCCGCATCGGGTTGTCCCGGCTGACGAGGAAGAACTGCTCGACGTCCACCGCGCTGCCGCCGGCAAGCGCCGCCGCTCCAAGCTGATCGCGCCGCCCGCCGATTTCGCGACGATCGTGCTCGAACATCTGCGCACCGCCGGCGTCCACCAGAGCGAAAAGAAGAACGCGATCAAGTTCAACTCGCTGCAAGGCTGGCCGGGCGAGTACATCGCTGCCGAAGGCGTATTCGCCGAAGGCTCGCACCAGCGCCGCGCCGGCATTTTTCTCGGCCCCGAATTCGGCACGGTGTCGCGGATCGACCTCGTCGCTGCCGCGCGCGAGGCGACCGAGGCGCGCTTCGACGTGCTGATCGCCTGCGCATTCAACTTCGATGCGCATGCCTCGGAACTGACCAAGCTCGGGCCCTTGCCGATCCTCAAGGCCAAGATGAACCCCGATTTGCACATGGCCGACGAGCTTAAGAACACCGGCAAGGGCAACCTGTTCGTGGTCTTCGGCGAGCCGGATATCGACATTGCCCCCGAGGCCGACGGCATGCTGCGCGTGCAGGTCAAAGGCGTCGATGTCTTCGATCCGAATACGGGCGAAATCCGCTCCAACGATACCGACGCCATCGCCGCGTGGTTCATCGACACCGACTACGACGAGCAGAACTTTTTCGTGCGCCACGCCTATTTCCTCGGCGCCCAGGACCCCTACAAGAGCCTCAAGACTGCGCTGAAGGCCGAAATCGACGAGGAAGCCTGGCAGACGCTTTATCGTGCGACCTCGCGGCCGTTCCAGCGCCCGTCAACCGGCCGCATCGCCGTCAAGGTAATCAACCACTTCGGCGATGAGGTAATGAAGGTTTTCACCGTATAAATCAAAGCGACGGTTATGGCGATCCTGGTCGAAGCAACTTCGGTAGTCGTTCGGGTGGAGCCTATTCGCGATCGGTTCGTCGGAGGATGGTCTGCTTTTCTCGATCAGGTACCCAATAGAACGTTTTGCAGCGATAACGAATTGGCGAGAGTGGGGTTTATGAGCCCAGAGGATTGCAAGCGCTATGTCGTAGGTATCGAGAAGGCGGGACTTTGTTTCCTCAGGGACGGCAAGGCTCAAGACGTCGTTGTCGCCGATCAAATGCGAGGCTTCACAGCGCTGTGTGATTGGGCCGAATTCGGACGCATTAAGCTTCGCTCCGGTCAAACCGTTTCGGCGGCGCAGTTGAAGGGAACAAGCAGCCGTCAGCTTTTTTGCCCCGAGGATTGGAAATACGAGGGCTCTTTGAGCGAGCAATTCGGATTTGTGCCGACGGGCCAGGAGCACAAATCACTGACGCTTCTGCACCGCGAGGGCGGTATGGAAGTCTATTTGAACCGGTTGACGGGAAAGGAGGTATACGTGGGCCGGGCAGGTCAGGATCCCGTCAGCGGCTAGCTCATGGAATTCCGCATTGCCGATACGTTCACGAACTCGCTGGCGAAGCTAAACGCCCAGGAGCAAAAGGCCGCCAAGACAACGGCGTTCGATCTCCAGCTCGATTCGGCGCGGTCGGGCCTTCAGTTTCATCGGATAGACAAGTCCAAGGACGCCAATTTCTGGTCGGTCCGGGTCAATGCCGATATGCGCCTTATCGTCCACCGGACGGCAGCGAGCTTTCTCCTCTGCTACGTCGATCACCACGACAAGGCGTACGCCTGGGCCGAGCGGCGACGCATCGAGGCGCATCCCAAGACCGGCGCGATCCAGATAGTCGAGGTTCGCGAGCGCGTTGAAGAGGTGGCAATGCCGGCGCCGGTTGCGCCCGCTTCGACTGAGGCGCCGAAAGCCGTTCCGGTCGTCGCCATGCCGCTCTTCGCGTCCATATCGCCGGAGGACTTGCTTTCCATCGGCGTCCCAACCGATTGGATGCCGATGTGAAGCAAGCGTCCGAGGACGCTTTCTTCGACCTTGCCGGCCATCTGCCCGCAGAAGCCGCCGAGGCGTTGCTTGAATACGCCGCAACCGGCGTCTTGCACTTTCCTGCCGTTCTCGCTCCGGCCGGTCCGTTTTCGCATCCCGATGCGCTGCGCCGATTCCGCGTGGTGGAAAACATCGAAGAGCTGCAACGGGCGCTCGACTATCCATGGGAGAAATGGGCGGTCTTTCTGCATCCGTCGCAACGAGCGATTGTCGAGCGCGATTTCTCCGGTCCGGCCCGTGTCGCCGGCTCTGCCGGTACCGAAAAAAAACCGTCGTTGCGCTGCATCGCGCCGCTCGCCTCGCGCAAGCCGATCCGAATGCGCGCGTGCTGCTGACCACGTTCTCGCGTCCGCTTGCAACGGCGCTCGACAACAAACTCAAAATCCTGATCGGCGACAAACCGTCCATCGTTCCGCGCGTGACCGTCACGCCTTTCCGCGGGGTGGCCGAACAGCTCTATGAACTTGAGTACGGCTATCGTCCTCACGCACCAACGGGGTCAGCGGCGTCGCTCCGGGATCCGAGTTTCTCAAGGATTTTCAATGAGGCTTGAGCCTGAGGTCGACACATCTTCCTTGAGCTAAAACGATTTTTACCTCGTCATCCTCGGCCAATTCGAAATGACAGAACAAAGATCCCGCTGACCTTGCATGTACTTGCAATAAAGTGCCGTGTCGGATACCGGACTCGGCAATAGCTCAGGGGGATTGTCCGTGCCTGGCAAGGTCATTGCAGTGGCCAACATGAAGGGTGGCGTGGGCAAGACCGCGACAGTCGTTGCGCTTGCGGAAGCGCTGGCTGCTGGGGGAGCGTCAGTCCTCGTTATTGACGCGGACGCTCAGGCCAACGCCTCGATCTGTATCGCAGGTGACAGCGCGCTGTTTACCCTTATTTCCGATGGGCGCACGATCGATGCATTCCTGGACGATTATTTGATCGGCGGCCGCACGATTGATGTTGTGGACTGCATCGAACCCACTGTCAGCGATGTATCCCATGCAGGCCAACCGCTGCAAATTTCGCTGTTGGCCTCCAGTGCCCAGTTGCGATTACTGGAGCGGGAGGTCATTTTCACGCTTACCTCCCGTAAGTTCGGCCTGGATGCGATTGTCGGGCGCATTTACCGCGTCATGGAGGATCAGCTTTCGGGTCGAGCAGGACAGTACGATTTCGTCCTCATTGACTGCGCGCCAGGCATTTCGGCCTTGACGGAGGCAAGCATCCGTTTGGCCGATCTCGTGATCGTGCCGACGATTCCAGATTTTCTTTCAACGTACGGACTTCAGTCATTCTGCAGAACCATTTGTACCGGCGCGTTTACAAAATCTCCATACGTGCTGATCACTCGGAGGCGACAAGTTCGCGAGCATGAGCGGATGGCGCAACTGATGCGCAACGAACGCCTTGCCGACGAGCCCTCCTTCAAGTTGTTCGAAACTGAGATACCCGAAACGACCCGCATCGCGGAGGCGCTTAGCCGAACCGGCACTCGCCCGACCTTCAGCAACAAGTGGGGTACCGGCGTCGTACCGCTGCTGAGCCGTTTGGCGCAGGAAACCAGGGAGGCGGTTAATGGCGCTTGATATCGACGGGTTTGCCGTATTGCGCAGTATCGGGGAGCATCCGAACACATTTCCGAGTATTGCAGGGGAAGCAGCCAAAATAGCGCGCGGGCTGGTCGTCAAGCAGCTGAAGGCCAGGGCCTCGAACCTCAAATCAATGCGCGATATCTGTGCCGCACTTGGGGCGCATGCATTCGATCTAATCCTGGATGGATTGACTGATGATCAGGTCAAATCCTTAGTCGCCAAGATCGACAAGCATCATCCAGACCTGAAAATGGCATCGCCGGAGTGGCGTCTGCAGCGAGTGAGGACGCTTGCGCACGGAACCGCCGAGCCAGTTGAGAAGCAGAGGGCGGCAGCAAAGTCGACCAAGCTTAAAGTGAGCACGCAGCAACCTCCCGCACCAGAACGTCTTGGCTATATGTCTGCGGGAGCTAAGCGCAGACGCTGAGCTGAGTTTCACAAAACGCGGCCTTCGGCGGTTGCGGGAGATTCTCGAGCCCGCCGACGCGAAGACTCCGGATTGTTCCTCCCCAGTTTCCGCTTGTCCTCTCGCGACACGGGCTTGATCGGCGATGTTTGTTCATGTTACGTTCGCAGCAGAGGGTTCCATCGGGGGAGGATTTCATGGCATCGCTCGCGCTTATTCAACCTCAGGATTCTTCCGTCGTTTTGCCGGAGCGGCAGGTACGCGTTCTCGGCATCGACCTGGGAACGACCAATTCCACTGTTGCTGAAATCGTTTGGCAACCGTCCTCGCCGGCAGAACCGCTCGTTCGGTGTCTGGAAGTGGAGCAGGAGACTCAGTTCGGCACGTACACGCACATCCTGGTGCCGTCTGCGGTGGCGCTTCACGATGGCAAATTGTTTGTCGGCGAGGGCGCGAAGCGCCTGCTGGCTCAGCCCAAGCTAGGATTCCAGCGTGAACAGACGCTTTTTATGGAATGCAAGAACGACATGGGCGTGCAGCGCACGTACCACAAGGCTCCCGAGGGATTCCGTTCGGCGGCGGAGATCGGCGGCAAGGTTCTTGGCTTCCTGAAGGCTGCCGCGGACGCGCATGACAGCGCCGCAATCGATCGAATCGTCGTGACGGTTCCGGCCTCGTTTCAAGCCGCGCAACGGCTCGATACCGCCAAGGCCGCGAACCTTGCCGGGATTAAAATTTTCGGGGGTGACCTGCTCGATGAACCCGTGGCGGCGTTTTTCGATTACCTCATGTCACATTCGCACGAGATTGCGGAAAGCCTGACTGACGGAAGGACGGTCGTGGTTTTCGACTTCGGCGGGGGCACGTGCGACGTCGCCCTCTTCCGATTGACGCGCCATTACACCGGGAGCCTGCAAATTTCGCCGCTCGCTGTCTCTCGCTATCACCGGCTCGGCGGCGGCGACATTGACCGGGCGATCCTCCATGAAATCCTGCTCCCGCAGCTTTTGCAACAAAATGGACTCAGGCCGACCGATCTTACCTTCGATGACAAGAAGCATTTTGTCGAGGCAGCATACCTTGGCGTTGCTGAGGCGCTCAAAACCGGGTTGTGCACCGAGATCATCCGCTTGGAAGGTTTCGGCCAGTACGAGGGGATGGATAAAGGCTCGATCGCAAAAAAGCAGCCGGGCTTGCATGTCTGCGCGCTTAAGGATCGGATGTTGCAGCTGCAATCACCTTCCATGTCAGCCGCCCAGTTTGAAGAGGTTTTGAAGCCCTTTCTCGATCGCGATCTGCTTTATGCGCGGGAAACCGAATACCGGCTGACTTGTTCAATCTTCGCCCCTTTGCAAGACGCGCTCGACCGCAGCGGGCTTGAAGCCAAAGATATCGATTTTTGCCTGCCTGTCGGCGGCAGCACGCTCATTCCTCAAGTCGGTCACGCCATCGCCAAGTTCTTTTTCAACGCCCGCGTGCTGACCTATGGCGATCGCGAATCGGTGCAGATCGCGGTCGCGCGCGGCGCTGCTTGGCAGTCGCTGGCGCTCGCATTATTCGGACGCAGCCCCATTCAAGTGGCGGCGCATGACCGCATGGCCATCCGCACCACGACAGGTGCATACGAACTGATTTCCAAGGGCTCGCTGCTGCCGTACCCGGACCAGACCGGCTGGGCGACCAATTTTGCTTTGGCCGTACCGCAAACTTCCCTTTTGAAACCGGTAGACCTGCTCGTGGAAATAGTCGCCGGCGAGGCCGATCAGGAACGCAGGCTTTTCACTGCCACTTGGAAAGTGCCTGCCCCAGTTAACAAGGGCGACAAGCTCCGCTTGGACTATCGGCTCGATGAAAACCAGGTTTTTGAATTCATGCTTACGCTGGCGGACTCAAAGGAGGCGAAGCCCCTTGCCGGCCGTATTGAGAACCCGTTGTCGAATGTGGTCAATCCTCACGGGAAGCGTCTGAAGATTCAGCAAGCCGAGGAGGATCTCCGCACCGGAAAGGTGCCGTCTGCGCAAATACCCGACAAGGTCGTGGCAATTGCTCGCGACTACGCCGAGCTGCAGCAAATAGAAAAGGCCATCTCGTATCTACAGCAAGCGCTGCGTTGGAAAAATCAACCTGACCCCGACATATTGAACCTGCTCGGAATCTATTACGGGGAATTGGGCGACATCGAGAAGCAGGAAAAGTGCTACCGCGAATCTTTTCGCGTGTCGAATTCGCCCGCGGCGCTGTTCAATCTGGCCCTGTCACAAAAGCGCCGGCGTCAGTTCGCTGATGCGTTGGAGAGCATCCAATCATATCTGCAACGAGAGCAGGATGGGCCAGTCTACACGCTCAAAGCGATGGTCGCCGAGGCCACGAAGGAAGCAGCAACGCGGGATGGAGCCCTGCGCGCAGCCATGGAATGCTTCGGCGAGCCGCGCTCCATGTCGGATTGGGAACTTGGCTGGTACATCACGGCCACTCGCATGGCGGGGGACAATGCAAATCTCGAAGCCGCCACGGCGGAGCAGAGGCGGCGGAAGGAAATGGGTCAGCTGATCCCCAGTCCGGATGGCCAATTGCCTATGATTTCTCCTGCTCTGGCAAGGACCACCGGCGCGACCGCCCCAACAGGTGAGGGACGGTGATGACCTGGTTGATACCGAGAAACGAGCTGACTCCCGATCAAATCCGAGCCGTTGAGCTTGCTCCGTCGGAGCACCGTGCCATTACCGGCGGGCCAGGATCGGGCAAGACGCAGGTGCTCCTGCATCGTGCTCGACATCTCTGCGATTCCATGCACGCGCCGCACGAACGGTTTCGCATCTTCGTCTACACGAATGTACTCAAGAATTACATTAAGCCCGCATTGCGCGATTTGCGGCTGCCGGAGGACTCCGTCTTGGGGTTCGACAAATGGTGCATGGACTTTTACAAGCAGCAGATCAATTCTCGGGTCCCGTGGGATGCCGAGCAAAGACAGCCCGACTTCGATGCGGTTCGCCGGGCCGTCCATAGCAAGCTCGCAAATGGGAGCGCAGGTCTGCCACTTTACGATTTCATTCTCGTCGATGAGGGGCAAGACCTCGACGAAGAGGCGTTTTCAATATTCACTCACATCGCCCGCCACGTCACTGTAGCGATAGACAACAAGCAGCAGATTTATGAGAAGGGTTCCGCAGAGGCGGAGATTGTAGTCAAGCTTGGCCTGCGCAAACGAAACATCAATTTCATCGAGGCGTTTCGTGTTTGTCCATATCTTGTCGAAGTCGCCGCACAACTCATTCCGGATCCTGCCGAGCGCGAAGCGTTTCGCCAACAGAAACGGACTGCCCAAACTGAGCGGCAGACGCCCCTCCTCTACTTCGCTCGCGATTTCGAAGACGAGAAGCAAGTGCTTTATCAGATAGTGCGCGAGCGGCAGTTGATGAATGACCGCATCGCCATCCTGTTTCCGCGAAATCGTCAAGTGTTTGGCTTCGCGCAAGGATTGCAGGACGTGGGCATAGAGGTCGAAGTGCCCAGGCAGTTTGGCAGAAGCAGCTTCCCAGAGCACGATTTCAACAGCAGCCGACCGAAGCTGATGTCCTATCAGAGCGCCAAGGGGCTGACCTTCGACTCCGTGTTCATGCCGCGGCTGGTGCCAGGATCCTTCAAGCGCGTCGGCCCCGAACGTGTCGAGCGGCTGGTATTCGTGGCGCTGACTCGTGCGGCAAGGTGGGCTTATTTCAGCACGGGCGTCAGCGAACCGCTGCCGGTGTTGGAAAAGTTGCTGCCCTTGGAGCGGACCCACCACCTCACCGTTCGGCGCGGCGATCAAACGGGAGGCCCAACACCAACGTCATCGACCCAGCCTGCCCCGGGTCCCCTTGATTTCCTATGATCTGGAGTGAGCCCGCCGCTTGCGCCGAGGGCTACCACCTCAAATCCGTCAGCGCGCATTTTATTCCATGAAGGCAATCGGGGCCTTCCTACCCGCGGCCACAGGCTTTCGCGCACGTTCCAATGCCCGCCGCACCGCCTCCGGCTCCTTGTCGATCACCATCAGCAGCACGCGGGCCGGTCCCTCCGGGCGCTTTCGTTCCTGCTCCCAGTCGCGCAGCGTGCCCGGCGCAATACCGAATCGCGAGGCAAACTCGTTTTGACTTAAACCCAGCTTCTTCCGAATTTTCTGGACGTTGACCTCGGCCGGGACGTGAACCCGGTAGATCTTGAGATCGGCTTCGCCGCGCGACTGGCGAAGTGCACCGGCCGCCTCGTCTTGGCGGCTGGGGACCGGCTTGGCGCCTAATTTCGGTGATGCACGCATTTAATACCGCATGGTTTGCCCAGCGGCCCCTACGGGTTTCGGCCTGTGGGGTTTTGCGTTAATATGTCCTCGCCTGCGGATCGGCCAAACGACTGGACGCCGCTCCCGCGCGACTTATCCAAAGCAGCAGTTGGGATCGATGATGTCCTCTCGCAAACTCAACGCGGTTCCCGGTGGAGGGGCCAAACCGTTCCCAAAATTGCAGCCCAATTACAAGAAAATTCTCGAATCGATACTTTTCTTGATCAGCGAGGCCGAGCGGCGCGGTCTCTATGTGACCGAGTATGACATAGACAAGAGCATCTTTATTGCCGACGTGAAGCATCTGAACGAGTACGGACGGCCGGTAACGTTCGACAATTACGTCGCGATGGAGCATGGCCCCATACCGAGCGCGACCCGTGATATCCTTCAGCCGAAGTTCAAGGGGAAGCCGTATTTCAATGAAGCCTGGCCGCCCTGGGACAGGGTGCCGTCCCCTTCGGATGGGCCGAAGGCGTTCAAGTTCATCAGGCCCAAACGGAAAGAAAATCTGCGCATCCTCTCCAAGAGCGACGTGAGCGCGCTGACCGATGCCCTGCTGGTGGTAAAGTCTCTCCGTTTTGGAGGGGTCAAGGACTACACGCACAAGCATCCTGCATACGTGGACGCCTGGATGGAAAGCGGCACTCGCGACGCCTATGACATCGATTATGCGAAGCTACTCGAATCTCCCGATGAGGAGCTTATCGAGGACTTGGTGTATTCCTCAAAGCATATGTAATGTTTTCTCCTGGTGACGTTGTCGGCTTTTGGAGCGCCACCGCCGGAAAGCACAAATACCACCTTTGCATAAATCAAGATGGATTGTTCCTTTTCATAAATTCGCCGAAACGAAAGCCGTATCCCGGCGATTTCAACGTTCAATCGGATGAGATCCCTTGCCTCCCCGCAACACCGGAGGGCTACTCGATCATCTCGTGTACCCACCTCGTCAGGCAAAGCGATCCCGAGTTGAGAAAATTGAAGGCCGAAAAGTACGGCACCATCGACAGCAAAGTTCTGCTGAGGTTGATCGCATTCGTAGAAAAGACCCCCGTACTGTCCGATGAGGACAAGGACGCGATCATCGAGGGTTTGGCGGATTGGGCATGACATCGATTACGCCCGAAAACCCTCCCGGCTTCGTGGTGCGCACCGAGGCGCAGAAGGCGGCCTGGGAAAACGGCTATCGGCTGGAGCGCGGCATTGACGAGGGCTGGCTGCATTACGGCTCGACAACCGCGCCCGGCTCGGCCTGGATTGCCGGGCTCAGGATCGACTTTCTTCGATTCATGCCGGTGTGGTCATCGGCCTCCCTGAACTCGTTGCGAGGCGTCAGACTTTGTATCAAGGTGCATGCCGACTCTGGCGCGCGCCTCCGCGCAATGATCCGCAAAACAAAGCTGAGGCGATGTTGAACTTCTTGTTCAAGGCCGAACCAAGGGTGTTGCGGTTCCAAGTCGACCTGAACCGCTGCATTGAGGGCATACATTACATCGCCGAACTCAAGCCCGGCGTAACCCAGTTTTACATCGGAAAAATTTTCTACTTCGCCGATAAGGCGCACTTTCTCGATTGGGGCCGGCCGATATCCGGGGATCGTTACATAGCCATGGAGCATGGGCCGGTGCCGTCTACTATCTACGATCTGCTGAAAGAGGACGCGGGAGAACCTGACGAAGTCATCGATACGCTCCTCAAGCGAGTAGAAATCAAGTCGGACGGAAATAAGAGACGCGTGTATTCGCGCGGAACGGATGATTTTCCGCATCTGTCTGGAACCGGCAGGGACTACCTGCGAAAGGCCGTTGAAGAGTATGGTTGTAAATCTTTCGGTGAGATCAAGCGTTTGGCACATCAGTCAATTTCGAACCGCCTTTTGCCAGAAAAGCCAGAGAACTGGCGTTGGCCGTTTCGAGCTATGAAGTCACTCCGCTCACAAAGGAATCCTACATCGATACGACGGTCCTCGTCGAAGTGCCGGGTGACGGCCGGATTGAGGCTGCCCTTGGCGACGAGAAATGCCACTATGGGTTTATATCGCCCTCGCTGAAAAAGAGAATTCTGGATGCCGTCAGGGCACATGATGCGTTGACACCTGAAGAACGGGCGTCGGTTCTCGAAGAGTGAACGCGCGATGACGAGCCCGATTACGCCCGAAAACCCGCCCGGCTTCGTGGTGCGCACCGAGGCGCAGAAGGCGGCATGGGATAACGGCTATCGGCTGGAACGCGGCATCGAAGGCGGATGGCTGCATTACGGCTCGACAACCGCACCCGGCTCGGTCTGGATCGCTGGCGGCTCGTCTCGCGGCCCGTGGCTCCTGTCGATCGATCATTCCGGCGTTGCCGCCGAGATCGGATCGATGCCGATCGCGCCCGTCCCCGGGCCCGGCCTGGCGACATTCGTCTTTACCAATCTGGCGCAGCTTCACGCGGCGCTCGATCGCGTCTACAAGCTTGCGGTGAGCCTGCCCGAAGCGCCGCTGGCGCAATTTCAAGCGAAGATCAAAGGCCTGCCGCAGACCACGGAAGCCGAGCGGCTCATTATTCAGCGTATCGGCCAGGATGTGTTTCGCGAAGCCCTGATGGCTTATTGGGGCAGCCGCTGTCCCCTTACCGGCATCGCCGAGCCGGCGCTCTTGCGCGCCTCGCACATCGTGCCCTGGGCCGAGTGCACTGACGCGCAGCGCCTCGACGTGCACAACGGCCTGTTGCTCTCGGCGCTTTGGGACGCCGCCTTCGACCACGGGCTTGTCAGCTTCGCCGATGACGGCTCGGTGCTCGCGAGTCCTCAGCTCAGCGCGACGGCGCGAGCGGCGCTTGGCGTCGGCACCGCACCGCCGCTGACCGGACTACGCGATCGGCATCGCGCCAATTTGGCGATCCACCGCGCCCGCAACGGGTTTTGAAGAACCGGCAGTGACGATTGAGATTCGATTTAGGCCGCTGTAGCGTCGAGGATTGTTGCGTTGCTGATTTTCTGAACCAGGGGGACCAATGGCTCATGCAGCCGTACTGACCGAGCGGTTTGATCGCGCACTTCTCTATGCCACGCATGTTCATGGCGGCCAGGCCCGAAAGGGAACGACCACACCTTACGTTGCGCACCTGCTGGCGGTAGCAGCGACAGTCTTGGAATACGGCGGTGACGAGGACCTCGCCATTGCGGCGCTTTTGCACGACAGTGTCGAAGACCAGGGCGGGACAGCCAGGCTCGACGATGTTCGTAACCGTTTCGGCGCGCGCGTGGCTCGGATCGTCGAGGCATGCTCGGATAGTCTGGCCAACACGGCCAAAGGCGAGCGCAAAGCCCATTGGCATGAGCGAAAGCAAAACTACATCGCGCACCTCGAAACGGCGGACGAGGACATCCTCCGGGTTTCACTGGCGGACAAGGTTCACAACGCGCGCGCCATTCTTCGCGACTTTCGAAACCGAGATGTCGGCGAGACAATATGGGCGCGCTTCAGCCAGCCCAAAGAGGACACGCTCTGGTACTACCGCAGCCTGGCTGAAAAGTTCTGCAAGAAACTGCCCGGCCAGTTGTCCGACGAATTGCGTGAGATCGTGAGCGTGCTGGAGGAATCGGCAAAGTGAGCGTCCCGGGCGCTCGACGCATGAGCTGTCAAGCATTGATGTAAGGTCGCGGTTCGGGCGCTTCCGAAATGCCCTCGACTGAGATGCGCTCCGGCGCAAGCAGCGCGAGACGCCCGTGCTGGTCAACCGCAAATGTTTGAATGTAGAAATAGGAAGCGAGGTCATCGGGCGCGCTCATCACCGGAGAGGGAGCCGATACGATCAGAAGCCCGGCACATTCGCCGATCCAATCGACATGCCGATGACCGTGCATTAAAACCGCATGGCCCGCCAAGGGGCGCAGCCGGCGAACGAACCAGCTGCCGTTGATGAGGGCGGTGCCGATGCGCTCCGAGAGTGCTTTGGCCGGGCGCGGGTATTCGACGGGATGGTGATGCAGTGCGATGAGCCAGCAGGCGTGCGGGTATTCCGCTATAACGATCTCCATGCCTTTTATCTGTTCCGATGAGATCAAGCCCAGTGCATTGGTGAAGGAAAAGTGCGTTTCCGCGTTCGAGTTCAACAAGATGATCCCCAAGCCGTCGTGCTTCTCCGGCGGGACCACCAAGGGAAAGACCTTGGCCCACAGGTTTGCCAGGGTTACGGACAGAAACGGTCGCCCGCTATCGGCGAATTCGGCGATCTGCGCGCGATGCGGCTCCAGCACCTCGGAAAGAGTTGCGCCAATGCGAGCCGCGGTTTGATCGATCACTCGAACGCGCTGGCCTTGCAGGGCATCCATGGCGGACAATGTCCGTAGCTGACGAAGCCGTTTGCTGGGGCTCGTCGGCAGATCGAGCCGCGCCGGATTAGCGCGATCGACGACATTGAGGTCGTGATTACCGGGCAGGATGAGAATGCGTTCGCCGAGAGCGGGATAGAATGCCATCGCGTCCAAGAACTCGGCCCATTCGGCTGAGCGGCCGGCATCCGTCATGTCCCCGGTGACGAGGATCGCGTCGAGCGGATTCCTGGCATGCAGCGCATCCAGCTCGCGCAGCACATGTTTGACACGCTCGTTGCCGCGTGGCCCCAATCGGCCGCTCTCGATGCGAAAGCCATAGCGCTCGCCCACGATGTGGAGATCCGACAGATGAGCGACGCGCCAGCGGCGCAGCCCAGCCGGCACCGGATGAAACCCATCGAGGTCGCGCGGCTGCGCCATTGTCGCGTCGGCGATCGACCAAGCCAGCGCGGCGCCCCCCAGATATGCCGCGACCAGGACAATGCCGTTGGCGAGAGCTACCGGAGCGAGGCGGAGCGGAGCCGTCAGATCCGATGCGTTACCTATCCAACGCGAGCTCGGCCAGGCCAGCATCAGTATCAGAATGGCGACTGCGCAGATCGCGATACCAGCCACCGCAGCAGTAATTGCCCGCAACCGGCTACGGCGCCTCTTTGTGGTTCGATCCGGGAGGAACTGCTCGACAGCTTGTCGCAATCCTTCGCGGGTCACCGCGTAACAAGGCTCGACCACGAGAGAGTTCAAAGACCAGAAACTGCGCTCCGCAAGACGGAACAGGGCTCTTCCACCGAACCAGCCAACCGCAAGCAGCAGCGCAAGCACGAGGATCGGCCACAGTCCGGCATACGGACTGGTAAAGCGACCGGGAATGTTGGCGATCCAGGCCGATATAATGAGGGGCGCAAGCCCGAGCAGCAGGCAAGGAGCGACAAGCATCAGCATCAAGGCGGCCGCCAGTTTGGGTAGGCTGATCTCCGAAAGGAGTGTACCCGCCAGGGAGAGGAGCGACCGCTGTTTGGTGCTCGATGCGTCGTCCTCCGCATCGCCAAGCCGGGGATTTACAAGCAGACCCATTGCCCACCTCCTGGCCACGCCTGTTTCTCGCATATCTCGATCAGCCTAACCGCGATACTGGCAGCGGAGCCATTGCAGTTGCGCGGAACCGCCCGGGGGCGAACACGCTGCTTCCGCCGCGGCGGCGCAATACGCGCCCAGGAGCCGCGGTGAAGTCGTATCGGGTGATTCCAGTTGGTCAACTTGCGTTCGGGCAATTCCCGGTTATATTACCGGAAACCATAGATCTCGGAACTACCGATGGCCAGCAAATCTCAGCGAAGGGCGACCAATGCGCACCGCCGCCGCACAGCGGCACGCGGATTGGTCCGCGTCGAAATTCAGGCCGCGAAAAGTGATGCCCCGCTCATCCGGGCGATGGCGCGGACGCTGCGCGGCGATCCAGAACGGGCCGCGGCGTTGCGATCAGTGCTGGCGAAGACGATGCTTGAACCCGAGGTGGCGACCGCATTCGATGTATTCGGCTCCGATCTTCCCGACGAGATTTTCGCCGGCGTGTTCGACCTCCCGCGCCAACGCGGGTGGCGCGAGATCGCTCTGTGAAGTTCCTGCTCGATACCAACATCATCTCCGAAATCCGCAAGCGCGAGCGTGCCCATCCGAATGTTTCGCGATGGGTGGCGCAAACGCCCGTAGAGGAGATCGGGACGAGTGTGATGGTGCTGGCCGAGATCCGCCGCGGCATTGAATTGAAACGGCGAAACGATCCAGATCAGGCGAAATCACTCGATCAATGGTTTGCGCTGATGCGGGCACGGCTTGGTGATCGAGTGTTGCCGATTGATGAGCCGATCGCGGAAGCTTGGGCGCGGCTCGGTGTTCCCGATCGCTTGCCGTTGATCGACGGACTCCTGGCCGCCAGCGCGAAGGTGCGCGGCCTTACGCTGGTTACCCGCAATGTCGCCGACATCCGCCGGACCGGCGTTGCCCTGCTCGATCCATTCTCTGCGTGACGGACTGGTGGTGTATTCCGCCGCGAGGGCGCAATTCGCTCGCAAGTGCTCGCTATTGGGCCCGACGCGTCTGACGTCTTCCACCGGGGATAACAAGCGGCGCGACCCGGAGCGTTTGCGGCGTATACGAATGCTCGGTCAGCGATCGGCAGGCGGCTACTGGGGCGCGCTCGCATTCGCTATTGCTTGCTTCGCCTCCGCCTCGGTCATGGCGACGAAATCGATGGGACCGCCGCCGTCGTCGGTCATGGCGGAGGCAACCACAAAGCCGGCAAGACCGGCGACGGCTGTCGCTCCGCTGACTTTGCCGACCTTCTCCTTCACTTTCGTCGCAAAATAGTAGGTGCGCCCAGGAGCCGCAGTGAAGTCGTATCGAGTGACGCCCGGCCAGTCCCACCACTCGGCCGAAAGCTGATGCCGTCCGGCCGGCCGATCCGCCGACGCGTAGCGCCCGGTCAGGATCTCGCCCATGGGCTCGCCATCGAGTTTGATCGGCAGTCCTCGATCGCCCAATCCGAACATTCCTTTCTCGGGCCGCATCACGATGATCCGAGCCTGGCCCGAAGGCGGCTGACCGACGCTCGCGAGTGAAGCCATGGTCGGACCGCTCTGGCTCGCACATGCGAGCAGCGTCGCCGTCATCAATAATGCCGCGCCCAGGCGGCAGATGCTCCTCAACCTCGCCATACGAGCCAATCTCCCCCGCCGCCCGATTGTCACGTCCCTTGTAGCATTCGCGGGTCGTTGCTGGCTGTGATTTCGGAACAACAGTTCCAGCAATTAAAACAACAAACAATAGCGGTTATTTCGAGGGCGAGTACGCGCCTTTGCCATACCCTACGGACGCAGTAAGGATAGCAGATGGTCGCGTATTCCGCCGCGCGGCGCAATACGCTCGCAAGCGCTCGCTATTGCGCCCTACGGCCTAACTGTTACTTCGCGGCGAGTAAGCTCCACTAACATTACTGCGTCAGAAACATCGTAGGGTGGGCAACGGCACCTTCTCCGATGCCGACCGCGTGGGCAAAATCGCGCCGGGCGCCGTTGCCCACGCTGTCAGGCGGTGCCACGCGATTTTGCCCACCCTACGGAAGTTATGATGCAGTAGAACTAACTACACGTACATAACACCAAATTTAATCAGTGAAACTGACCAGGCGATTTTTGCTATAGTATCATATTACCACCAGCGACACATCTTAGACACTATTCTGCCCGACCAAAGGCAGTGGTAGTTGCGTGTTGAGTGGAGGTGTCATGCGTAGCTTTTTGGCGTCGCGTAACCGTCGGGCTGACGATCGTATTCCGGTGCCGGCGGAGGAGCTTAGAGGCGACCACATTTCAATCCTGGGATTCGCCACCGGAGTGACTATCGCGCTGCTTGCGTTTTGCGCCTCCGGCGATGCCCAGGTGAACGGCATGCCGAACAGCCCCGGCCCTGGCGCGCACCGCGCCGTGACTGCTGCCCCGGCGCAGCGCGCCCAGGTCGTCGGCACGGCGCAACGGCCCAAGATCAGAATCACGGCGCAGCGCATCGAGGCCAGAGCCCCGGCGCAGCACGCCCAAAGCAGTCCTGCCGCCCAGCACGAGCGGGCCAACGCCGCTCGCCAGCACGCTCAGAGCGCCGCCAGCGAGCGCGCTCACAGCGCTGCCAGCGAACGTGCTCAGAGCAAGCCGGTGTCGGCCCCCACCGTCGGCTCGCATACGGCCGCGAAGCCGGCCAAGGAGGCGCAACCGAAAACCGCAGCGGCCGCTGCTGCGACAGCGAAAGCCGCGATGCCCGTTCCGGCTGCGGAACTGCTTGCGCCTCCGTCGCAACCGAACTGCGCGTTCGATTCAACTCGAACGGACGCCGACGATCGGCAGAAGCTCGATTATGAGCGGCAGTGTTATCGCCACGCCGAGATGATCATCCGCGATCGTCTGGAGCGGCTGCAAGGCGACGTCGAGCAAATGATCAAGGCGGCCAAGAGTACAGAGCGGGTGTCGGCCAATCGCTAGGACAGATCTCCTTGCGTGGCGCAGCATGAAGACGGCGGTGGTCGTCGGAAATCCGAAGCCCAAGTCGCGGACGCTGGAAGCGGGACTGCTCGTCGCGCGCAAGCTGACCGGAGCCGAGCCCGATCTGATCGTCGATCTCGTCGATTTCGGGCCGGCGCTGCTGGAATGGGGCAATGCCGCGATCACGCGCTCGATCGAGACCGTGCGCGGGATGAACGTCGTGGTGTTCGCCAGTCCCACGTTCAAGGCGACCTATACGGGGCTCCTGAAACTGTATCTCGATCAGATTCCGGGCGACGGCCTTGCAGGTGTGACCTGTTTTCCGGTGATGCTCGGAGCCGGTCCGGCGCACGCCCTGGCGCCCGACCTCCTGCTCAAGCCCGTGCTCGTCGAACTCGGCGCGATCTGTCCGGCGGTGGGGCTCTACCTCATCGACAAGACATTCCAGGAGGACGCCAGGCTCGATGCCTGGGTGGCGCGGGCAAAGCCGCTGCTGCCGGCGCGTTCATCTCTCCCCGCAAGCGGGGAGAGATAGCGCTTGCAGCCCGCGAGTCGTGTTTCAATTCATCGGGACCAGCTCGTAAGTCGTTCGAGGCCATTTATCGGACACGTTTGTGTATTATCGATCTTCGCGCGATGGGAATGTGAGCTGCGTATCGTGAGTTGGGTAAGGGTGTCATGCGTAATTTCACCAGGTTGCGCAGCAGCACTTCGCGGTACTCCGGCATTGCTCGCCTGAGACGCTGCAAGCATCCGCCGGCCTGGGCCATGACCGCAGCACTGTGCGCCGTTGCGGTTGCGGGTTGTGCGCCCGCCTACACCAAGACCAGCATCGCGGTCCCTACTGACAGGCATACCGCCGTCAAACAGCACAAAGAAAAGATTCAGGTAAGAAGGGTCGCCCCGTCCGCAACCGCGGCCCCGGTCAAGATGGCAGTACCGCTTCCGCGTCTGGATTTGCTCAATCCCGTACAAGAGCCGCACTGCGAATTTCCGGCAACGGAAACTGCGGATGAACGGCAAAAGCTCGACTATGAGCGCCAGTGCTACCGCCAAGCCGAAATCATCGCACGCACACGCCTGCAGCTGTTGCAAACTTCAATCGAGAAAACGGTCAAGGCGATCAAGAGCGCCGATTAGCCTTACTTTGTCATACGGTTGCGCAGGGTGTGCAACGGCGCGGCACGAACCGACCGCGTGCGCAAAATCGCCATCGCGCCGTTGCGCACGCGGTCGGACCTCGACACGCGATTTTGCACACCCTACGAAGTTTATGACCCAGTAAGTTAGGGACCCCGCCGCGCTGGCGCGGCGGGAAGCAGGCCGGATGGCGCATCCATTCTACACGATCGGCCATTCCACCCGCTCGATAGAGGAATTCGTCGATCTCCTGAGCGGCGCAACGGTTGGCCTCGTTGTCGACGTCCGTACCGTTCCCCGATCGCGCACCAATCCGCAATATAACCGCGATGTTCTCCCGGCAACTCTTGCCGCATGCGGCATCGGATACGAGCATATCGCCGACCTCGGCGGGTTGCGCGGACGCAGCGCGCAAACGCCGGCGGCGGTGAACGCGTTCTGGCGCAACCAGAGCTTTCACAATTATGCCGATTACGCGATGACGCCTGCGTTCCGCGCCGGCCTTGCGCTATTGCGTGAACTGGGACATGCAACGCCGTGCGCGATCATGTGCGCCGAAGCGATGTGGTGGCAATGCCACCGGCGGATCATCGCCGATTACCTGATCGCCGGCGGGGAAACCGTCTTCCATATTCTCGGGGAAAATCAGGTCGTGGAAGCGCATATCACGCGCGAGGCGAGGCGCGCCGCAGACGGCGCTCTGACCTATCCGGCTGACGATGACCGCGACCGGTAGGGCGGGTTAGTCTTACTGCGTCAGGAAACTTCTGTAGGGTGGGCAAAGGCGCGGTCCACGAGCCTGAGCCGCGCCACACTCATAAACGAGCGCCGTGCCCACGCGCGAACGTCCGCGTGGGCACGGCGCACGCGCTGAAGCGCGTTGCGCCTTTGCCCACCCTACGCAGCTTTGACGCAGTAAAGTTAGGCGAGGGGTTGCCGCGTCAACGCGCCGCAGCGAAGGCTGCATGCCGGACTGTTTTGGGGCGAGCCGTTCGGCGGTTACATTCGCCTCAACCGCTGCCGAGCCTTCGGCCAGGAACTTCGCCGGCGGCAAGCGGTTGTGACGTGACCCGAGCCTGGAGGTTGGTATGGATGCGAAGATGGCCGCTCACCCGGTTGAGGCCCCCGAAGATGCGGGCCGGACGATGGCCGACATCGCCAACCTCTACCTCGGAGGGTTTCTCAGCATGTCGCCAACCATGCTGGGCTTCGAATCGGGGCCGGAGAACGTGAACGCGCATCTCGTCGGCGTGGCGATCATCGGTCTCGCGATGGCTGCCATTTATGCCCACCTCGACCTCGAAGAATGGTTGAACCTCGCGCTGGGCCTCTGGGTCATTGTCTCCCCCTGGGTGCTTCATTTCGATTCGGGATTGGCCAGGGACGTCCACGTGATTGTCGGCATTCTCGTTACAGCTCTTGCCACAGCCGAACTTTGGATCACGCATCGCTCGTCGCGGCGGCAGGAGCAGCATACGGCTGTCGTAGAGCGGATTAGCGCGCACCCGAGGTCGTAAAAACCGCTTCTCATCCCAACTGCCCGCCGTCGTAACCGCAGGCGATGCGGCCCAGTTGCGCGCGGAATTCGTCGCTGTCGAGTGCCGCGCGAGTAAATTCGGCGGAGGTTTGCGCGTCCCGCCCGCGTTCGAGAATATCGGCGAGCAGATCGGGATCGAGATAGGGGAGGATCGACCAGAAGCCGCGGGCGAGAATCGCGGTCAGCGCATGATCCGGGTGTTGCGGATTCTCCGGCGCGCGGCCGATTTCGTACATGTGGCGAACGTCATGCCACGGCGCCCGTTCGGCAGGAAGCCGGGCCGCGACGTCCGCCGCTTCCTCGGCCACGTAAAACCGATTGAGCGTATCGAACAGAGCGAAGCGGTAGCCATTCGACAGCAGGATCGATTCCCATTCTTCCCAGGCGGGCTCGCCTGATCCGGGCGCCACCGCCTCGACGACGACCACTTTCGGACGATAACGGCGCCAATCGCCGCCCGCGAGAACGTCCGCCTCTGCGCCTTCGACGTCTATCTTGAGGAAGTCGATCGCCGTGACCCGATGCTCCTCGCAGAGCCGGGCAAGTGTAACCGTCGGCAGGCGAACCGTGTGATAGTGCGCGCCGTGGACCGTCGCGGCGCGGGCATATTTTTCGACCGTGGTGGAGAGGCCGTGGAAGCGATCGAACATGTGAAATTCGGTCTCTCCGCAGCGGCTTCCTACGAGACCGCAAACGCGAATGTCGCGCCGCCGCAGCTGCGCATAGAGGTCGACGAGATTGCGCTGGGGCTCGACGATGATGCCTTGCCAGCCGCGTTCGTAGAACCAGAACGAAACGTTATCCGCGATCGGGTGGCCGGCTCCGATATCGATGTAGAAGCCGGTGCGCTGCCCCGCGAAGGCAAGCGACAGATGATAGTCTTCCATGTTCTGGGTGTAGGAGAGATCCATGCAGCTGACCCTTCGGCGCTCCGATGTCCGTTCCTCCCGATGAGCTTGCTGCGATCTCGGCTCGCGAATTCGCGCGTGCGGTCTCCGCGCGCTGGGCGGCCGTGCTCGACCAGGAATTGATGGGAATTTATCTCATCGGCAGTCTGGCGCACGGCGGATTTAGCCGCCGCTACAGCGACATCGATGTCGCGGTGATCACCAGAAGCGGGCTTTCCCCCGCAGCCCTGGAAGGACTTTACGCTGAGGCGGGCAGGATCTCGGATGCGCTTGGACCGAAAGTATCGATTTTCTGGACCGACAGCGGCTTTTCGGTCGGCCGATTTCCGCCGCTCGACCGCGTCGATTACCTCGATCACGGCGTCACGCTCGTCGAGCGGGCGCGCGTCGCGCCGCAGCGGCCCACCCTGGAGGAGGTTCGCCGCTACCTCGCCGGCGCGCCATTCACCAACTGGGCAGCCTTCTGCGAGCGATTTGCCGCAAGCGATGCGCTCGATCCGAAGGACCGCAAGTCCTACTTGCGCGCCCTCCTCTATCCGGCCCGCTTCGTCATGAGCTGGATCACGGGCAGGATGGCTTCGAACGACGAGGCGGTGGCCTGTCTCGTCGAGCAGGCGCCAAAAGGCCTTAACTTGGCGTCTGTCCGCCAAGCGCTCGCATGCCGGCAAGCCGCGGCCGATCCCGATCCCCTGTTTGCGGCGAGACAATCCCTGCCGGGCCAAGTCGCGGCCTGCGCGGCGCTGACGCACCTGTAGCCCGGATTGCGCGAGCTGACGCCGGCGATCCTTTGGCTCGTTCTATGATGGCGCAATCCGGGTCCCTACCCCGGATTTGCGCTTGCCCTGTAGGCAAGCTCCAATCCGGGCTACAGTCGTTGATGCTCGCGTAGCCCGGATTGCGCGAGCTGACGCCGGCGATCCTTTGGCTCGTTCTATGATGGCGCAATCCGGGCTACGGGATTCGCCCTGTTCTTGCCGCTATGCGGCATCACAGAATCCGAAGGCGGCAGCGGGCGGATGGCGCCCAGTCCCGTCGAGGGAATTCGCGTGATTACCTGCCATCCAGCACTTGGCGATGACAAGTCTCGGCGCGCCGTGCTGCGCGCCCTTACCGCCTCCGTCGCGAGCGTGGCGCTGACCCGTTGCGCGACCTTCGACGGGGCCGCGGCTGGGACCGACCTCTCAGCCATTGCGGAGCGGCCCACCCTGCTGGTGGCAACGACCCGAAAGGCCGTGAACGGCGGGCGCGAGAAGCCCTGGTTCGGCCCGGATCGCGGGCGTGGGACAACCCTTGCGAGCGTCACCCTCGTTCCGCCCAACCGCGCTCCGTTCGCACTCACCGCTGTCGGGCTTGGCGACTGGAACATAGAAAAGGTGGAGCCGATCCCGGCGCAGATCGGCGATGTGTTGGCGCAGGCTACGAACGGTCACGACCTCCTGATCTACGTGCATGGATTCCGAAACACGTTCGAAGGCTCGGCCCTCGACGCCGCTCGTCTTTCGGACGGCATCCGCTTTCATGGCGACACGATGGTATTCGCCTGGCCGTCGAAATCTGGCTTGTTCGATTATGTCTACGATCGCGAAAGCGCCATGTGGTCGCGCGATGCCCTGGAAAGCGTGCTCGAAGCCGTCATGGTGGGGCAGACCAACGGCCGGGTGCACCTCGTCGCCCACAGCATGGGCACGATGCTCACATTGGAAGCGCTGCGCCAACTCAATGCGCGATATGGCGAGGCGGCTGCCGAGCGGATCGGCGCCGTGGTTTTTGCCTCGCCCGATATCGACATCGACGTGTTCTCATCCTCGATAGAACGCATGGGGCCGCTGGCGCGCAGAATTACCGTGATCACCGCGACCAACGACCGGGCGCTGGAACTTTCGAGCAAGCTCGCCGGTGGAGTTGGCCGCGTGGGCGCCTCCGAGAAGGCGCAGCTCGAGCGGCTGGGAGTGCGCGTGATCGATGCCTCGCAGCAGGGCTGGGGACTGATCAACCACGATCTGTTCCTATCGAACCCGGACGTGCGGCAGGTCGTGCGGCGCGCCATCGACAGCCGCACCTCGCTTGGCGCCTGACGCATGGCTGATAGCAAGAACTTCTCGGGCGGCTGCCATTGCGGTCTGGTGCGCTTCGATGTCACCGCCGATCTTTCGCGGGTCATCGCCTGCAACTGTTCAATCTGTACGAAGCGGGGCGCGCTGTGGACTTTCGTCCCGCCGGAACAGTTCGCGCTGCGTGCGGGCGCCGACGAATTGATCGATTACCAGTTCAACAAGAAGCTGGTCCATCACCTGTTCTGCAGGCGGTGCGGCGTGGGGTCGTTCTCGCGCGGGCAGCAACCAGGTGGCGGCGAAATGATCGCCGTCAACGTCCGCTGCCTCGACGGCATCGACCTTGAAAGCATCTCGCCGGCGCCGTTCGACGGCAGGAGCCGGTCATAGAACGACCGGCTAGAGGAGTTTGTGACGGTCCCGCGTATTGCAAGGACCGCACTTCGCGCTGCGCTGCGCGCGAACGCTTCGGTCATGCGGTGTTGCGGAAAAGCCACAGATTTCGGAAATCGCGGTGGATATCCGCGTTGCGGCAACAAAAGCCGCATCGATGCGTATAGTATACTTGCTTCTTTGGTGATGCTGTTTCGACAGCGACTTGGCCCTTGTATGGGGCCCCGAGTGCTCGTATTGTAGCGTGCTGAAATGAGTCGGGCGGAGCCGAGGGACTGGCGACGATGAAAAGCTCGATAGCAGGAATGGCCCTGCTGGCAGCGATTTCGATGCCTGCCCTCGCGATGGATTTGACGGCGGGCTTTCAGACGTTGTCTCCATCGGCCACGGAAACACCTCGCGACTGGAGCGGATTCTACGGCGGCGCCAATTCGTGGAGCGTGCCGTACGATGCGCTGATCGCCGGTGCTCCGGTGGCAGCGGGCTCTTCGAGCGCGAACAGCCCGCTTGCCGGCTGGCAGCTCGGCTACAATTACCAGAAGGGCCCGTTCGTCTTCGGTATCGAGAGCGACTTCACGCGCCGCTACGGGATGGACTCGGTTCTGCTCTCGCCTACGGGGCTCGATGGTCTCAACCTTCGCGATGAGCAAGGATGGTTCGGTACGCTGCGTCCGCGCGCAGGCCTCGCTGCTGACAACTGGCTTGTTTACGCGACGGGCGGGCTTGCTTACGGCTCTTTCCGCAATAATGATGCCACCGAGGTGCTGGGTCCGGGAAGCGCGGCGGCTGTATCGGCGTCAGGCGCGCGAGCCGGATGGACGGTCGGCGGAGGGATTTCCTACGCAGGCGGCGATAAGCAGCGCTGGTCCCTTGGCCTTGAATATCTCTACGCGGATTTCGGGAAGAGTTTGAACGACTCGCCGCTTGGGCCATTCTCCTCAAACGCATCCCACGACCAAGCGCATTTGCTGCGTGGAAGGTTCAATTACCAATTTGACTTGCCATTGCTGCCGCAGGCGATACCGCAAAAATAAAGGAGCCACCGCACGCACGTCGGTGGCTCCCGCCAGCGTTGGAACGACATGCCCTGATTCAGGCGATAAATGAATTCTGCCGCTCCGGTTCCGACACCGTCTGCGGACGTGCCGACGCCGGAAGTTGAAGAATGGTGGCCCGCTGGCCCTCGCACAAGCGCGTTACCAGCACCACTTGGCCATCCGGAAACTCCAGCGCGTCATGGTGCATGGCCGGCTGATCCAGGTTGATCTGGCGGAACCGCGCCACCTTATGGCCGATCTTTTTCTTCGGCAGGATCGGGAAAGCGGGTTCGCATTCCACATTACGCTCGAAAGCGAGCTCCGTACCGGGGAGCAGGCAGACGGCGACGTTCGGTTCCCCGACGGCGCAGAATCCGCGCGTGATCGAATGGAATTTCGACGTGACCAGCTTGTCCTCGATCTTGGCAGGCCGGCTCGCCACATGGTGGAGACTATAGTCACACATTGAAGGTTCTCCTTCGTCTTAGATTTCCTTTGCTGCGAACACCCGGGATGGTTGTCCTCTTCAGCGAAGCCCAAACCTGGATGTTGGCGTGCTTTCGTCGGCGGCCGTCCAGATTCGACCCCTTTCCGCCCCCGACTGCCTCAACCGGGGCAACACACAGGCCAGGACACTTTGTTGGCCCTCGCACTAGCAGCTTCGCACTTTGCAAACGAAATTCGCGGGCACCGGTTCCCGAAATGCAGTGTGGGCCTTGCCCAATGCATGCAAGGCAGACCATCGAGCAGCCGCATTGTGCTCGGATCACGACACAGAGTCTCAGCGGCCGCAGCTGAGCGGCATCCTTGGCCACCCCGCTCAAACGCATAGCGGCCCGATGGACTTGGCGCAAAAACGATCGCGCCGACCTGTTGCGCGGCGCGAAAATGGGTTATCGTTTGCGCCGCTCTTCCAAGCCGAGGTTCGTCATGATCTGGGATCGCAGAGGACTTCTGGGATTGCTCGCCGCCGCCGTTGCGGCGCCGCGGCCGGTATTTGCACAATCAGCCGCGATGAGCAGGATCACCGCTTATGCATTCAGCTTCCCTGGGTTGGAGGGAGGCGAAATCCGCCTCTCCGATTACGCCGGAAAGCCTGTTCTCGTGGTCAATACGGCGTCGCAATGCGGCTACACCCCGCAATTCGCCGGATTGCAGCAGCTTTTCGCCCGCTATCACGATGAAGGTTTGATGATCATCGGGGTGCCGTCGAATGATTTCGGGGGCCAGGAGCCGGGCACGCCGCTCGACATCATGAAAACCGCCAATGACGAATACGGGGTGCGCTTCCCGCTTGCCGCGAAGGCCGAAGTACGCGGCAAGAACGCGAATCCGTTCTACAAATGGGCGGCAGCCGAGCGACCGCTGGAAACGCCGCACTGGAACTTCCACAAATATCTGATCGGGCGCAACGGCCACATCGCGGCCGTATTCCAAACGGAAGTGGAGCCGATGGACCCGCGCGTAATCCAGGCGATCACCAGGGAATTGCGCTCGGAATAATTACTAGTGTCCCGGCTCCGACGCTTGTATTCCTTTGCAGCACACGCTTTTACAAGCGTCGGAGCCAAAGGGACACTAGCAACTGATTGGGTCTCGTGTGGCTTTGGATTTGATCTTCCTACGAAGGACTCGCGGCAATGCTGGTAGGAAGGTCAAATCCGCCACACTAGGGCCGCGCATTGACAACGTGCCGCCCGGTCGGCGTAGTACCGGCCGTCAATCATCGTTACCAGGCTGACCGAACGGCCGGCCCATTCCCATGGGAGGAATAACTCATGAACGTTCGTCCGAAGCTGATGTCCGACGTCGAAGGACTGGCCCACCAGGTCGATCCACTGTCGCGGCGCGGTTTCTTCATGACCGCGTCCGCCGCGGCAGCGGCCGGCTATACGCTCGCGGCCGGACCGGTGCGCGCCGATGCGATCAAGACCGACACCAATGGCCTCACCGCCGGCGACGCCAAGGTGAAAGTGTCGGACGGGGAAATGCCCGTCTACTACGCCAGGCCGGCCAACGCCACGAACCCGCCCGTCATTCTTGTGGCCATGGAGATTTTCGGGCTGCACGAATATATCAAGGACGTCACTCGCCGGCTGGCGAAGCTCGGCGCTTTTGCCGTCGCTCCCGATTATTATTTCCGCAAGGGAGTCGATCTGCCGAAGATGACAGAGGTGCGGGAAATCCTTCCGATCGTGAACAGCAAGCCCGACAGCGAGTTGTTTTCCGATCTCGATGCGACGCTGGCCTGGGCGAAGTCGCAAGGCGGCAACGCGGCGGCAGCCGGCATCATGGGGTTCTGCCGCGGCGGACGCACGGTCTGGGAATACGCCAGCCACAACGGCAATCTCAAAGCCGGCGTCGCGTTCTACGGCACCCTTGCCGACCCGGAGAACGCGACATGGCCGAAGAACGCGCTCAGCCTCGCTTCCGAAGTGAAAATTCCGGTGCTCGGCCTTTATGGCGAGGCGGACACCGGCATTAAGGTCGAGCAGGTCAAGGAAATGGAGGCGAAGCTCAAGGCTGCGGGCAAGGTCGCCGAATTTCACATCTATCCCGGCGCGCCGCACGGCTTCCACGCCGATTATCGTCCGAGCTATCGCGAAGAGGCGGCCAAGGACGCCTGGAATCAGATGGTGAACTGGTTCAAGAAATACAAAGTGCTCAGCTGAGCTTGCACCTCATTCATCAAGCGGGCGCGGCGCCATGGTGCGCCGCGCTTTTTTGCCGTCATGACCACCCGGCTTCGCATCGAAGGGTTTGCCATCGTCTCGGCGGACGGCATGCTGGCGGGCGCGGATCGACGCGTTCCACCAAGCCTCCTCATCGAGGCCGATCAGACATTCTTCCGGAAAAGCCTCGATCGCGCAGCGCTCGTGGTCCACGGTCGCCATTCCCACGAGGGCGGCCCTGCCTCCGCCGGCCGCTACCGGCTGATCGTCACAACGCGCACCGCCGCGCTCGCGCCCGATCCCGCACATGCAAGGTCGCTTTTGTGGAACCCGAAAGGAGCCTCGCTGGAGGAGGCCCGAACTCGGCTCGGAGCGCCCTCAGGGCTGTGCGCGGTGATCGGCGGTCCGAGGGTCTATGACTTGTTTTTACAGATCGGCTACGACGCCTTTCACCTCTCGCGGGCAGCAAAAGTGCGGCTGCCGGGCGGCCTGCCAGTCTTCCCCGAGGTCGGCCCGGGATGCAGCCCGGACGATGTCCTTGCGCGGCATGGCCTCAAGCCCGGGCCGCAGCGCATCCTTGATGCCGCCGCCGAGGCTACTCTGGTGACATGGCGGCGTTGACCCAGCCGGACCACTAAAGCAGTTTCCGGTCCGATTGAGCACAGCAATTGCAGCGCACTCGGTGCGCTCCCTCTCCCCGCGCGCATCGACTCTCGCGCCACAAACTCTGGCGCAGCATCAGCGTGTTTACGCGCGTCTTCGACGCTCTCATGGAGAGGGTCGGGGTGAGGGGCCTCTTGTTGGTTGCGCGTCGCCCCCTCACCCCGCCGCGCGAAAACGCGCTGCGACCCTCTCCCACGAGGGGAGAGGGTGACCGAGCATGCCGCTTGCGAGTGGCCACTGTTCACCAAGTGGTCCAACTAGACCGGAATAAACTCTAGCCCGCCAGGTCCGCGATGAAGCGCGGGAGGGCGAAAGCCGCCCGGTGCACCTGCGGCGTCCAATATCGGGTGCGAAAACTGCCGGCCTTGCGATAGCGCGCGGCAATCGTCGCCGCCGTCGTCTGGCGAAGACGGGGACTGTCACTCGCCCACCCCATGGCCATGTGGCCGCCGACATAGGTCGGGATTGCTGCAACGTAGCAGGATGCATCGGCGAAGAGCTTGCGAAGCTTGCTCATCCCCTGCCGCAGCTCCCCCGGCTGGAAGATGGGCACGCCGTTCTGGGTCACCAACACACCGCCGGGATTCATGCAGCGCTTGCAGGCGGCGTAGAAGCGGCTGCTGAAAAGAACCTTGCCGGGCCCCTGCGGGTCGGTCGAATCGACGATGATCGCATCGAACCGCCGGGCGGTCTTGGCGACGTAACGCATGCCGTCGTCGATCACCAACTCAAATCTCTTGTTGCCGAGCACCGGGCCGGTGAATTCGGGGAAATGCTCCTTGGAGAATTGCACCACCGAAGCATCGATCTCGACCTGGGTGAGGCGTTCGACCGACCTGTGCTTGAGCACCTCCTCGGCAATGCCGCAGTCTCCACCGCCAACGATCAGCACCTCCCGAGCCTTGCCGTGGCCGAAAATCGGCACGTGGGTCATCATCTCGTGGTAGATGAACTCGTCCCTGGTCGTGACCTGGGTCGCGCCATCGAGCATCAGCATCTTGCCGAAAAACCTGTTCTCGAAGAGCACGAGATGCTGGTGCTCGGTCCGCGTTTCGTAAAGCACCCGCTCGACGCGGTAGCTTATACGGAAGCCCAAATCGTCGAACAGCGTCTCCGGGATCCAGCGGGTCTCGCCCATCGGATCCATTCAGGCACCCTGCCCACGCAAAATCTCGTTCACCTCGACGCGAGCCCCAAAGGATTCGCGCAGCACCGGAATGCATGCGTCGGGATCGGCCTTGCCGCACATGAAGACGTCCACGGCGGCGTAACCCGCATCCGGCCAAGTGTGGATCGAGATATGGCTCTCAGCCAGCACGGCCACTCCGGAGACCCCGTTGGGCTGGAAATGGTGGAGATGGATGTGCAGGAGCGTCGCGCGAGCAGCGTCGACGCAACGGCGCAGCGTCGCCTCGATGAGGTCGATGTCGTCGAGGCCGGTGGCGCCGTGCAGATCGACGATAAGGTGCACGCCTGCGCAGCGCACGCCTTTGCGAACAGCAAAGTGCCCTTCCGGCTCCTCGGCCGCGAGGGGCTTCACCACTGCCACGGGAGCTATTTTCTTTCGGGTGGTGCTCGGATCCCCCAAGCCCTTCCCCGATCGCAAGAGGGCGTTCTGGCGCATCGTCGTCCTCTCCAACCAGAGATTGAAAGCCTACTCGCGGCAAGCCGGAGTCTTGGAAAGCGAATGCCGCCCGATCAGCCAATTTGCGGACAGATCACAGCGGCTTTCCCCAAATAAGGCCCACGTCCCCGGAGTCAAGAAGAATCTGTAAGAAATCAATTTAGAAATCGTTTTCTAAACCGAGAACTTTACTGGGCGATCCGGCCGCCGAACAGGCACTCGGCAATTGCCGGAAGCAATGCGGCGGGCAGGCCGAGACGCTTGTCGTTGAAAACGAGCAGGAGGTCTTATCCCGCGCCGATCTTGGCGAGGATATCCGCAAATTTATGCGCCACCCTGGCCCGCAAGTCCGGGCTTGCGCGCGCCACCTTGGGAAAATCCTTGAGCCGCTCGAAGGGTCGGCAGGCGTCGATCACGGCGCGCGAATTGGTCGAACTCGCCTTGTCAACAATCGGGTCGAGCGGCCCCGACCAGGCACGGCGGAAGAACTCGATATCGGTTGCCGGATCGCAGCGCGTGCACATCGCCCACATCACGTCGAACAGATCGGATGGATCGACGTCGTCATCGACCACCACGACAAAGCGGCCGAGATAAGACCCCGACTGACAGCTTGCGGCGAGCAGTCCCGCCTGCCGGGCGTGACCCGGATAGGCCTGCCGGATGGCGATGACGTTGAACATGCGCGCGCCGCCGAACTCGTGCACCCACACGCCGGCAACGCCCGAAAGCCCGGCGCGCTCAACCTCGTCCCAGATCATTCCGGCCTTCATGACGGATTTGGAGAACGAGAAGTCGGACGGCGGCCGCATCGGCGAGGCGATCGAAATGATGGGATCGTCGCGCCAATAGACGCGCCGCACATGGACCAGCGGCTGCTCGCTCGGGCTCGATGCATAGTAGCCGGTGAACTCGCCGAACGGACCTTCCCTGGCGGTGACGCCTTCCACCATCTCGCCTTCGAGCACCAGTTCGGCATGCGCCGGCATCGGCAGGCCGTACAGCTCGCTTGGCACCACTTCGCAGGGCTCGCCGCGGTGGCCGCCCGCATAGTCGTATTCGGACAGCCCGTGTTTGATCTCGTTGCCGCCGGCGAGAAACAACAGCGGATCGTGCCCGCACGAAACCAGCACCGGGCAGGGCTTTCCGGCGTTGAAATATTTCTCGCGTATCTGCCGCCCGTGCTTGCCGGGAGAAATCCAGATCGAGATGTGGTCCTTGTCCTGGACCATGGCGCGGTAGGTGGCGCAGTTCACCCAGCCGTCATCGGGATCGCGCATGATGACGATGTCGTCAGTGCCGATGAAGCGCCCGCCATCGAGTTCGTGCAGGAACGGGACCGGGAATTTGAAAAGATCGACCTCGCCATCGCGATCGATGTTCTCGAAAACGGGACCGGTGCTGACGATCCGGGGCGGAACCGGATGGTAGTCCTGCATCCGGTCGCGATAGGCGCGCACCACGTCGAGTGGACAGGACGGCACCGGCAGGCCGAGCGCAATCGCAAGCCGCTTGGAGGAGTTGGCGGCGCCGGAAATAAGCCGCATGCGGCTCGGATATCCCGGCACATCTTCGAACAGGAGCGCCGGCGGCTCCGGCCGTGCATGATTCACGATCTCGCCAAGCGTGCCGATTTCGAGATTCCAGTCGGCACCTTTGATGCGCAGGATTTCACCGGCCGTCTCCGCTCGCCGAATGAATTCGCGCAAATCTTGATGCGGAGAATGGTAGGCGTTGAAGCGCTGCGGATGGCTCTTTTCCTGCACGGCGTCACGAAGCCTTATGGACGACCGGCTTGCTCCTGCTCGGCAAGAATCGCGTGAAACATCGCCTCCTGGATCTCAGCTTCCAGCATGCAGCTGGCAGGATCGATGAAAGGATTGGGTCCGCCATCTTTCAGTTTCGCGAACTTTTCCTGCATGTGATACTGAGCTCCGTGATCGCCGAGCTGGACATCGCAGGCAAGCGCGCGCACGGCCTTGAAAGCATGGTTGAACTGGTCAACCAATGCGGGCGTAAGCCGAGCCGGCGGCCGCAAGCTGCAACCGAACATCACGTTGTAACTTTTGCCCGCCTCCTGGGCGGTCGTGGTCCAGGTCGTGCAACCGGGCGTGTGGCCCGGAGTCAAATGCGCGGTGAGCGTTGTGCCGCCGAGAGTCACCTGATCTCCGTCGTGCAAAATGCGGTCGATCGGGTGCTCCTTGCCGCCCGGCTTCATCCGCTGGAGCAGCGGCACATCCTCCGCCATGGCCATCACCTGCGCCCCGGTCATCTGCTTGACCAGCGCATCGCCCTCCTGGTGATCCCCATGCGCATGATTTCCGAGCAGAATCTTCACATCGGAGAACTTGAAGCCGAGATCGGCCACCGATTTAGCGATTGTCGGCACGTTGCGCTCATAAGTGCTGTCGATGAGGATATTGCCTTCCGGCGTAACGATCAGAAAGGAACTCAGCGTCCTGGTTCCGACGTAATAGATATTTCCGATAATTTTATGGGGCGTGAACTGCGTGACACGATCTTCCTCCGTGCCCATGTTGCGCACCAGGGTAGAATGTGGCGTGTACGTCTGGCCTCTCACCGTGACGGCGGGATGATCGGGCGGCGGCGGATTCTGAGCAAGGGCGCTTGCACCCGGGTACAGCGTGAAAAGGCCGCAAAGGCACGTGACCACCTTCGCAGCGCTCAATGTCTTGTTCATGACGACCTCCCGATCGGTGCTCGGTGCTCTGACCAGACATTTGATAACATCTCACAGCTTCAGGCGCCAGATGACGGATTCGATCGCACGCGCGTCCAATCTCGGCCAGCGTTTCCGCGGATCGAATCGCGGCGGCCTTGCAGGCTACACTACATCGGCGCAGTGTGACGGCTTGTCATTGGACGAACCGAGACAGCGAGGGAGGAACTTCATGCGACGGCCGCTCACGGCCTCACTGATCGCTTGCACGTTCGCGCTTGCTGCCCCGGCGGCGGCCGAAGAGACAGTCGTTCCGGTGGAGAAGGCGCCCTACCACCGCCCGGTATTCCACAATGATCTGGTGATGCTGTTGAGCGTCTACCTGCCGCCCGGAGCACCACGCGGTCCGGAGGTCTATCACACCCATTCGCTCGACCAGGTCAGCGTGCTGGTCGAAGCAACCGATATGGCCAATAAAGCGCTGGGCGATACGGCGATGGGTCGACCGCGGCACGGGCAGCGCGGCAATGTAGGTTACACCGCCTTTTCCAAAAAGCCCGAGACTCACTGGGGCGCGAATGTCGGCACCACGCCCTTCCTCAATATCGTGACTGCGCTCCTTTACCCGCAGGGCGGTCGATTCACCGCGGGTTCGCGCACCGAGGTGCACGCTTATCAGCAGCTCATCGACAACGATCGCGTCCGAGCCTGGCGCCTGACGCTGGAGCCTGGACAAGCGGCCGGCGCGATCACGCAGCGCGCCCCGGGCATGCGCATTGTCGTGGACGGCGGCGAGATCAGCGAAAGCGTGCCGGGCGCGGCCGACCGGGCCTGGGGGTTGCGGAGCGGCGAATTCTTCTGGCAGGACCCAGGCGTGACGCGGGCAGTGAAAAACACCGGGACGAGCCCGATCAATATCGTCGAGTTCGAGCTTAAGTAGCCCGCATGAGCGGTGCCGTCCGCTGCGTTTGCCATCCTGAATGGGTTTTCTGTGCGCGGCGATAATGCGGGTCCCGCATCTCGCTCTGGGCCGCGCCAAAGGCGCGAGCCCTCGCTCACGCCGGCTCCGCGCGGCTTCCTGCAGAGGCCAACGAAATGATCGCCGCAATCGTGCTCGTACTCGGTCTGTTGTTCCTGGGCATGCAGATAACGGATCCGTCGTCCAACGCTACACTGGGATCGGAATTGAACATCCCACCCGACCAGGCGCTGACGGATTGGGCGATCCTCAACAAGCCGCTTCATTTTATGCTGGACGACATTCCGCTCGCGGGGCTGCTGCTGTTCGCCGCAGGCGTAATTTATTGGATCTCCGACTGGCTCAACGAGAAACTGGGCCCTGCGGACAGCAGCCCTCCACCGGCGCCTGCCGAGAGCGAGCCGAAGTGACACGCCGCATCCGCCCACCTCCCCCGTCAGCGCTTCTACGCGCGTCTCCGACGCGCTCTGCGTCACGCCGCTTGAGTAGCTGCGTGCCATCCGGCGAGGCGGCCGAATGTAGCGGCACGGCAGATGCCGTGCTGGCCGAAGCCGCCAGCGGAATCGCCGCACGCGTAAAGCCCGGAAATCACCTTACCGCGCAGGTCGAGCACCTCCCCGGTCGTGTTGATGCGGATCCCAGTATATGAATCGTGCAGCGCCGGCGTATGCCAGGCCGCATAGAACGGCGGCGCGCCGATCTTGTGCATCGGCGTGGGCTTCTTGAAATCGGCATCGACGCCCGAATCCACGAAAGCATTATACCGCTCAACGGTCTGGCGCAGCCGCTCGGGCGGCATCGGCCGCCACTGGTACTCGTTGACGATCCTGCGCGCCAATTCTTCGACCGTATCGGCGCTGAAGAAATAGCCGTTCGGGTCCACATAGGGCGGCTCGACCTTCCACTTCTCGCGGGCCACGGCGCCACTGTCGAAGATTGCCCAGACCGGGCCGCCGCCGTTGAGCTTCTTAGGATCGCCGGTCCACGCCAGCGCCGCCGCATAGTATTCGTAATCGCGGGTATTGGCGGTCTCGTCGTAGAAGCGAAGGCCGTTCTCCTTCACCAGGATCAGATTCTGGTAATCCTTCACTTTGAGGCCAAGCGCGCCGGCGCGGAAGAAATGCGGGCTGGTCGCGTAAAGATCAGTCGCGGTGCCGTTGCTCTTCTTGCCCATCCGGCCCTTGGTGAGCAGATTGTCGTCCTGCGTGGTCTGGCAGGCCGTGGCGCCGAGTGCCGCACCAATTTCCATTGCGGCGATCTCACCGTCGGCGGTGCGCTGCGTCCATTCGCTGTTTTCGGCCTGATATTCGGGGGTCAGGCGCACGTCGAACATGGTGCGGAAGGTCGGGTTGCCGGCGCTGCCGCCAGTCGCAACGATGATGCCCTTACGGGCGCGAACGTTCATGGTGCGCGACAGCGGCTGGTACCGGTTGTCGACCTCGACCGCCGTGATGCCGATCACGCGACCCGACAACGGCTCTTCACGATGAATCTTCGTCATCTGCTGCTGAAGCAGGATTTCGATCCCCATCTGCCGCGCCGTCTGCGCCAGCGGACGCACGAATCCCGATCCGCGACCCGGGTTTGTAATCTCGTTGGGCCAGGGCACGACATTAAGCCGCGTGCGATGGCGATCGAGACGATCGGCTTCCTTTCGGTACCCCTCCCACTTGATCCCGTGCTTTTCGAGCCACTCGAACAGACTGAGATTATTGTCCGCATAGGTACGCACCAGTTCGCGATCGCTGAACCGGCCCATCGGCTTCTCCGGGCGCGACCAGTCCTCGAACACGAGGTCCGGGGAGTCCTGCATACCGATCGCCTTCTGAATTCGGTTCCCCCCGCCGATATAGAGGCCGCCGAAGCTCATCATCGCGCGCCCGCCAATGTCGAAATTCTTCTCGACGATGAGCACCGAGGCGCCCTTCTCCCGCGCCGCGATGGCAGCCACGAGCCCCCCGGCTCCAGCACCGATGACGAGCACATCGACCTCGCGATCCCAACTGATCGCGTCGGCCCCTCGGGCGGACGGTGCGGCAGCAAGCGTCGCTGCGCCGGCGGCCGCGCCAGTGGTCAGAAAGCCGCGCCGGTCGATCGAGGGCGTTCCGTGGTTCTTGTCGGCGCCTGTTCCGGATTTCGACATCGTCTTCCCTCCCGCAATCAAAGAGCCGATTCCATGCCGTTTTTTCTGACCACGGGTGCAGACGACGGCGATGAGAGATAATTCACAAATGCTTTCGTAGCTTCCGGCTGTTTCGCCATTGGAGTAAGTGCGGTCGCGTACACGATCTTCTTGTTGAGCTCCGCCGGCAGATCTCCGACGATGTCGACGCCGGGTATCTGCATCAGCTCGGCGATCTGATGAATGCCGACCTCGATCTCTCCGGTTGCTACCGCAGCGGCGACCGGCCGGCCGCGTACGTTGGTCATCTTGGGACGTAACGCGTCGGCGATGCCGAGCTTGAAGATGATCACCTTGGAGAAGTGCTCTCCACTCGGCCCGATGCTGTAGCCGATGGATTTCGCGTCGAGGAGCGTCTTCTTGAGCGCATCGGGCGTGCTGATGTCAGGCGCCTTGGCGCCGGCACGAACCGCCAGGCCGATCCGCGAGTTGAAGGCCGGCTTGATGGTAGCGGCATCGACTTTGCCTGCGGCCGCAAGATCGTTGAGGGCGTCGGGCCCAAGAAGAATCAGGTCGGCGAATTTGCCGCCCTTGATGGCGTCCACGGCCCCGCCCGTCCCCAGCACCGTCATCGTGACCTTGTTCCCGCTGGATGCCTCGAACGAAGGGATCAACCCGTGAAGAATCGCCTGGACGGCGCCCGTGGTCATGAGGACGATTTCGGCAGCGCCGGCGCTCGTGCCGAAAATGCACAGAGCTGCCGCGGCAAGCGCCAGTCGCGACAACACTTTCATGACTATCCCTCCCGTGGTTCCGGCGTATCTGTTTGAGACATCATACGCCGTTATTCGCGTTGCGGCGAGCGATAGTGCGGTCCTAGAACGCGCCGGGAATCCATCGCTTCACGCGGGCTCGGTAGGCGGAATATTCCGCACCGAAAATCTTTTCGAGGCGCCCCTCATCATGCAGCACGCGACGGTGAAACCATAAGGCCCGGAGCACCACCACGATAAGACCGAACCATGACCAGAATAAAATCGCGAGACCGACAAGAAACATCAGATGCCCGAGATACATCGGATTGCGCGTATAGCGGTACGGGCCGACCGTGATGATGCGGTCGGGAGGCCGCTCCATGCCGGCGCTGCCGCCCGCGCGCGGCAGGCGATAGCGCCCGACCAGGCGATATTGCAGATACCCCCAGGCCAGAAACGGCGCTCCCCAGGGCACAATCGTCAGCCGGCCGCCGCGAAGCAGGAGTTCGAACGCGATTACGAGCAGCGGGCACAGGATGAAGGTCTGCACCGGCGTGCGGCCAACCCAGCGCCAGATCCGATGGCCGATTCCCTGCATGGCGCTTCTCGCGTTATCGCCGGCTGCGTGATCGCTCGCCTTGTCCGCACACCCGTTCGATGGTTATCGTGGAGACAATCGATCCTCGAAGGAGGAGTCCCATGGATCTGCTCGGGCTGAAAACCGCCATAGCGGGATTTTGCTCCGCTGTCATCTTGATGACTACCGTTTGCGACTCTCGGGCCGAGGAGCCTTTCTACAAAGGCAAGCGCATTACCCTGCTGATCAATTTTGCCGCCGGCGGACCGACCGATATCGAGGGTCGCCTGTTCGCCAAATACCTGGCCAGGCATATCGACGGCGAGCCGAGCATCATTGTCCAGAATATGGACGGCGCCGGCGGCCTCATCGGCGCAAGCTATCTGGGCGAGGTCGCGCCCAAGGACGGCACCTACATCGGCTATCTCAGCGGCACATCGTGGCTCTATGTGAGCGAGCCCGAGCGCTGGCGCGTGGACTTTCGCAGCTACGAATTCGTCGCCTATCAGCCCGGCACAACCGTCCATTTTGTGCGCACCGACGTGCCGCCGGGCATGCACAAGCCCACGGATATCGTCAAAGCCAAGGGCCTGATCGCCGGCGGCCTGAGCATCGATACCTCGAAGGATTTGCGGCTTCGGCTTGGCCTCGACCTGCTCGGCGTGCCCTATCGCTACGTCACCGGCTATCGTTCGAGCCCGCCGGCACGCCTCGCGCTCCAGCGCGGCGAGATCAACATGTTCTCGGAATCGCCGCCCAGCTATCGCTCGGTGGTCGAGCCGGCGCTGGTCAAGACCGGGCTCGCCATTCCGGTCTGGTGGGACGAAGTCGCCGACCCGCCGCCGCCGCAAAAGCAGATGGAAGGGCTGACGATCCCGAGCTATCCGCAACTCTACAAAGAGATCAAGGGCGCGCTTCCGTCCGGGCAATTGTGGGCTGCCTACAAGACCTTGTTCGACATGAATTCGACCCTGCAGCGGCTCATCGTGCTGCCGCCCGGGGCGCCGCGAGCGGCTTACGACGCGCTGCGGATCGGCATCGAAGGGCTCAACAGCGACAAGAGTTTTGCCGCCGAGGCCCTCAAGACGATTCAGTTCGTACCCGATTATCCGACCGCACCGGATTTGAGCCCGAAGGTGCGCGCGATGATCGTGGCCACGCCGGAAATGCGCAACTTCATTAATGATTACATGCGCAATGTACCGAAGAATTAGCTTGTAGGGTGGGCAAAATCGCGTCCCCTTCACTTCAACGCGAACAGTTCTCGCTGCGATTTTGCCCACGCAGTCGACTCTCTCAATTGGGACCGCGTGGGCAAAAGGCGCGCCCTAGCCCGCGCGACTCCGAGCTCTTCGGGCGCGCGCTTTGCCCACCCTACGTTTATCTCCTCCCCTGCGTCATCACGTTAAGCGTCGCCGGCGTGCCGGAACGCACCGCGTCGAGGCTGCGCTCGAGCGCCGGCACAAGCTCGCCTGGCGTCGTGACCTTCTCGCCGCGCCCACCGCAGGCCTCGATCACCTTCTCGAAATCCGGCGATGGAGTGAGTTCCGTGAGCGGCATGATATTGGCCTTGGCGGCGCGCCCGTCCGGATAGACGTCCAGAGTCGCCTGACGCACCGCTCCCCACATCTTGTTGTTGGCCACGATGGTAAGCGTCGGCAACTTCTCGGCGCGCCCGACATGGTGATAGGGCAGCGGGTTCCCGAACATGTAGGACCCGTCGCCTACCGTCGCGATCACTTCCCGATCCGGCGCCGCGAGCTTTGCGCCAAGCGCAGCGCCGAGCCCGAAGCCGAGACCGCCCGAGAGCAGCCCGCCCATGAACGAGCGCGGCTGAGTAAGCCGCAAGGCCGACTGCGGCACGCCAAGCTCGCTGATTACGATCGCATCCTCGGATTTCACCCGATTGATGCAATCGGCGAGCACAGCGAGGTGGATCGGCGACTGGTCCTTGACCGTGTCGAGGAGCTTCTTGCGGCGCGCCGCCATCTCCGCACGCGCGGCCGAAACGGCTTGGCGGCGCTTGTCGGCGGCGCCGTTGCGAACTTTGGCGATTCCGGCGAGACACTGGCGCAGGAGGCGGAGCGCTGCGCACGGGTCGCCGGCAATCAGCAGGTCCGCCTCGATCTCCTTGAACGGGTAACGCACGGCGAGCGGGTCGGAGGAAATGTTGATGATTTTCGCATCCGAACGCGGCCCGCCAGCCGCCGGGATCCACGGCACCACGCTCTCCAGAACGACGACCAAGTCGGCCTTGGCCAGCCACGGCTTGGCGTCAAAACCAAGGTTCATGCTGTGATCGCTCGGCAGGTTGAAGTCCCGGGCCTCGGTCTGCACGACCGGAAGCGCAAACTCGTCCGCGAGTTTCGCAAGCTCGCCGACCGCCGCCGGATCGCGCCCGATGCTCGAAGTGACGATCAGCGGGAATTCGGCCTTGGCGATCAAGTGCGCGGCTTCCTCGATCGCTGCATGCGCCGGCTCGGGCGTCGCCACACCGAGCGGCCGAACGGTGGCGCGCCGGGCGTGCGTGGCGGACGCTGCGAGAACCTCGCGCGGCAAGGTCAGGTAAACCGGCCCGCGCGGCTCGCTCATTGCGATATCGAGCGCGCGGTCGACCACCGCATCGACGGGCTGGCCGGCGCGCAGTTCGTAATCCCATTTCACAAATTCGCGCACCATCCCGCCCTGATCGAATGCCTCCTGTCCCCAGTGGATCGAGCGGTTGCGCGAGGCGATATTCCCGGTTTCGGTGATCGGCGTGCGGCCGGCGGCAAGCAGCAGCGGAACGTTGTCGCGCGCGGCATTCATCAGACCGCAGATCGCGTTCGCAGTGCCGACCGTGACATGCACCATCACGGCCGCCGGCTTGCCGCAGGTGCGGTAGTAGCCGTGGGCCATCGCCATGGCGACGTTTTCGTGCGGCACGACAAGAAAGCGCGGTGCCTTCGCGTCCTTGCCGGCGTTGCGCGCAAGCGACTCGACGATGGGGGCGAAATCCGTGCCGGCGTTGGCGAAAACATAGTCGATGCCGCGCTCCCCGAGACGGGCGATATAGGCGTCGGAGGTCATTTCGTGCGAGTTCGTGTTATCGGCCACGGCTTGTCCTTTTTCGCTGGTCACCGCGGCTTATAGACCGAGTTTACCGGCGTTGCTAGGTTCGACGAGTTATTACGCGATTGCGGATCATGTAGGGTGGGCAAAGGCGCGCAGAGCGCGTCAAGACGCGCGTAACGCGCTTATGCTGCCGTGCCCACGCGCCCAGGACTTGAGAAAATAGCAATGGCTAATCAGCGCAAGCTGCGCGTTCACGTAGAAAGCTTATCCGCGTCGGGGAAACGGTTCGCGGAGGCATTGCGGCGAGCGGAACGCGGCGCGCTGGTGCAGGAAGAGCACCTATCGTTCGAAAGCCTTGAGGGGCTGCTGGAGACGTTGTCCCCGAAACGGATCGAACTCATCCCGTTTGTGCGTCGCCGCCCGCATCTGTCGATCGCTGCGCTCGCGCGTGAGATCGGGCGAGACTACAAGCGGGTACACGGCGACGTGCGCGCCTTGGAGCGGCTCGGCTTGCTGGAGCAAGACGAAAAGGGACTGCGCGCACCTTACGCTGGCGTGGACGCGCAGTTGTCGTTCTGATGCGGGCGCGGCTTCAGTTATCAAGAAGACGACCGGAGTGGTAGCTTTCGAACGAACTGCGGACGTAGGCCGGTTCCAAGATCCGGTCCGGCTCGCGGGCTTATGACCCGTGGGCTCATGACTGCAATTTGTAGAGGTGGCAACCTCCAAGCGATGCGTCGGGTTTGAAGGATGGCAGATCGAAAACCAAAGTCGCGCAAATTGCTCGCGTTTCATTGCCTAATGAAGTCTGGGCCGAAGGGCCGGTGGTTGCCAACGCCCGCATTTCCAGGCTTCTTGCTTAGGACATCTTGTACATCGCATGAATGTCCGCTCGTTGAACTTAACGACTTTTGCTGCGGTGCAGCATTATCGCAATCGCGCAGACCGGGCATCAGTGGCGTGGGCACGGCGCGCAAAGGCGCGCCTTTGCCCACCGTTGATTTCGCTGCTCAGTGCTGCATCTGGAGCATCTGATACATGGGCATCAGATTGTGGTTCAGGTGGGTCATGATCCAGACCGAGCCGCCAATGACCAGCACCACGATCAGCACACCGAAAGCGAGCGCAAGCACGTTGTTGGTGTTGTCCGGCGCCGTCGTGAGGTGGAGAAAGAAGACGAGATGGACGCCGATCTGCGCCACTGCGAGCACCGCGAGCGCAATCGGGATGGCGGGCTCCCAGATCAGGTGCGTGTAGACCACGTAGAAAGAGGCGACCGTAAGCAGCGCCGCCAGCGCAAGACCGGTGAGGTAGTGCTCGATCCCGTGGCGGACATCGTGTTCGACCGAGTCCATGAACCCGGGTCCGACATCGTCCGCATTGCGGTCGTCGAAGCTCATAGGCCTTCTCCTATCAGGTAAACGATCGTGAACAGCGCGACCCAGATGATGTCGAGCACGTGCCAGAACAGATTGAAGCAAATGAGCCGCCGCAGAATGTTGGGACGGAAGCCCTTGACGAAAACCTGCGCCATCATGGTGCCGAGCCAGAGCAAGCCTGCGGTAACGTGCAGCCCGTGACAGCCGACGACGGCGAAAAGAGAGGAAAGGAAGGCGCTTCGCTGCGGCCCCGCGCCTTGCGCCACCATGCCGGCGAAATCCCGTGCCTCCAGCGCCAGGAAGGCAACGCCGAGAAGGCCCGTCACCAGCAAAGCCATCTGCGTCCACAGCTGACTGCGGGTTTCCGTCGCCACTGCCGAAAGCCCGCATGTGAAGCTCGACGCGAGCAGGCAGGCGGTTTCCGCCGCAATGCTCACCGGATCGAAGAGATCGCGTCCCGCGGGACCTCCTGCGGTCGCCGTCGCCAGCACCGCATGCGCCGCAAAGAACGCGGAGAACATCACGATGTCGCTGAGCAGAAAAATCCAGAAGCCGTAGCCGACGATCACGCGCTTGGATGCCGGCCCGCCTTCTCCATGACCGCGCGCGTAATGGCGCCCGCCGCCCTCGCCGTGAGCGTAGCGGTGCCCAATCCTGTACGGATCGAGATCCGCGCCCGGCGCCCGCGGAGAAATTTCGGCGGCAGTCATGCCGAGGCTCCGGCGCCGGCGTGCTGATCGAGCCACTCCTGGCGGACACGCCGGCGTTCACGATCGGCAGCGGCGACTTCCTCCGCCGGGATCACGTATTCGTCAACGTCGCGCCAGGCGAACCAGACGAAGACCGCGTATGCGCCGAGGAGGCCCACTCCCATCAGCCACCAGATGTGCCAGATCAGCGCAAAGCCGACCACGGTCGAAAAGAACGCCGTGATGAACCCGGTCGGGCTGTTCCTCGGCATTTCGATCGGTTCATAGCGGGGCTCGGGCGCGAGTTGCTGGCTCTCGATCGCGCGCCGCTTGATCTCCCAATAGGGCTCCTCGTCCTGGACGTTGGGCAGCATCGCAAAATTGAAAGCCGGCGGCGGGGAGGCGGTCGCCCATTCGAGGGAGCGGCCATTCCAGGGATCCCCAGTTTCGTCGCGCAGTCCATCGCGGCGCCGGATGCTCACGACGAGCTGGATTACTTGGCATGCTGCAGCAGCGGCCATGATCACGATCCCGAGCGCCGCGACGAGCACCCACGGACGCCAGAGCGCCAATTCGTAGTGTTGCAAGCGCCGCGTCATGCCGAGCAGGCCCGCGGCATAAAGCGGGATGAACACGACATAGAATCCGATGAACGAGAGCCAGAAAGTCGCCTTGCCCCACCTTTCATCCAGCCGGAAACCGAACGCCTTTGGGAACCAATAGGTGACGCCCGCAAACGCGGCAAAAACCACGCCCCCAATAATGACGTTGTGGAAATGGGCAACAAGAAAAAGACTGTTGTGCAGCTGGAAGTCCGCCGGCGGGACGGCGAGGAGCACGCCGGTCATTCCGCCGATCGTGAAGGTCACCAGGAATCCGACCGCCCACAGCATCGGCGTGTCGAAGCGGATGCGGCCGCCGTACATCGTAAACATCCAGTTGTAGATCTTCACGCCGGTGCCGACCGCGATGACGCTCGTCGCAATCCCGAAGGCGGCATTGACGTTTGCACCCGCCCCCATGGTGAAGAAATGATGCAGCCACACCATGAAGGAGACGAGGCAGATGAACAAAGTCGCCGCCACCATCGAGCGATAGCCGAACAAGGGCTTGCGGGAGAATGTGGAGATGACCTCAGAATAAATCCCGAATGCCGGCAGGACCAGGATATAGACTTCCGGATGGCCCCAGATCCAGATCAGGTTGATGAACATCATCATATTGCCCCCGGCCTCGTTGGTGAAGAAATGGAAGCCCAGATAGCGGTCGAGGGTGAGCATCGCGAGCGTGGCGGTGAGCACCGGAAAGGCCGCCACGATCAGGAGGTTGGCAGCCAGCGCCGTCCAGCAGAATATGGACATCCGCATGTAACTCATGCCGGGCGCGCGTATTTTGAGGATGGTGGTGACGAAGTTTATCCCGGTCATCAGCGTGCCGACGCCGGAGATCAGCAACGCCCAGAGGTAGTAATCCACGCCGACGCCGGGCGAGTAGGTGCTTTCGGACAGCGGCGGATAGGGCAACCAGCCGGTTCTGGCGAACTCGCCGACAACCAGGGAGATGTTGACCAGCAGCGCGCCGGTCGCAGTCAGCCAGAAGCTCGTCGAGTTCAAGGTAGGAAAGGCCACGTCGCGTACCCCGAGCTGCAACGGCACGACGAAGTTCATCAACCCGATGACGAGCGGCATCGCGGCGAAAAAGATCATGATCGTGCCATGAGCCGAGAAGACCTGATTGTAATGTTCGGGCGGCAGGTAACCGGCGGCATGGAATGCGAGCGCCTGCTGCGAGCGCATCATGATCGCGTCGATGAAGCCGCGCACCAGCATGACGAGGCCGAGCAGGCTGTACATCACGCCGATGCGCTTGTGATCGACGCTGGTGATCCATTCGTGCCAGAGATAAGGCAGGTGACCTTTGACGACGATCCAGACGACCACTGCTATCGCAACGGAGAACACCACCAGTCCGGCGATGAGCGGAATCGGCTGATCCCAAGGAATTGCCCCCCACGTAAGCTTGCCCAGCATCGCAAATTTTCCTTATCGAGGCCGGACTGTCGGGCCGGCGATCTCGCTGCCGGAGGGCCCCGGCCCGGGCGGAAGTGCCTGGGTCGCCACTGCCTGGAACAGTCCGGGCTCGACCATCCGGTAGGTGAAGGGGGCGACGCCCTGGCTTTGCTGCGAAAGCTCGATGTAACCGGCGCGATCGAGGACAGGTCCGCTCGCTTGCGCCGCCGCGATCCAGCGCGTGAACTCATCTTCAGCTACAGCGCGCACCGTGAAATGCATGCCGGAAAACCCATCTCCGCTGAATTGCGCTGATTGGCCATAGAATTCACCGGCGTGGTCCGCCTCGAGGTAAAGCTGGGTGACCATTCCGTTCATCGTGGCGATCATGCTGCCGAGTTGCGGCACGAAGAATTGGTTCATCACTGCCGCCGATGTGAGCGAAAAGTGCACCGGTGCAGCAACCGGAACGACCAGCTCATTCACGCTGGCGACGCCCTGATCGGGGTAGATGAACAGCCATTTCCAGTCGAGCGAGACGACCTGCACCTCGATTGGCTTGGTTTGCGGGGCGACAGGCCTGGACGGATCGAGATCGTAGGAGCCGATCAGGATAACGCCGCCGAGAAACATGATCACCAGGAGCGGAATGGCCCAGACAATCAGCTCGATGCGGCCTGAATAGACGAAATCCGGCCGATAGGCCGCCCGTGGGTTGGAGGCCCGAAACCACCACGCAAACGCCAGCACCCCGAGTATGGTCGGCACGACAATGACCGACATGATGGCCACCGCGTTGAGCAGGATTTTCGCGTTGGCAGCTCCAACCGGACCGTGTGGCTCGAGGATGCCTCCCGAACAGCTGCCAAGGGCGAGCAGTGCCACGGCACCAGCCGGCATGAGCAGCAATTTCGAGAGCTTTGATCCCGGCACCCGCTACTCCCTCCCGTTTCGATCCGTATTGTCCAGATTGTTACTCTTGGATCAATAGACGCCGGGCTGAGCGCCTGTCTCGTTGCACTTGCGGATAGCCACTGTTCGTTCTACGGAACCGGCGCCTGTCCTCTCCCGATTTCGTGCACCATTTCGAATGGGCTATTCGGCGAGCGGCCATGCTGCACTGCGGTAAGCCGGCTCGGGTCCATCTGGGGTTACCGAGAGCGGACTAAGAGGGCCGAGCGATTGAGGAGTAATTTTCGATGGCGCAAGCCGAAGACAAGAAATCACCTGGCGGACATAGCCTGAACGATCACCTTTATGGCGAGAACCTCATCCACGAGCACGACGAATATAGCGATCACGACCACGATCATTTCGATTTCGATGACGACGGTCCGCTCGAACTCAATCCCATCTGGCAGCAGGACCACGTCACCCTGGTAAGCGTCGGGATCGACATCGGCTCAGCCGGCACCCAGGTGATCTTCTCCCGCATCAATCTGCGCCGCTATGGCGAGGACCTTACCAGCCGATATTACGTGGTATCGCGAGAAACTCTCTACCAGTCGCCGGTTGCCCTGACGCCCTATCAGAGCGAGGAGCGCATCGACGATGCCGGGCTCGGGCGGATCATCGACGAGGCGTATGCCGGGGCCAATCTCAGTCCGGACCAGATCGACACCGGGGCGGTAATCCTCACCGGCGAGGCGCTGCGGCGCGAGAACGCCGAAGGCATCGCTCGGCTGTTATCGGAACAGGGCGGCGAATTCGTCTGCGCCACCGCCGGCCATCACATGGAATCCATGCTCGCGGCCTATGGCTCCGGCGCCTCGCGGGTATCGCACGACGAGAACAAGCGCATCCTCAACATCGACATCGGCGGTGGTACTACCAAGCTGGCTGTGGTGGAGAAGGGGCACGTGGTCGCCACTGCGGCGTTCCATGTCGGCGGCCGGCTGCAAGTCGTCGACGAGAAGGGCTGCATCCTGCGCTTGGATCCCGCCGGGAAGTATCACGCCAGGCGCGCCGGGTTCGATTGGAACAAGGGCGATACCATCGACATGAACAATCTCGACAAGGTCGCCGACACCATGGCAGGCGAGCTTGTCGATGCACTGACTCAGCGCCCGATAAGCCGCGAGACCGAGCATCTCTACCTCACAGATCCGATCCTCGAATTCGGGCACATCGATGGGATCATGTTCTCGGGCGGGGTCGGCGAATACGTCTACGGCCGGGAGGCGCGCGATTTCGGCGACATGGGGCGCAGGTTAGGCCAGGCGATCCGCCGCAAGCTCGATGCCGGCGCTTTGCCATGGCCAATGCTGCCGGCCGGCGAGTGCATCCGCGCGACCGCGCTCGGCGCCTCCGAATACAGCGTCCAGCTTTCCGGCAATACCAGCTACATCAGCAAGCCGGGCGAGCTTTTGCCGAGGCGCAATCTACAGGTGCTCCAGCCCACCTATGAATGCAAAGAGGTGATCGACCCGCAGGCGCTTGCCAAAGCGATCCGGACACATTTCACCGCCTTCGATCTGATCGAGGGCGAGGGCGAGGTGGCGCTGGCGCTGCGATGGCAGGGAGCGCCGTCCTATGAGCGCATCGCCGCCTTTGCCGAAGGCATTCGCCACGGCCTCCACAATACCGTCGAGCGAAGAAAGCCTATCTATATCATGCTCGACGGCGACATTGCCCAGACGCTGGGGGCCATTCTGCGCGAAGAGCTGCTGGTCGATAGCGAAATTCTCGCGATCGACGGCGTAATGCTGCGAGATTTCGATTACATCGATCTCGGGCGCATTCGGATGCCGTCCTATACGGTACCGGTCACCATCAAGTCGCTGGTATTCAGCGAGGACCCGCAGGGCGGCCGCCCGTTCCAGCGAATCCATCATCACGATCATGATCACCCACACGACCATTCACATGGGCATCACCACCACCATCACGATCATCACCACGATCATGAGCACCCCCACGGTCATGGCCACCCCCACCCTAACCCTCCCCCGCAAGCGGGGGAGGAAAAGGAAGGGGGAATGATCATGAGGCGCCCCGCGGCCAGGCAGGGTGATCGCAGCTGATTGAGAACGGGCGCCTGGTGTGGCGGTTCAGAAGTCCGAATCATTCTTGCGGCGACTCCAACCTGCGGACTTCTGAACCAAAGCCACACCACATCAATAAGTTGCTAGTGTCCTTCGATTCCGAAGTTCGCAAACGAGGGTGCCGCACAATGAAGCGAACTTCGGAATCGGGACATTAGCGCCTAATCATGACCGAAGCCGTCACCCGCCTTTCCCATTTGCCTGGCGCCGACATCGCGCCCCGCGGGTTCGATTCGAAATGGATCATTATCGGCATTCCGGTGGCGCTCGCCGCTTGGCTGGCGCTGGTCCCGCTCGCATTCCTGGTCTGGCAAAGCTTCCTCACGCCGCAGACCGCCGCGAAGCCTGCGGTCTTTACGCTCGATAATTACCGGACCGCCTATTTCAGCGCCGATACCTACCGCCTGTTCTTGAACTCGGTGGAGTATGCGACCGGAACGGCTGTCTTCTCGCTGTGCCTCGGCGTTGCGCTCGCCTGGATGAACGAGCGGACCAACACGCCGTTCAAGCGCCTGTTCTTCGCGCTTTCGATCATCCCGCTGGTGATTCCGGGCATCCTGTTCACCGTGTCCTGGATCATGCTGGCGAGCCCCAAGATCGGCATTCTCAACATCTGGCTCAAATGGTTGTTCGACACCGATACCGTGTTCTTCAACATCTACAGCATTCCGGGGATGATCTGGACCGACGGGCTGCACTATTCGCCGATGGCGTTCCTGTTGATGACTGCCGCCTTCCGCTCGATGGATCCCTCACTGGAAGAATCCGCCCTGATGAGCGGCGCGTCCGTGCTCCAGATCGCCCGTCGGATCACGCTGCGGCTCGCGTGGCCCGCCGCCTTCGCATCGCTGCTGATCCTCTTCGTGCGCTCGCTCGAATCCTTCGAGGTGCCGGCGCTGCTCGGGCTGCCGGCGGGCATCCAGGTCTACACGTCCGCCATTTATCAAGCGATCCACTTATATCCGAGCCAGGTCGGACTCGGCTCCGCCTACGCGATCACGCTGCTCCTGATCACCTCGTTCGGCATCTATCTGCAGTCACGGCTTTCATATCACGGGTCGCGCTATTCCACGATTACCGGCAAGGGCTTTCGCCCCCGTACGATGGACCTCGGCGGCTGGCGCTACTTCACGGCCGGCCTGTTCATTCTTTATTTCGTGGTGATCGTGCTGTTGCCGTTCCTGGTGCTGGTCTGGTCGTCTTTGCAGAAGTTCTACTCTGCGCCTTCTTGGGCGGCGCTGAGCCGGATCTCGCTCGATTCCTACCGCGAAATCTTCGATTTCCCAGGGTTCTGGCATACGGTCGAGAACAGCCTGTTCCTTTCGCTCACCACTGCCACGATCATCATGCTGGTCGGGGCGGTGATTTCGTGGGTTGTGGTGCGGACCAGGGTTCAGGGGCGCTGGCTGCTCGACAGTCTCGCCTCGATGCCGCTGGTCTTCCCCGGTCTCGTCCTCGGCCTGTCGATCATGATCTGCTATCTCTATATCGACATCGGCGTATACGGAACGATCTGGATCATGCTGATCGCCTATGTGACGCGGTTCCTGCCCTACGGCACGCGCTACGCGTCGACATCCATGCTGCAAATCCACAAGGAATTGGAGGAATCCGCGGCGATGAGCGGCGCCTCCTGGACCACGGCGTTCCGGCGAGTCGTGCTGCCCCTGCTCAAACCGGGCTTGCTCGCCGGATGGATCTATGTGCTGATCGTCTCGATCCGCGAATTGTCGAGCTCGATCCTGCTCTACAGTCCCGGCAGCGAGGTGGTCTCGATCATGATCTGGGAGTTGTGGCAGAACGGCCAATATGTCCAGCTTTCCGCGCTTGGCGTCATGCTGATCCTCCTGCTGTTCTGCCTGGTGATGATCGCGCAGTTCCTCGGCCGGACCTTCGGAATGTCGGAACGCTAGAGGTAATCGAACGTGCTCAAGGTGAGGTCGCTATATACCGAATATCCGAGCGAGGGCGGCACCGTCGTCAAGGCCGCCCAGGATGTCTCATTTGAAGTGCCCGAAGGCAAGCTGTTCACCCTCCTGGGTCCTTCCGGCTGCGGCAAGACGACGACGCTGCGCTCCATTGCCGGACTGGAACGGCCGGTCTCGGGCGAGATCGAGGTGGCGGGACGCACGGTCTATTCTTCGAGCCGCGGTATTTTCGTGGCGCCGAACAAGCGCAACTTTGGCATGGTGTTCCAATCCTACGCCATCTGGCCGCATATGAATGTCTTCCAGAACGTGGCGTTTCCGCTCGAAGTGCGCAAACTTGCAAAGAAGCAGATTCGTGAGAAGGTGATGCGGGTGCTCGCCGCCGTGCAGCTCGAACATCTGGTCGATCGTGAAGCGACCAAGCTCTCCGGCGGTCAGCAGCAGCGCTTGGCGCTCGCGCGCGCGCTGGTCATGGAACCGCAGCTTCTGCTCCTCGATGAACCGCTCTCGAACCTTGACGCCAAGCTGCGCGACCACATGCGCAACGAGCTCAAGCGGCTCCAGCGCGAGCTCAGCCTGACCACCGTCTACGTGACCCACGATCAAAGCGAGGCGCTCGCGCTCTCGCACGAGATTGCGGTCATGAACGAGGGCTCCGTGGTCCAGATCGGCGCGCCGCGCGTGATCTACGAGACGCCGAAAAATCAGTTTGTGGCCGATTTCGTCGGCAGCACGAATTTCATCGGCGGCACGGTGACCTCGGTCGAGCCTAAGAGCGGCCGTTGTCTCGTCGCTTCTGCGCTCGGCGAGATCAAGGCGCATGCCGCCGAAGGGGTGGCAAAGGATAAAACCGTCATTGTGTCGGTGCGACCGGAGGACGTTGAACTATCGGAGCATGAGCCCTCGGCGGCCGAGGGCGACAACATCATCCGCGCCACCGTCCATTCCAAGGATTTCCTTGGCGAATATCTGGATTTTCACGTCAAGGCGGGGGATGTTGTGCTCCAGTCACGGGCGCATCCGTCGCTGCGCACCCCGACCGGGGATCCCATCTTCGTGCGCTTGCGATCGGAGAAATGCGTCGCCATCCCCTCCGCTGCCGCACCAACGCCGCAAGCGGCTTCGACGCTGAGTTGATAGGATCGAAAAATCAAAGGAGAGAATGCATGGCAAAAGACGCCCTCGCCTCGGAAGAACTGGCCAAGAAATTCGCGACCGAAAAGGAGACGCCCTATACCCGCTGGATCAAGGCGGAAGGCCTCGACATCATTCCCGCCCTTTACGTGCGCAATCTGCGCACCGTCGATCTCAAGCCCTGGGCGCGCCGCGGCGGCAATGCGGTCTTTGTCAACCACGATGCCTCACGCGTATCCAACGACAGCTACGTCATGGAGATACCGGCCGGCAAGAAGCTCGAGCCGCACCGCCAGCTCTTTGAGGAGATGATCCTGGTCCTCGAAGGGCGGGGTTCAACCACCGTGTGGAACAACGAAGGCAAGCGCATCACCTTCGAATGGAAAGCTGGCTCGCTGTTCGCGATCCCGCTCAATGCCTGGCACCAGCATTTCAACGGCTCCGGAACGCAGCCTGCGCGCTATGTCGGCGTCACCAATGCGCCGCCGGTGATCAATCTATACGAGGATCTCGACTTCATCTTCGGCTGCGACCACGATTTCAAGAACAGGTTCAACGGCGAGCCCGATTATTTCAGCGCCAAAGGCGAACAGAAGGGGCTGCTGTTGCAGACCAATTTCGTTGCCGATGCCATCAACCTGCCGCTGATCAGCGCGAAAGAGCGCGGCGCCGGTGGCGGGCATATCCGCTTCAGCATGGCGAAAGGCTCGATGAACAGCCACATCTCGCAATTCCCGGTCGGCACCTACAAGAAGGGTCATGCCCATGGGCCCGGCGCCTATGTGATCATTCTCTCCGGCGAAGGCTATTCGCTGATGTGGCCCGAGGGCGAGGAGCCCAAGCGCTACGATTGGGAGGTGGGTACCCTCATCGTGCCGCCAAACATGTGGTTCCACCAGCATTTCAACAGCGGCACGACGCCCTCGCGCTATCTTGCGCTCAAGCACGAGGTGGTCTCGATCCGCAATGCACAAGGCGTGCCCAAGGCCTGGATCAGCCGGCGCATCGGCGGCGACCAGATCGACTATGCCGACGAGAAGCCGATCGTGCGGCAGATCTTTGCCGACGAACTTGCCAAGCGCGGCCTCACCCCGCGCATGGACCAGGCCTACGCCCAGGAACTTCCCGATCTGCCCCCGCTCGCCAAAGCGGGGTAGGAGAGGCCGATGTCGATTCGCGCCCCATTTTGCTTCGCCATCGCCTTGTGCGCCATCGCAGCACCGGCGCTCGCACAATCGCCGAGCTTGGCCGAGCTTGCCGCCTATAACGGGCCTGATCGAACCCAGCGCCTGATCGCCGGCGCCAAGAAGGAGGGCGCCGTCAGTATCTATTCGTCGATGACGGTCGACGACATGAAGATCATCAGCACCGGGTTCGAGAAGAAGTACGGCATCAAGCTGCAAGCCTGGCGGGCGAGTTCGGAGGACATCTTGCAGCGCGCGCTCGCCGAGGCGCGCGGCGGGCGCGCCGAGGTCGATGCGATCGAGACCAGTTCCCTGGAAATGGAGTCGCTTTATCGCGAAGGCATGCTCCAGGAGATCAAATCGCCGCTGCTTGCCGACATCGTGCCGCCGGCACTCCGGCCGCATCGGGAATGGGTGGGGGATCGGATCAACATCATTGCCGAGGGCTACAATCCCGATCTTGTCAAGAAACAGGACGTGCCGAAGTCCTATGCGGATCTGCTCGACCCGAAATGGAAGGGTAAGCTCACCATCGAAGCCGATGATTCGGTCTGGTTCGGTGCCCTGGTCACCGCCATGGGCGAAGCGAAGGGACTGCAATATTTCCGCGATCTGGTGCGCACCAACGGGCTTTCGCTCCGCAAGGGCCACACGCTGATCGCCAACCTGATCGTGTCGGGCGAAGTGCCTTATTCGCTCACGGTCTATCAGTACAAGGTCGAGCAGCTCAAACACAGCGGCGCGCCCATCGAGTGGCAGGTATTGTCGCCGGGCATCGCCCGGTTCCTCGGCACGGGTGTGCTCAAGCGGGCACCGCATCCCAACGCCGCTGTTCTGTTCTTTGACTTCATGATGCACGATGCGCAGGCGCTGCTCGTCAGCCACGATTTCACGCCGACCAATGTCAAGGTCAAGCCGGTCGATATTCCGTTCACGCTGATCGACCCGGCACAGGTGCTCGATCAGAACGACAAATGGCAGCGGCTTTTCGATGAGATCGTCGTGAAGCAGAAGTAGGGCGGGTTACGGCGCGCGACGTAGGGTGGGCAAAGGCGCAACGCGCCTAAGCGCGTGCCATAGCCCGTCGAAAAGACGGGCGTAAACGCCCTTGATGCCCACGCGCGACGTGGGCACGGCGCTCGTTTGTAGGTGTGGCGAGGCTCGTGCGTGTGGACCGCGCCTTTGCCCACCCTACGATTTGCCCGCAAACACCAGCACCGAGTGCGCCAGCGCCTGCAACGCGGCGCCGGACGCAAATTCGCGCCGTAGCTCAGCCGGCGACGCGCTGTTGAGCAGCTCGGTCCATCGGTTGTATTTCGGCGGTGCGGGCAGCTTGAAGTCGATCGGGGCCGGAGCCGCATTGATCGCCACGTAGAGCGGAGATCCCGGGTTCTCCACTGGACTGAGCAAGTAGCAGAGAAAGCGGCTATCCGGTGCGGTCCAGTCCGCCTGCGTCATTTCGGTTGCATCGGGAGTAAGCCAGAGGATGTCGTAGGAGCGATCGGCGCGCCGCCCTTCCAGCCAAGAATCCGCGCGCAGCTGAGGAAAATTACGGCGCAGCTCGACAAGCGAGTCGATGAACGAGGCGAGAGCCGTTTCCTCGGTCCCAAGTCCTGACCAATCCACCCAGCCAATTTCGTTGTCCTGACAATACGCGTTGTTGTTGCCGCGCTGGCTGTTACCCGCCTCGTCGCCGGCGAGAAGCAGCGGCACGCCTTTAGCCAGCATGAGGGAGGACAAGAGCGCGCGCCGCAGCCGCCCACGCGTCTCCCTGACAGCCGGATCGTCCGTTGGACCTTCGACCCCGCAGTTGGCGCTGTCGTTGAGATCGGAGCCGTCGCCGTTGCCTTCGCGGTTTTCCTCATTGTGCTTGCGCGCGTAGCTCACAAGATCGGCAAGCGTGAATCCGTCGTGCACGGTCACGTAGTTGATGCTGGCGCTCGGAAGCCGGCCGCGCTGCTGGAACAGGTCAGCCGAGCCGCTCATGCGGCGCGCCACTTCACCGATCAGACCGCCCTCCCCGCTCCAAAAGCGCCGCATCGCACTGCGGAAGCGATCGTTCCATTCCGACCACCCGGCCGGAAAATCGCCGGTCCGGTAACCGCCGGGACCGAGATCCCATGGCTCGGCGATCAGTTTAACCCGGGAGAGAATCGGATCCTCCGCAAGCGCGGCAAAGAACGGAGCGTTACGATCGAATCCGGCGGCCGTGCGCGCAAGCGTTGGCGCCAGATCGAAACGAAACCCGTCGATCCCGCAGGTATCGACCCAATAGCGCAGCGAGTCGCGCACCATCCCGAGCACCTGCGGATTGGCGAGATTGAGCGTGTTGCCGCAACCCGTGAAGTTTTCATAGAAGCGCGGCTGATCGGGCTTGAGCCGATAATAGGAGGCGTTGTCGATCCCGCGAAAACTCAGCGTCGGCCCGAGATGATCGCTTTCCGCCGAATGATTGAACACGACGTCGAGCACGACCTCGATTCCCGCGTCATGGAGCCGGTCGACAGCTTCGCGTAGCGAGGCCAGCGTGCCGTAGGGCTGGTGCGGCGCAAAGAACAGGAGCGTGTTGTAGCCCCAGTAATTGCGAAGACCTCGTCTGAGCAGTTGCCATTCGTCGATGAAGGCGTGGACCGGCAGCAATTCGAGCGTGGTAACGCCGAGCCGCTTGAGATGCTCAATTACGGCGGGTGATGAGAGTCCTCGGAAAGTGCCGCGCCAGTGCGGAGGAACATCCTCGCGCAACCGGGTGACGCCCTTCACATGGGCTTCGTAGATGATGGTATCCGCCCAGGCGATCGCGGGGCATTGCCGCTCAGCGCTCGTCACGCGCTCATCGACGACCACAGCCTTGGGCATGCTTGCCGCGCTGTCGCGAGCGTCGAACGATAGATCAGCATCGGCACTGTCCAGGCGGTAGCCGAAATGCAATTCGTCGAGGACAAAAGCTTGGCTAATTTTCCTGGCATAGGGGTCGAGCAGGAGCTTGTTGGGATTGAAGCGGAAACCGCGCTCCGGCGCGTAGGGGCCGTGGACGCGGTAACCATAGAGCTGGCCGGGACCGACATCGTCGAGACAGCCATGCCAAACGCCGCCGGTACGCTCGGGGAGCGCGATGCGCTCGATCTCGTGCTCCCCCTGCGCATCGAACAGGCACAGCTCTACGCGCTCGGCATGGGCGGAAAACAGCGCGAAATTGGCGCCCCTGCCGTCCCATGCGGCCCCTTGCGGGGACGGCGTCCCCGAGGAAACTCGAATCCGGCTCCGACTCATGATGTCCGGTTATACCGAATTTTGGGCTGGCTAGCCCGCTTAGCTGAGGCAGAGTACAAACGGCAGGCTTGTCGGGGCGGGTTTCAAACGCGCCCTGGCGCGGCAGACACCGCTCGCGAGATAATCAGGGTCACTGCACAGGAGTATTCGCGACATAAGCGCGAATTCGGTTTGAACCCGCCGCCTTCTCCGCGTGCAAAGGTGCGCATTCTCACGTCCGGGTTCGTCACGCCAGGGCGGGTTTGAAACCCGCCCCTACATGCATTCCGGTCCGTGCGCAACCTGACGACGCTTTGCTAGCCAACTAAGCTTCCGGGACGAAAAACATGGCCGCCAGCGGCGGGATGACAAGGCTCAGTTCCGGCACCGAGGTTGCGGGCAGCGTCGTCACCGCGCCCCCATTGCCCACATTGCTGCCGCCATAGAGTTCGGAATCGGTATTGAGGACTTCGCGCCAGGTTCCCGAAAACGGCACTTTGATGCGGTAGTCTCGATAGACTTCCGGCGTGAAATTGACGACCACCAGGCATCGCTCGCGCGCGTCGAGCCCCTTGCGCAGCCAGGCGAAGACGCTGCGGTCGGCGTCATACATGATGAGCCATTCGAAACCTGATCCCTCGCAATCGAGCTGGTGCAGCGCCGGGATCGTGCGATAGAGGCGATTGAGGTCGCGCACCAATTGCTGGATGCCGCGATGCCGCGCCTCATTGAGGAGATGCCAGTCGAGGGAATGATCGTGCTGCCATTCGTTATGCTGGCCGAACTCGCTGCCCATGAACATCAGCTTCTTGCCGGGATGGCCGAACATGAAACCGTAATAGGCACGCAGATTCGCGAAGCGCTGCCAGTCGTCTCCCGGCATGCGCCCGAGGATCGAGCGTTTGCCGTAGACGACCTCATCATGCGACAGCGGCAGGATGAAATTCTCGAAGAACGCATAATGCAGACCGAACAGGATCTGGCCGTGATGGTGCTTGCGGTAGATCGGATCCTTGCTGATGTAATCGAGGGTATCGTGCATCCACCCCATGTTCCATTTGTAGCCGAAACCGAGTCCGCCCCAGTCGACCGGCCGCGACACCATCGGCCAGGCCGTCGATTCCTCAGCCGCCGTCGTTGCGTTGGGAAAACGAGAGAACGTCTCGGTATTGAAGCGGCGGAGAAAGGCGACAGCTTCGAGATTCTCGCGGCCGCCGTATTTGTTCGGGACCCAGCCACCCTCCGAACGACTGTAGTCGAGATAGATCATCGAGGCCACTGCATCGACCCGCAGCCCATCGATCCCATAACGGTCGAACCAGAACATCGCATTGGCGAGGAGAAAATTGGCCACTTCCGTGCGCCCGTAATTGTAGATCAGCGTATTCCATTCGAGATGTCGCCCCTGCCGCGGGTCGGCATGCTCGTAAAGGGCAGTTCCGTCGAAGCGGGCGAGCCCGTGCGGGTCATCGGGAAAATGTCCGGGCACCCAGTCGAGGATGACGCCAAGGCCGGCGCGATGGCAGGCATCGACGAGAGCCGCGAAATCGGCCGGAGTGCCGAAGCGGCTCGTCGGGGCAAAGAGGCCGACCGGCTGATAGCCCCAGGAGCCGTCGAAGGGATGCTCGCTGACCGGCAGAAACTCGACATGCGTGAAGCCCATATCGCGCGCATAGGCCGGCAGTTCGTCGGCGAGTTCGCGGTAGGTAAGCCAGCGGCCGCCATCTTCCGGGCGACGGCGCCATGAGCCGAGGTGTACCTCGTAAATCGAGATCGGCGCGGTCAATGCGTTGATGCCGGACGGCGCCCGAGCGGTCGGCACAATGGTTGCTGGATCGACAACGATCGAAGCGGTCTGCGGGCGCAGCTCCATGGCGAAGGCGAGCGGATCCGATTTCAACGGCAGCAAGGCGCCGTCCGGCCCGACGATCTCGAATTTGTACCTGTCACCGGGCGTCGCGCCAGGCAGGAAGATTTCCCAGTAACCGCTGCCCCGTACCCGCATGGCGTGACGCCGGCCATCCCAGAAATTGAAATCGCCGACGACGCTTACCCGCCGCGCATTGGGCGCGAGCACGACAAAGGAGACGCCAGCGACGTCATCGAATTTCCACGGGTGCGCGCCGAGCTTGTCGTAGAGGACGTGCGTGCCTTCGCCGAGTAGATAGACATCGAGATCGGACAGGATCGGCGGAAATCGATAGGGATCTTCCAGCTCGACGACATTCGCCCCGAAACGCGCGCGGACGCGATAGCGTTGCGATCGCTCCGGCAGCGGGCCGGCAAACAGGCCCGCGTGGTGAATGCGCGGCAGCACACTTTCGCGACCTCCTTCGTCTATGACTGCAACATCGACTGCGCCGGGAAGAAAGACACGCACGACCGGATGGCCGGCTTCGCTGTGCAAGCCCAAGTAGTGGAACGGGTCCGAATGCCGCCCTTCGATCACCGCTTGAGCTTCGGACGATAAGGCAGTCACGCAGCGACCTCTGTCCGGGTCGAGGAACGTGACAGAATCCGCAGGATGCCGGACAAGGGAACGCGCAGCCAATCCGGACGGTGCGCAAGTTCGTACTCAATTTCATAAAGCGCCTTTTCCAGGAGAAAGAAATCGAGCAATCGAACGGCGTTGGCAGTCTCGCGCGGCCACAGTCGCGGATCGCCGAGGAACTGCCGGTAGCCTGAGAGAACTGCATCGACCGAACGCTCGCGCCAGGCATCGAGTGCGCGTTCGAGCTTGCCGCTTTCGTCAGCGGTCGATTGGAGCGCACGCGCGAGCGCGGCCGTAGCAGAATAATCGACGGAACGAATGAGACCGGCAACATCGCGGGCGGCCGGCGCCTTGCGCCGGCGCTCCTCGATGCTGCGGCGCGGTTCGCCTTCAAAATCGATAATGACGATGTCTTCCCTCACGACGAGCGTTTGACCTAGATGGAAATCGCCGTGATGGCGGATTTTCATGGCGTCGATCTCTTCGGGAAGCAGCAGTTCAAGCTGTCGGCCCAACGAAGTGCGGTAGGACGCGATCGCATCGATCAGTGCCGTCTCCCGTCCATCGAGGCTGCCGCGCCGGCGCGCGAGGTCGTCGAAAACCGCCTCACAGCCGCGAATGACCCCGTCGATCCAGATGCGAACATCTTCGGCTGCGACCGGTTCGGGCGCGAATGCCCCTACATCGTCGCGGCTCGCAAGCGCCACGTGCAGTTCAGCCAGCCGGCGGCCGACCTGGTGCATCCGCCGGAGATTCGCGGCCAACTCCTCGCTGGCCTCGGCGGCCTCGACGGTCAGCAGTCGCTGCTCCTCGATATAGCGGTCGAGATGAGCGTTGGTGACCGACCACGCGTCGCCCTGATTCTCGATGAATCGATGGACGACCGCAACTGCGCTGCGCGCATCTCGATCCACGAGTTCAACCGTCCCCAGAAGCCGCGGCACGTTGGCGAACGGGGCGGTTTCGGCCAGGAACCTTCCGAGCTCGATTTCCGGATTCTCGCCCGGCTCAAGGCGGCGAAAAAGCTTCACCACGAAATCATTGCCGACAAGGGCAGTCGTGTTCGACTGCTCGGTTCCTACCGCGCGCACGTCCTGGATCGGCCTTGCCGCAAGAGCACCGACCGGCCTGAACTCCAGCCGCAATGCCTCTCCAAGAGTCCCTGCGGCACCGAGCTTTTCGAGGACGAGAGCAATGAAACGGGGCTCGGTCGCAGCATCGAGCAATGTTCCTTCGCGAGGGCCGCGGCGCACCGCGGCGAGCGCATTGGGATTGCGCTGCTCGCGTTCGAACCGCGTCCATTCAATCATGAGCGGCAGGAGATACGTAATTTCGCGCTTGCCGGGTGCCTCAACCAGGGCGAGCGCCAGTTCGGCAGCACCTGCGGAAAGCGGGATCAGTGCACGCAGATGCGTCGCGGCGGGCGCACTGCCGCGCTCGGCGAACCAGCGGCGGCCGGTAAGATAAGCCGGCAGCACGTCGCGTTCGAGCGTCGTCTGCACCCGGCTGTGCATGATCGATTTCCACCCGTGGGAGACCACGAGCGTTTCGAATTCGGGTGCGAGGCTCGGTGTCTCGATCCTTTCACCGCTCGGCTCGTTGAGCTGAAACCAGAAGAACCCGTAGGGAGCAAGCGTAACCAGGTAGGGACGCTCGCCAATCGGCGGAAAGTCCTGGCGCCCCAGCATTTCGCGCGGGATGCGCCCGCGCCATGGCGACAAGTCGATCTCGGCGGCCTGCGCGGAGCGAGAAAGATTCGCGACGCACAAAAGAACTTCGTTCTGGTACTGCCGCGTGAACACAAGGACCGCGCGATTGGCGGGCCGAATGAAGGACAGGCTCCCGCGGCCGAAAACCTTGGTCGATCGGCGCACCGAAATCAGCCGTTTCGTCCAGCTCAACAGCGAAGAAAGGCTGCGGGACTGGGCTTCGACGTTGACCGCCTCGTAGCCGTAGACCGGGTCCATGATGATCGGGAGATAGAGCCGCGCCGGATCGCAGCGGGAAAACCCGCCGTTGCGGTCCGGCGACCACTGCATCGGCGTGCGCACGCCGTTGCGATCGCCCAGATAAATGTTGTCGCCCATCCCGATTTCATCGCCGTAATAAATGATCGGCGTGCCCGGAAAGGACATCAGCAGCGAGTTCATCAGCTCGATCTTGCGGCGGTCGTTCTCCATCAACGGAGCCAGGCGCCGCCGGATCCCGAGGTTGATGCGGGCACGAGGATCCGTCGCATAGGTCGACCAGAGATAATCGCGCTCGACGTCGGTCACCATTTCGAGCGTCAGCTCGTCATGGTTGCGCAGAAACAACGCCCATTGGCAATTCTCGGGGATGTCGGGAGTCTGGCGCAGAATGTCGGTGATCGGGAAACGATCTTCCCGACCGATCGCCATGTAGATTCTCGGCATCAAGGGAAAGTGATAGGCCATCTGGCATTCATCGCCGGACCCAAAATAATCGGCAACGTCCTCGGGCCATTGATTGGCCTCGGCAAGCAGCACTCTGCCGGAGGCGTAGGAATCCAGTTCGGCGCGAATCTTCTTGATAACCGCATGCGTCTCGGGAAGATTTTCGTTGCTGGTGCCCTCGCGCTCGCAAAGATAGGGGATGGCATCCAATCGAAAGCCGTCGACGCCAATATCGAGCCATCTTCGCATCACCTGGATCATCGCCCAGGTTACGCGCGGATTATCGTAATTGAGGTCGGGCTGATGCGAGAAGAAACGGTGCCAGTAATAGGCGCCGGCCTCGGGATCCCATGCCCAGTTCGATTTCTCGGTATCGCTGAAGATGATCCGGGTCCCGAGATAGCGTTGATCGGTATCGCTCCACACGTACCAGTTCCGCGCGTCCGAACCGCGCTTGCTCCGCCGCGCCCGCCGGAACCAGGGATGCTGATCGGAAGTGTGATTGATGACCAGCTCGATGATCACCCGAAGCCTTCGCCGCTTGGCTTCATGCATGAAGCGCCGGAAGTCCCTCATGCTTCCGAAATCGGAATTGATCCGGCGATAATCGGCGATGTCGTAGCCGTCGTCGCGCCCCGGCGAGGGATAGAACGGCAACAGCCAGAGCGCCGTTACGCCGAGGTCCTGGAGATAATCGAGGCGGTCGGTGAGACCGGCAAAATCTCCGATCCCGTCGTTGTTGCTGTCGGCGAAGGCCTTGACGTGCAGTTGATAGATGATGGCATCCTTGTACCAGAGGCCGTCATCTTCCAGTGCCGTTTCGGCCTTGATCTCGGTGCGAACGTCCACGGGAAGCTCACTGGGAAAGGCAGCGGAACAGCAGGGCAGGATCGCTCGACGGATCGATGCGCAACCGCACCCCGCCCCATTCAATGGTATGGCGCTCGCCGGTGATCAGGTTCTCGATCGCGCGGACCGGACCGCGCGCCGCCGCAGGACCGATCTCGATATCGCCGAAATGGAACCAGAACTGGCGCGGCCCTTCGCGGGCCAGAGCGATCGCAACCGCAACCGCGTTGTCGCCGGCGACGGACTCCTTGACGAAGCCGATGACCGCATCGTCGTCCACCGCAGCGAACCGCAGATTGCCGGTCTGCTGGAGCGCGGAATTGCCGCGGCGGATCCCGTTGAGCCGGCCGATATAGCTCTTGATGTTGCCGGGCTTGTCCCAATCGCGCACCTTGATTTCGTATTTTTCCGAATCGAGATACTCCTCCCGGCCGGGAATCGGTTCATGCTCAAGCAGTTCGAAGCCGTTGTAGATTCCATAATTGCCTGAGAGCATCGCCGCGAGCGCGACCCGAGCCTTGAATACCCACGGCTCGCCGCTCTGGAGATGAAACGGCAGGATATCCGGCGTGTTGACGAAGAAATTGGGACGGAAATAGTCCCGTTCGGGATAGCGGGTGAGTTCGCTCACATAAGCCTGCAGTTCGTGCTTTCCGGTCCGCCAGGTGAAATACGTGTATGATTGCGTAAAGCCGAGCTTGGCCAGAGCCTTCATGACCTTCGGGCGGGTAAAAGCTTCCGACAGAAAAATAACGCTTGGATCGACCGCCTGCGCTTCGCGGATCAACCATTCCCAGAACGGGAACGGCTTTGTGTGCGGGTTGTCCACCCGGAAGATGAGCACGCCCTGCCGGATCCAGAACAGCACGACATCGCGCAGCGCCTTCCAGAGCGTTTCGTTATCGGCGCAATAAAAGTCCGGATTGACGATATCCTCGTATTTCTTCGGGGGGTTCTCGGCATACTGGATCGACCCGTCGGGCCGGCGCCGAAACCATTCCGGATGCTGGCTGAGCCAGGGATGATCGAGGGAGCATTGAATTGCAAAATCGAGCGCCACTTCGAGCCCATGGCTGTTGCAGGCGGCGACAAAGCGACGAAAATCCTCGATCGTGCCAAGCTCGGGATGGACCGCATCATGGCCGCCTTCGGCCGATCCGATCGCATAGGGACTGCCTGGATCGCCGGGGACCGCATCGAGCGCGTTATTGCGTCCCTTGCGTCGGGTGCGGCCGATCGGATGGATCGGGGTCAGGTAGATCACATCGAATCCAAGCGCTGCAATTTCGGGGAGCCGGGCAATGCAGTCGTCGAAAGTGCCGTGGCGGCCGGGCACGCGTCCTTGACTGCGGGGGACCATCTCGTACCAGGCGCCGGCGCGGGCGAGCGGGCGGTCGGCATAGAGCGGGAAAACTGTGCTGCGGATGAGGTCCGACTGGGATCCTTTGCTGGCGGCTGTCGCAAGCTTTTCCGACAGCATGATGGACAAATCTTTCGTTCGATCCCATTCCCGGCAAGCCTCGCCGATCAGGCTGACATCGGCTGCCGTTCGCGGGCTTAAACTCGCGAGGAGATTGCGTCCTTCGATTGCCTCCAGAGTGACGTCGAGACCGGCATCGCGCTTGATCAGGGTATTGCGACGCCAGGTTGCAAAAATATCGGTCCAGGCCTCGATGGCGTAAAGATAGCGGCCCGGAACCGCAGGCGTGAAACTTCCCGTCCAGCGATCGTTGTCGTGCAGCCGAAACGGCGCGCGGCGCCATTCGGGCTCGCGCTCCAGTCGCCAGACGAGCTCGGCGGCGAGGACATTGTGGCCGTCGCGGACGATGTCAGCCCAGACGTCGACCGCCTCGCCGCAGATCCGCTTGACCGGAAACCGGCCCGCATCGATGCAGGGATACACGTCTTCGATCAACAGCGGGCTGCTCGAAAACGTGCCGATTGAAGCTACGCTCACCAACCCCCTCCGCCGATGGCCCCGTGGCTCGGCCCCCCTGGAGGGAGCGGCCGATAGGATAAAAGCCGCAAGGCCCGAAAATTGTTCCAGGGGAGCATCCATGCTACTGGCACGCAACTTTGCTCAGCATTCAAGATGGCCAGCGCTCCCCTCATCCCCAATGCGCAAGCCGAAGCGCTGGTCCAATCGTACGAGCGCGCCGGTTACAAGCGAGCTGCACCGCCGATCCTGCAGCCGGCGGAGCCGTTTCTCGATTTGTCCGGCGAGGATATCCGCAAGCGCATGTTCCTCACGACCGATGCGGAGGGACGCGAACTCTGTCTGCGCCCGGACCTGACCATCCCGGTCTCGCTTGCCTATCTGGCCTCCCCGCGCGCGGGAAAACCGCAGGGCTATTGCTACCTCGGCACGGTTTTCCGGCATCGCCGGCCGGACGTGTCAGCATCTGGGCGGCGCGAGGGGAACGGCACCCGGCCGCCGGCGCCTGCATCGGGGGAGGCTCCTGAATTCCTCCAGGCTGGCATTGAATCCTTCGGCCGTCCCGATACGGCGGCGGCCGACGCGGAAATGATTTCTCTCGGTCTTGATGCCACTGCCCACCATGGCCTGGGGCGGCCGGACATCCTGATGGGCGATGTCGGCCTGTTCGCCGCGCTCGTGGCGGCGCTCGACCTCGCTCCGGCCTGGAAACGGCGGCTGATCAAGGATTTCAATCAGAAGACCTCGCTTGCGCACGATCTCGATCGGCTCACGATCAGCATTTCCCGCGCGCAGCCCGAGTATCAGGGCGTCTTGGCGGCGCTCGCAGGCTCCGACCCGAAAGCCGCTCACGCGCTGGTAACCGATCTGCTATCGATCGCCGGCATTTCCGCCGTTGGCGGGCGTTCGGTCGGCGAGATCGCCGACCGATTCCTCGATCAGGCCGCGCTGACAGCGCGACCTTCGCTGCCGCAGGAGATACGCACCCTCATCGAGTGCTTCCTGGCCATTGCCGGCGATCCGCACGACGCCGCCGGAAAGCTCCGTGCATTCGCCAAAGGGGCGGCGCTCCGACTCGATCCGGCCCTCGATCTCTTCGAGAGCCGCGCCGGGTTCCTGGCATCGCGGGGAATTGACGTGAGCCGCATCCGTTTCGCAACCGCATTCGGCCGCGGGCTCGATTACTACACCGGCGTGGTATTCGAGCTGCACGATCCGTCCGGCCAGGTCGAAGGCCCGCTGGTCGCCGGCGGACGCTACGATGGATTGCTCGCGCGGCTCGGCAGCAACGGACCGATTCCCGCGGTCGGGTTTGCGGTGTGGATCGAGCGGCTGGCAACGTGCGGAAGTGCGCGATGAGCACGGCTTTCGTCATCGCGGTTCCGGCCAAGGGCCGGCTGCAGGAGAATGCGGAAGCGTTCTTTGCTCGCGCCGGCCTCGATCTCGTCAAGCCGCGCGGGGCTCGCGACTATCGCGGAACGATTGCCGACCTTCCCGGCGTCGAGGTTGCCTTTCTCTCCGCTGCCGAGATCACCCAGCTGCTGGGGCAGGGCCTCGTGCATTTCGGGGTGACCGGCGAGGACCTCGTACGCGAGATGATCGCGGACGCGCAGAGCAAGGTGATCCTCATCGAGAGCCTCGGCTTCGGTTATGCCAACGTGGCGGTCGCTGTGCCGCAGGCCTGGATCGACGTGCAGACCATGGCGGATCTCGACGACGTGGCGACGGCGTTCCGTCTCAAGCACGATCGCAAGATGCGCCTGGCGACGAAATACGTGAATCTCGCACGTAACTTCTTTTCTTCGCACGGCATCACCGATTACCGCATCGTCGAAAGTTCGGGCGCGACCGAAGGCGCCCCGGCTGCCGGGACTGCTGAATTCATCGTCGATATTACGACCAGCGGTGCGACGCTTGCGGCCAATGCGCTCAAGGTGCTCGAAGACGGTGTGATCCTGCGCTCGCAGGCCAATCTGGTCGCGGCACGTGCCGCCTCGTGGGGCGAGCGGGAACGCGCGAGCGCCCGGATCGTCCTCGACCGTCTCGCCGCCGAGGCGCGCGCCCGCGCCTTCCGGGAGGTGCGCGCCCGATTTTCTACTTGCAATGACGCGCTCGTTACCGAGGCGCGCGAACGCTTCGGCGCCGCGGCGCCGTTCGGCGGGCCAACGCCGTCGGGCATGCTGACGCTGCACTGCCCGCCGGCGCGGATGCATGCGCTGGCGACCTTCCTGCGCGCCAGAGGGGCGGATGTCGTCACCATCGCCGATCTCGATTACGTCTTCTCGCGCGAAAACCCGCTTTACGCGAAGCTCGAGGCGGGGCTCCGTAGCGCTTAGCGTGCGATTGCGAGTTTGGCTTTCTCGATCACTGCCTTTGGATAGTTCAGGAACTGGGCCAGAAGTTGCTCAACCTCCTCGTGCGTCGCGGGGTCGATATCAAGGCTGGCCTTCTGCGCCTCGAAGAGGAATTCCGGGTCGCGCATCGTGTCTTGAAATGCTTTTCGCAGAACCGCAAGGCGCTCCGCAGGAACCCCGGGCGGACCTGCCAACGGACGTCCTAGGAGCTTCGTGTTAAAATGGAATGCGAGCACTTTTCGGTCTTCTTCGTTTTTGACGAACTCGTAAATACTTGGGATGGGGCCGAGCTCTTCAGTCGTCTTCGGTCCCATTTGCACGATGAGCTTGAACCGGCCGTCGCGCACGTCGGCAGGCCAGAGAGTTTTGATGTGTGTGCGCACCAGCCCGCACAGGCCCTGCGCTTCACCCTGTTGCATCGCGACGTATGCCTGCGGGAGCCCCGCATACCCGGACACTATTCGCACCTTTGCCCCAAACACATTCTTAAAAATCAGAGGGTGCTGGTAGCTGAACGAGGTCAAGCCGCCCGATGAGGCAAATACAGTTTCGTGGGCCAGCACTTCAGCGAACGATCTAGGCGCTCCCTGCCGCTGCCACACGCCGCAGAAATTGATTTCCTGATTCATGCTCCCAATCCAGCTGAACTTGGCAGCATCAAATCTCGCCTGATCGTTACCCATAAGCGGTTCCATGGTCGCCGAGGAGCTGAAATTAGCGAGTTCGGTGCCATCATTGGATGCGATATTGTAAATATAATTCGCCGCCCGCAGGGTGCCGGCGCCAGGCATATTTTTCGCGACAATGGTCGGATTGCCTGGAATATGACGTCCATAATGTCTGGCAAAAACCCGAAAGTAGAGATCGGGCGCACCGCCGGCGGGATAACCGATATTGATATTAATGGTTTCGTCTTTGAAGCTGCCGGAGGTCTGTGCTGTGGCGGATGCACCGACCACCATGAGCAGCACAATGACTGCCAATTTCAGCATCGATTCAATGGCTCCATCGCCAGCCGCCAGCCTTTCCCGGCCTGGATTGGCTCTTTCTGCCCAGCGGTGAACATACCAGATTTCCGGCCTCGCCAATGGGGCCCGCGGCCGCAAGCGCCGAACGCTTGCCTCCGTCCGCCGCTCACCGGATGACCGCAAATGAGCCGAAAGTCGCAGGGCTCAGTCGTGAAGCGAGTTCTGGGCCGCGAAAACAATCTTGCCAAGGAGGGTGACGTGATAGCTTAGTTTGAAAATAAAGGCGTCCGTGTCACGAACGGCCAGATCGGCAGTGATGCCAGTGAAAACGTTGAAAACGCTGTCACCTGCGCCACCGGTCCGGAAATTTACTCCCTTCATGAAGTGGGTTGGACGCCACATGGTCACCCCGAATCCAGCGTTTATCGACTCACCTTGGTCGAAAATCTGGCTTAGTGAAACGAACGGCGCCCACCCTCCATCCTGCAGTGAAAAACAGACGGTGTAGGTGTGGAGGGGCGGCCTTTGAATGCCGTATTTGTTGAGCGCCCAGAATAATGGTCCCTGCCCTGCCGGCGGCGAGTCAAAGTCGCTCGCGTACAAGAGACCGGAGGGAAGAAAAGTTACGGTTTCCTTCAGCCATGTCGAATTGCTGTTCCCTTGCAGGTCTGCTTCGACGATGCCGGTCAGGACCAACAACCATGTCTGATCAAAAAATGCATCGGGCTGGTAGAGGTTCGCTGCGACGGGAGCGGCTGGGGTGATCAGCCAGTTTTGACCTGCGAAATTGGTCAGAGTCGTTGTCATTTGGAGATCTCCATAAATGGGTCATTGAATGGATGCGTCTGACCCCATATGGGCGAAACAGAGCGCTGTTGGGTTGCACCAAGCCGGCTGCCGGTTTCCTTCCCGCCAAAAATTTTCACGAAGCACGCCGTGAGGGGGGCCGTTCAAGTGGGCTCCCCTACCTTGAACAGCGAGAAATAATACCCAGGCTCCGCGGGCTGTAGACCGCTTTCGGTGAGGACGCCGAGCACCAGGACTTCGACAATTTCCATTGTGAGGCCATTCGTCCTCACCAATCCGACTCGCGAACCGCGCACAAAGGCTACATTCAGGTATTCGCACGCAGTCGCATAATGCTCCTCCGCATTTACAATTTGGAGCGCGGCCTCGGCCTCCTCAGTCAAGAGTGAGGCGAGCCGCTCCGCCTGCTCCTGCGTATCACAAACCGCGCCGCGCCCCATTTCTACTTCGTCGGCGAATGCCGGTGCGCTTAACAGCAGCAGCAGAAAGCCGAGGCGGCCGAGGATGCTCATAGTGAAACTTCCTTTTCTGAGAGCTGGCAAAGCTTCTACTGCAAATCCCAGATCGGAATTGACCTGAACCCTATGAACCGATCGAAGCAGCGGCCGGTCAGGTCAGGCCGGCCGCAGAAGAACCTTGCCGGCACCGTCAGTCAGTTGCCGAGGCTTTCCTTGAAGCCGATGTCCTGGAGAACCAACATCTCAGAAGATGCGCACTCTTTCTATCCAACAGAGGTCGCGTTTGAGCCCGACAGAGGTCTGAGTTGAGGGGGGAGCCGGTCATACCGAGGTACTGGTACCGACGAGCGATGGTTCGGTGCCTGACCCGCCCTCATGGTGAGGAGGCGCCCGCCGCCACCTGCAGGTTGATGACGAACCCGAATTTAGTGACTGCATCTCGTCTGCTTTGATCGCCTGCGGACTTTCCGGTGCATGGGTGTTGTTTTGTCGAGTGCCAGAAGCTGACATCTGTAGGGTGGGCAAAGGCGCGCTTGCGCGCCGTGCCCACGCGTTCGGGGGTCGATCACTCTCCAAAGTTGCCGACGATTTCGCCTATATCGCCGCCCCAGTCGGCCGGCAAATACCCACGCGCGACGTAGTGTTTGAAGCTGCTGTGCGGCCAATCGCAGACACGCCTCACCCGCCCGTGCTTCACGGGATTGTAAGAGGTTGCTGGATCATTCCGTAGATGCGTCGCAGACGATCAATGTGCCGCACCAGCAGATCGCTCGACCGATCGGCGAGCGTGACCGTGAAGAAGAACAATCCGCTTCGATACTGACACGCCGGTAATGGGACATCAGCGCCTCGAACGCGTGGGCACGGCGCGCAAGCGCGCGCCTTTGCCCACCCTACAGAATCCACAGTCGCGCGCAATGCCTCCTGGGGTCAGACTCGGAATCCCGCGCCGATCCCCCAGCGTCCGCTTCGCCAGGAGCCGACGAAACTGGCAGTTGTTCAATGACCCCGTCAGCCGGGCGAGCAGCGTCGGCGGCATCGTTACCGCCGCCGCTGCGCCAATATGGGCGGTCCTCTCTCTCGAAATCACTTCCAGCGGCTGGTCGCCTGCGCGTGCAGCGAGTCCGCCGGCAGTTGCAGCAGTTCCATACGGACGCCATTCGGATCGTAGATGTTCGACAGGATGGCCTTGGTGCCGCTGCTTGGCCTGATCTCGCGCACGTCGGCACCGCGCGCTTTCCACATGGCCGTCGCCTGGGCCATGTCATCGACCACCAAGCCGAAATGGTAGATGCCGGCAGGCCGTTCCGGACTAATTGTCTGCAGCTCGATGAACGTGTCCTTGCTGACCTGGACGTAAACCAGTTGGACCCGGCCTTGCGGGTTCCGGACGCGGAACGCTTCGGGGAAACCCATCACCTTTGTGTAGTACTCGACCGCTTTGTCGAGGTCGGGTACCGCCAATGCCACATGATTGATTCCAACCACCCCTCGATTTGGACTCTGGTTCTGTGCCATGGACGTTGCCGTTATGCCGACCAGTGTGCCGGCGACGAATAGAGCAAGGCCGCGCATTTGATCCTCCCATGTGTTCGGCCGAAAACGGCCGCTACTTTCGCCGGTCACGACGCCGAGCGCAATACCGATCGGGTCCCCTGACGGCTCGTGTCATAGGCAGCGCGCGCGAGATTAGAGTAAAAGGTTCTCCCCGGTGCTGCGTAGGGTGGGCAAAATCGCGTGGCACCGCCTGACAGCGTGGGCAACGGCGCCCGGCGCGATTTTGCCCACGCGGTCGGCATCGGAGAAGGCGCCGTTGCCCACCCTACGATGTTTCTGACGCAGTAAGATTAAGAGATGTCCGACGGCGCTAACCGGCGCTACAGTCAGCCTACTCGGCTGTTGCTTCGGCGAAGATCGCCTTGCCGTGCTCCGTCTGCAAATACCAGTCGGTAAAGCGCAAAACCTGAAAGCCGCCGGCATCGCCGACGATCCAGAGATTCAAGTCGTGCCCTTTCCCGTCAGCGGCAGGAACTTTGACAAAGCGCGCAAGACCAGCTTGCTTTTCGACGGTTCGATCGACGCCCGGCGACCAGCTGCCTGATCCGGGAAGAAAGGCCGTTCGCGGAGCCGGCCCCTTCCAGTACGCGATCTCTGCAGGATGGAGGGGATCGCGAATGTCGTAAACCCGGGTGCCTGCACCTCTTGAACTGCAAGCGGCCATCGTCGGATTTATCGGACGGTCTACAGCGCATCTTTCAGTGGAGTAGTCGAGGGGGCCGCCGCCGACCTCTGGCGGCTCAGCAAGGAATTTCGTGCAGTTCTTGGGGTCATGCACTTCGAGCATTATCTTGGAGACGATTTTAGGGTTCGTCTCGTCGGTTATGTCGATGACATTCGAATATCCGTAGGGTGACGCTCCCCGGGCACATGCCGCCGCCAGACGGCCGACGCCTGCTTGCCCGCCGGACTCGTCGGTACTGATCAGGTACGAGCGCCCGCGGGAGAAGAAGGGGAGCATCTGTTCGGCTTGCCCTTGATCATCCCAGAACAGCCTGCTGATGATTCGGATTTGTGGATTGGGGGCACGGGACTGAATGTCGCTCACGTCCAGGACCACTAGCCCGTCCGGTCCGAACGAAGAATTGTTCGGCGGAACGCCGACGTTGCCCGGTTGCGCGGCGTACAAACGTGTGCCGTCGTTGTTGGTGTTGACGTCATGGGGCCGACCGTCGCCGGTGAACGTCCAGTTGAGGAGCCACTTGGCATTGTACGGGTTGGTCACATCGATAATCGGCAGGATGCCGCCAACGCCTCGAAACCGCTGGCCGATGTAGTACGTCTTTCCGTCGTCGGCCCAGCCGCCCATGTGGCCAAAGCTATTGGGCACCGTGATGCTCGACGCCAGCCTCGGGTGGGCGCAGTCCCCGTTCAGGTCATAGACAGCGAAATTCGGCCCGTTATTTTGCGCCAGCCCGAGGAGTCCGCGCTTTTCGTTCACCTTGTTGGTTTCGTGCGGGTTAAGCGCCGCCGGAGTGTCGGCGAGGTAGGTGGTCGCTCGTGGATTGGTGGGATCCGATACATCGATCACCACGATACCGCGGTACGCCTGCAGCGGGTTATTTTCCGTTGCAATGTAGGCGCAGTGATCGAAGTATGACGGGCCATCCTGCGAAAAGGCCCCCTCCCCCCGGAACTGGCCGACGAGCGCGAGATTGCAGTTGTAGCCGCGTTTCGAGTCGCCGCTCGCGCGTTCCTCCGAAGTGGTCTGGCCCTGCAAACCGCTTTCGGTGCGATCCGAAGGGCCGCATTGGGCCTTGGGCACCGGTTCCATCGATCCGGTCTCGTTGCCGCCTTTGCCCAAGACGTCGGCGAAGGCCCAACTGCTGAACAAAAAACCCAGCAACAAGACAGTTGAAGTTGCGAATCTGCTGATTACGGGCCCCTTGTGCACGGCTTCCTCCTTGAAATGCAGAGCATTTAACGGGTCCCGTCCCTATGGGTCAGGGCCTGAAATGCTCACGCGAGCATATCGCTTCTGGATTGCCCCCGACAGCGGAACATCAGGCGGACACGCCGCTATACTGTCCAGTGCCGGAGCACTCTTCCCATCAGCCGAAACGACTTGTAGAATTTCGTGCGATCGGTGGGAGGAACTATAATGAAAATTCACCGACGAAGCTGTTTGCAGTTGATCGCTGGCGCTGCGGCGCTGCCGTCCTCAGGTGAGATTGCAATCGGGCAGGAAACCTATCCATCACGTCCAATCCGCGTCATTGTAGGCTTCACGCCAGGAACGGCGGCAGACATCACAGCGCGCGCTTTCGGCAGTGTTGCGGCGGATATCCTCGGTCAAAAAATCACCGTCGAGGACAAGCCGGGCGCGGGCTCCAGCCTGGCCGCCGAATATGTCGCCCGCGCCGCCAAGGACGGCTATACGCTCTTCCTGGTGTCGTCGGCGAACGTTACCAGCGAAGCGATGAACTCCCATCCAGCGTTCGAACTGGTCAGGGACTTTGAAGCGGTCTCGCTCCTCACCAGCGTTGCTGTCGTCCTCGTTGCCAGCACTCAGTCGAACTTGCACAGTGTCGCCGACCTGATCGCGCTGGCCAAGGCGAAGCCTGGTGAGGTTCTCTGCGCCAATGTGGGGGTCGGCAGCCACGTACACATGGCAGCTGAACTATTTGCGCAGCGTGCCGGGATCAAGCTGCTTCACGTACCGTATCCGGGAAGCCCTCAAGCAGTAACCGACCTCGTTGCGGGGCGCGTCACGATGTCTTTCTCGCCCGCTTCTACCGTAATCGGGCAGATTGCTGCGGGCAAAGTCGTGGCACTCGCGACGGCAGCAAGTCGGCGTGCGGAGGCATTGCCAAACGCGCCGTCAATGGCCGAGTCCGGCATGCCCAACTTCGATACGAGTCTATGGTTCGGCCTGGTGGCACCTGCGGGTACGCCGCAAACGGCGGTCGAAAAAATCGCCGGCGCCGCTGGGAAGGCAATGCGCATGCCGGAAACGATCGAAGCGCTGAAAAAGCAGGGGTTTGAACCGCTCGGCGAAGGCCCCGACGCGTTCGGGCGTTATTTGCGCGACGAAGTCGCGCGATGGTCCGAAGTCGCGCGTGTCGCCGGGCTAAGAAGCTGAGCATCGCCGGACGAGATTCTGTGGAGTCCGGTTAGCATTAATGGGTTAGAAACTCCTGTAGGGTGTGCAAAATCGCGTGTCGAGGTCTGACCGCGTGCGCAACCGCGCGAATAGCGATTTTGCGCATGCGGTCCGTTCGTGCCGCGCGGTTGCACACCCTACGAAGCGTTGCGACGCAGTTAGATTAGCCTCCCGGGCACAGCGCAGCGCGCTAATCCGCTTGCGATCGAGCGGTGAGACTAAGCAACTCTGCGGGCGTTCGTCCTCGCAAATCTTCCATAATAGCGGCGCGCGGCCTTGTCATAGGCCGCCGCCGCCTTTTCAGGAGTGTCGTAGGTTCCGAGATGGATGGTTTTGCCGTTGACGCGGATGCGCGCTTGCCATTTGGAGCGGTGGCGATGCACGCCTTTGAAGCCTGACGGATTGCGACTCTCGGCGTTCTGCGCATTACGGCCGCGGGCGCACTCGCGTAAGTTCGCGATGCGATTGTCGCCGCGTTTTCCATTGATGTGGTCGATGATTCTCCTTGGGTACTTCCCGTAGAAATGGAGCCAGGCGAGATGATGAGCGTAACAAAGCACTCCATCGACCTGGATCGTGCGGTAGCCCTGCCCATGCCAGGTGCCCGCTTCCGCTCCGGCGCGTGAGTTCCCGCGGCGGACACGCCAGTGAAAGGCACCGGTGCGCGAGTTGTAGGCAAGCACCTCTCGCACCCGCTTCGCGGCGAGGCGCCGTACCCGTCTCGCATGCGGGACTGGTCGCTTGGGGCGCCGTCTGTGCGGGAAGGGTCGCGACGCGTTGGTCCGGTTCGTTTTACGGCAGGCTGGCAGCGATGACGTCATCTAAAATACCTCTCGTTTATTCGGCGTTCTGTACTCCGGCCGGCTTTGCCCGCCGGCGGACGTCCAGCGCGCCTTCCTGAGATTGTAATCCTACGCCCTATAGGACTTTTGTCAAGTCAATGCCTGAAAATATTCTTAGCCGGGAACCAGTTTCGCGCGTCGATTGTCGCGCGGTGTCGATGAGCCGCTATGCGGCGCGCGCTCGGAGGGCCGCGACACTCTGAGGTCGGGGCCGTAATAGGCGCCGTTGCCGAAAAAGGTGTGGCAGTTGATGCAGGCGCGGCTCTGAATGATGAGAGTTTCAGCGGCCGGCATTAATTTGGCTCAATGCACACGCCCAGCGGCTCGCTGCTTGACCCGTACTCAGCCTGTGAAGCTCGCCCAGGCGGCGCGGTATCGCGCTTCGAGAGCCGCGCGCGCGACATGGCGGCCGTTCTCGACGACAATCTCACCGGCGACGAGCACTGCTTTCACCGCTGGCCGGCCGACCACGAAGATCCAGGCGTCGAGCCATTCGTCGCCCTGACGCACCGCTAAGTCGGGGCGATTGTCATCGAGCAGCACAACGTCGGCGCGCATGCCGGCGGCAATCGCGCCGATCGGCTGCTCCAAGGCCTGCGCGCCGCCCGCAAGCGCCGCTTCGAACATTCGCCGCCCTGTTGACTCGCCCTCACCCAAAGTCATGACATTGCGGGCATGCCGCGCCAGGCGCTGGCCGTATTCCAGCTGGCGCATTTCAGCCGCGGCATCGATCTGGATATTGGAATCGCTGCCAATGCCGAAGCGTCCGCCGGCCGCAAGCCAGGAGGGCCCATCGAAAATGCCGTCGCCCAGCGAAGCCTCGGTGAGGGGACAGAGGCCGACAACGGCCCCGGCGGCAGCGAGGGCGCAGATTTCTTCTTCGGTCGTGTGCGTCGCGTGGACCACGCACCAGCGGGGATCGAGGCCCATATTGTCGATGAGCCACTCTACCGGACGCGCTCCCAGAGCCGCGAGGCTTTCGTCAATCTCGCGCAGTTGCTCGGCCGCATGAATGTGGATCGGTCCTGACGGTATCGCTTCACAAACGCGGCGAAGTGTATCGGGCGTTACCGCGCGCAGAGAATGTGGAGCAATGCCGACGCGCGCGTGCGGCAAGGCTGCGACGATTGCGCGGGTGCGATCGAGGAGATTGAGGAACTGCTCCGGATCGTTGACGCAGCGCCGCTGGGCTTCGGCTGGAGGCTTCCCGCCGAAACCGCCAAAAGCATAGAAGGAGGGCAGCAGCGTTAAGGCGATCCTCGCCTCGGCGCTCGCCGCAGCGATGCGGGCCGCCATCTCGCCGAGATCCGCATAGGGCCGCCCTGCCCTGTCGTGATGGAGATAATGAAATTCGCCGACGGCCGTGAACCCGGCTTCCAGCATCTCGGCGTAGGCGTATGCTGCAATCGCCTGCACGTCATCCGGCGATAACCGGTTAAGCAAACCATACATCGTCTCGCGCCAGGTCCAGAAACTGTCGGCCCCTTGGCTGCGGCGCTCCGCCAGGCCCGCCATCGCGCGCTGAAACGCATGAGAATGGACATTGGGAAGGCCCGGAACGGCGATCCCGGAAATGCGCTGGGCGCCGGCGCACACCGCGTTAGCTGCAACTGATCGAATGACGCCGTCTGAAATCCCGATCCGCACATCCTGCGCCCAGCCGGAAGGCAGCAGCGCATGATCGAAAAACAGGGCGCAGTCCAAGAGGACCCTCCATTCTCCAAATCAGGCCTTAATGCCAGAGCACCCAAAAGCTTGCAGCAAGGGTTTGCTTTTGGGAAAATCGCAATGAGGTAAGCATCATTAGCCTGAGGCAGCAACGAATGAGTGATCGTGGCACATTGACGAATGCAGCGCGAGCACTCGCTGATCAATTGCGAACAATGCTCTACAGCGAATCACTTCATCTGAACGATCGATGGCCGCTCATATCATCGGATACCGATGGGTGGTATGTCGAGATTGGGACTTGGCGAAATCGTCCCAGTATACAGCTTTGGCTCGATAAATGGCTTGGAATGGATGATCGCTATTTTTGGGTGGGCTTTACGGCCTTTACACAGGAAAAAATGGCGTCGGTTGATGGCCTACCTGCCCCCGTCAAGTTACGCACGAAACCCTCAGTCTCCGCGCTACGGTCACGCGCGTTCTATGAAGTGCCTGGCTGGTTTTTTTATGGGCGTTACTGTGCTCGCTCCGAGTGGAACGTCCGACATGCTGCCGAGTTTATCGAGACGGTGGTGAAAAACACAGAAGACGAGACTCCCTTTAATGACATCGAGCGACTCCAAAATAATTCAAAATTGAAGCCAACTACAAAGAAACGCTTGATTGATTCCCGTCTGGGCCAGGGTCGATTCCGGGAAGAGGTGATGCGCCGATGGCACAGAGCCTGCGCGGTTACCGGCTGTCGCTTAAAGCAGATTCTCCGCGCATCTCACATCAAACCATGGAGCCGTTCTAACAGCAGGGAGCAATTGGACCCCGCAAACGGAATCCTCCTCTTGGCGAACATCGATGCGCTTTTCGATGCTCGCCTCGTAACTTTTGATGATGATGGAAAGATGATCATCTCGCAACGGATCGATCACAAAAATCGGAAGGAACTTGGGATTCCTGCAAATCTTCGGCGGAAGCCGGATGCAAGGGAGCGCAGATACTTGGCGGAACATAGGCGAGTGTTCCGATCGACGTGATTCAGGAAGGGAGCTGGCTGGGCCGGCTCTGGCAAATCGCGCTTTTCGCCGCACTGCACAAACGCGATCGGGCAACTGCCGAGTAAGCGCAGTCCCTTGATGGGAGCGGGTTTCGACCTCAAGAGCGTCGTATTTGCCGTCGTCACATGCGGCGTCGCAGGTAATCGGGCTAATTGCCCCCACCTGCTCCAACCGCAGTCAAAAAACTGGCTGGCGTCAGGATCGGAATGAGCTGAAATGGGTCGAGGATCAGCAAATCCTGGTCGCCAGTTATAAGGCAGTCCGCGCGTCCGATGATAGCGATCTCCAACAACTTGTCGTCTTCGGGATCGCGACAGGCCCTCACGAAGCCGGACAATTCCACTTGCACCGCAACGAGAGCCAAATCTGCCACAAACGCTCGGCGCCTCGTATCGTCCACGTATTTGCTGAATTTCGGCCGCGCGAGCCGAGTTTCCAACTCCTCAAGCAACTCTCTCGAAGCAATCAGCGTAGCATGGTCAAGCACCCAGCTGAGACAGGCGAACGGTTTGCCGAACGAAGAGAGGGCGGCGCTGATCAGCACGTTCGTGTCGAGGACGACCCGCTCAACTCTCATCGGAGATGAGCCGCTCAAGCTCCACTTCTGTCAGCCCGCGACCCGCCGCTTCCCGCTGCATCAAGGAGATTGTCTGCCGGAGACGAGCCTTGGCCTCACGGCGGATGCGATCCTGCTCCTCTAGCCGATCGAATTCGGACGGCGACAGCACCACCGCCACGCGGTTCCCATTCTCCACGACAGTCACCGGCTCCTTTTGAGCCGCCTCGATCAGCTCACCGAGCCTGATCTGTCCGGCATCCCTCGAAACCGTCCGCATCGTTCAATTCCTCCAGAATATCATAACACGAAACGGCGGTAATTCCCCTCCTCCTGCGCCGCTAAGGACGAGCGATTCACCCACCGCTATTTCCCGCTCGTCTTGAAATACCGCAAATCCGGCGGCGGCTGGTCCTTCTTGACCGGCATCAGATAGCCGTCGTAGCTGATGAAGTAGTCCTGCTTGCCGACGCTGACGTGAACCTGGGCCTCGGCGCAGACCTCTTCGGGCCACCAGATCGTCTTCCCTTTCATATAGCGCGGATAGGTCCGCAGGATGGTCCAGGGGCGCGTATAGGCATGGTCGAATAGCGTAATCTGATCGTGCAGGACGTCCGGATTGGTCTTGTCGAGGAAGATGCGCTCCTTGACGATAGTCTGATTGTCCTTGTCCGTTGGCAGGATTCCGTCGAGCGTGCGCGGTCCTTTGATGTAGCGGGTTTCGACCTCGAGAGTGTCGTATTTGCCGTCGCCATCCTCATCGATCCACCTGCCGACCGACTGGCCGGAATAGAGTCGTTCGACATCCTCTTCCGAGCCGGGCCAGTCGCGCCCGTCGGTATAGATGCGGCGGTCGTCGTGAATGTGGTCGATCAGGAGGTAGGTGACCGCGGGAGTGATGACGATCTCCATAGGCGCATAGACATGCATCTGCCGCGGCATCCCGGGCGGGAAGCAGCGATACATGGTGTCGAAGCTCTGTCCGCCGGTCGCCCGCTCGGCCAGATTCGCCTGGTAGACGGCTTGGTATTCCGGGGTGAGCGGCGGCCTTTCGCCCCGCGACCATTGATACATTTCGCCTCTGCCCCATCCCCCGGAGAACGCCGGGTACTTGCTCATGTCGATGACCTGCGCGGACGCGCCCGATACCGCCCCGACCCCGATGCCGACAGCAAGTCCGAATACTCCGAAGCTCAACCTGGCATACATCATTAATCCTCTCCTCAATGCCACCCGCGTTTGATTAGGACATGCTTCGGTCGGCTTACACCGCCAGCATCGCAGTTGAGGTACCATCGTGCCACGAACTCGGTGCGCCCCCTCTCCCCGGAGGGGAGAGGGTTGGGGTGAGGGGGGTTCGGGTCCATCGAAAGATCGCAACCCCCTCACCCGCCCGCGCTGAAGCGCGGGCGACCTCTCCCCTTTGGGGAGAGGTGGCGCTTGCGGCACCCGCGTCGCTCTAATCGACATCTGAAGCAATCTAGTTTGAACAGACTCCCTAATCGTCGCTTATTTGAGCTCGGCGGCGACCTTGTTGATCCCGGCTTGGCCGCAGTCGTCGTCCTTGCCGGGCGAGCCGGATACCCCAACGGCGCCGATCACATCTTCGCCGACCTTGATCGGCAAGCCGCCGGGAAGCGCCAGCACGTGACTGTAGGTCTCCGAGGCGTGCGCCGCGGGGTCACGCTGCATGCGTTTGAGGAAATCGGCCGAAGGTGCGCGGAAGGTGCGCGCCGTATAGGCCTTGCGCTCGGCGCCCTCGGGCGTGTGCAGACCGGCGCCGTCGCCGCGCAGCATGACGACCGGCAGCCCGTCGCGATCGACGACCGCGACGGAAACCTTGTAGCCCATCGCCTTGCAGGCATCCATGGCGCCGTTCGCAATCGCCTCGGCCATGCCCAAGGACATCGTTTTTTCGGTAAGCAGGCCTTGCGCCTGCCCCGAGGACGACAGCGCCGCCGCAACCGCGACGCCGCCGAGAACCTTCAATGCTGATGTCATGAGGCATCTCCCTGTTGTTCTTGCACGCGATCCGCCCCGTGAGTTTCGAGAATAATTCATTGGATATTGGCCGGCAATGCGGGTGTAAATTTAACGCATGCAGTTCGACACGATCTGGCTCGATGCGCGCCTCGCCACGCTCGCTCCCGGGCGCGCAGCGCTGGGCATCATCGAGCCGGGAGCGGTAGCCGCCAAGGACGGACGCATCGCCTTCGCGGGCTCGATGGCGGACTTACCCAGCGGATGGGATGCAGCGCAGCGCATCCCGCTGGACGGCCGCTGGGTCACGCCCGGCCTCATCGATTGCCACACCCATCTTGTCTATGCCGGAGATCGCGCCCACGAATTCGAGTTGCGGCTTAGCGGCGCCTCCTATGAAGAAATCGCGCGCGCCGGCGGCGGCATTCTCTCAACCGTCAGGGCGACGCGCGCGGCGAGCGAGGACGAACTCATCGCCGCGACGCTGCCGCGGCTCGACCGGCTGCTCGCCGAAGGCGTGACGACCGTTGAGATCAAATCGGGCTATGGGCTCGAATACGATACCGAGGCGCGAATGCTGCGGGGAGCGCGCCAGATCAAAGAACTGCGGCAGGTCGAGGTCATCACGACATTCCTCGGCGCGCATGCGTTGCCGCCGGAAGCAGATGGCGACAAGGATCGCTACATCGGCAAGGTCTGTGCGATGATCCCCGATCTTGCGCGGCATCGGCTCGCCCATGCGGTAGACGCGTTCTGCGAGACGATCGCCTTTGCGCCCGAGCAAGTCGCGCGCGTGTTTTCGGCCGCCAGGGCAGCGGGCCTGCCGGTGAGGCTTCATGCCGATCAGCTCTCGAACCTGCACGGCGCAAGGCTTGCCGCCGAGCACGGCGCACTCTCGGCCGATCACCTCGAATATACCGACGAGGAGGGAGTCGCCGCGATGGCCCGCGCCCGCACGGTTGCGGTGCTCCTTCCCGGCGCGTTCTATTTTCTGCGGGAACGGCAAGTGCCGCCGGTCGATGCGCTGCGTCGCCATCGCGTGCCGATCGCGATTGCGACCGACAGCAATCCCGGCACCTCGCCGATCACGTCTCTGCTCCTGGTGATGAACATGGCCGCGACGCTGTTCCGCCTGACTGTCGAGGAGGCGATTGCGGGCGTGACACGCGAGGCCGCAAGGGCGCTTGGCCGCCTCTCCGAGATTGGCACCATCGAGCCCGGCAAGAGCTGCGACCTTGCCATCTGGAATATCGAGCGTCTGGCCGAACTGGTGTACCGACTCGGCTTCAACCCGCTCCATGGACGGGTCTGGAGAGGCAAATGACACCCGCGGTGATCGTCAATCCCGGACACGCGATTCTCGCCGATTGGCGCGCGATCGCCGAGGGTGCTGCGGTCCGGCTCGATCCAGCCGCAGCAACCGCGGTCGAGGCTGGCGCGGCGGCGCTCGCCGCCATCGTCGCCCGCGGCGAGCCGGTCTACGGCATCAACACCGGGTTTGGCCGCCTTGCGAGCATGCGCATTGCCTCGCACGATCTCGCCCAGCTTCAGCGCAATCTGGTGCTCTCGCATTCGGCCGGCGTCGGGGAGCCGATGCGGCCGGCCGCCGTTCGGCTGATGATGGCGTTAAAGCTCGCGAGCCTCGGACGCGGAGCGTCGGGCGTGCGCCTGCAAACCGTTCAGCTCCTGGAAGCGATGCTGGCGCGCGACATGATTCCGCTTATCCCGAGCCAGGGCTCGGCAGGAGCTTCCGGCGATCTCGCGCCGCTTGCCCATCTTGCCGCAGCGATGCTGGGCATTGGAGAAGCCGAGCTTGCCGGCGAGCGCATGCCGGCAGGCGCAGCGCTGGACCGCGCCGGGCTAAAGCCGATCGCGCTCGGCCCGAAAGAGGGCCTGGCGCTCCTTAATGGCACGCAATTCTCGACCGCCGAGGCGCTGCTCAATCTGTTCGCGATCGAGCGCGTGTTCGAGGCCGCTCTCGTCACCGGCGCGCTTTCGACCGATGCCGCCAAAGGTTCCGACACGCCGTTCGACGCGCGCATCCACGCGCTGCGCGGCCAGCGCGGGCAGATCGAAGTGGCCGCGGCGCTGCGGATGCTGATGCAAGGCAGCGCGATCCGCGCCTCCCATCTTGTCAACGACGAGCGCGTGCAGGATCCCTATTGCCTGCGTTGCCAGCCGCAGGTCATGGGTGCGGTGCTCGACCTCATCCGGCAGACAGCAGCAACATTGATAATCGAAGCGAACGGCGTTTCGGATAATCCGCTGATCTTTGCAGAAAGCGGCGAAGTTCTCTCCGGCGGCAATTTCCACGGCGAGCCGGTAGCGTTTGCAGCCGACATCCTGGCGATCGCGCTGTGCGAGATCGGCTCGCTCGCCGAGCGCCGGATCGCGATGCTGATCGATCCGGCGCTCTCCGGGCTGCCGGCATTTCTTACTCCGCAGCCGGGGCTCAATTCCGGTTTCATGATCGCGCAAGTGACCGCGGCGGCGCTCGTCGCCGAGAACAAGCAGCGGGCGCATCCGGCAAGCGTCGATTCCATTCCGACCTCGGCAAACCAGGAGGACCACGTATCGATGTCGGCGCACGCCGCGCGGCGGCTCGCCGCGATGGCGGAGAACGCCGCGCATATCATTGCGGTCGAACTCCTCGCCGCGGCTCAGGGCTGCGATTTCCATGCGCGGATGCAATCGAGCCCGCCGCTCGAGCGCGTGCGCGCGCGGTTGCGCGAAGTCGTGCCCGCGCTCGATCACGACCGTTATCTCGCTCCAGAAATTGCTGCCGCGGCGGACCTCGTGCGCTCCGGCGCGATTGTTTCCGCAGCTGAAGTTCCGTTACCCTTACTGGACTGTTAGTTCATCAACGCTCGGGGAGTTACGCGACCGTAGGCGGTTAGCGCCCTTGGTTCGATCTGCGTTACAACCTTCGTAGGGTGGGCAAAATCGCGTGGCACCGCCTGACAGCGTGGGCAACGGCGCCCGGCGCGATTTTGCCCACGCGGTCGGCATCGGAGAAGCGCCGTTGCCCACCCTACGATGTTTCTGACGCAGTAATGCCAACCCGCCCTACGAAGAGGTAGATCATGTCTACTCGCCTCGACAATTCTCGCCTGATCCGGGCGCCGCGCGGACCGACGATTTCCGCCAGGAGCTGGCTGACCGAAGCGCCGCTGCGGATGCTCATGAACAACCTCGATCCCGAGGTCGCCGAGCGACCGGAGGAACTGGTCGTCTACGGCGGCATCGGCCGCGCCGCCCGCGACTGGGAAAGTTTTGACTGTATTGTAGCGGCACTCAAAGAGCTCGAAGTTGACGAAACGCTCTGCGTCCAGTCAGGCAAACCGGTCGGCATATTCCGCACGCACGTGGACGCCCCGCGCGTACTGATCGCGAACTCCAACCTCGTGCCGCATTGGGCGACGCTCGACCATTTCAACGCGCTCGATCGCAAGGGCCTGATGATGTTCGGGCAGATGACCGCGGGATCGTGGATCTATATCGGCTCGCAGGGAATCGTACAGGGAACCTACGAGACCTTTGCCGAGATGGGACGCCGCCACTATGGCGGCAATCTTGCCGGCAAATGGATACTCACCGCGGGCCTTGGCGGCATGGGCGGCGCCCAACCGCTCGCCGCCACCATGGCCGGCGCGTCGCTGCTCGCGATCGAATGCCAGCCCTCGCGTATCGAGATGCGGCTCAACACCGGTTACCTCGACGTTCAGGCAAAGGGCCTCGACGAGGCGCTGGCAATGATCGAGCGCGCCTGCCGCGAGCGCAAACCGCTCTCTGTTGGCGTGCTCGGGAATGCGGCCGAGGTGCTGCCGGACTTGGTTCGCCGGAATGTGCGGCCCGATGCGGTCACCGATCAGACTTCTGCACACGATCCGGTCAACGGCTATCTGCCGGCAGGCTGGACGCTCGCGGAATGGCAGGCGCGGCGGGCGAGCGATCCGAAAGCGGTTGAGCGCGCCGCCAAGGAATCGATGGCCGTCCACGTGCGCGCCATGCTGGAATTCTGGCGCCGCGGCGTGCCCACGTTCGATTACGGCAACAACATCCGCCAGATGGCAAGCGACATGGGTGTTGCGGACGCATTCGATTTTCCGGGCTTCGTGCCGGCCTTCATCCGTCCGTTATTCTGCAGCGGGGTTGGGCCGTTCCGCTGGGCGGCGCTCTCCGGCGATCCGGAAGACATTTTTCGCACCGACGCGAAAGTGAAAGAGCTGATGCCTAACGATGTTCATCTCCATAACTGGCTCGACATGGCGCGCTCCCGGATCAAATTTCAGGGCCTGCCGGCGCGCATCTGCTGGGTTGGGCTTGGCGACCGGCACCGGTTGGGGCTCGCCTTCAACGACATGGTGGCGCGCGGCGAACTCAAAGCCCCGATCGTCATCGGCCGCGATCACCTCGATTCCGGATCGGTCGCCAGCCCCAATCGCGAAACCGAAGGCATGCGCGACGGCTCCGATGCGGTTTCCGATTGGCCGCTGCTCAACGCCCTTCTCAACTGCGCTTCGGGCGCCACGTGGGTGTCCTTCCACCATGGCGGCGGCGTCGGCATCGGTTTCTCGCAGCATGCCGGCATGGTGGTGGTTTGCGACGGCACGGCGCAAGCTGCGCGGCGGATCGAGCGGGTGCTGTGGAACGATCCGGCTTCCGGCGTGATGCGCCACGCCGATGCCGGTTACCAGGAAGCAATCGCCTGCGCGAAAGCGCACGGGCTCAAGCTGCCGAGCATAGACTGAAATGCCATTTTGCGTTGGGTGCGCAAAGGCGCGCCGCCAATGAAACAGCCAACGGCCCAAAGCGCTGACGCGCCTTTGCGCACGCGGACCAATCTCACAAGGTCCGACCGCGTGGGCAAAATCGCTCAGGCGCCGTGTCATTTTCGAGCGTCGCGCAAGGCGATTTTGCCCACCCTACCTGGTGTCCAATTTGGACGTATCGCAAGGCGTTCCGACCTCGCGTCGAGAGCATTGCGCCCGGCGGCCACAAACGCGAACAGCAGGCCGAAGCCGAGCACCTGCCAAGCCGGCGGTACGCCGAGTTCGAACAGCGTCGGATTAAAATTGTTACCGAGCGTCCACGACGGCTCGTAACCGCGGACCGCCCAGAAGCACCAAGCTTCAAGGAATGCGGTGAAAAGGCACGCCGCCACGGCGAGCCCGGCCAGCGCGCGCGCATCGGTGCCCAGCCGATAACGATCCAGCACTCGCCATGCCATCACCCAGAAGAAAATTCCGGCGAGCAGGTACTGCTCGGGATAAGTGCCGCGCGCCAAAAGGACATGCAGGACAGCCAGGCCGGTGATGACGTAATTGGCGTTGTGGAGCCGCTGCCACTTTCTTGCGCCCATGTACTTGATGGCATCATCGAGCGAGGTCGCGCCGAGAACGATGAGGCCGATCGTCGAGAGCGAAGCTACGATCAGGGTCAGCCGCGTCGCGGTTTCGTTCGCGATGAAACCAAATCGCCAGGAGCGCAGGCCGAAATAGACGATGATGTGAGCAACCGTATAGGCGAGCCCCGCAACTCCGATCATCCGTCGCGCGTCAACGAGCGCCGGCCAGCGTAATATCCTCAGCGCCGGGGTTACCGCCAATGCCATGAGCAGGATTGCGGTCGCCCATACGCCCGACCAATAGACGAGTCCGCCGTATGCGATCGGCAGGATGCCGTATTCATTGGTGCTGAACTGATAACCGATCCGAATACCTGGCCACAGCACCAGCGCAAACGCGCCCGCCTTGAGCCAGGAAAATCTGCGAGTCCGGTCTTGCCAGGGCCAGATCAGGCGCACGTCAGTTCTCCTCGTCGACCGGCGCCCGATGCGCTCACGTGCCGGATCCGGGCGGCTTATCGGTTGCCCCGCCGCTGTCGGCCCAGTCCTTGAAGGCGCCGAGATTATAGACCCGATCGTAGCCCATGTCCTTGAGGACCTTGCCCGCAAGCGCTGCGCGCCCGCCCGAACCACAATACACGATCAGGGTTTTGTCCTTGGCAAAGTTCTTGTCATGGAAGGGCGATTCGGGATCGGCGCGAAACTCCAGCATTCCGCGCGAGATGTTGATTGCGCCCGCAACCTTGCCAGTCTTTTCCACCTCAGGCGCGTCGCGCACATCGACGACGAGCGTATTGCCGTGAGCGATCAAATCCCTGCCCTGTTCGTGCGTGACGCGCGGCACCGCCGCGTTGGCCGTTTCCAGCATCTGTTTTAGCGTAGTGACCATGGGCGCCTCCTGCCTAATGTAGCATGGCAAAAGGGCGGAACAAACGAGGAAACGTCATTACACCGCGACCAGATGACAATTAGAACAAAACAGCAGCGTCCTGATTTTCACTTCAGCGGTATCAAGGCGTTATGTGTCCTAAAACGCGAAGCTGATGGGTGAAATTCCCCGTTGGAATGGGAAATGCTGCTCGGCTGAAAAATGTCGGGTCTGGAACAGTTCGGCCGTGCCGGCGTTGCCGCCAAAAGAGTGTGATATGACTGACACGAACGAATGTCGCCAAAAGGCGCAGACTTATGAATACCAAGCCAAGCGCGTAAGCGATCCGTGGGTCAAGGAGCGGTTATACGTCCTTGCCCGATATTGGCGCGAACTCGCCAAGCGGCGCGAGATTTCACCCGGCCAGAACGACGATCGGACAGCATCTCGTCACCCGTGACGCGAGGCGCGTCAGGTCTTGTCCTTTTCCGACAAGCGGTCGAGGCGCTGCTGCATTTCCTCGACCTGGCGCCGCAAGTCGTCGATCTCCTGCCTGCCGGCAGCGTCGGTTTGAACGGCAGCGGCGCTAGGAGCCTTGCCGGCCTCTGACGAGTGGGCCTCCCGCCGCGCGAACGGCGAGAACATGGCGAAGGCGCGCTCGAACATTTCCATGTTGCGGCGTGCCTGGTCTTCGAGCGCGCCGAACGGCCCGCTGCCGAACGCCTGGGCGATGTGTTGGCGGAACTTCTCCTGTTCGCGCGTAAGCGTTTCGAGCGAAATTTCGAGATAACGAGGTACTAACATCTGCATCGAATCCCCGTAGAAGCGGATGAGCTGGCGCAGGAAATTGATCGGCAGGAGACTCTGACCCTCCTTGTTTTCCTGCTCGAAAATGATCTGCGCGAGCACCGAGCGCGTGATGTCCTCCCCGCTCTTGGCATCGTGCACGACAAAGTCCTCCCCCCCCTTCACCATCGCGGCGAGATCTTCAAGAGTCACGTAGGTGCTGTTGGCAGTATTATAGAGTCGCCGGTTGGCGTATTTCTTGATGGTGACCGGTTCGCCCGACGTTGCCATTGTTCGCAAGCTCGAATTGTTCCGCCTCGGCAGCATAGACCTTTTTGGCGCATAGAGGCCACCGTTTTATCGGCCATTCCCACCCGGAAGCGAGATGCGTCCCCGGCGACAGGCGCCGATCGGTTCAATTGACAGGGGCGCGTGCCCTATTACATGGGTGCGCAGGCGGGACATTCGCGGCCTCATTTACCCGCCTGCCAACCGAGGCGGTCTCGCGACGAGCCGCTTTCAGCGGATATGAGAAGGAGTGAGGTTATGAACGACGATATCGTGATCGTCAGCGCGGCCCGCACGCCGGTTGGCGCTTTCAACGGTGCATTCGCCAATCTTGCGGCCCATGAGCTCGGCAAGGTTGCTATTGCGGAGACGATCAAGCGCGCCGGCGTCGAGGGGCCGCAGGTCTCCGAAGTCATTTTGGGGCAGATTCTGACCGCTGGTCAGGGCCAGAATCCGGCCCGGCAGGCTTCGATCAGCGCCGGCATTCCGGTCGAGAGCCCGGCCTGGGGTGTGAACCAGCTGTGCGGTTCGGGACTGCGCACGGTCGCGCTCGGCTACCAGGCGATTCTCAACGGCGACTCCGAAATCGTCGTCGCGGGGGGTCAAGAGTCGATGAGCATGGCGCCGCACTGTGCACATCTGCGCAATGGCGTGAAGATGGGCAATTTCGAGATGGTCGACACCATGATCAAGGACGGGTTGTGGGATGCCTTCAACGGTTATCACATGGGCACCACGGCTGAGAACGTCGCGCGTCAATGGCAGATCACGCGCGCCCAGCAGGACGCGTTTGCAGTCGGATCGCAGAACAAGGCCGAGGCCGCACAGAAGGCGGGTCGATTCAAGGACGAGATCGTTCCGGTGACGGTGAAGACCCGCAAGGGGGACGTGGTGGTCGACAGCGACGAATATCCCCGGCACGGCACCACACTCGATGCCATCGCCAAACTCCGCCCCGCCTTCGACAAGGAAGGCACCGTGACCGCGGGCAATGCCTCCGGAATCAATGATGGCGCAGCCGCAGTCGTACTCATGAAAGCATCTGAGGCTGCCAAGCGCGGCAAGACTCCGCTGGCGCGGATCGTGTCATGGGCTCACGCCGGAGTCGATCCGAAGATCATGGGAACGGGACCGATCCCGGCGTCGCGCTCGGCGCTCAAGAAAGCCGGCTGGAAGGTTGACGATCTCGATCTCATCGAGGCCAACGAAGCCTTTGCGGCCCAGGCCTGCGCCGTCAACAAGGATCTCGGCTGGGATAGCAACAAGGTCAACGTCAATGGCGGCGCGATCGCGCTCGGCCATCCGATTGGCGCTTCCGGCGCCCGGGTGCTGGTGACGCTCCTTTATGAAATGCAGAGGCGCAACGCCAAGAGGGGCCTTGCCACGCTGTGCATCGGCGGCGGCATGGGGATCGCAATGTGCGTGGAAAGATAGATGTCAGAGGACGGACGACGGAGGACGGAAGATAACTAATTGCTTCATCTGTCCTCTGACGTCTGTCATCTGTCATCTGAAAGGGAGGCAACATGGCACGCGTAGCAGTGGTCACCGGCGGCACGCGCGGCATCGGCGAAGCGATTTCCAAGGCCTTGCACGCGGCGGGCTGCAAGGTCGCGGCGAACTACGGCGGCAACGACGATGCGGCACAGAAATTCAAAGCCGCGACCGGCATTGCAGCCTACAAATGGGACGTATCGTCCTATCAGTCATGCGTTGACGGTCTCAAACAAGTCGAGGCCGATCTCGGGCCCGTGGATGTGCTGGTCAACAATGCCGGCATCACCCGCGATACCATGTTCCACCGCATGAAGCCGGAGCAGTGGACGGACGTCATCAACACCAATCTCAATTCCTTGTTCAACATGTGCCGGCCGCTGATCGAAGGCATGCGCGAGCGAAAATTCGGACGCATCATCAATATTTCTTCCATCAACGGCCAGAAGGGGCAGATGGGCCAGTCGAACTACTCCGCCGCCAAAGCAGGCGAACTGGGCTTCACCAAGGCACTGGCGCAGGAATGCGCGCGTCTGGGCATCACGGTCAATGCGGTCTGCCCCGGTTACATCGCCACCGAGATGGTCAAGGCGGTGCCTAAGGACGTGCTCGAAAAGAACATCCTGCCCTATATCCCGGTCGGCCGACTCGGCGAGCCCGAGGAGATCGCGCGCTGCGTTGTCTTCCTCGCTTCAGACGAGGCAAGCTTCATCACCGGCTCGACACTCTCGGCAAATGGCGGCCAGGTGATGGTGTAGTCATGGTTATCATCGATTCGGGCGTCCCGCGCGCTGCTCGCGCCACGCGCCGTTCCGCCCGATCGGATTGCTGCCTTGCGCGCCGCATTCCAGTCGATGGTCGTGGATGAGAAGTTCAGAGCCGAAACGCTCAAATCGGGATTGGAACTCGATCCCCTGTCCGGGGAGGAGCTCGATCAAATCACCTCCAGGATATTGCAAACTCCGAAGGAAATTGTTCAGCTCGCTGCCGATCTCGTGAAATAGGTTATTCTTCAAATCGTGGCATTCGGGAGGTCCCGGGCATGGCGACGGAGAGGGCTGATGTCGTGATCGTCGGCGTCGGTGGGACCGGCGGAATCCTCGCCGCCGAGCTGAGCAAAGCCGGCATGAAGGTAATCGGGCTCGAACGTGGCCCGCGCCACAAGACCGAGGATTTCGCCGCTCAGGACGAGTTGCGCTATTTCCAGCGGCAGGAGCTGCGTCCCGATCCCAAACGCCAGCCCGTCACCTGGCGGCCCAACGCGAATACGCGCGCGCTGCCGATGGCGCCCCTCAACTACGGCAACCAAGTCGGCGGCGGGACCGTCCACTATGGGGCGGTTTCCTGGCGATTCCACGAGAGCGATTTCAGAGTACGCTCGCACACGATCGAGCGCTACGGCGCGTCCGCCATACCCGAGGACAGTTCGGTAATCGATTGGCCGCTGAGCTACGCCGACCTCGAACCGTTTTATGATCGTGCCGAGTACGATCTTGGCGTCTCCGGCAGGGCCGGTAATCTGCAGGGGCGCATAATCGAGGGCGGCAACATATTCGAGGCGCCGCGCCGGCGCGAGTTTCCGCTGCCGCCGCTGTTCGTGGACAACTCCGCCCGTATCTTCGAAGGAGGCGCCCAAAAGCTCGGCTATCATCCGTTCCCGACGCCGCGGGCGATCCTGTCGGAACCGTACAAGGGACGCCCCGGATGCGCCTATTGTGGATTCTGCTCGACCCATGGCTGTCACGTCGGTGCAAAATCATCGGTGCTGGTGAGCAAGATCCCGGAGGCCGACGCCACCGGCAATTTCAAGCTCATAACCGGTGCCATGTGTTATCGGATCAACAGCGACACCGCCGGACGAGTCACCGGGGTCTCCTATTACGGCCCTGATAATTCCGACAATACGGTCGAGGCCGATCTCACGATCCTCGCGCCGTTCATCTACGACGTCGTGCGCCTGCTCCTGCTTTCGCGGACGAGCAGATTTCCGGACGGTCTAGCCAATTCGAGCGGGCATCTCGGCCGCCACGTGATGACCCATATTGGCGGACGGGTGTTCGTTACCTTCGACGATCGTTACGTGAACATGTTCATGGGCCCGACCGCGCAGAAGCACACGGTCGATGATCTCAACGGCGACAATTTCGATCACAGCGGCCTTGGCTTTATTCTCGGCGCGCAGATTTCAGTGCAAGGTCCAGGCTTCGACGCCGGGCCGATCGCCGCTTCGCTCGCCATGCCCGCGCCGCCCGGGATACCCAATTGGGGCGCACCTTATCGCGAGTTCATCGCCAAATATTTCGCCCGCCACGCCGCGCTCAGTGCGCAGACCGACAATCTTCCGTTCCCGGACCAGATGATCGATCTCGATCCGAATGTGCGCGACGCCTGGGGATTACCGGCGCCGCGCCTGACCTACGACTGGCGGCGGCCAAGCGAACGGGCGCGCATCGAATACATGCTGCGCAAGACCGAAGAAATCGGGCACGCCATGAGCGCATCGCGCGTGTGGCGCGCGAAGGAACGCCCGGGTTCTCCGGGCGGGCATCATCAGGGCGGCGCACGCATGGGCAGCGACCCGAAGAACTCGGTCGTCAACCGCTATGGCCAGAGCTGGGACATTCCCAACCTGTTCATTGCCGGCGGCTCGGTCCATCCGACAATCAGCGGCTTCAATCCGACATTGACCATGCAGGCGCTTGCCTACATGACCGCCGATGCCATCACGAACCGGTACCGGAAAAACCCCGGCCCGCTCGTCTAGCTTCTCACGTCCTGTCGAGTAGGCGGCAATGAGGACGCGAGGCTGCGGACTTCAGCTTTCCGCAACCTGCTTTCGCTCTGCTCCTGTTCGCCGCGATCATTTTCCTGTTTGTTTGAAATATTGCAGATCCGGCGGCGGCTGGTTTTTGCGGACCGGCATCAGCTTCCCGTCAGCGCTCATGTAATAGCTTTCGTGGCCGATCGCGACCAGCGAGTTGGCCATGCTTTCTGGACAGCTGGTCTCGGTCCAGCGCGGGCGCGGATTGGAATTGAGTGTATATCTCTTGTCCACGGTCCACGGACGCGTCAGCGCATGATCGATCGTGGTGATCTCGTCGTGAAGCATTTTCGGATTGGCCTTGTCGCGATAGATGCGCTCCTTGAAGATCGACTGGTTGTCGAAGGCAAGCGGCAGGCCGGTCGCATCATAGGCCCGAGGACCCTTGAACGGACCGCGCGTCTCTGCTTCGAGCACGTCATAGATGCCGTCCCCATCCTCATCGATCCATCTGCCGATGGAGTAGCCCGCATAGGTCGGGAAGTCGACGTTGTTGGGCCAGTCGCGCCCATCCGTGTAGATTCGACGAAGAGGCTCCCCGCCGCCGGGCGCAATATAGGTGGTGTGCGGCGTCACGATGTATTCGATGCCTCCGAAAGCAATGGTCATGAGCGGCATGCCTCCGGGCATGCAGCGAACGGAATGGTCGAAGAAATTCCCTTCTCCGCCGTTAGCCTGGTCCGCAAGGCTCTCCTCGAACACCTTTCGATACTCGGCATTGAGCGGGGCTTCCTGTCCTTGGCCCCATGGCTTGGTCTGGTCGTGCGACGGCTGGCCGCCGGCGGTCAAGCCGCCGTTTGGTTCAGGCACTGAATACGGCGGAAACCACCGATTCCACTGTCCTGTCCAGTCCGGGTATTTCGCATCGATGCCGGCCGCAACCGCACTCGTCGTAAGCATGCCGGCCGCAACCGCGATGGTAGTCGCCCTCGTTGAGCCTCGAATAGCCATGATTGTCCTCCCGCATCGTCAGATCGCTTGATCGGATATTTTTCTCGATCAAGGGCGCCGAAATTGCACGGCGTAAAGGAGTATACACCGACGGCGCTGCAGAAGGAACGCGCCGCGATGCGGATGAACCAAGATCGCCGGTCATCAGGGAAGCACGTTTTTCTTGCTCGATGCCGGCGTTTGACCTGTATGTTATCGTTCGTCTGGCCGGACCCGCGCGTCGGGGCCTTTATCTTGCCATAGCCGGTCAGCGATCCGCCCAGCGCAAGAACCTGACGACCTTGCGAGCGAATGGGTGTCCTATTTGATTGTCTTAACGAACGCGGCGAGGTCGTTCAAACGGTGTTGCCAGAACAGGTACACACCCCTGTTCTCCTGTACGCCCTCAAGGTTGGCAACACTGTACACACCGCTTAAGACCGCGCTCGGTATTACTTGGGCGCGCCCGAGTTGATTGTACCAATGCGCGGCCTTCCCGCCGGTGTCGTGCACGAGACGCTTGTAGGAGTCTGCGATAAGCTCCGCATTGACAGGCTCGGCCGTAATATCCGGCAACTTATCGATGAGTTCGCCGAAGATGTCGGCGAAGGCGGTGAAGAACGGAGGTGCGGATCAACTGGGTGGGCACCCGCAACGAGATTGCTCTCGGTGGTGGACAGTCGTGTGGAATCGCCAATTAAAGCCGTGGCCAGGGAGACGAGGCGACGTTCACCAGTGTTCATGATTTCTGGTTCCGGCCGTACTTCCGTCGCCCCTAATACCTGTTCTTCCGTTCACGGATTTCGCCGAAAACCTGCCAAGCCGGCTTGCCGGCAAGCCCGACGGATGCCGCCACTTCTGGAACGTCCGCGCGCAGAAATGGATTGGCAGCTTTCTCCTCGGCCATAGTGGACGGGATCGTCGGTTTGCCGGCGGCGCGGAGATCGGCGACCTCCTTCTCGCGCGCGAGCAGAGCGCCGTTGGCAGGCTCGATGGTCTTGGCAAAACGAATATTGGCGGCCGTGTATTCATGGCCGCAGAATATCCGGGCTTCGTGCGGCAGGTTGCGCAGCTTGAGGAGCGAGTCCCACATCATCTTGGCATCGCCTTCAATGATGCGACCGCAGCCGATCGAGAACAGCGTATCGCCGACGAACGCAAGCTTGTCTTCGGGGAAGAAATAACTGATGTGACCTGCGGTGTGGCCGGGGGTCTCGATCACGCGGGCCTCGATGCCGCCGACCAAAACCCTGTCATTCTCGCGCACCGTTTCATCGACTGCCGGAATGCTGTCGGCTTCGGCATCGGGCGCGACAACCCGGCAGCGATAGTGCTCTTTGAGCTCCTCGATGCCGCCGGTGTGGTCGCCATGGTGATGCGTGACCAGGATATCGGTAAGCCGCCAGCCGGTGGCGTCGAGCGCCGCTTCGATTGGGCGAGCCTCGGGGGCATCGATCGCGGCTGTCGCGCCGGTGCCAGGGTCATGCAGCAGCACGCCGAAATTGTCGTTGAGGCAAAGGAAGAGACGGGTTTGCGCACTCATGGGAATATCCTCAACCGATTGCGTTCCATGATACCATTTGCGTCATGTCGATCGATGTCGTCGATCTTCGTAATTTCTACGCACAACGGCTGGGCGTAGTTGCTAGGCGCTTCGTCGGCCGCGGAATCCGGGCGCGCTTGACCGACACCCGCGGCATGCGGCTCCTCGGGATCGGCTATCCGACGCCCTATCTTGGCCTGTTTCGGGAAGAAGCGGAACGCTGTCTCGCATTCATGCCGGCCGGGCAGGGAGCTCTCAAATGGCCCACGGCCCGCCCGTCCCTTGCGGCTCTTGTCGATGAATGCGAGCTGCCGCTGACCGACGCCGCCCTCGATCGGCTCGTGCTCGTGCACGCATTGGAAATGGCGGACGATCCGGGCGCTCTGTTGCGGGAATGCTGGCGTGTACTCGCGGCCGGCGGGCGGTTGCTTGCGGTTGTGCCGAATCGGCGCGGGCTGTGGGCGCGTATCGACACGACACCCTTCGGACAGGGGCGGCCCTATTCACGCGCCCAGATCACCTATCTGCTGCGCGACACCTGGTTCACGCCGATCGGGTGGGGTGAAGCTCTCTATATGCCGCCGATCCCGCGTGCCTGGCTCCTGCGCTCGGCGGTAGCGTGGGAACGCGCCGGGGCGACGATCTCGGCACCGTTCGCCGGCGTCCATATCGTTGAAGCGACCAAGCAGGTCTATCGCGCCGTCCCGGTACGTCGAGAGCGCCGACGGCTGGTCCCGGCATTCAAGCCGGCGCTCGCGCCCTCACCGGGCGGGTGAATCATTCGCGGGAAGAGTCGTCGACGTCATTACCGCCGCCGGCCTGCTGGCCGCCCTGGAAGTCCTGGCGGGGACCGCGATATCGTCGCCGCCGGCGGTGCATCGGGAAACGATCCGGCTGGGCGTCGTGACCGTTCGGGCCATTGCTCGGCGCAGACTGCGGCTGCGGCTGCGGCTGCGAGCCGGTAATGAACGACGGCAGCCGGTCCACCTCGTTCGCGTCGGGACCGTTGGACTGATTCGAGTGGCCCGGGCGCGGCGCGTTGTGCTGCTGGTGCGAAGGAAAGGGCTGCGCGTCCCGCGGCAGGTAGGGCTGCGGCTCGCGCGTGCCGAACGGCATCTCCTCGCCGGCTCCGTTCGGAGCCTCCTCGTCGTCATCGAGCATGTCGTCACGCGCTCCGATGAGGTCCGTCTCCGGACGCGCCAGATGCGGATTGTTCTGGCGGAACTGCTCCTGCGCCGCCGCGATCAGGCGGTAGTAATGCTCGGCGTGCTGATAATAATTCTCGGCCGAGACGGGATCGCCGGAAGCCTGAGCATCTCGTGCCAATTGAATGTATTTTTCGGCAATGTGAGCGGGGTTTCCGCGGATTTTGACATCGGGCCCATTCGATTCGAAGACGCGCGACATCGGATTCTGATTCTTGCGGTGATGATTGCGACCGCGCATGCGCTTGTTCTGACCGTTTCTCATGATTTGCCTGTTCGCTCACCTTTCCTCGTGGTGCTCCTCGTTTCCGCTCCACCAAAGCACCCGCTCCCGGGCGGGACGCGGCAACAGCCGTGTCACGCCGGATGACGGAAGCCGAAATGCAGCGGTTTTCGCTGCTACATCAGGTTCCTTTTCGCTAAACAGCACCCCTTGACGCGCAGCCTCTTCTGCAGCGTTGCCTGGCTCTCGTCATGCGCGTCCCTGCGTCGAATGATCGATCGCGCCCAGCGCCGAACCCATGAAGCATATCGATCCCACGATCGCGAAGCGCTGGCCGGGCCTCCGGCTCTCTCGTTTTCGCTTTAACCGCCTCTGGCACTCCGGAGCTTTGCTTCGGGCCATACAGGCGCATCGGATATCGCGGATCGATTCCTGCGCATAAAGGTAGTCGTTCTTGCTCCATAATCCAAGCGATTTTTTGCGTGCCTGAGATGTGGCGGCCTCATGGCAAAGCACTAGGCTGGTAGGAACGTCAAATCCGCCACACTAGCGTCAGGGCCCGCGGAATACCCAGGAGATCGTGCCGTGGCGCCAGCGAGGTAAGCCCGGCAGCGATGGAGAGGGACTGCACCGCCGAAAACTGGCCCAAGCCAAGCTCGACCACCAGAATCCCGCCTGGGGAGAGCAGGCGCCGGGCATCGGCTGTAATGGCCCTGTAAGCGTCGAGCCCATCGAGGCCGCCGTCGAGCGCGCGCAACGGATCATAGAGCCTCACCTCGGGCGCCAGGCTGTCGATGTCGTCGCGGCGGATATAGGGCGGATTCGAAACCAGAAGGTCGAGCCCTCCAGCCAGCGCTGCTCCGAAGTCGCAGGCCACGAATGAGGCGCGATTCGCCATTTCCAGCGCGGCCGCATTCGAGCGCGCACATTCGAGCGCGGCAAGGCTCATATCGGTACCGATTCCGTATGCTCCTGGGAGTTCGGAGAGAATCGCCAGCAACAGCGCGCCGGAGCCGGTGCCGAGATCGGCTATGCGCAGCGCCCGCGCGCCGCGAGGACCAAGCACAGCAAGCGCGGCTTCAACCACGGTCTCGCTCTCCGGCCGCGGCACCAGCGTCTCCGGAGTCAGGCGCAAATCCAATCCCCAGAATTGGCGTGTGCCGATGATCCGCGCCACCGGTTCACCGGCGAGCCGGCGTGAGGCTACGGCCGCGACCGCCTCAGCTTCCGCAGCCGTGAGCTTGCGATACGCCGCTGCGACGAGCGCAGCGTGATCGAGAGCGAGCGCATGGCCAAGCAGCAGCCTCGCGTCGAGATCGGGCGTGTCGAGACCAGCTTGCCGAAATGCCCGCGCCAACTCCCGCCGCGCGGAATCGACAGAGGCGGTTCCGGCGTGTAGCCCGGATTGCACGATCGGACCGTGAAGTTGCCCTTGGGGCGAGGTCATTGTGCGCGATCGTCCAATCCGGGCTACGGGAATCACGCCGTTCCCTCCGCTGCGAGAAGCTCAGCCTGGTGCTCGGTCACAAGTGCGTCGATCACCTCGCCCAGCGCCTCGCCTTCAACGATCTGCGGCAGCTTGTAGAGCGTGAGATTGATCCGGTGATCGCTCACGCGTCCCTGTGGGAAATTGTAGGTGCGAATGCGCTCGGAGCGATCGCCCGAGCCGACTTGGCCGCGCCGCTCGGCGGCGCGGGCGGCGTCCTGCTTCTGGCGCTCGAAATCGTAGAGCCTGGCACGCAGCACCGCCATTGCCTTGGCGCGGTTGCGATGTTGCGAGCGGTCCTCCTGCATCATCACGACGATGCCGGTCGGGATATGGGTCAAGCGTACGGCCGATTCGGTCTTGTTCACGTGCTGGCCGCCGGCGCCGCCTGACCGCAGCGTATCGACTTTCAAATCTGCATCGTTGATGACGATATCGACGTCCTGCGGTTCCGGCAGCACCGCGACTGTTGCGGTCGAGGTGTGGATGCGGCCCGATGCTTCCGTTTGGGGCACGCGCTGGACGCGGTGAACGCCGGACTCGAACTTGAGCCTGGCAAACGCGCCGCGGCCGCGGATCTCCGCAATGATCTCCTTGTAGCCGCCCATGCTGCCTTCGCTGGCCGAGGCGATTTCGATTTTCCAGCCCTGCCTGGCGGCGTAGCGCTCGTACATGCGGAATAGATCGCCAGCGAACAGGGCGGCCTCGTCGCCGCCGGTGCCGGCGCGGATTTCGAGGATGACGTTGCGTTCGTCCATGGCGTCTTTCGGGACCAGCGCAAGCTTGATCTCCCGCTCAAGCGCAGAGCGCCGGTCTTCGAGCGCTGGCCGCTCGGCGATGGCCATGTCCCGCATTTCGGGATCGATGGCAGGATCCTTCAACAGGGCGTCGAGGCCCGCGATCTCCGCCACGATCGATCGGTAGTGCTTGACGGTATCGACGATAGGCCCAAGTTCGGCAAATTCCCGCGAGAGCTTCACGTAAGTTTCCGGCGCGATCGGGCTCGCCAGCTCGTTTTCCAGCGCCTTGTGCCGCGCCAGCAGGGCATCGAGCTTGTGTTCGGGAAGCATGGCTTTGTGACTTTAGATTTGCAGCCCGTGCTCGGCCGCAAAGGCCTCAAATTTGTCGCGAGCCGCACCGCGGGCTGAAGCGTCGAGCAGAGGATTGATCAACGCTGCGGCTTTGCCGCAGTCCAGGTCGAGCAGCATGGCTTTGACGGGTCCGACCGCGGAGGGCACCAGCGATAGCGAGCGGTAACCAATCGCAAGCAGCGCGAGCGCTCCGATCGGCTGCGACGCCATCTCGCCGCAGAGCGTCACGGGCTTGCCCTGCGCAGCTGCCTTCCTGACGATATCGCGCAACGCGCGCAGCATCGGTACTGATATAGGATCGAATCGACCTGCGACACGCTTGTTGCTCCGGTCGGCGGCATAAAAGAATTGAAACAGATCATTCGATCCGACCGAGAGAAAGTCCACGCGATCGAGCAATTCATCGAGCTGGTAGAGCAGCGACGGCACTTCGAGCATGGCGCCGACCTCGGCGCATTCAGGCAGTTTATGGCCGTGACGGCGCAAATGGGTCAGTTCGCGATCCACCAGCGATTTTGCCTCCTCAAACTCTTCGACGCTGGCAATCAGCGGAAACATGAGCCTTAGTTCGCGGCCGCCGGCGGCCCGCAACAGAGCGCGAATCTGGCTGCGCAGGAGACCGGGCCGGTCGAGGCCGAGCCTGATGGCGCGCCAGCCCAATGCCGGGTTCTCCTCCTCTTCGGTGTTGCGCATGTAGGGCAGAAGCTTGTCGCCGCCGATATCGAGGGTACGAAATACGACCGGCCGCTCACCGGCGGCGTCGAGCACGGCGCGATAGAGCGCAAACTGCTCGGCCGTGCGGGGAAAAGTCGACGCCACCATGAACTGCAGTTCGGTCCGGAACAGGCCGATGCCGGCAGCGCCGGTCTCGTCGAGGTGCGGCAGGTCCACCGGCAGCCCGGCATTGATCATCAGCTTTACCGGCTCGCCATCCCGCGTCACGCAGGGCTTGTCGCGCAAGGCCAAGTATTGCAGTTGCCGGCGCGCCCGGAGCCGCACCCGTTCGATATAGGCCGCCTCCATGTCGGGCGGGGGCCGCACGTGTATGTCGCCCGTGGTGGCGTCGATGATGATGGGATCGCCCGGGTCGGCGATGCCGGTCGCGTTCGGGATTTCGCCGACCGCCGGTATGCCAAGCGCGCGCGCCACGATGGCGACGTGAGAGGTCGGCCCGCCTTCCTCAAGTACCAGGCCGCGCAGCCGCTTGCGGTCATACTCGAGCAATGCAGCCGGTCCCATCGAGCGCGCCACGAGCACGGCGCTTTCCGGCAGCCGTTCCCGCGCCGGGGTGTAATCGGTGCCGAGCAGCTGGTGCATGAGCCGATTGGACAACTCGTCGAGATCATGCAGGCGTTCGCGCAGATAGGGATCGGTCGCACGCAGCATCCGGGCACGGGTATCGGATTGGACGCGCTCGACCGCGGCCTCCGCCGTGAGCCCGGTTCGCACCGCTTCTTGGAGCCGATGTACCCAGCCGCGGTCGTAGGCGAACATGCGATAGGCTTCGAGAACATCGCGAGGTTCGCCCGCGTCGGCGATCTCGCCGCGCTCGAGCAGCACATCGAGATCGGAGCGCAACCCCTCGACCGCCGCATCGAGTCGCTTCAATTCCTTCGGCACATCGTCGGCAATGAAATTGGTGATGACGACGCGAGGTTCATGGAGCACGACGCGGCCGAGCGCGATGCCCTCGTTGAGCGGCACCCCGGTCACCTGGCGGGGGCGTCGAGCGGCGGGCTCCGGCGTGCCTGGACGGGCGATCGAGGACAGCTCGCCCGATGCGATCATCTCCGCGAGCACCATCGCGGTCGTCGCCAGCGCCTCCTCCTCCTCCTCCGAGTAGGTGCGCCGCGCCCGGTTCTGCACTACGAGCACGCCGAGCGTGTTGCCGGCCCGCAGGACGGGCACGCCGAGGAAGGAGTGGTAGATTTCCTCGCCGGTCTCAGGCCGGTAGGAAAAGGCCGGATGGTTCTGCGCTTCGGATAAATTGATCGGATTGGCCTCGCTGGCGACAAGACCGACGAGACCTTCGTCGGAGCGCAGGACGGTCTGGTGAACGGCCTCTCTTCTCAGGCCTTCCGTGGCATAGAGCTCAAGCGTGCCATCCACCCGCAACACGTAGACGGAGCAAACCTCCGCCACCATGTTGGCGGCGATCAGGACTACAATCTTGTCGAGGCGTTCCTGCGCGCTGACCGGCTCCGCCATGACCTCGCGAAGCCGGCGCAACAGCACCCGCGGACCGCCCAGCGCGCCACGCATGATCCTTCGGGCCCACTTTTGGTCGACACCCGGCCGGGGCCGCGCCCCAGCTCACTCGATAAGGAAATCGCCTCCGCGGGCGCCCGCCGCCAGCGAGGCTACACTTTCACCGGCCGTATAGCCAATGCCGGCGCGACATCGCAAGCTGCGAGCACGGACCTGCCCGGATTGCGATGCGCAAACTGGTCCTCGCGCGCAGTCCCAGATTGAAGCTTGCGCAAGCGCGCAAGCTTCAATCCGGGCTACGGCTTGTCCGGCTTTTGTAGCCCGGATTGCGCGACGGTCGTTGCCCAGACCCAATGATTCCGTCTGACAATGGCGCAATCCGGCGGGCTCGCGCGCGGTCCCGGATTGAAGCTTGCGCAAGCGCGCAAGCTTCAATCCGGGCTACGCTTTGTCCAACTCGTAAAGGCTGTGCAGGGTGCGCACGGCCAGCTCGGTATATTCCGCATCGATCAACAGCGAGAACTTGATCTCCGAGGTAGTGATGGCCCGAATATTGATCTTGCGCTCGCCGAGCGCCCGGAACGCCCGGGCCGCGACTCCGGCATGGCTGCGCATGCCGATGCCGATCACCGACACCTTGGCCACGTCGATGGCTCCGTCGAGACGCTGATAGCCGATGGCCTCCTGGGCTTTGGCCAGCACGTCAGCGGCACGTTCATAGTCGGCGGCTGGAACCGTGAAGGTGAGATCGGTGGTGGCCCCGTCGGCCGAGACGTTCTGAACAATCATGTCCACGTTGATGTTTGCCTCGGCGAGCGGCACGAAAATGGCGGCCGCGACTCCGGGCTTGTCGGCAACACGGCGGATCGAGATTTGCGCCTCGTCCTTGGAGAAGGCGATGCCGGTCACGACCTGCTGTTCCATGATTTCCTCCTCGCCGCAGATGAGCGTTCCGGGCGGCTCTGCACGCGGGTCGATAGTCTCGGGTTTGTCGAAACTGGAACGCACGAAGATGCGCACGTTGTGAACCATGCCGAGCTCGACCGAGCGCACCTGCATCACCTTGGCGCCGAGCGAGGCAAGCTCCAGCATCTCCTCATAGGCAATCTTGTCGAGACGCCGCGCCCGCGACACCACGCGCGGGTCAGTCGTGTAAACTCCGTCAACGTCGGTGTAGATGTCGCAGCGCTGCGCACCAATTGCCGCCGCGACCGCGACCGCAGACGTATCGGAGCCGCCACGGCCGAGCGTGGTGATCCGGCTGGTCTCCTTGTGCAGCCCCTGAAAGCCGGAAATCACCGCGACCTCGCGGCGTTCCTTGAAACGCTTGATCAGTTCGGCGCCATTGACTCCGAGAATACGGGCGCTGCCGTGAGCATTCGACGTGAGAATCGGCAATTGCCAACCTTGCCAGGAACGCGCATTGACCCCCATGCCCTCGAGCACAATGGCAAGCAGGCCGGACGTGACCTGCTCCCCGGAAGCGACCACCGAGTCGTACTCGCGCGCGTCGTGCAGCGGCGCCGCCTCACGGCACCAGCCGATCAACTCGTTGGTCTTGCCCGCCATGGCGGAGACCACCACTGCCACATCGTGACCGGTCTCGATCTCGCGTTTGACGTGCCGCGCGACGTTGCGGATGCGGTCCAGATCGGCGACCGACGTTCCCCCGAACTTCATAACCAGCGGGGCCATTGCGGAATTTCAATGCGTTCTTCTATTGAGCCCTGGCGCGAAAAGCCGCGTATACATAACCGCGGACACCAGGGTCGGCAAACGCGTCTAAACGGCTCCTTGAGGGTTCGCAATCATTCGCGCGCGTTTGCCCACGCGATCGTGAATCCCAGATTGGGACCGCATGGGCAAAACCGCTATGGCATTGTGCCATGCTCCCATGTGGCGCCGCGCGGTTGGCCCACGCTACCGAGATCACCGATGGCCAGGAATCTTTCGCCCGCCGATACCTCAACCGTCGATGAAGACGAAGTCGCCAGATTCGAGGCGCTCGCACAGGAATGGTGGGATGTCGGCGGCCGAATGCGGATGCTGCACAAATTCAACCCGGTACGGCTCGGATTCATCAAGGATGTGGCGTGCCGCCGGTTCGCGCGCGATCACCGCAGGCTCGACAGCCTCTGCGGGCTGCGCGTTCTCGACATCGGCTGCGGCGGCGGAATCCTCAGCGAACCGCTGGCGAGGCTCGGCGCCGCAGTCGTCGGCGCCGACCCGGCCGCGCGCAATATCGAGGCCGCGCGCCGCCATGCCGTCGCCGGCGGGCTTGCGATCGATTACCGCGTCGCCACGGCCGAGGCGCTGGCGGATGCGGGCGAGCGCTTCGACATCGTGCTCGCCATGGAGGTGGTCGAGCACGTGAGCGACCTCAACCTTTTCGTTCGCCGCTGCGCCGAAATGGTCAAGCCGAACGGCCTCATGGTTACAGCTACCATCAACCGTACGTTGAAAAGCTTCGCGCTCGCCATCGTCGGTGCCGAATATGTGCTTCGCTGGCTGCCGCGGGGCACCCATCGGTGGGAAAAATTCGTCACCCCGACCGAGCTTGAGATCGCGCTCGCACAATGCGGATTCGATGTGATCGAGCAGGCAGGCGTGGTCTACAATCTGCTCGCCGACCGCTGGCAGACTTCGAGCGACATGGACGTGAACTACATGGTCGCAGCGGCCCGGCCTTTGTAGAGCGCTAATACAAGGGTCGGCAAAGGCTCGCCGCGAACCCTGAAATGGCGAACAGCGGTTATTCGCCTTTGCCCACGCGGACCACACAGGCCGGCCGACCGCGTGGGCAAAATCGCTCCAGCGCGTCGCTTAACCTGAGAGGTGATTGGATGCGATTTTGCCCACCCTACGGAATTGAGCCGTAAATAAGCGCAAATGCCTCACGCACCTTGGCTCTGGGCGGTTTTTACGGTCATCGCGGCGGTGAGCCAGACGGTCCGCAACGCCACGCAACGCGAACTCACCGCCAAGCTCGGCACGGCAGGCGCGACCCACGTGCGCTTTCTGTTCGGGCTTCCATTCGCGGTCGTCTTTCTCGCGATCGTGTTGCTTGCGAGCGGCGCAGACCTGCCGCAACCGGGCGCCGCCTATTGGGTCTGGGTTCTCGGCGGCGCCCTGACCCAGATCGCCGCAACCGCCTTGATGCTTGCCGCCATGAACGACCGCTCGTTCGTCGTGGTCTACGCTTACATCAAAACCGAGCCGGTGCAGGTCGCGCTGTTCGGCCTCATTCTCCTCGGCGACCGGCTGACGCCGCTGATGGCAGGCGCCATCCTGATCGCTACCTGCGGAGTGCTGATCGTCGGCTTGCGGCCCGGTGCAGCGGCCAGCGCCGGATCAACGCTGCTTGGGCTCGGCGCCGGAGCGATGTTCGGATTGTCCGCGATCTGCTTTCGCGGCGCCATCCTCAGTCTCAACTTGCCGAATTACCTGATGGCGGCAACCTTCACCATGGCGACGGGGCTGTTCGCGCAGGTCGCCGTGCTCTCCGTGTACCTTTGGCTGCGCGACCCAGGAGTCATCCGCGCCATATTGCGTGTATGGCAGCCTTCGATGCTCGCCGGTTTTCTCGGTGCAGTGGCTTCCCAATTCTGGTTTCTTGCCTTTGCGCTGGCAAGCGCGGCAAGCGTGCGCACGCTGGCGCTGGTCGAGGTCCTGTTTGCGCAGGCGATCTCGCGATTCGCATTCGGGCAGCGCACGTCCGCTCGCGAAGCCGTCGGGATCGTGTTGATCGTAATCGGAGTCGGACTGTTGGTCTGGGCCTATTGAGCCCCGTCCGCCCTGTTGTTGCGCTCTCGGTATGCGCTGATAGAAAAGTGGCCTGGGAGGTGCCGCATGAAAGCTTTTTGCTCATGCCCCATGCGCTTGTCGTTCACCCTGGCGATTGCCGCGTATTTCGCAGGTGCTCTTGTCGCGAAGGCCGCGCCGGATATTTCCGGGACCTATTGGGCGACGACGTATAGTCCCAAGATCCAAGTCCTCGGCGGCGGCGAACCGCCGCTCACCGCCGCCGGCAAGGCCGCTTACGAGGCAAATCAGGCGGGGCTCAAGGACGGGTCGATCATCGACACGGCGCGACACGTCTGCCTGCCCGACGGCGTGCCGCGCGTTCTCGCCACACCATACCCGTTCGAAATCTTTCAGGTACCTGTGGACCAGGTAACCTTCGTGTATGAGATGAACCATCAGGCCCGTGTGATCCTGCTGGACCGGCCGTTGCCGAAGGTCGACAGCCTCGCCGGCGACCCCAGATACAACGGTCATTCGGTCGGCCATTGGGAAGGCGATACGCTGGTGGTCGAGACGATCGACTTCCCGTACATGACCTTTCTCGACTCGACCGGTCTGCCGCATACCGAGGAGATGACCACGATCGAGCGCATCCGCAAAATCGGGAACGAAATCGAAGACGTGATCACCATCCACGACCCGAAAATGTATTCGCGGGACTGGCAGGCGCGCTTCGCTTATCAGGAGCGCAACGATGTGAGGCTTGAGGATTATGCCTGCAACGACCGTCATCGCGACCTCTCCGGGGTCAAGGGCACCGAGCCTCGCTCATCCCGATGAAGTCAATTCAGAAGGTGCACCCATGATCGATGATTTGCGATGCATTTCAGGTATTCTCGGCGGTGTTCTCACAGTCGGGAGTGCTTGCGCCGCGGCCGCGCTTCTGCCCGGACTTGCCGCACACGCGCAAGCCACCGGGGCGCCGCCAGGCCTCATGCTTTCCGAGCCGGGCGTCGGTTGGGCCGGATTCGTCCCTCCCAAGCAGCCGAGCCGCGAGGCCGCGTGGGCATTCAACAATTACGTCGACCCGCCGACCGGCATCGGCCCGGTCACCGATGACCCGGAGCACCCCTACATCAACAACGAAATGGCGAGGGAACTGCACCTCCCGGCGAGTTATCGGGTAGCAAACCTCAACAATGCGGCGGGAAAAAATCTGATGCCGTGGGTGCGCGAGGCGCTCGCGAAGCAGAACGCACTCGTGCTCCAGGGCCGCAACGGCGAGCCGCGCGAGCCCCGGTGCTGGGAAACCGGGACCCCTGCTTTCCATCTGAACCCTGGCGTGATGCATATCATCCAGACGCCGAAGGAAGTTGTGCTGTTCCTGGTCGGGCGGGTGCGCCGCATCTGGATGGATGTGCCGCATTCCGCCAATCCGAAGCCCTCGTGGTACGGCGAGTCGGTCGGGCATTATGAGGGCGACACGCTCGTCGTTGACACAATCGGCTTCAATGACAGAACCTTCGTCGATTCATTCCGCACGCCCCATACCGACAAGCTTCACGTCATCGAGCACTTCCGGCTGATCGACGGCGGCGCAACGCTTGAAGTCGCGTTCACTGTCGAAGACCCCGGCGCGTTCTATCAGCCGTGGTCGGGTACGCGAAACCGCCATCGCGTCATCGATCGCAACGCCGAAATTGCGCAATTCGACTGCCCGGAAGCCAACGACGATTATTACGGTCTTGACCTCGAGCCGATCCCGACGGCAGAGGGGAAGGATTTCTAACGGTGATGCGCAGCTTGCTGCGCATCACCGTGTGCGTTGAGCCGCGCCGGGGCGGCACTCAGGCAGCGTCGCTGGCCAAAGCCGCTAGTGCAGCTTCGGGGTTGCGCGCCACGATCATCAGCAAAGAGCGCGCAGCCGGATCGATGATTTGACGGCCTTGTTCCCAATTGCGGAGCATCTCAAGCGGAATGCGCAGCGCTGCGGCAAACTGCTCTTGGCTCAGGCTAAGGCGCTTCCGGATCACCTGCGGCGAGAAAATATCCTCAGCGTTAATTTCGCGCTCAATGTCTTCACCGTCTTCAACCATATGGCGACGAATGTCTTCCTCGGTCGTAGCATCGAACTTCGCCCGATCGATATCCGCTTTCGCTGCCTTGATCTCCTCTAAGGACTTGTGGACCAATGCCATAGTTCCCGCTCCTTCTTACGGGCCTTCCGGGCCGAGATTATACGGCGAAGCTGCCCACGCTCAGTATATATAACGGCTAAAGTGTCGCCTTCAACGACACCGACAGCCAGGATACGTGGCTCACCCCAGTCCTTGCGGATATCGCACCATTCGATCACCGGCCCCTCAAAAATCAGCGCAGCCCTTTCGAAGTCAAAGCCGCGCTCGCGCCGGTTGCGTTCGCTTTTGGTTTCGTCCCATTCAAATTCCATTGTCGATACCGAAGCCATCGCGGATTCGACTGCCTGGAACCCAACGAGCGATTGGTCGCAGCGGGGGCAGAATTTACGCTTCTGTGCAGCCTGCCGAGACCGCGAGGAGCTTCGGCCTAATGCCGGGAAGCTCCTTCAGCAACGCGGCAAACCTTCTCCACCCGGTCTATTCTACTTTCCAGGCTCTCTATTCTACTTTCCAGGCGCTCTATTCTTCTTTCCAGGCGCTCTATTTTGTCCTCCAGCCATTCATCGCCTGTCGTCGGCGCAAGCGGCACAAACAAGCCGAGTTGCCTTTCCCATTCGCTCACTCACTATTCGATCGCCTCAAGGCGTTCCTCCAGAGTAAGCATCCGCTTCTCCTCCTCATTTCTCCGGCAGGGCGAGCCGGATGTGCAACTCGCGCAACTGCTTCGGCGTAACCTCCGAGGGAGCACCCATCATCAGATCCTCGGCGCGTTGATTCATCGGGAACAGCACGACTTCGCGCAGATTCTCCTCGCCGGCGATGAGCATCACGATGCGGTCAATGCCCGGCGCGATGCCGCCGTGGGGCGGCGCGCCAAGAGACAGCGCCCGCAGCATACCGCCGAATTTGTGTTCGAGCGTGTCCTCGCCGTAGCCAGCAATGGCGAAAGCCTTGCGCATCACATCGGGGCGATGGTTGCGAATGGCGCCAGACGACAGTTCGATGCCGTTGCAGACGATGTCGTACTGGATCGCCCGCAGCCGAAGGATGCGATCCTCGTCGGCCGGATCGAGCGCAAGGAATTCGTCGGCCGGCATGTTCGGCATCGAGAACGGGTTGTGGGAAAAGTCGATCTTCTTTTCCTCCTCGTTCCACTCGTACATCGGGAAATCGACGATCCAGCAGAATTCGAAGCGGTCCTTGAAGATCAGATCAAACTCATCGGCGATCCTCGTGCGCACAGCTCCGGCGATCTTGGCTGCGGATTCCGGCTTGTCGGCCGCAAAGAACACCGCATCGCCAGCCTTGATCCCGGCCTTCGCCATGATCTTCGCCTGAATTTCGGGGGGGACGAACTTGGCGATCGGTCCCTTCCCGCCGTCGGCTTCGAATATGATGTAACCGAGGCCCGGCGCGCCGAGGTCGGAGCGCGCCCAGTCGATGAGCTTGTCGAAGAACGAGCGCGGCTGTCCGGACGCGCCCGGCGCAGGGATTCCGCGCACCACGCCACCCGCCGCGATTACGCGCTTGAAAGCGTTGAAGGTGACGGTTTCGTCGTTGAATTCCGCGCTGAGGTCCACGATTTTCAGCGGATTGCGCAGGTCCGGTTTGTCGGTGCCGTATTTCACCAGCGCCTCGGCATAGGGAATGCGCGGAAAGTGCTGCGTGACCGGCTTGCCGCCGCCGAACTCTTCGAAGACGCCGCGCATCACCGGCTCCACCGCAGCAAACACATCCTCCTGGGTGACGAAGCTCATTTCCAGGTCGAGCTGATAGAATTCGCCGGGCGAGCGGTCGGCGCGCGCATCCTCGTCGCGGAAGCAGGGTGCGATCTGAAAATAGCGGTCGAACCCCGCCACCATGATCAGCTGTTTGAACTGCTGCGGGGCTTGCGGCAGCGCATAGAACTTGCCCGGATGGAGCCGCGACGGCACGAGATAATCGCGCGCCCCTTCGGGGCTCGAGGCCGTCAGGATCGGCGTCTGGAATTCGAAAAAGCCCTGCTCTTTCATTCGGCGCCGCAACGAGTCGATCACGGCGCCGCGCAAGATGATGTTTCGGTGCAGGCGCTCGCGGCGTAAATCGAGGAAGCGATATTTGAGCCGGATCTCCTCCGGATATTCCTGCTCGCCGAACACCGGCATGGGGAGTTCGCCGGCGGGCCCGAGCACTTCGACATCGGTCGCAAAAACCTCGACCGCGCCGGTTGGCAAATCGGGGTTATCGGTCTCGGCAGGACGCTTGCGCACCTTGCCGTCGATCCTCACCACCCACTCGGAGCGCAGCGCCTCCACTTGCCGAAATGCCGGCGAATCCGGATCGGCGACGATCTGGGTGATGCCGTAATGGTCGCGCAGATCGATGAACAGGAGACCGCCATGATCGCGAATGCGGTGACACCAGCCGGAGAGCCGCACGGTCTGGCCGATATCGGATTCGCGCAAAGCGCCGCAGGTGTGGGTGCGATAACGGTGCATCATCCGGGACCCGTCGCGATGGGCCAGCGAGAATTCGCCCGAGCCCGGGAAACGGGCCGCACAAGCGCATGGCGCGCTTGCGCTTGTCAAGCAGCCAGGATGGTCCTCACAAAGGAAAGCCGCACCCGGAGA
>DATBHB010000143.1:0-37345 GCA_036557705.1 Xanthobacteraceae bacterium
CGGAACCTCTGGAACTCTGCCAAAGGTCGTCGGACCAAAATCGAGGAATATGCCGGTTGCCGCGTCATAGGCTTGCTCCTGCAAAACCGTCCAATCTGGGCGTAAGGTCGGGGTCTCCATGAATGCTTTCAGAACAGGCCACCGCCATTGCCCCCGCCGCCCGATAATCAGGTGGTTGCAGAATTCATGGCTCGGCTTTGTTGCCTTTTCTTTGCGTTTGAACGTCGCAGCCTTCTGAAGCTGCTCTGACAACCAATATGGTTCGACGTCCTCGATGCACAGCGAACCTGCCTGTCGTATGATCCCCGAGGTCTGACCGGCATTGAAGTCACATCGGATAACACGAACCAGCTTGCGCCCTCGTTGGAACAGCGGGACATGTGCGGATTGCAGCGCGATTTCTGCCCGGTCGAGTTGGATCTTCAGTTCTCCTGACCTAAGATCGATTATGGGGCGACCATCGGCTTCGGCTCCAATGTTGATCCACTTTCGCAGTGTGTCGGCTACTGGTGTCGGCAGGCCAAGAAGCTCGAACATCCTCGGAAAACCGGTGACCGCTTCGCCCGCCTCCATTTTTTTCCAGCTTGATTGGGCTTTCCGCCGTTGCCGATATTCTTCATCATGGGCAAGTCGGGCGACCAACTCGACAAGGTGATCGACGGCTTCGATACGAGCGTCCTCCTTGATCAGGGGCGAGCGCAGTAAGGTGCCCGCCAGCGCCATACAGAATTCGTCGCGCACTCCTCTTCCGGGGTAGCACCGCACCGTGACCGCCAAGAACGCTATCAGCCCCATCCTGTGGTTGAGTTCATCCCACGTCCGCTCCGGAAGCACATCAGGACAGTTGGTTTCCCAGGTGACGGCTTCGCCATTGGGATGGATCGAACCTGGGAACATCGTGTACCCGCCCGTGCCACGCAGCTCGGTAACGCACAGGCAGTGTTCGTCGGGTAGCCGTGGATCGGTGTTAGCAGCCGTTGGCAGCCTGAATTTTTCGACCCGGCTCTTGCCGGTAGCAATAACCAGCCGATGGGTTCGCCGCGCTGTCTCGCGACCGAAAGCGGGGAGATCAGGAGAAATTAAAGCATCTGCGATGTCGCGTGCTTCAGGCCAATCAAGGTCGATATCGATCAGTCCCTTGCTGGGATCGCCAAGCGCGATGCCAATGTTGTTCGTGGCATTTGCGAATAGGAACTCGCACAGTTGCTCATCGACCCGTTGCTTGCTCCACTGCCACCCTTCGATTGGGTCCTTGCTTGTTGGCGCAAGCGGCAGGACGTGCCACCCCCGACCAATGTAATCTCGGGCGTAAGCTAGCGGATTGTGCCTGTCGATCCTTGCGATTTCCGGATGATCGTGAGAGCGATTAGAGTCCGTGCTCGCAGTGGTGTCTTGTCTTGAGGCATAAATAGTGTTGTTGCAGGTATCGGCATTTGCCGACGAAAGTGACTTCATTATGGTTGTTCTCCTTGAAATGTAGTTTGATAATTGAATTGAAAACGTGGTGTGGGGGCGCATAACTCCCACACTGTCTTTGATTGAGCGGCAAACGGCAGTTGATTTAAGCGGGAGAGCCGGTTGGCAGTTCGGTCATGTCAGCGGTTGCCCGAGTCGATTGGTGATCCGGAGTGCTCGACGGTAAGTGACGGAACGTGGACCGCTTGCTGCTTTTCGTAGATTTGCTTGACCATCAAACGCAGCCACGCTGAAATCGATAGAGTCGAGTTCTCAGCAAGCATTCGGCATCGTTGGTGAGTAATATCATCTAAATTTATAGATCGACGACGGAGTTGATTAGTTTTCATCTATGCGTGTCCTTGTAATTTGCGATGTGGTATTTATGGCAATGTGATGCACGAATGCGCGCTTCGTACATTAAATCTTTGTAATGTTCGCGCTGCAATCACATCGACCCGCATCAGCTATTCGTTGATCCGAGCTTAACAGGCAAACACAAGGCTAGCCAACCTTTTCAAAAACTGACCACGCGCGAATTGCATGGCAGGTACCAGTCATAATTCCGTTGACACTCAAACGCCGTAGAGATTTAGGATACGGCGGAAGGATGAAGTGCAGGATACCGACGCGCCCTCCTGGGACGAGCAAACGCGCTGCCTCTTTCAGAATTGCACCGGGCCGTGGATAGTGCTTCCCCGTGCCATAGAGCCTTTCCGCGAACTCCTTTGAATAGGGAGAGTCGATCATGATCCAACGGAAGCTTTCATCGGCAAAGGGCGTGCGACGACAATCAGCCACGACGGTCGGTTTCGTTTCGAGACGGATATCTACGCGGACCCCCGTGCGCATTGACCCACTGCACAGATGCAGCACCTTCCATGGATCGGTCACCCCCAATTGTTCAAAGGCCCGCTCCAGGAATCGTTGCGGGTAGCCACCACCATCGGTGAACGGGCCGAAATGCTCGGCGTCGTCGAATGTGTAGAGTATCGGGTGTCCTACCCTCCTTGATGATTTGCGGTCGGGTCCGGCCTGGTGGTTAGTCTCAACGAAAGGAGCGCCTCGCGTCTTTGGGGGCGGCGCCGATGTACTTCAAAAAGCGCTCGCGTTCGCCATCTGTCGCAGCCGCCCAAGCGGCAACTAACGCGCGATACCCCCCGTCGGTCGTCGGCTTCGTGGTGGCTTCTGGATCGACATCAGTCGGGACGACCGAACTCTCGGCCGCGACTGGCGGCGCCGTGGCGCCCGCCCCGCTGGCGGGTTCGCGCGCGGCGGCATCCGCCGACGCGTTTTCAATTTCTGGCACCAAGGGAGGCGAAGGGGTGGTCGGCAGCGAAGTCGTGCCGGCCCTAGACATAAGGGCACCAGAACCAGTTGCGTCGAGTTGGGATGTACCCTTCCCCTTATCCGCACCGGCACCGCTGACATCCCCGTCACCAGCATCATCATCGTCGGATTTAGGCACGCCGCCGACTAATCCCGCGACCCCGCCGTTGTCTGCAATGTGAGCCTTGAGCTTACCTTCCGGGTTGTTCCGAAACCGGTCAGGATTTGCCTCGTAACGTTGATGTAAGGCTCCTAGTGCCGCGCCCCACTGCGAGATTGTCACCCGGTCGGTTGCGGTTAATTCTTCCGGGAAGCCCCAGATCAGGCGGATCAGCGGGTTAAAATTGGGAGAACCGTCCGGGCGCTTTTTGTAACCGATGCCGTGGTCTCGATATAAAGAATCTAAACATTCGGGATCGGCTGCGGCTTCGCGCCACCACAGGTAGCTTTTGACGAGCAGGTTCCAGAGTTGGTCATGCTGTCTGGTGTAGCTGTCGTACTGGCCTTTCGCCTCACCTTGCAGCGCCTTGAGCTTTGAGGTGATCTCTTCGTGCGCGCCAGCGGCGTCTTGGGGGGGCAATTGTTCGTCGCCGTCACTGGTCTTTAATCTCGGTTGTTCGTTCATTGAGTCTTTCTCTCCTTTCAGGCATTACCGATCCGGTTCACGCGGAATGCTGATTCCGGGCGGTGGGGAGATCGGCTTGTGGTTTGACCGAGCCTGTTGAACTCGATGACAGGAACATAGTGCTGCGAACGAAAATTACTAACGTAATGTGTGGTGGTAATTCTGGGATATAAACCCAAGAATATTGGTTTTATATCGGCGAATTTGCACCACGAAAAATGTTTGTGGCGGGCTGCGGAGTCGCCAGATACTTTTTATGGAGGCCGACTCTAAAAAGGGAAACCGGCGTCCCTGCTTGTTCAGAGAGCGGGATGTCACCCGCGCCGTCCGCGCCGTGATGGCCGCCGGTCAGCCGATCAAGGGCGTGAGGATCGAGCCAGACGGCACAATCCTAATCTTTGTCTCCGATACCGGCGGCCGAGGTGACAATCCCGAAGCGGCCGGCTACAACGAGTGGGACGAGGTTTTAAAATGAGCAAAATTCGTTTGGCGTTTGTCCAGGCATTCCGGGATCGGTACGGCAAGCCACGATTCTATTTCCGTCGGCATGGTCAGGAGCGGGTCGCCTTACCGGGACTGCCGGGCTCGAAGGAATTCATGGCCGCCTACCAACTTGCGCTCGCCCAAGGTGCAACGGCACAAACCGATATTGGGGCTAGCCGGACTATCCCAGGGACGATTGGCGCGTTGGTGGTCGCTTACTACACTTCGACCTCGTTTCAGTCGCTCTCACCGGAAGCGCAGACGACTTATCGCAGCATCATCGAGGGCATCCGCCGCGAGCACGGCGACAAGCGGGTCGCCGCGATTAAGCGCGAGCACATCGAGGCGATGCAGGGAAAAAGAATCAGAACTCCCGCCGCAGCTAACAATTGGCTGCGCATGATCCGCATGCTTATGAAATTCGCGGTCGCGAAGAGCATGCGACCGGACGATCCGACCTTCGGCGTCCAGCCGATCAAGACAGCCGTCATCGGCTTCCATACCTGGAGCGAGGAAGACATCGAGACCTTCGAAAAGCGACATCCGGTCGGCAGCAAAGCGAGGCTCGCAATGACGCTGATGCTCTACACGGGGTGTCGAAGGGGCGATGCGGTGCTCCTCGCGCCACAGAATATCAAGCGCGGGTTTCTCACCTACACTCAGCAGAAAAACCGGCGAAGGAAGCCCATAACGCTCACGATCCCGGTCCATCCCAAGCTAGCCCGGATCATCGAGGCCACCCCAACGGTCGGGCTCACGACCTTCCTGGTCACTAATTTTGGCAAACCGTTTACCGCGGCCGGATTCGGTAATTGGATGCGAGACCGCTGCAATGAGGCAAAACTACCCGAATGCTCCTCCCACGGACTTCGAAAGGCGATTGCACGACGGTTGGCGGAAGCCGGTATGAGCGCGCACCAGATCATGGCAATAACGGGTCACACTACCCTCAAGGAGGTCGAACGCTACACTCGGGAGGCAAGTCAAAAATTGATGGCCCAAATGGCGATGCGCGGGCTTTCAGGCGCACCACTCTCGCTGATCGAAGGCGGCAAGGGCGCGAACAGAACGGGCTCGGAATTAACCGACCTATTGTCAAACTCGCCTCAGAAAATTGTCAAACCCTAAGCTAAGCGATTGATATTTCAAGCCCGAACATCGGGGGTGGTGGACGGGGATGGATTCGAACCACCGTAGGCATAGCCAACGCGTTTACAGCGCGTCCCCTTTAGCCGCTCGGGCACCCGTCCGCGAGCCGCGTTATATAGGCTGCGGACGGGTCGACTCAAGCGCGCGCCGCACGCATGCAGGGCTCGCCGGAGCATGTACAGAGGCCCACAGCAAGGCCGATGCGCGAACGCACATTCACCCCGCGAGGGCCGCGAAAGGCGCGGCCGCACCGGCCGCCGCGCGGCGGCGCAGGGAGCCGTCCGCCGCGCCCCGGCCGAAGAGAAGGCGGCTCGGACGCTACGGTGATCCTCTACGGCTGGCACACCGTAAAGGCGGCGCTGGAAAATCCCGCCCGCCGCATCCGGCGGCTTTATTTAACCGAGAACGCGGCGCGGCGGCTTGCCGACGAAGGCGTGGTCCTGCCCGTGCCCCCCGACCGCGTGCGGCCGGATGTGATTGCCGCAAGGCTCGAGCCCGATGCCGTGCATCAGGGTCTGTTGGCGGAGGCCGATCCCCTCCCCGCTCCGGCGCTTGAAGAGATTGAGCCAAACGGGATCGTGCTCGCGCTCGATCAGATCACCGATCCGCACAATGTCGGGGCGATCTTGCGCACGGCGGCCGGTTTTTCGGTCGCTGCTGTGGTCACCACGGCGCGGCACAGCCCGCAAGCCACCGGAGTGCTGGCAAAATCGGCGTCCGGCGCGCTCGAATACGTACCGATCGTGACCGTGCAAAACCTGGCCCGGGCGCTCACTGCGCTCAAGGAGCGCGGCTATCTCCTCGTCGGGCTCGACAGCACCGGCGACGCCGATCTGAACGAAGTGCCGATGTCCGCCCCGCTGGCGCTGGTCCTTGGAGCCGAAGGCAAGGGGCTGCGCCAGCTCACGCGCGCGACCTGCGATCATGTCGCGCGGCTAGAGCTTCCGGGCCGGATCAAGAGCCTCAACGTGTCCAATGCCGCCGCGCTCGCGCTTTACGTGGCGACGAAACGGATCAAAGCGGTCTGATGTGCCGTAGTGCCGTAGCCCGGATTGGCGCTTGCGCCATATGGCGCAAGCTCCAATCCGGGACTCAGCGTTTGGCTCCCGGATTTCCGGTCGCCCTTTGTGACGTCGAAGACGCGCGTAAGACGCGCTTATATGGGGCGACCTCCAATCCGGGCTACAGTAAGGATCATCACCTGTAGTACGGCGCGATCAAGCGGCGATGGTGCCCGTAGTAATGTCCGTAGCGAGCGTACGGGTAGTAAGCCGGCTCGGAATACCAGGGGTAATGATAACCTACGTCCAAGTAGGGATAGAACCTCGGCCAGGCTAAAGCCTCGAAATAACCGGGATAGGTGATGATGCTCGGTCCGGAATAGACCGGACCCTGATTCACCACGTAAACCGGCGGGAGCGGCCCAACGGCGACCACCGGAACCGGCGCGCCGCACGGGGCCGCGCACCAGCCGCAACAGGCGGATGCCTCGGTGGCCGCGCCGGCGGCAATGAGAGCACCGAACGCAAGCAACTGCAGGGGTCGTGCGAACATTCTTTTCCTCCTCGGGTGTCCGGGTAGGGGTCGATCTGCTGCCGGCGCAGCCCCCGCCAGAGGCGCGTACGGCATCTGAGTGCATATCGCCCGCTGCCGCGTCTTGATCAGCGGAACCGCCGCACTGTCGCAGAAAATGGTGCAGCGCCATTTTACCGGCACCGCTGATTTGCCTGTTATCCTTAATCGCGCTCTATCCGCCGAGACCGCTTTTCGCCTGCGGTGAGATGAAAGCGCCGGCTTTTCACAAGAAATGGCTGGAACTTCGCTTGAAAATCGAGGTGGATCGTTGCGTCCCGGCGATGATAAGGTTACCAATTATTTAGCCTGGGCCGCCCGGGTTCAAAAAAGAACAAAGATGGCGTCGTGACCGAGCCCAAATGGCCGGTGGTTCATTCGACGGCCGTCGCGACGGGGGACGACAAGGAGGACAACCATGACCACTGAAATCCTGAAGGACTTTCGGCGCGTAATCGTCGCCGCGGCGGTGGGCAACGTCATCGAATGGTACGACTTTTACATATTCGGCAGCTCCGCATTGGGCCTGTCGACCAAATTCTTCGACAAGAGCCATCCTGTAGCGGCGCTGTTGAGCACGATCGCACTGTTCACCGCCGGATTCCTGGTTCGGCCCTTGGGAGCGTTCCTGTTCGGCTGGCTGGGCGACCGGGTCGGCCGCAAGTACACATTCCTGATCACCCTGAGCGGCATGGGAATCGGTACCGGCGCAATCGGGTTGATCCCGACCTACGCCTCGATTGGTCTCGCTGCCGCGGTCATTCTGTTCTGCCTGCGCATCATCCAAGGTCTTTGCCTTGGCGGCGAATATGGCGGCGCTATCACCTACGTGGCCGAACATGTTTCGGACGAACGGCGGGGCTACTATACTGGTTGGCTGCAAACGTCGCCGACACTCGGCATCGTGGTATCTCTGGCAGTCACCATCGCGGTCCAACAATGGGCCGGTCCTGAAGTCTTCGACGCATGGGCATGGCGCGTACCTTTCCTTCTCTCCTTCCTGCTGGTCGCAATCGCGATCTACATTCGCCTGCAACTGCAGGAGACGCCCATATTCCAAGCGATCAGGGCGAAGGGTCAGATGGCGCGAAATCCATGGAAGGAAGCTTTCCTCAGCGCGAACATAAAGTTCGTGGCTATCGCGACCATTGTAGTCGTCGGCGAAGGAGTGGTCTGGTACAGTGGACAGTTCTGGGCGCTCTATTTCCTGGCCACGGTTTCCAAGCTGGACGGCCTGACCACAAACATCATCGTGGGGGCCGGTCTCATCATCGGAACTCCAACCCTGATCCTGTTCGGATGGCTCTCTGACCACATCGGCCGCAAGCCAGTGATTCTGACCGGTTTTTTGCTGGCGGCGATCACTTACTTCCCGCTTTATGCTTGGTTGCTTTCAGTGACGCAGCCAGGCAACGTCAACTATCCGATTGCGGTCCTGATCGTCGCCATCCTCGTATCCTATGTGGGGATGGTCTATGGGCCGATCGGAGCGTTTCTGGCGGAATACTTCCCTGCCCGCATCCGCTACACGTCCGTCTCGGTTCCCTATCACATCGGTAATGGCTGGGGCGGTGGACTGGTGCCGATTATCACGGTCGCTGCTTTTCAGGCGGCTAACAGCGCCGGGTACCCGCTGCTCAATAGCATCGGGTACGCGCTGATCTATCCGATCGCGGTTCCAGCAGTCTGTTTCGTACTGTCGCTGTTCCTTATGCCGGAGACGCGCCACATCAGCATCTGGAAGCCGATCGAAGTGCAGCCCGCTGGTTCGGCATAACCGAGGGCGGGCCGCCGTTGTTTCGGCCTCGGCCGGTGCGGCCGAGGCCGAATTTTCACCGCGGCTGCGAGCCCGCCTTCTGCCAGCGCACCCGGCTCTGGCGCAGGCCGAGCGAGGCGAGCATCGCCGCCATCCGGATCGGCGCGCCGATGCCTTCGATCACCGGCACGCCGAGCTGGCGACTGAGCCATTGCGGCTTCATCTGTACCGGGCATTGCGTGATGCCCTGCGCAATAATTACGTCGGCGCCGTCCTCCTCGATCAGGGCGCGCGCTGCCATCAGGAAGGATTCGACCATCCGATCCTTGTTCTCGGCGATGTGCTGCACATAGAAGCCGCTGGCGCGCCGTCCGGCGATAAACTGTTCCATCCCGTAGGCAATGGTCTGGGCGCGATGGCGTGCGATTGCTGATGGATGATAGCAGACCACGCCGAAATGCTCGCCGACTTGCGCAGCAACGTGGAGCACGGCCTGCAACGGCGCGACGACCGGAATGTCGACCGTCGAGCGGCCGCCTTCGACGCCGATATCGAGCATGCCGAGCGGCACCACCGCGTCATAGCCTTCGCGCTCTGCTTGGCGAAACGACTCGTGAAACAGCGGCGCAGCAGCCTGAATTTCGGCGGGCGTGAGCCCGTCGAATGGCCGCGCCGGCACCGATACGATCCCGACTTCCACATCGGCTGAGGAATAGCTGCGCGCGACCTCCTCGCGCAGCACGCGTTCCTGCGGCGGATAATCACCGATGACGAATGCGACCCGGATCATACCGGCCTCCCTCTGTAGCCCGCATGAGCGGCGCGCGTCTAAACAGGCGGCTTTAAAACCCGGCCCAAGAGCGGCGCCGCGATATGCGGGACCGCTGCCCCGCATATCGCTCCGCCGGCACTGGCTCCGCCAGTGCGGCTCCGCTCATGCGGGCTACAGGTAGACTATTTCGAAGCAGTTTCCCTGAAGCCTGGAGCGGGATACAGTCAAGAGAAACTGCTCAGGGGAGGAGACCATGACAAGACGGCATTATTCGCTTCGCGCGGCGCTGCTGGGTGGCTCGATGTTCGCCGCGCTCTGGCCGGCATGGGCGGCCGAGGTGACGCCGGACCGGCTCGTCAATGCCGACAAGGAGCCGCAGAACTGGCTGATGAATCATCGTACCTATGATGGCCAGCGGTTCTCGCCGCTCGCGCGCATCAACAAGGACAACATCAAGAACTTGAAACTCGCCTATGCGGTCGCGCTTGGCGGCACCGCGGGCGACGAATGGGTCGAGGCCACACCGCTTGCCGAAGACGGCTTCATCTACATCCCCGACGGTTGGGGAACCATGTACAAAATCGACGGCCGATCGGGCGATGTCGGGCGGATCGTCTGGCGGATGGAGCCGGGGCAGGAGAAGGTCGCCAACAATCGCGGCGCGGCGCTGTGGGGCAATCTCGTCATCTCGCCCGCCAATTGGCCGGCGCGGGTCGTCGCCACCGACAAGGAGACCGGCAAGGTCGTCTGGCAAACCAACTTGGTGTTCGGCCAGCCCGTAACCCGAATCACGGCCGCGCCGCTCGTCATCAAGGACAAGGTCATCGTCGGCGCCTCGGGCGGCGACACCGGCGTGCGCGACTGGATTGCCGGCCTCGATGCCGCCACCGGAAGGGTGCTGTGGCGCAAATTCACCATACCGGCGCCCGGCGAACCGGGCAGCGAGACCTGGAAAGACCGCAACAACGCCTACCAGACCGGCGGCGGCGCGGTGTGGGTTACCGGGACCTACGATCCCGCCACCAACCAGACCATCTGGGGCACCGGCAACCCGGTGCCGATGTTCGATCCGACCTACCGGCCGGGCGACAACCTCTACACCAACAGCGCAATTTCCTGGGACCCCGACACCGGCGGGATGAACTGGTATTTCCAGTACACGCCCGGCGACATGTGGGACTATGACGAGATCGGCACCCACATTCTGATCGACGGCACTATTGCCGGAGAGCCGCGCAAGCTGATCACGCACTCGGCGCGCAACGGCCATCTTTATACGATGGACCGAAATAACGGACAGATCATCGGCGCCAAGCCATACACCAATGTTAACTGGACCCGCGGCATCGATCAGAAGACCGGAAAGCCGCTTGATTACGATCCGACCAAGGACATTCAGATTTATGCCGGCATGGGCAATCTCAATCCCAGTGCGGCACCGAAGAAGGTCTGTCCATCGGAAGTCGGCGGCAATAATTTCTGGCCGAGCTCCTATAGCCAGAAAACCCGGCTGCTCTACATCCCAGCACTCTCGAACTGCGCCACGATTACGATCGACCGCGAGAAGCACAACAAGGAGCGCGGCTGGAACGGCGGTCTGTCGACCGTCACCGACCGCTGGGAAAGCGACCTCATCGCCGCCGATCCGATCACGCAGGAAGTCAAGAAGAGCATTCACATGCGCTATCCGAATCAATCGGGGGCGCTCTCAACCGCGGGCGGCCTTGTCTTCATCGCCCTGCTCGACGGGACGGTGGCGGCCTATGACGACACCACGCTTGATGAATTGTGGAAGATAAACCTGGGCACGCCGTTCAAGGCGCCGCCGATGACGTTCGAAGTCAACGGCCGGCAATATGTCGCGATCGCGTCGGGAGGAGGACCCTCAGCCACGCGCCGGCTCGCGAACACGCCGGAACTGCGAGACCAGCGCAACGCCACCGTGCTCTACGTCTTCGGGCTGTAGCAGCTATCGATGGAAGTTGTCGTGGAAAAAGACCCTCATCCTGAGTTCCCCACCGGCTGGCGCCGACCCGCTGCGAATGAAAACGTTAACCATAACGAGTTTTCGTATTAGGTGCGAGCACGTCCCCCTTGGGACGCGCGAGCCTCGAAGGATGAGGTGCTCGCACGCAATCGTCCTGAGGCGCGAGCGAAGCGAGCCTCGAAGGAGATTGCGTGCTCGCCTCGAAGGATGACGCCCGCCATTTTTGATTGCCATCTTCGAGGCCCGCGCGCCGTAGCGCGTCGAAGACGCGCTATGAGGAGCGCGCGGGCGCCTCAGGATGACAGGACGAGCGCAACCTGGGCGGAAGCGCACACTGCGATAGATACCGGGGAGAGCTAACATGATTTGCTTCAGAACGACCATCACTATCACAGCGCTTGCGCTTGCCGGCGTGCTGCCCGCCAACAATGGGCAGAGTCAATCCGCGCCGCCAGGCACCTGGCAGGTAAAAGCGCCGGTCCCCGGGGCCGGCGGTGAAAACGCCGTAACCGTCGTGGGCGGCAAGCTCTACGCACTGGGCGGATCCGAGCGACGCGGAGCCACTTCGACAACCGCGGAATACGATTCCGCGAGCAACCAATGGCGGACGCGCGCGCCGATGCTCTCGGCGCGCAATCATCTCGGGGTCGCGGGGATCAATGGCAAGATTTATGTATTTGGAGGGTTCGTCAAATCGGTCCATCTGGGCGCAGGCACCGACGCGTCTGAATATGATCCCGCGACCGACAAATGGCGTTGGCTGCGGCCAATGCCAACTCCGCTGGGTTCCGTCGGCGCGGCTGCGATCAATGGAACGATTCACCTGATCGGCGGGCGCGGCCTCGATGGCAAAACCGTTGCGATACACACCGTCTATGACCCGGCAACCGACACCTGGACGACGGCCGCGCCGCTGCCGAAGGCGCGCGATCATCTCGCCGTCGTAGCGGCCGAAGGGAAAATCCATGCGATCGGCGGCCGCTTCACCAGCCCGGATAATCGCACCGACATGCATGACGTCTACGATCCGGCGACCGACAGCTGGGGCAAGGCCGCGCCGCTCAAGACCGCGCGCAGCGCCGTTGCCGCAGCGCTTTATCACGGAATGATTGTCGTCGACGGCGGCGAACTGCCGTCGGAGAAGAGGACGTTCAACGAGAACGAAGGTTACGATCTCAAGACCGACAAGTGGGTCAGCCTCACTCCGTTGCCGCATGGCCGTCACGGCTTTGGCGCCGGCGCGATCGGCAACAGTCTTTATTTCGCTGGCGGCGCCTTGGGGCCCGGCGGCTCTCAAGGGAACACGAATGAATTGCTGATGTTCACGCTGCCGTAACGGCGCCCAGGGAGGTCTGAAATGCTGAGCTTTAGCCCCGCCAGATTGTTTGGCCTTGCCGCCACGATTCTCGCCATCCTGTCCTTTGCGGCTCGCGGGGAGGCGCAGAAAGGCACTGCGCCAGGCACGCTGGTACTCGAGGGCGGCACGCTCATCGACGGCACCGGGAAAGATCCGCTTCCGAACGCGGTAATTGTGATCGAGGGAGGCAGGATCAAAGCCATTGGGAAACCGGGAGAAGTAACGATCCCCAAGGGGAGCCGCATCATCAACCTGAAGGGAAAGACCGTTCTTCCAGGTTACATCGACGGCCATTGCCATCTCGTGGATTTCATGGGCGAACTCTATCTCAATCTGGGCATCACTACCTGTCCAGACATTACGCAGAACGAAGATGAGTGGACGCTTGCCCCGAGAGAAGGAACTGCACTCGGAAAAATCCGCGGTCCGCGAATCTGGTCGACGGGAGCAAGACTGATCGGTCCGGCTCCGGATTGGGCGCGGCGGGCGGATTGGGGATACCTGATCAAGGCCCCGGAGGACGCCGTCGCGGCGATGCGAAAGAAGAAGGAGCTTGGACTCGATATCGTCAAGTTCAACGAATACGTCGCTCCCGAAGCAATCAGGGCCGGCGCCGCAGAAGCCAATCGGCTTGGGCTTCCGATAACCTGTCACTGTCTGGATGTGTTTCTGGCGGCCGAGTCTGGCTTCGCCGGCGTCGAGCATCACTGGGCACCTGGAATGACGTCCATCGCCGACGTGCAGAAGCGATGGGAAATCCACGAGCAGCGGATGACCGGCAAGATCGATACTGCAGAACTTCCATATCTCTATCAGGAGGAGAACTTCGATAAAATCATCAAGGCTATGGTGGACCACCATGTCTCGTGGGCTCCGACGATCGCCACCTGGTTCCGTCCGCTTTCGCCAAACGTCGCGCGCTTCAAGGAAAAAGAGCTGTCGATATTGAATAATCCGAATGCGACCGCTATCGCGGCCGTCGTGCGCGAGCAGGCGGCGGGACAATACGAGCGCTACCAAGGCTATTCTCCCGAAAGGCTCACACACGTTCGCGAAGGCTATAAGAAGCTTCAGGACTTGATCGTTCGCTTCGTCAAGGCCGGAGGGATTCTCAGGGCGGGCTCCGATCCGAACAACGGCCTGCCCGGCCTCGGCATGCATCAGGAGATGGTGATGTTCGTCGAAGCGGGTCTGACCCCGATGCAAGCGATTGCGGCAGGCACGATCAATGTCGCAAAGAGCTTCCGCAAGGATAAGGACTTCGGCTCGGTCGAGGTCGGAAAGGTCGCCGATATCGTAGCCGTAGATGGAGATCCGCTACAGGATATGTGGGCGCTTACGAAAGTAAAGTTCATGGTCCTCGGCGGCAAAGTCACGGATATCAACTTCCATGCGAATTACCGAAACCCGATCCCGAACATTCGTCCGTATCGCGCCACGCCACGGGATATCGAGATTTCCCCCAAGTCGATCGTGCAAGGGTCGGGGCCTTCAACGCTTACGGTGTCAGCCCGCAGAGGCTTCGATCGTTATAACAGGGTGACGCTCAACGGGAAGGAGCTGGAGACGCGCTTTGTAAGCAAAACCGAGCTCGAAGCCGTTATTCCACCGCAGACCGTCAAGGACGGCGGAACCTATACCGTCACCGTCATCGGTGAGGGAGACTTTGCCTCAAGGTCGGCTCCCGCTTACCTCATCGTCTCGTTCAAGCAATAACCAACGACGGTAGGGTGGGCAAAGGCGCCTGGCCATGGCTTGCTTTACCCACCGCCGTCGCGCGCCTTTGCCCACGCGGTCGTGAGTTGCGGCAGCCGACAGCGTGGGCAAAATCGCGTCGGCCGTCATGCCGTGTGGAAACGACTTTGCCTGCAATTTTGCCCACCCTACCTTCCCGTCACCGCTGCTTCATCAGTTCCTTCATCCGCAGCCGGACTTTTTCTTTTGTGGTCAACGTGAAATTCCACTCGAAGGAATCAAAATAATTCACGCCCACACGGGGGATAATCTCCGCCGGCAAGAAACTCCTCTCATCGATATCATTGCGAACCGGCGATTCAGTCCGGGTGCGGGCAAAGATCTCCAGCCCCTCTTTCGAGGCGATCCAATTCGCGAACAGCTGCGCGGCATTCGGATGCGGCGCGTGGTCGATCACCGCGAGTTCGCCGATGCCGGCCGAGAGCGTGCCCGGCATGTCGGACAAATTGTAAACGGCATCGACGGGCAATCCGTCCTTCTTGAGGCGCTCGACTTCGTCGCGTTCCGCGTCGATGGAAATCGGATAGCGCCCTCGCGCCAGCCAGTCGGTGATCTGCCGGCGATCGCGTGCGACGCCGGGCTGCTGGTCGATGTAGAGTCGCTTGACGTAATCCTCGCCGAATTGAACGTAGAACCGGGCCGCCTGATTGCTTCCGGTTCCGGGGACCGTCGGGTCGTGCACGGAAATTTTCTGTTTCCATTTGGGGTCCAACAGGTCGCGGGCAAGGTGAAAATCGGAGGGCTTGGCGAATTTCGTATTGACGTAGAAATTGGCACCCGCCGAGTTGAACAATCGCAAGATGTACTGCTGCTCGGGATCCATGAACCAGAGCTTGCCGGGCTTCCATTTGGTCGGATCGACGACATCGGGATCGATCAGGAGTGGCCGCAGCGGCACCAGCATCTTTTCAGGGTAAAAGATCGTTGCCATGGTCTGGATGCCGGAGAGCGCCACGTCGACGGTGTAGAGTCCGGCTTCGCGCTCGGCGCGCATTTTTGCGGCACTCTCGCTGCTGCGGCCACCGAGGTAATCGACGGTAATTCCATAGCGGGCCTTGAAGGCCGCAGGCAGAGCCTGCCGCACCTGGGTATCGGGAGGAGCGAGGATCACGACCTTGCCCTCCCTTTGCGCCGCCGCCACCAATTGCGCCCGCCGCTGCTCCCAGTTCTGTCCTGAAGCGACGGCTTGCGCCAACGCTTGGGAGGCGACGAGCAACAGCGTCAGGGTCAGGGCAGCTCGGTTTGCCATGGCGGTCTTACGATCAACCTTGTCGATTAAGCTTAGCTTTATGGACCTTTCAGCAGCGTGCGTATCTTCTTGCCGATTTCAAGCTTCTCCCCTGATCTCCAGACCGCGTCGGCGTCGTCCGGATAGGTAACTCCCGGTCGCGGCACTGCCGCCGGATCGAGAAACGATTCATCGACGTCGGTACGTAACGTCGCCACATCGTCGCCGCGCGAAAAGATTTCCACCGCTTCCCTGCCAGCGAGCCAATTGACGAAAACCCGCATGGCGTTGGGGTGCGGCGCCTTGTTGGCGACCGTGAGCGTAAACGGCGTCGAATTGACTCGGCTGCGCACGCCGGACAATTCATAAATCGCCAATATCTTGTAACCCGACTGCTGCAACGGACGCGTGTCATCGATGCGGCAGGTGAGGCAAATCGGATAAGTGCCGCGCGCCAGCCAATCGGCGAACTGTCGGCGGTTGCGGCTGATCACCGGCTTCTGATCGACATAGAGCTTGCGCACGAATTCGGGGCCGAGCTGGGTGTAGAAATTAGCCGCCTTGTTGCCACCGCTGCCGCTGTCGAGGGCCGGGTCCTCGGTCGAAATCTTGCCCTTCCATTTCGGGTTGAGAAGATCGTCCACCGAACGCATCTCCTCGGGCCTGACGCGATCGGTATTGATGAACACGAGGCTGTCGATAGTGCTGAACAGCCGCAGAATGTAACGGCCTTCCGGATCGATGAATGGCGGGCGGCCGGGCTTCCATTTCGCGCCGTCGGCGACCTCGGGCAGGATCAGGAGCGGCAGCAGCGGATCGATCATCTTGTCGGCATAAAGCACGTTGAGGCTGGTGCTTGCGCCGACCATGAAGGCGTCGACCGCAAAAATTCCGGACGACCGTTCGATGCGGACCCGCTCCACGGCCTCGGCAGATTTTCCTGTCAGAAAATCAATCGAAATCCCGAAGCGGGCGGTGAACTTCGGAATGATTTCGTTGCGCATTTCCGGATGCGGCGATCCTACGACGACGACTTTGCCCTCCTTTTTTGCCGCCGCGAGTGTTTCGTCCCATGTCCTTTGCCAATCCGGGGCTTGCGCCCCCGCAGCTGGCGCGAGTCCAAAGGCCATCAGCAACGCAAGGACAATTTTCATCACGGTCCGCACCGTTCGCGCTCTGCCGTTATACAGCCGGTATCCTCAGACGGAGATCACTCATATGCAAGGGCTATGGTGCTACTCATAAGCGATGCATTTTGCTGCGTCGTGCGTCGGGGTCCTGGACGGACGGGAAGCGTTCAATCATCTTGATGTACTCGAGCGGTAGTGAATTCTCGCGTGCGCCTGCCAAAACGTACGCCTTATACCAATGGTAGGGTCGGAGAGACAAATCTTTGCTCGTGGCATAATACATGCAAACGGGGCGGATCGTGGTCCCACAGTTAACTTCGACGACCTTCTCTGCGTAGCCATGCCCCAACCCCTCTACCCTGTCGAGCGTTGCCTTTTCGACAGGGTCGATCTCATACACCACTCCATAGACCTTATCCTTCGAATCAGATGTAGCTTGAGCATCACACTTGCCAGAGCCGTCAATACTGCGCTTGTCGAACGTCAGTCGGTGTCCGCAAATGTAGCCGACAGCAGTTCGCGAGGCCGAGGGCACCCGATCCTTTAGCCGCTTCAACAGCATGTTCGACCCATATGCAAAATAGAGCATCGTCGACCTCACCGATAGCCGTAGCCAATCTAGCACAGGATGAAGGTCCACTGCGGACGCCTCGCGCGTTCTCGCGAGCGACCCAGGGGGAGAAGCTGGGCGCGCTCTCGAGCTTTCTAGCTATATCGGGTGGCTGCTCCGCTAAGCTGGCGACGAGGCGGATCACCGACGGAGGCGGAACGACTTACAGCCTAGCGCCGGCCAGTCGGTGCGCGGCTGCCCGCTATGCACAGCGTGAAGCGTTTGAGAGCAAAGACCGTGGCCGACGAGGCGGGCCCATTGCAGCAAGCTGCTGGAGACTAACGGGATATCAATCGCCGAGCGAGTCACCGAGTTGCCTCAAAGCTTCTCGCTGGACATGAGTTGTGGGCGGAAGGTAAAACGCTCGTCACATCAACGAGGTGGCGCCGAATCGCTGATGTGGGCAGCGAGGCATAGACCACTTGTTTTCCGGAGCACGTAAATGCCTTTCGGATTTCCTATGACTGAGAGCGAACGATGGGAGGAATTCGATCGCTTTCTCGGATCGAAAAAAGCGCTTGATCTGGTGCGGAGACACTTCATCTCGTTTCTAGAGTCCGAAAGAAAGGAGGAATTCACTCGCTTTCTGGGATCGGAAAAAACGCTCGGCGCGGTGAGGAGCCAATTTATCGCGTTTCTGGGCTCCTATGAAGGGAAGCGATTATTAGTCGAACTCCTGAGCACGGCTTTCGCGAGCGGCGAGCTAGCTCCGATTCTCAAAGAGGAATTCGTTCGTTTTCTCGAATCGCAAAGAACCCGCGATGCTGTGAACAGTCATTTTAGCTCCTTTTGTGCTCCGAAGAAGGGAAGCGATTGTTGATCGAAGTTCTGAGCAAGGTTGAGCTAGCTCCGATTCTCAAAGATGCGGAGACGATTCTCAAAGGTCTCGCGGCCGAGCAAGTTGCAAGCTTTCGGACGAATGCCGAGATGGGGCTTAAAGACTCTGCTGCCTCTCATATCGCTGAGATCGAGCGGAGGGCAAGAGAGGCCGCTCAAGACCTCGCCGACCAATCCAACCGAGTATACCAGGACCTCCGGGAACATCTCAGTTCGCATCAGGCCGAAATCGAGCGGAAGGCGAGTTGGGCAGCTCAAGACCTCGCCGACCAAACCAACATATTATGCGAGAGCCTCCGGGCAGATGCCAGCTTCTACCAGAACAAAATAGCCCAAGAGGTAAGGGAGCAACTGTCAAGCCTAATCAGGATAGAAATTGAGCGACGGCACCAGGACGTCCGGGAAATAACCCAAGAGGTATGGGAGCAACTGTTAGGCGTAATCAGGACAGAAATTGAGAGACGGTACCCGGAGGTTCGGGATTATTCCGCGGAAAGTGAGCCTATCCTGAAAGAAATTGAGCGAGACGAGAGGTCGAGGTCCTCACCTGAGGACTTGGCGGAAGAACCCAATCCCCCACCCACGGAGCCTCCTCCCAAAAGACCGCCACCCCGGCGGTCTAAGAAACCGAGAACTTGACGGTCTCAAGTCGAATGTCGAACGTCCGTTCCTGGCAACCGGGACTTCGTCCGGTCGCCCTATCCGCCGCTATCGGAGGTAAGCAAACCTCGGAAGACCTCGCGCGCCCCGCCGACGAGCCATCTTCGCCAATTCGGCGCGCTCCCAGACCCCCGCCGCCCCCGAGGCATTACCCGAACCGTTACCCGGCATCCGAATTCGATCCAGTTTAAATCGAAACCCTTGCTTTTCGCGTATTATCCGGGGCGCGCCTCCTCCCGCTGCGGACTGGTCATCCGCAGGCCGAACCACCGTCCGATCAGCATCATGGCACAAATCATGGCCGTGATCAGCAGACCCAAGGCGGCGCCGCGCTCGATCTCGCCGGTGAAGCTATATTCCAAAAGCAGGATCGAGAGGGGCCGCGACTCGGCGCTGTAGAGCAGAACCGGCGTACTGATGCTGGTGAGCGCGGTACCGAAATTGAGCATCGCGACCGTGGCGGCGACCGGGGCGACGAGCGGCAGCAGGATGCGAATATAAGTGTACCACCACGAACCGCCGGCAACCCGTGCCGCTTCTTCGAGGTCGGGGCCGAGCTGCATGAACGCGGCCTTGAATGCCTGGCTGCTGATCGGGCTGTGATGGATGGTCAACGCCAAGGCGATGCCCCAAACCGTGCCGTAAAGAATGCCACGCAGCGGCGTCGCCAGGAACACCCAAAGGAGCCCGAGGCTCATGAGGATGCCGGGAATGACCCATGGCAGCCAGCACATAAATTCCAGCAGCGCCGGAACTGCCAGACGCCGGCATGCCAGCAGATAGCCCACGATGGAATAGAGCAAAACACTGAGCACTGCCGTGATGCCGGCGATGGCAAGACTGTTGCGCAGCGAGCTGAGAAACAGCGGATCGGCGAAAAGATCCTGCCAGTGCGCCAACGTGAACGGGGAATTGATCTCGAAAAAGCCGTAGCGTCGCATAAAGGAGCCGACGACAAGGAAGGACAGGGGCAGGATCATCATCACGCAATACCATAGAGCGAACCCGCCGAGCGCCACGTATCGCCATTTGCCGAGCTTAATCCTCAGGGTGCGATATCCCTGCCCGGTCACCACGGTGAATTTCCTGTTACCCTGAAAAAAACGGCGATAAAGGACGGCAAGCACTGCGAGTACGAGCAGGAACACGGAGCCAAGCGCGGTGGCTTCTCCATAGGCCGGCGGCTCCTGGCGAATGTAATCGTAGATGCGGGTTCCGTAGACGTAGATGCCGGCGGGCAGACCGAGCAACAACTCGACGTTGAACGATTCCAGTCCCTTGATGAAACTCAATACGGCGATCGCGACGATCATCGGGGACAGAACCGGGAAGGTGATACGCAACAGGGCCATCAAGGTATTGGCCCCTGCCACTCGCGCGGCCTCCTCGAACGTAGCGCCCAGACGCCGGAATATGGGTGTCAACAACATCACATTGAGCCACACCCCGCCGGTGCCGAGATGCACCCAAACGATGCCCCAGAAGCTGTATGGATTGAACAGCGGCCCATTCACGAAAGGCAGCGCCGAGGCAACGCTGTTCAGAAATCCAAAATTAGGATCGAGCAACAGCGTCCAGGCGAGCGTGAGTGGAAAATCCGGGACGAAGAAAGCAAGCCAGCACAGAAACTCGACGACGCTGCCGCCCGGCATGTCGGTGCGCGCGATCAGCCATGCTGTCGTTGCCGAGAGGATGAGCGAAGGCACTAGTCGGACGATCGAGAACAAAAAGCTCATCCACAACGAGCTCAAGGTCTGCGGATCGAGAAACGCGCGCGTCCAGTTTTCGAAGCCGTAAACCGGCGCCTCTCCCGGGCTCGCGGTGTTGAAGCTTCCGACCAGAAGGAACAGGATCGGCAACGCCACCACGGCGCCGAAAAACAACAGCGTCACCACCTCGATCGGCCGAACGGCAAGCCAGGTCGGCCGCGGCTTGAACAAGGGAGAGGCGACAACCTGGGTCATTGCGGCAGGATCGTTATGCGGGCCGGATCGAAAGCCAGACGCACATCGGTACCGATCGTGTAGCGTTCCTTCTTCGTTGCCGGCAGTACCAGGGTCCGGCCCGCGGTCACGATCGTATATTCGAGGTGGTCGCCCATATAGGCTACGTTCTCGATTCGGCCTTTGACTTCGTTGGATTCGACTTCGCCGATCGGCAGGAGCGTGATGTCCTCGGGCCGGGAGACGACCCGCAACAGTTCACCGTCGCTGAACTCGCGACCGGATGGGGGCATGATCCGGCCCTGCCCCTGAACGTCGATCCAGCTGCGGGCGGTCTCGTTGCGAAATATGCCATCGAGAACAACCGTGCGGCCGAGAAAGTCACCGACGAAGCGCGTGCTTGGCCGCTCATAGAGTTCGACCGGCGTGCCGACTTGCTCAAGACGGCCCTGATTGACAACAGCAATCCGATCGGACAGCGCCAGGGCTTCCCCCTGATCGTGGGTCACATAAACCACCGCAAGATTCAAACGGCGGTGCAAGGTGTGCAGCTCGGTGCGCATCTGCTCGCGAAGCTTCACGTCCAGATTGGACAGCGGTTCGTCCAGCAGCAACAGCGCGGGCGTGTAGACGATCGCGCGCGCAAGCGCGACCCGCTGCTGCTGTCCGCCGGAAAGTTCGGTTGCGCCGCGCTGCTCAAGACCTCCGAGGCCGACAATTTCCAGGGCTTCGCGCACGCGCTTTTCGATGATCGCCTTCGGCTGCCGGCGCGCGCGCAGCGGGAAGGCGACATTCTCGAACACGGTAAGATGCGGCCAGATGGCATAGGACTGAAACACCATGCCCATGTCGCGCTTGTCCGCCGCCACCAGCACGCCACGGCTGGGGGCCGCCAAGCAGCGGCTTCCGAGGGTGATCTCGCCTGCGTCGGGAGTTTCAAGTCCGGCCAGGAGCCGGAGCGTCGTGGTCTTGCCGCAGCCGGAGGGCCCCAAGAGAGTAAAGAACTCGCCCTGCCCCACCGTGAAGCTCACGGCGTTCACGGCCACATGGTCGCCGTAGCGCTTGACGAGGTTCGCCACGTTGAGGAGCGGGTCGCTCACAACACCCTCTTGCAGCGGGCTTCCTCAAATCCGGTAGAGCCGCCTCGCATTCAACTCGAAGATTTTGTTCCGATCGGCTTCGCTCAGCCAGGCAAAGCTTTCGATCACCGGCTTGAGATTGTCCATCGCCAAGCCGGTATGCGGGTTGATCGAAGATCCGGCGCCCGGACTCTCGGTGCCGAACATGCAGCAATCGGCGCCCATCACCTTGAGCAGCAGATCCAGCGCCTCCAGCGTGTAGAGACAAGTATCGTAATAAAGCTTCCTGGCGACATTCTCGAAATAATTGCTTTCCGACACCGCCTCGCGGCGCAAATCCCGGCGGCTGGAATAGCGTCCGGCCATGAAGCGCCCCATGTGATACGGAATGGCGCCACCGCCATGCGCCACCACGATTTTGAGCCTCGGAAAATCCTCAAATACGCGCGAATTGAGCAGTGAGACAACCGCTATGCTTTCTTCGTTGATGAAGTGCAGCGTGTAGGAGAGTCGCGAGGAAAGACAGGTCGATGAATGGATCATCGCCGGAACGTCAAGCTCGACGAGTTTTTCATAGAGCGGATACCAGTATTCGTCGCCCATCGCCGGAGTGCTATCGTCGCCGCGCGCGCCCGGGTCCGGATTGACGAGGCAGCCGACGAACCCGAGCTCTTTCACACAACGCTCGAGTTCTGGCAACGCATGCTTGATTTCGGTGCCCACGCACTGCGGCAGACCGGCCACGCCCTTGAAGGTGTTCGGATGCAAACGGCACTGGGCGGCGATGAGATCGTTGCAGGATTCGATGTACCAATGCACGAGCTTGTCGGGTTTCTCGTGATGCATCATCGTATAGGGCCGCGGCGATAGAAGCTGCAGATCGGTGCCGGCCTCTGCGAGAAACTTCAGATGCGGCTTGAGCGCCGTCTCGACCTTTTCGTCCTCGATTTTGTACATCGCCTTGCGCTGGCTGCCGCGACTCGCGAGGAGATTGGCCTGATAGGCGTAGAGTCCCTCGGGGGCGGAGACGTGGGCATGCACGTCGATGATCATCGCGAGACTGCTCCCCAAATCCTCAAACGATCGCCGCGTTCAGCACATCGTCCATGCGGCAGGCGACGCCCCGCTTGGCCAGTTCCTGCTCGAAGAGGCGGCGAATCTGCGGGTCTTCGTCCGCATATTCGATCTGATCGCCGCCGGCTTTCACGCTTTCATCGGTGCCATAGCTCTTGCCCAGCGGGCGGGGATATTTGCGGCTGCCCCAGCGCAGCGCGAGGTAGCGCGCCGGGGTGGCCCCGGTGTTGAAGTGCTGGTGAAACCACCGCTCCGGCGGCACGATCACGCTGCCGTAGTGCCAATCGAAACGTTTGATTGGTTCCCCCTCCGGCCACATCAGGGAATAACCCTCGCCGCCGATGATCACCACATGCGCGCCGGGGCCGTGCCGGTGCGCTTTCTTGTAGGTGCCGACCGGGAATTCGGAAATGTGGGCGGTCATGGAGTTCTCGGCGAGCTCGATGCCAAGATAGCTGCCGCCGGCACCGCGATTGTTGCGCAGGTAGAGCGGGATTGTTCGCACGTCGGGAACGAAATTGGTATCCCAAACCGTGACTGCCTTCACCTTGTAGGATTCGCCGCTGCCGGAAAAGCTGCCGGGATCGGCACTGAACCTGTCGTCGAACGCAAAGCGATTGTCGAGTACGAAATCGAGATTGCGAAACAGATTGACGATCGGCGGCGCGGATGTGACGGCAAGCAAGCGCGCGGGGTTCGTGCCGCTGCCGTTGAAATGCTGCCGCCAGGTATTGAGCGGGGGCGAAAACAGGCTGCCGGCCTGCCACTCGAATGTGATCTTCTTGTTCTCATCGTTCCAGACCGAAGTTGCCCCGTCGCCTTCCACGACGAAGATCATTTCCTCGAACAGGACCCGTTGCGGCTTGAGGCTCGAACCCGGCGCGATCTCGCAGATATAGGCGTCGTTGGCGTTGCCGGTCCCGATCAGGTTCAGGTAGACGCCGCGACCGCCTTTCCATTCCCACGGCGCCAGCTCAACGGTACGCAGATCCTCGATGTAGAAATCGCGGATGATCGGAATACCCTGCGATTCGATCCATTTCTGGTAAGGGGTTTCGCCGCCGAACTCTGCCTTCTGTCCCCTGATCACGCTTCTTCTCCTGCTAGGGCGCAATAATAGCGCCACGATGAGGCAGCATGTCCGTCTCCGCGCCTTCCCGGCGAAGTGATCTGCGCAATCTCCTCCGCCGGTATCGGCTGCGGATCGCCTAGAAGATGCGCGCGGTAATTCATCTCGGCGAGCTCGTTGAGCCGGATTGCCGTCAACGTCGCCTCCTCAATGGCCTTTCCGCAGGTGGTAATGCCATGGCCGCGCATCAGGCAAGCGCGCCCAACCATGGCGGCTGCGAATTCCTTCCCGAGCGCATCGTTGGATACGGTGATGCTGCGCGGGTAGGTGGGGACGCCTTCCATCAGCAGGCGCAAGCTTGACGGATCATAGGCACCGTAGAGCGGCAGCAGCGGCTTGTTGCAAATCGTGAAAAGGACGACCGTCGCCGGATGCGCGTGCAGCACGCTGCCGATCTCGGGCCGCGTGCGGTAAAGCCAGGTATGGATGAACACTTCGTGCGGCGGCTCAAGGTCTGGACGGCCGGAAAGCTTTTTTCCGTCGAAATCGACGGTGATGACGTCCTCCACGGCGGTGTAACGGACGCCGCTTTCGCCGGAACCGCGGGCGCGGATCAGAAGCGTCTGGGTGCCGGGAACGCGGGCGCTGATATGGCCGCTGGTGCTTTTCGTCAGTCCTAGATTTCCGAGCACCCGGCATGCCTTGGCCACTCGCGCGCGCAGCTCCTCGACCTCGGCCATCAGGCTCAACGCTCCCAATAGGCGAAGCCCATGCCGCAGCCGACTCCGGTCGGGATCCGATAGCAGGGCACGTAATCGACCACGATGGCAGGCCGGTTCGCGGCCGCGGCAGTAACAATCCAATTGCGAATTTCGGAGCTGCCGGCGATTAATTGCGAGGCAGGAAGCGCGCCCAAATAATCAAGATCGTTGGCCTTGATCGCGTTGACCACGCCATAATCGAGCGCCTCGTCGATTATGGTGTGGCTCAACCCGCCGGAGCCGATAACTGCGATTTTGCGATCGTCGGGAAGCTGCCGGACCGCAGCCGCGAGCGCCTGCCCGAAGGCGACGCAGCGTTTGGGCGAGGGCGCCGGTGGAAAATAGGTGTTGACCATGATCGGAACCACCGGCAGGGCGGCATCGGGGGTCAGGAATTTCAAAATGCGCGCAAAGGCGTGGCCGAGTCCGCCTTCATAACGCAGCACCTTCGAATAAGCGGCATCGAAGCCTGCCTCCATCAAAGATTCCAGCAACGCCTGCGCCAATGCCTGATCAGTTTTGTAGGCGGTGCGGTTGGCGGACTTTGGTTCCTTGAAATAGCTCAGGCTGATGCTGGCCTCGAAATCGGGGCCGACATAGACCGTAAAAGGCGGATTGGCGTCATCGAGAATATTTTCGTGCTGATCGTCGGCCACGATCACAAGCACATCGGGCCGCCAGACCGCGAGCTTGCGCCGCAGCTGATCGATCGCATCCTTGCAGCGCTGCCACTTGGCCGATTTCTCGACCATGGTCTCCCGGGCGAGTTCCGGCCGGACAGGTAACGCGTCCCCATGCCGATTATGCAGCACGTCCCAGCGCTCCGGCGGCACCATCAGCTGCGGCCCGTGCGACATCGCCATGCCGCCAATCAGCTCAGCCATCACATGCCTCGCGTAGTTCTCGCATGTCCACGCTGGGCGTTTGGTGCGCCAACGTCACTTCGCGATGTTCGTTGGAAGATTGCAGCATGGCAATGCAGACCTCAAGCGTCGCCTTGCCCCATCGTCCGTCCGGGAACGCCGGACGATCCTGCGCGATGGCCTCAAACAGCTCGCGCAACTCGGCGCTCCGGCCCTCATCCTTCGCGCAGGAAATTTCTTCGCGACCGCCCTGCGTGTACACGTAGATTCCAGCTGGTGACTGCCGGATGACACCGCGCTCACAGGCCACGACTGTCAAGCCGAAGAACGACTGATCGGCGCGCTCTCGGATCGCCCGCTCCTCGGTCGTACGGGGATTGCGATATTTGCTGTGCGGATCGACCGCGCCGGTGAGGCGGTTCTTCGGCCGGCTTCGATCCGTATCGGTAATGCGTTTGCCGCCCTCGCCGATCCCCCAAGTCAGTTCCGCAATATCGAAGAAGCCATAACCGTTGAACACCGCCGTAGCACGGACACCGTTTTCGAATTCGAGGAAGGCCGTGTAGTCGCCTTCGGTGTTGAAGTTTTTATCAGCGCGTCCAGTTGCGGCCCGCACGCTTTTGACCATCCCGCCGCCAAGGTAACGCACGATATCGATCTGATGCGGTCCCTGCCGATAGCAGACGCCGCCGCCGATCTGCGTGTTGATTTCGGAGGCAAGCCGCGGGCGCTGCAACCAATCATTGAAATTCCAGGTGTCGATCTGGATGACCGGTCCGAGCCGGCCGCTACAGATGACATCGCGGATTTTCCTGATGGCCGGACCGTAAATTTTCGAATGACCCTGCACGAGCTTTACACAGTTGCGGGCGGCGGCCTCGATCATCCGATCGGCCTCTTCAAGCGTCACCGCCATCGGCTTTTCGACGATGATGTGCTTGCGGAATTCGGCCGCCATCACGGTGTGCTCAGCGTGGCAGGCGTTTGGGGTCGCCACCCAGATCGCATCGACCGCGCCGCTGGAGCACATGGCCTCCACGCTCGGAAAAACATTCCCTTGGTAGCGGGCCTGAAAGGCCGCCAAGGCGTCCGGCCGAATATCGGCGGCAGCGGCCAGCTCCATTTCAGGAAGCCGCGCAATATGGGGCAGGATCTGTCGTGAGGCCGCCCCCAGCCCGGCGATGCCGATTCTAAGACGCTTCGGCACGCTCTCGATCGCTTTCCGCAGCTGCGCGGGACAGTCCGATGCGCTCGTTGATGACGTCGAAATGGATGATCTTGTCTTTGGCCGCATCGCGGATGACCCCCATCGGATCGCCCCCTTTTTGCACGATCTCGATCTGCTCTCGCAGCAGGCGCCGAAGCATGACGATGCCCCGGTCGGCGGCGCCCAGGTGTTCCTGGGTTCGGTCGGTGATCGGGCCTTGGGTTTCCCAGGCCATCGAGTCCTGCGCGGACACGACGTCCATGTAATACTCGCCTTCGGGGGTCTTGAGCGGACGATACTCGTATGGCGGGTCCCCGTCCGCAGGCGATCTCTCTGTGGCCGAAGGGATGAAGTTGACCCGGTACACCTGGGTGTGAGTATCGTCGAGCGGCACGCGGATCTGGATGTTATGCCGGTAGACCGGCTCTCTATTTCCACGAACCTCGTTTGTTACGTGGCGCAAGGCGGTCGGAAAGATCAGCGGGTGCTCATCGACCATGGGCGGGTCGCCAGGCTTTTTGCCGGGCGTTGTGCGCCGTTTCATGATGCCGTGTTCGAAACGAATAAAGTCGTGCTTCTCCTGATACTGCGCCATATGCGCCGGCAGGTGGCCGGAGTTGAACGCGTAACCATGCAGCCAATAAAGATGAGAAGGGTCGACCGAGTTCTCCATCGGCTGCAGCCAGTTGCAATCAATCACTGATTCGACGGTGACCCAGCGTTTGCCGTCGTCGCGCGCGAGCACGTCCCAGCGTGGCAGAAAAGGCGCCGGCTCGGGTCCGAGATAAGCAAACAGCAGCCCGGCGAGCTTCTGTACCGGATAGGCCGGCTGGCGGATCTCGCGATAATACTTGCTGTCGGAAGGCTCCGGCGGCGTCTCGAGGCAGCGGCCGTCGAGGCTGTATTTCCAGCCGTGATAGGGACAGCGGATGCCCTCCTGATCGACGCGGCCGTAGGCGAGCGACGCAAGACGATGCCGGCATTGCTCGGCGACGAGTCCATATCGCGGTTGCGCCTCGCCGGGCCGGAGCGCAAGCCGAAAGACCACAAGCCTCTCGCCCAGGAGCCTGACCGGCTTGATCGGTTTCTCCTCGCTCAATTCGGCGGCAATTGCCACCGGATGCCAGTAGCGGCGGAGCAGTTCGCCGCCAGGTGTGCCCGCTCCCACTCGCGTCAACATCTCGTTCTCGGATTGCCTCATGGCGGTGCGCCTGTGACTTTGCACATCGACTCTGCGCAAGGCCCAAAGCGGAGTCAATCGGCGGCTCCGAGCCGGCCGTTTTCGGGCGACATCAGATCGTTGCTGCGGCTCGGAACATTGGCTAAATGTTTGCGGTTTACCGCGGAGAGAAATCCGGCGAGTTCGAAGGCGCTAAAGCGGTCCTACTCGCAGATCGTCCAGTGAGGGCACTTCGATGCAGCATAAAATGGTTCAATCATGCTCAACGCGCGGGCTGTTAATGCTCGCTGCATGGCTTGGCTTCATTGGCAGTCTTTTGTTCGGCGCCTCGCCGGCGCTCGCGGACAGCGTTGCGGATTTCTACCGCGGGAAGCAGATCACATTCATGGTCGGGTCGAGTCCGGGGGGCGGTTACGACGCCATTGCACGCATCGTCGCGAGCCACCTCGGCAAGCACATTCCCGGCAATCCGAACATAGTTGTGCAGAACACGCCCGGCGGCGGAAGCGTCACGATGAGCAACCGCATCTACCGGATAGCGCCGCAGGACGGGACCTATCTCGGCCTCGTGCAGCGCGGCGTATTGCTCGCCCAATTGACCAAGCGGGCCGGCGTACAATTCGATATAGCGAAGTTCAACTGGATCGGCAGTGTTTCGCCCGACGTGTCGCTCGTGGTCGCATGGCATACCGCTCCGATCAAGACCGTACAGGATCTCCTTACAAAACAGATGATCGTTGGCGGCACGGGAGCGACGTCTGACCTCGAGGCTTCGGCCCGGCTCCTGAACGCAACCATCGGCGCGAAATTCAAAATCGTCAGCGGCTACCCCGGTTCGGCCGACGTGTTGCTGGCAATCCAACGCGGCGAGATACAAGGCTCGGCCGATTGGGCCTGGTCGGAGATCAAATCGCGCTATGCGAATTTCCTCACCGAGAAGAAGATCACTCTCATTCTGCAAAACGGATTAAACAAAGTCCCTGAGCTTGCCGATGTTCCGCTGTCGCTGGATTTCGTGAAGAACGAAACGGATCGCAAAGTCGCTGAACTCTATTTCGGACTGAAGCAGGTCGCGAGGCCGATTTTGGCGGGACCAGGCGTACCGGCCGATCGTCTTGCGGCCTTACGCACCGCGTTCTTGGCACTCAAGGACGACGCCGGATACAAGGCCGATGCGGAAAAGCTCGGCCTGAGCGACCCCACACCGGCGAAGGAAATCGAGAGTTATGTGAGCCTGACGACGTCTGCAGCGCCGGAAGTTGTGCACCGGCTCACCACGATTCTCAACCCGTCGGAGTAGAAAAATCGCAGGGAGGATCAGGATGTTTGGCCGCCGTTCGCATGCCGGCATTTTGCTGGTGCTGATCTTTGCAGAGATAATGCCGGCGATGAGCGCATTGGCCGCCGAGGCGAAATACCCCAACTGGGAAGGCGAATGGGATTACATCAATCCGCGCTTTGGCGGTCAGGGGGTGAAATACGATCCGACCAAGGCTTTTGGGCCCGCGCAGCAGGCGCCTTTAACGCCGGAATATCAGAAGGTGCACAAGGAAAGCATGGCCGATCAGGCCCAGGGCGGGCAAGGCAACTTTATCGATCATGCCCGCTGCATCCCGGGCGGGATGCCCGAGATGATGTCGCCGGCACGGATGGAAGTGATCGTAACGCCGCACACCACGTATCTCTCGACCGGCACCGATCTGCGCCGAATTTTTACCGATGGGCGCCCCTGGCCGACGGGCGATGTGTTACCGACCTATCAGGGCTACGCGATCGGCCGCTGGATCGACGAGGATAACGACGGGATCTACGACGTGCTCGAAGCTGAGACCCGTGGACCCTTCAAGGGTCCGCGCGCCTACGACGCCACCGGCCTGCCGCTGCACTTCGATAATCAATCAATCTTCAAGGAGCGGTTTCATCTCGACAAGAACAATTCGAGGATTCTGCACGACGAAATCACCACCATAGATCACGCCCTGACGCGGCCCTGGAGCGTCGATAAGACGTTCCGGCTCAACCCAAACCCGTACCCAGCCTGGAGCCGGATCGTCTGCACCGAAACCACTCAGCAGATCGTTATCGGCAAGCAGCCTTATATGCTGAGCGCCGAAGGCCTGTTGATGCCTGTCAAGAAGGATCAGGCGCCGCCCGACTTGCGGTATTTCAAACAGGGTGGGCCATAAGCGCCTTTACGCGCGCCTTCGACGCACTACGGACGCGGTCCACGCGCACGAGATCGCCACAGGTACAAAAAACCACGCGCGAGCCCACGTGGGTACGGCGCACGCGCTAAAGCGCGTCGCGCCTTTGCCCACCCTACGGAACTGACGCAGGAACACTCGTTTTGGCGGCCCTGAACACTGCTGGTTGAAATCCGCCGATCGTGCGAAATTGCGGTGTTCCGTTTACACAGCCCAGGCGATCCAATGCACGACCAGCCCGACCAAATCCACTGGCATGAACCCAAGGCCGGCGAGAACGCCGGCTTCGGCAGGTTCAAGCGCCCGCCGATGCCCTACGACCGCTTCATGGAATCGGAGGGCATCCCCGTCTTCCGCGGCATCGGCGTGCGCAGGATCCAGGACCTGCCGTTGGCGCCGTGGCAGCGGCTCGGCGGACGCGGCAGCTACATTCAGCTCTACGGCACCGAAGGCCTATGGGGCATGTATTCGGTCGAGGTGCCTGGAGCGGGCGCGCTCAAAGCGGAGAAGCATTTGTTTGAAAAGATCGCGCTGGTCGTGGAAGGCCGCGGAAGCACCGAAGTGTGGCTCGACGGGCAAACGAAGCCGCACGCTTTCGAGTGGCAGAGGGGTTCGCTTTTCACAATTCCGCTCAACGCCAACCATCGATTCGTCAACGCGGCAAGTTCCCCTGCCCTCATATTGTGCGGCACCTCGGCGCCGAACATCATGAACCTGATCGACAATGCCGAATTCGTCTTTGGCTGCCCGTACCGGTTCACCGACCGCTTCTCCGGCGCAGAGGATTTTTTCAAGCCCAGGGACGAGGTCGAACCCGACCCGGTGCGCGGATTGGCGATGCGACGTACCAATCTCATTCCCGACATCATCACGACCGACCTGCCGCTCGACAATCGCCGTTCGCCCGGGTATCGGCGTGTCGAGCCGCAGATGGCAGCCAACCGCTTTTATCAGTTCATCGGACAGCACGAGACCGGCCGCTATTCAAAAGCTCATAAGCATCATTCGACCGCCGTGCTGATCTGCGTCGAAGGAAAAGGTTACACCTACACTTGGCCGGAAACGCTGGGCCTCACTCCCTGGAAGGACGGCCATGGCGACAAGGTATTGCGTCAGGATTACGAGCCGGTCGGGATCGTGTCCGCAGCACCGATGAGCGGCGACTGGTACCACCAGCACTTCGGTATCGGCAAAGGCGGCCTGCGGCTCGCCGCCTGGCATGGGCCAAATAACCATCCGGCCCTGAAAGCGGGCCGTCCCGGCGAGGCGATGCGCGATATCTGGGCGATCGATGTGGACAAAGGGGGAAACGCCGTCCCCTATCATCTCGAGGACCCGTTCATCCGCAAGGAATTCGAGGAACGAATGGCGCGCGAAGGCGCCGTATCAAGGATGGAACCGAAGCTTTACGATCGCCCGCCCGCAGACGACGTCGACATTCCGGCGTTTATGTAGCAAGACTGCCAATTGTTTTTTGGCGTTATCTCGATATTTGAATCGCTTCAACTGAATCGGAATCCACTATCTCCGTCATCCTGAGGTGCGCGCGCCCGCTCTCTTCGGCGCGCGCCTCGAAGGATGGCGGCCCACGCTCGTGCCCGTCATCCTTCGAGGCTCGCATCGCGCCAAGTGGCCCGATGCTCGCGCCTCAGGATGACGGCGGCAGAGGTAGCCCGGATTGAGCGGCGTTCGTGCATTTGCCACATGCAATACCTTTCGCGCGCCGCGAAATCCGGGGACCCCGGGCGGTTCCCGGATTGCACGATCGCGCTTGCGAACGTGTCTCTGTGGGCGCGGCCGTCGGCGCGATCGTCCAATCCGGGCTACGGCTCGAAGTTCACGGTTCGCCCGCCACGGGGCCAAATCCGTTCGGCGGCCGGCGGTGCTTGGTGCCGGCTTCGTAGGCCGAGGCGATTTCGAAGAGCAGCGCCTCGTCGAATGGCCGCGCCAGAAATTCCATCGCGACGGGGATCTGATCGGGGTGAGGGCCGTCGAGACGGCTGCCCTGCGGATCGTTCGCGTCCGGCACGCGATCGTAAATGACCCGCGTGAATCCCGCCGGCACCACGATTGCCGGAAAACCGCTCACCGGGCTCAAGTTCACCGCCCAGCTGCCGCCGGCGCCGCGCCAAGTGTCCAGATCTGTTTTGAGACTAGGTTCCCCGGGCACCAGATTGGGATCGGACATTTTCGTTCCCGCCTTGAGGACGCGCGGCTCGACGCGGGGGTCGTACACGGCGGCGACCCGGCTCGGGTAGACGATCGGCGCCGGGTTGGTCGTGTAGACATAGACAAGCGCGTCGAGATTGTTATCCGCCATCGCCTTGTAGAGGATGCGCTGGAGATTCGCTATTCGCAGTGTGTGATTGATCTCGTCTGTGGTATCGAGCATTGTCGCGTTGGCACCGAGCGCGGCTCGCAGCCGTTCGTTCTCGCCGGCGAAAGCCTTCGTCGCAAACAGATCATCGACGCTGCGGAATCTCCTGTCGCCGCGCTCCTTGAGGTAGAGATCAAGAGCATATCGGGCTTCGTTCCCGCGCTGCTGGCCCGCGATCATGCGCAGGTTGACGCCGCGGACACCGCCGGGCAGCGCTTTCGGATTGCTGGCGATCGCCGCCAACCAGTCAATCGGCTTTGTTCCGGCGGGAATCGCGGCCGGGAAAACCTCCTTGAAGAAACTTGGCTCATAGGCGGTCATGATTTCGGCGATGGCGCCGCTGAAATCGATCGGATCGACAAGGATCGCACCGAGACTCTTCATGTCCGCGAGCGCCTCGTTGCCGATGCGGATGTTGTCGCGGTCGGCAATGGTCGCCTCGATCATGAAATCGCGCACCACGCCGAGCCGCTTGCCGGCGAGCGAAGTGCGGCCGGTGTGTTGCGAATAGGCGACCGGAGCCCGGCCGTGCGCGGCCGCGGTGATCACGTCGCGCGGATCGTCGCCGGTGAGGACTTCGAGGAGTGCCGCCGTATCGGCCACCGTGCGGCACATCGGACCGCCGCGGTCGCGCGAGAACGATAGCGGCACAATACCGGCACGGCTCACCAGCCCCTGGGTGGCCACCATACCAACGAGCGCCTGGAGCGAGGAAGGATAGCGCACCGAGCCTGCCGTATCGGTGCCCAGGCCGCAGATCGCGAGGTTCGCCGCAACGGCGGCGGCCGAACCGGCGCTGGAACCGCCAGTGATGCGCTTGGTGTCGTAAGGATTACAGCTCTGGCCGCCGAGCGTGCTGCGGCCGATGCCCGCCGGCGCATATTCGTCGAGATTGGTCTTGCCGAGAATGATCGCGCCGGCGGCGCGGAGCTTTGCCACCATGGTGGCATCCTGCGGCGGCTTGTCGTTGGCATAATCGGCGAGCGCGCCTGCCGTGGTGCGCATGTCGACGGTGTCGTAGTTGTCCTTGACGGCGATCGGAATGCCGTGCAGGGGCCCGACGAAATTGCCGGTGCGGGCGAAGTAGGCATCCTGCGCTCGCGCGGTTTCGAGCGCGTCGAGCATCTTCGAGTCGTTATCGGCGGAATCGGTCTTCGAGCGCTTGCCGCGAATATTAAGCGTCATATAGGCGTTCACCTGACCGGCGTTCTCGATCGGAGTTATTTCTCCGAGCATGAGGCCCGTTGCCGGATCGACCTCGCCTTTGACGCAGGTGCCGTTATAGGCGGCGATGCGCTTGAAATAGGCATTAACCAGCTGCTCCGCGGTGATCTGCCGGGCGCGGATCGCGCGCTGCACGTCGGCAATGGTCGCCTCCTCCAGATGGAACGGGGGCGGAGCGGCCTTTGCTGCGGGCGCCAGTTGCGGCATCGAAAGGAATACCGCAGCAATGCCAGCAATGCCGAGCATGACTGTTGTCGCTGTTCGTGAAATCATGACGCGCCTCCCAAGCAACTGAGTTTAGCTCATGCTACGCCGCCGATATGCCAAGTCAATTCGCTCCGCCGACGACGCTCTGAAGCTTACACGGCCGCGACACGTTACTTCGGCGGTTGCGCCTGCTTGAAATACCTCAGATCGGGCGGGGCCTGATCCTTTCTGGCCGGCATCAGGAAGCCGTCTGCGCTGAGCCAATAATTCTGCCTGCCGATGATGATGTTGATGTTGCCTACCACGCAATTCGATTCCGGCCAGATCGGGCGCGGGCTGGGATTGCGCCGAATGGTCTTGTCGACGCTCCATGGCCGCGTCAGGGCGTGATCGATCACCGTGACCTCGTCGTGCAGGAGGTTTGGATCGCTCCTGTCGAGGTACAAACGCTCCTTGAAAATCGACTGCCCATCGAAAGCCAGCGGCAGCCCGGAACTGTCGTATGCGCGCGGTCCGCCGAAGGGACCGCGTGTCTCAACTTCGAGCACGTCGTAGCGGCCGCCGCCGTCCTCGTCGATCCATCTGCCGATCGAATACCCGAGGTAGGTCGGATTAAGACCTGCAGGCCAGTCGCGCCCGTCAGTGAAAACACGACGCACTTCCATCAGGTCGAGGTCGGTCAGGATGTAGGTGGCATCCGGCGTGATGACGTATTCCTGGTTGGTAGGCGACATCACGCGCGGCATGCCCCCTAGAATGCAGTGGGCCGACGGGTAGTTTCCCAGCCCGCCCTCGGCCTGATCGGCCAGGCTTTCTTGCAGCACTTTCCGATACTCCGGCGTCAGCGGCGCCTGCTGCCCCAGTCCCGACGGCCTGGTTGGGTCGAACTTGACGGCCTGGCCTTCGCGGTTCGGATTGAACCGCGACCACTGGCCCTTCCAGTTGGGATATTTCGCGTCGTCGGCTGCCCCGGCGCTGCCGATTGTCACCATCAGCGCGGCGGTCATTGCAACAGCCGCGGTCGAGCTCCGAAACGTCATGATCGGCCTCCCTGCTGTCAATCGCACCTAATTTCCAGCGGCGGCCTTCGCTGCCTCGATGACCTGCGGAGGCGATGCGCGAAGCCGGTTTACCAACTGCTCGATGTATTCGCCTTCCCTGGGATCGAGCGACATTCCGATCCGCCGCGCATCCGCGAGAAATTCCGGATCCTGGAACAACGCCATGAAAGCCTTGCGCAACGCCGCTCGCCTTTCCCCCGGCACGCCCGGCGGCATCGCAAATGGGCGCGCCACCGCGTTGGGGGCAAGCCATAGCGCCAGAACCTGACGCTTCTCTTCGTTCAAGGCAAATTCCAAGGCTGAGGGTACATTCGGGATCAATGCATCGCGCGTCTCCCCGGTTTGAAACAGAACGTTGATGTTATGCTCCCGCAGCCAATCGCCATGCTTCGCCAGCATGTTGCTCAACGAATAATTCGCGATGCCCTGAACCTCGCCCTTTTCCATCGCCAGCAGAACAGTTTCCGATCCGGTATAGCCCCTGATGAGCTTGAAGCGTGTCCCGATGGTGGCGTTGTAGATCTGCGACAAGACCAACGAGTTGGAGACCCCGCCTACGATAAATTCCGCCTTGCGTATATCATCGACGGTCTTCTGCGGCGCCGTATGCCAGGCAAACGCAATTCCCTGCTCGGAGCCGATGCTTCCGATCCAGCTGAACCTTCTTTCGTCGTACCGTACGCCGCTTGGCATCAAATAACCGTCGACGAGGTGCTCTCTTTCCACTACGCCCATGAAGGTGCCGTCTCTCGGGGCGAGGTTGAAGAGATAGTTCGCCGAAGCAAGGCCGCGCGCGCCCGGCATGTTCTGTACGATCACCGTAGGAGTGCCGGGGATGTGACGGCCGATATTGCGGGCCACGACGCGCGCATCGCCGTCGTAACCGCCCCCGGGCGACGAACCGACCATGATGGTGATTGTCTTGCCGGCATAGAAATCGCCAACAGTGTCGGCAGCGCCGGGCGTCGCTCCGATGCCTGCGACGACAACCGCGATCAGCGACACAGACCGTGCGTAATGACCCATAACGAATTCCTTGGGCCGCGGGACAATACGCTCAGATGTTGCCTCAGCCGCCGTTTCCCGGCAAGGCCAGCGACAGCCTCCTGCGCTCAGCACAGTGCAGCACCTGAAGGCACGCCAAGCAGTCAGCACGTCCTGGACATGCTCGTGGCGGACCCTAATGCATAATAATACCAAGCCTCTTCCGCCTCACTGCGAAGAGATGTAGCCTGAATACTGCATCGTGCTCGCCTCGAGAACTCGCTCTGTTTTCCGCTGCGAACACCGGGACGTGAGAAGGAGAACGATCATGCGCTACCAAACTTTGCTTGGTGCAATCGGACTGACGGCCATGTCATTGTCGGCCGGGGAAGCGCAGATTTTTGATCCTGCAAAATACCCGGACATGGGCGGACAGTGGCGCGAAAGCGGCGTCAACCGATGGGCGCCTGGCGAAAAGCCGCCTTTGACTGCGGAATATCAAACGATCTTCAACACCAATCTGGCCGACCAGGCCGCCGGCGGCCAAGGTACCGACCCGATGTATCGCTGCCTGCCGCCCGGCATGCCGCGGGTGATGCACGCCTATTCACCGATGGAAATCGTCATCACGCCGAAGACCACGTACATGCTCATAGAGCATATCCATGACGACCGCCGCATTCATACCGATGGGCGCGACTGGCCGAGAGAGATCGAGCACGTCTACTCCGGTTATTCGATCGGCAGCTGGCGCGACGAGTCCGGCACCGGCCGCTACGACGTGCTCGAAGTCGAAACCCGGTTTATCAAAGGCCCGCGTTCGCTGGACGGAAGCGGCCTCCCGACTCACGAGGATAACCAGAGCATCGTCAAGGAGCGGATCTACCTGGACAAGGCAAGCCCCGACATTCTTCGTGACGAAATCACGTTGATCGACCATGCCTATACGCGTCCCTGGACCGTGCTGAAGACTTATCCGCGCTCAAAAGAGCCGACGCCGATCTGGTGGCGTGAGGCGATCTGTGCCGAGAACAACTCTCATGTAACCGTAGGCAACGAGGATTATTTCGTCAGCGCCGACGGCTACCTGATGCCGGTGCGAAACGGTCAAGCGCCCCCCGACTTGAGATATTTCAACCAATCCCGGAAGTGATTGGAGCTCTACGTTCCACCTCATTCTGGGGAGGTGCGCGCTTATCCAGAACCTATTTTGGTCAGTTAGGAACACACGTTGAGCATGGCAACTCGCGAGCAGCACGCTCCGTCACCCTCTCCCCTTGTGGGAGAGGGTCGCCGCGCTGTGCAAACCGGGGACATCGGTAACAGAACAGACCGGCGACATGGGTAACAGGTCACAATTCGGCAGGGAGGGCCTTGCCGATGGGATGGATGGAGACCTGTGCTGTG
>DATBHB010000144.1:0-13663 GCA_036557705.1 Xanthobacteraceae bacterium
TCCGGACATCTGTAGGGTGGGCAAAGGCGCGCCCTTGCGCGCCGTGCCCACGCGTTCGATCACTCTCCGAAGCTGCCGGCCAGCTCACCGACATCGCCGCCCCAGTCGGGCGGCAAATCCCCACGCGCCACATAATGTTTGAAGCTGCTGTACGGCCAATCGGACACACGCCGCACCAGCCCGTGCTTCACGGGATTGTAGTGAATGTAATCAATGTGCCGCACAAGATCGGCTTGGTTGCGAATCGCATGTTCCCAATACCGGCGCTGCCACAGGCCGCGCTCGCGCTTTGCGAGTTTGCTCTGACTGCGCGGCTCATTGCCCGGCAATCCGCGCGAAAAGCCGCTCTTGATCAAGCTCCAGCGCAGCGGGAAATTGGCATCGCCGGACGGAAGACGCCAGAGCGCATGCAAATGATCCGGCAGCACGCAGATGGCGACCGTCTCGAATGGGTGGCGTTGCTGGATCGTACGGTAGATGCGCCGCAGACGATCAATGTATCGCACCAGCAGATCGTCTGACCGATCGGCGAGCGTGATCGTGAAAAAGAACAAACCGCCTTCGATGTTGGCGCGCCGGTAGTGGGGCATTGATCGCCCGAACGCGTGGGCACGGCGCGCAAGAGCGCGCCTTTGCCCACCCTACAGAATCCGCAGTCGCGCGCAATGCCTGCTCCGGGTCCTAGACGTCGAACTCAGCCGGTCCCAGGCGGTCCCCTTATGGCCGTTGTTCTTCGGGAAGCTACGGTAAATCCGGCCGGCAAGACAGTCCGGCGTATCCTGGGCCGTCCTCCGCAAATAAGGAGGACGATCATGAAAATGAGAATCGATCCCATGGTTAACTCGCGCTTACTGGCGGCACTTAATTTTCTCGACACAATTATCGCGGCCTCAACCTAACAATTGCGCGAACTGCTGGATGCCTCCTTCATCGAAAGAAATCGCAACGCTTTCCGGAGCAGGATCGCTAGTGTGGCGGATTTGACGGTGCTGACGCGATGACATGTCGCGTCAGCCGGGGACGGCGGATCATGTTGAGCAAAGAAGCTATTCGCGCATGGCGCGCGTTGGTACAGCCTCGCGATCAGGCCAAGGCTGCCGAGCGTGCCCAATCGCGTCTGCTGGCCACAGTGTCACACGAGATTCGCACGCCGCTCACCGGAATTCGCGGGATGGCCGATCTGCTCCTCGACACGGCGCTCAGCCCGGAGCAGGCGACTTACGCAAGAGCAGTGAAAAACTCTGCCGACACTCTGCTTTCACTGCTCGACGAGACACTCGATCTCTCGAAGCTCGAAGCCGGGCAGATCGACCTCGACGCACGGCCGTTCGATCTCAACGTGCTCGTCGAGGAGACGGTCGAGTTGTTGGCGCCGCGAGCGCAGGCGAAGGATATTGAGATTGCCGCCTATGTGGACGGCAGATTGTCCCGCTGCCGCATTGGCGATGCGGCCCGGTTGCGTCAGGTTCTGCTCAACCTTGCCGGCAATGCCATCAAATTTACCGATCAGGGCGGAGTTGCCGTCGAGGTCAAGCCAGGCCCGGAAAACCACGTCATCATCGAGGTGCACGATACCGGGACCGGTATCCCGCTCGACCAGCAGGACCGGATCTTTCTCGAATTCCAACAGGGCGAAGCCGGCCGGTCGAGCCGATTCGGCGGCAGCGGTCTCGGGCTTGCGATTTCCCGGCGCATCGTTGAACGCATGGGCGGACGCATCGCCGTCGAAAGCGCGCCGGGCGCAGGATCCGTGTTTCGGGTCAGCGTCGCCCTGCCGCCGACACCCCAAACCCGCGCGGCGACAACCGTGGGGCCTGATCTAATCGTCAGGGACATTCTGATTGTCGCGGCGAATCCGGTCGGCTCGCTGCTGGCGCGCCACCTCATTGCCTGGGGCGCACGAACGTGCCTGATCCCCGATGCGCGGACCGCCGCTGCGCTCGTCCCGCGACGGGCTTGGCACGCGGTCTTCATCGACCATGCGCTCGGTGCCGCCGGTGTGGCACTCGCAGGGGCCGGTGCCGAAATCACGCATCGGATCGTTCTCATCAGGCCGTCGGCGCGCCACGAACTCCCGATTCTCAAGGCCGCCGGTTTCTCCGGCTACTTGATCAAGCCGGTCCGCGTTGCTTCGCTGGCGGCGCGGCTTGCCGCGAGCGGCGGAGGGGTCGAGCGCGGCGGCACAGACGAGCGCCGCAACATCCAAACGACCGACACCGGCTCAGACGAACTCACGGTCCTGGTGGCGGAGGATAACGAGATCAACGCGCTGCTTGCGGGTACATTGCTGGTCAAGCTCGGGCATCGGCCGACGGCGGCTGGCAACGGCGGCGCTGCGCTCGAAGCCTGGCGCGCTGCACGCGCTGCGGGGGAGCCCTTCGGCGTCGTGCTGATGGACGTGCAGTTGCCGAAGATGAACGGAATCGAAACCACGCGGCGCATTCGCGCCGCTGAGGCGGCAGAAGGCGCCCCTCGCACGCCGATCATCGGGCTGACCGCGAATGCTTTCGGCGACGAACGCGAGGCCTCCCTTGACGCCGGAATGGATGATCTTCTGGTCAAGCCGCTCGATCGCGAGCGGCTTGCCGACGCGTTGGCGAATATCCTGCCGATCAGACTCGGACTTGCCTGAGTTTGACTGGGGGGAACTCCGCCCGCTCCCGAGCCTCACAACCGCCACCGTTATTGGTGAGGCACTGTGCTTCCGTGCGCATGACCTCGCAATTGGCCTCACAGTCGTATTGGCCCCGCAGCCGCTCGCAGCTGTGGCTTCGAAGCGTTTTCAACGTCTCTGTTGCGACGCTGGCGTATTGCGTCCGCCACGCCGTGCCGCTCTTCGCTATCGCGTGGCTCCCCTGTCTGATTGAGTCGGCCAGCCGGCTCACGCTGGAATGGCTCTCGGCCTCGGCAAAAATGCCCCAATGGCTGCTTGCGCAAGACTTCGATCCGCCGACCTGGCTCACCGCTTTCGCGGTGACGCCCTGGGCCGCGATGGCGTGGGCTTTCGTGCTCAGCGGCATGGCCGACGCCGGCTCGAAGCGCGGAACGATTCAAATATCCGGCACTCCCGTGCGTTGGGCTCGGCTCGAATTCAGCCCGGCAGTGCTTGTTGCGGCGGTAATCTTCTCGGCGACCAATCTCGTGGACGCCGCACTAAGATTCGCGGAGCGCTCTGTTCCTCCGCTGCTGCTCGGCGATGCCGGCCTTTCCGATCTCGGCTTCGATATTTGGGGCATCTCAGTCGTCGTCGCTCATATCGTCGCCATGGCGGCGGTGATGGCCTGCGCTTATCCGGTCGCCGGCCTCGTGCTGCGCACTGGGAAGTTCGACATCAGCGCTGCCCGCCGAGTGCTCCAGGGCGACGTCGTGCAAATCACCGCAATATTCGTTCTCTTGACCCTTGTACTTGTGGCGCTCGATCGCGTTCTCGATGTCCCCAAGGCTTGGCTGCTGCGCCTCTTGATGCCGGCGACACCATGGAATCTGGGCGAGGCGCTCATTCGCTACATGCTCGATTTTCCGCTGAGCATGGTGATGATCGTTTCCTGGGCAGTCGCTGTGGGCATCATGCTCGATAAATTCATGCCGCCAGCACCGGCGAGTTGCCGTAGGGTGGGCAAAGGCGCGGTCGACATACACGACTCGCGCCATACAAGTATAAAGAGCGCCGTGCCCACGCGTGCGCGGACCGCGTGGGCACGGCGCACGCGCTGAAGCGCGTTGCGCCTTTGCCCACCCTACGCAGCTTGTGATGTGGCAAGCTTAGCGGCCTTACAGCCGTCGCAACGCCACTTCCTCGACCTGATGGCTCTCGCCCTTGCGCAGAATGAGCGTAGCGCGCAGGCGCGTCGGCAGAATGTTTTCGTGCAGATTGACGAGATTGATGCGGGTCCAGATTTCGGTTGCGGTCGCCACCGCCTCCTGGTCCGAGAGTTTCGAATAACGATGAAAGTACGATTTGGGATCGCAGAACGCGGTGTTCCGCAGCGTCAAAAAGCGGTCCACATACCAGCGTAGCAGCATGTCCTCGCTGGCATCGAGATAGACCGAGAAATCGAAAAAATCCGACACATAGGGAATTGCCGAACCATCCTTCGGCGGACGTCCGGTTTGCAGCACATTGAGGCCTTCGACGATCAGGATGTCAGGCCGGTCGATCTCTATCCAGCGATTGGGAAGTACATCGTAGATGAGATGCGAATAGACCGGCGCGCGCACCGGCCGCCGCCCCGCCTTGACGTCCGAAAGAAAGCGCAGCAAGGCGGGAAGATCGTAACTCTCCGGAAAGCCCTTGCGCTCCATCAGGCCTTCGCGTTGGAGGACCGCATTGGGAAAGAGGAAACCGTCGGTCGTCACCAGATCGACCTTGGGAACATTGGGCCATCGGGCGAGCAGGGCTTGGAGCACGCGCGCGGTCGTCGATTTGCCCACCGCCACCGAACCCGCGACCCCGATGATGAACGGCATCTTGCTGTCTTCGGTACCGAGAAATCCCTGCTGCACCCGAAACAGCCGCTGCATGGCGGCGACATAGAGCGAGAGAAGCCGCGAGAGCGGCAGATAAATTTCCTCGACCTCCGACATATCGAGCCGGTCGTGCAGCGATTGGAGCCGCGCCATTTCGTCGGGCTGCAACGTCATCGGCGTGTCGGCGCGCAATGCGGCCCATTCGGCGCGCGAGAAGGCACGGTAGGGCGAGAGGCCCGATTCAGTGCGTTGCTCCATGGAGATCCTTTTAGGCGGGCGATTTGGGAGTGCGGGCGGCCTTCTCCTTGAGGCCGGATTGGGCGGTGCGCTCAGCCAACGCGGCCTCCACCTCGGCAAAGGCGATGCCGCGCGCCTGCAATACGACCAGCAGGTGATAGATGAGGTCGGCGGACTCGGCGATCAAGCGCTGGCGGTCCTCTCCGATGGCCGCGATAACGGTCTCGACCGCTTCTTCGCCGAGCTTCTTGGCGCAATGATTTATGCCGCGCTCAAGGAGCCGCCGGGTATAGGACACCTCGGCAGAGGCCTCGGCACGCGCCTTGAGGCGGGCTTCGAGATCATGAATTGAGAATGTCGACATCGCGAGGCTGCTTAGCATCTCCGGACGCCTGCTGCGAGCGCCGCACCCTCATGTGTGTCCCGGATGCCATCAGCGCGTTTACGCGCGTCTTCGACGCGCTATGGCAGCGCGAGCGCGCGCCCACGACAGAATCAAAATCTGCGCATTCAGGCGCGCGCGAGTGGTGCACCGCTGATCCGGGACCGCAAAGTCGAGCTTCGAGATCAACCGCGAACGTTTCGGCCGCGCTGCGCTGCGCGCGGGACACGATCGAGGCGCGGGCCCTACGGATCAAGCCGCATCGGCAGGCCTGCGCGCGCCATATATTCCTTGGCTTGGCGCACGGTAAACTCGCCGAAATGGAAGATCGATGCCGCAAGCACCGCCGTCGCATGACCGTCCCGGATGCCGGCGACCAGGTGATCGAGCGTTCCCACGCCGCCGGAAGCGATCACCGGCACTCTGACCGCGTCGGCAATCGCGCGGGTCAACGGAATATCGAAACCCTGACGGGTTCCGTCGCGGTCCATCGAGGTGAGCAGGATCTCGCCGGCGCCGAGTGAAACGACTTCGCGTGCATAATCGATGGCATCGAGCCCGGTTGGATTGCGCCCGCCGTGGGTAAAAATTTCCCAGCGCGGGGGCTCGCCGCCCTTCGACACCTGCTTGGCGTCGATCGCGACCACGATGCACTGGTCGCCGAATTTTTCCGCGGCTTCGTGCACGAATTCGCGTCGGGCGACCGCCGCGGTATTGATCGACACCTTGTCGGCGCCGGAGCCGAGGAGATTGCGGATGTCCTCGATGGTCCGCACCCCGCCGCCGACGGTCAGCGGCATGAAGCAGGCTTCCGCGGTGCGGCGCACGACGTCGAGAATGATGCCGCGGTTTTCGTGACTCGCCGTGATGTCGAGGAAGGTCAGTTCGTCGGCCCCGGCCGCATCGTAGGCGATCGCGGCTTCCACCGGGTCGCCGGCATCGCGCAGATTGACGAAGTTCACGCCCTTGACGACGCGGCCGTCCTTGACGTCGAGACAGGGGATGACGCGGACTTTGAACATGAGGGCCGGTCAGATACCGGACCAGTCAATTGGAGCCAAGCGGGCCTGCTACCACCGGGTCGCGGATTGACCATCCTGCCCTGTCACGTGAATATTCGGTTGGATAGACCTCATGGGGAACCGATAACCAAAGGAAAGCGCCATGGCACGTTCGCGGTCCACGCTAAGCCCAGTCCTCATCGCTCTATTCGCCGCAGCAGCATGGACGCTGGCGGCTCACTCCCAAAACGCAAAGGGTGAGCTCTCAGTTACAGCGAAGCCGGGCGAGTGGCGCTATCTCAACAGCGATCCGCTGAGCACGCGCTATTCGTCGCTCGACCAGATCAATGGCAGCAATTTCAAGGACCTCAAAGTCGCCTGGCGCTGGAAACCCGCGATCGGACCGGCACTGCCGAAGCTTGGAGGAACCGCGCAAGGGAACGGCGATCCAACGCTGGCGATCTACCGAAACGAATCGACACCCATCATGGTTCACGGCGTCCTCTACACCGCCATGGGCGGGCAACGAGTCGTCGCGGCAATCGACGCCGCCACCGGCCGGCAGTTGTGGCTGTGGCCAGGGATGGATGAGCACAACCGCGATCGCTATGCGCCGCGAAGAAACGCCGGACGCGGTGTGGGGTATTGGACCGACGGCCAGAACGAGCGGATTTTCGTCATCACCACCGGCTTCTATCTCGTGGCGCTCGACGCCAGGACCGGCGTGCCGGTTCCGTCCTTCGGCGTCAACGGCGCCGTCGATCTCATGAAAGAGCTCAATGTGCCGTTCGATCACGTAAGCCGCATCGGCAGCAGTTCGCCGCCGATGGTCTACAAGGACACGGTGATCGTACCTCCTGCTCTCGAAGAGGGATTTACGCCGGACTCGAAGCGAAACACCCCCGGCTATGTAATGGCGTTCGATGCCCGCACCGGGAAGCAGAAATGGGTGTTTCACACTGTTCCCAAGCCGGGAGAATTCGGCGCCGACACCTGGGAGAACGGTTCCAACGAGTACACCGGCAATACCGGCGTGTGGGCGCCGGTTTCGGTCGATCCCGAGCTGGGCTACGTGTACTTGCCGGTGGAAACGCCGACCGACGATTATTACGGCGGCGCGCGGCTCGGCAGCAATCTGTTTGGCAATTCGGTCGTTTGCCTCGATCTCGAAACCGGCAAACGAATCTGGCATTATCAGATTACCCACCACGACATCTGGAATTACGACCTGCCGTCGGCGCCCGCGCTCGTCAACATGACGGTCAATGGGCGGCCGGTGAAGGCGCTGGTGCAGCTCAGTAAGCAGGGTTTCGCCTATGTGCTTGACCGGGTGACCGGCGAGCCGGTGTGGCCGTTCGAGGAGCGCCCGGTGCCCGCAAGCGATGTTCCCGGCGAGCATGCCTGGCCAACGCAGCCGCATCCGACCAAGCCTCCAGCGTTCGACCGCCAGGGCTTTGTCGAGGATGATGTCATCGATTTCACTTCGGAGCTTCGGGCCGAGGCCTTGAAGATCCTCAAGCAATATCGATTAGGGCCGGTGTTCACGCCGCCTTCCGAGGTCAAGGCGGACGGTACCAAGGGAACGTTGTACAATCCCGGCGGGACCGGCGGGTCACTCTGGCAGGGCGGCGGTTTCGATCCGGAAACCAGCTACTTCTATATTCCCTCGAAGACCGGGCCCGGAATCATAACCGTCGCCCACGACCCGAAGTCCGATCTGCGATTCTCGCGCGGACCGAGCCCTCGCTTGGCGGTCAAGGGCCTGCCGATACTCAAGCCGCCATATAGCCGCATCACCGCGCTCAATCTCAACACCGGCCAATTCGACTGGGTGGTGCCGCTCGGGACCACGCCCAAGGCGGTTTTGGAAAACCCGGCGCTCAAGGACGTGACGCTGCCGAACACCGGCGGCATCAATCTCCAAGCCACGCTTCTGGTGACCAAGAGCTTGCTGATCGCCGGCGAGGGCTGGGGCGGCGAGCATGTGATCCGCGCCTACGACAAGAAGACCGGCACCGTGCTCGGCGAGGTGAGGATTCCGGGCATGATGGGCAGCATGCCGATGACCTACATGGTCAACGGCAAGCAATACATCGCTTTCACGGTCGGCACCGAGAAGGACCCGGCAGAAGTGGTTGCTTTGGCCTTGCCTTAAGGAACGTTCGATTCCAATGGTACGCTAGGAAGGGCACGCCTGTTAAAACCGCAGCGCCTGCCCTAGCCGGCGGTAGTGCTCGCGCATCCAGGCCTTGCCGGCGCGTGGCCGGTGGCCGGTCCAGCAGGTTGCCTGCTTGGGCGATGAGCACCCGTTGGCATGCAGGGAGGCGCTGTTGAGATCCAATACGACCACTTCCCCATGCCGGCACCAAGTGCAATCGAAGACCAGTTTTGCCTGGCCGAGAGGCTCAGGCTCGATAAGCGCAAGCCGCATCCTGGCTTCGCACTTTGGGCAGTCTCGTTGCAGCAGCGAATTGAACGGCTGGCTCGAGTCGGAATGGTTTCTCACAACGCATCTCCCCTCAATTTTTATCAGCGGTCAGCTCTGATTGCCCAGCCCGCGAATGTAGCGACAGCTTGCGTCGAGGGATATTGAACCAAAGTACAATTCGATGATCTCCTTTACCACAAAGTCACTACGTCGGTACCGCTAGCAGTGAGAACCTTTCCAAGCGCCAAGGGGAGGCCGAGACCTGTTCGACTCGGTAATTCATCCAGGCGCACTCCTTCGCTCCTTCAAGGAATCGTTGCTGCCTGCGCCTGAGACACGATGAGATCGGCATCCCCCGGAAGCAGGAAGCGATCGGCGACGAGTTTCGCGGCGGCGGCGCGGACTTTCTCCACGTAGGTTTCGTGCGTCGGATAGCGCTCTTCGAGCGCAGGCCTCGGGTCTCCGGCCGCAATGCGCTCAGCCTTGGTGCGGAAGAACGGGATGAAGGCGCCGATCAAATCGCAGGAATCGCCTTCGCTGAAGCCGGCCTTTCGCACGTTCCATCCGGTATAGGTGCCGAGCGGTACTTCAACTGCGGTATTGCGAAGCCCGTCGACGGGATTGCCGTCGGCATCGATCTGCGGGACCAGCACCGGATAAGCCGTGCCCGTGCGCGGCGGCTCGGCCATGATCCCGGTAATGTCTATCTCGTGGAAGTCCGGCCCGCGATCGAGATGGACGCGTTGCGCCGCAATGCCGCGGGTCGAAAATTCCGCTGCCGGCACGTAAGGATATTTGACCTCGCCGAGCGGAACGAGCGACTTGCGTGCGATGGTCGGAAAAGTGCTGGCGGGCGGCTCCTTGCCGCTCACCACCCACTCGCGTAGCGCGACCAGCAGCGCCCGCTGAGCTGGAAAGAACGAATTGCTGTTCACCGGCAATTGGCAGGCGAGCGGCGGTTTCGGCTGCACCAAAGGCGGCTGCCGCAGCTGGTCGCCGCCGCCGTGCTGAGTGCCGGCAAACAGATAGAGCCGCACCTGCGGCGGGATCGACAGATCCTTCTTGCCCGCCGCATCGGTGGTGTTGAGCGCCATCATGGCCTGCCAGTATTCGCTATCGGTGACGGTCGCAGTGATCTTCGGGCAGGTTTGCGACTTGCGGCAGCGCTCCAGTTGTCCGCCGGTGACGCCGGAAATCGGATCGGTGCTCACATCCCAGGTCTGCGGCGATTCCTGGCCCGGATACTGGGCCTCGGTGTGCTGCGTGCCTGACAGCCGGGTCGGCTGCGCGAAACGGACGTTGAAGGCTCCGCGATTTGAAGCCTTGTGAGGAATTGCACCGTCGAACACTCTTTTGTGCGATTCGCTCTCGTTAAAGCCAAGATCGATGAAGGTGCGAATCCACCGTCCGCTCTGCGAAGAACCGAAGATCAGCGTATGATCGATGCCGCCGGCGAGCGGATCGACCGCGGACGAATCGGCGGCATCGCCGCGCAGAAAAGCTGCGAAATCTCGTGTCGCTGCGAATCCCAATCCCGCCACAGTCGGGTTCTTTGCGGTGTACACGAGTTCATAGATGTGGTTCGTGTCGAAACCGCCATCGACGCAGACCTTGCCCGGATCCGGCTTGCCGGGGAATGGCGCGTTGGTGCAGTCCGCAAACGCCCATTTGCGGTTATCGATCGTCTCGCGCGCATCGCCCTGATGCACACGACGCGTCAGAGTGGCGTCTCGATTGTCGAGGCTTGCGGCTGCGTAGACGGGACGTCGAGTAATATCGACAGTCGAAGTCGAAGCCGTTAGTTCGTACTCCGCGCGCACGCGCCCGGTGATCGGCGAACCGTCCGCATTTGTCGCGATCGGCAAGGATATTCGAATTCCACTGGTTATGTCGCCTTCCCAGCCGCTCCAGGCCATCGTATAGCCCTGCCGCTCCAGGAAGCCGTCGCCGAGCTTTGCACGATTACCGCCGATGTTCAGGAACGGCAGGTTCTTGTTGCCGCGGTTGACGGTCTCATACAGCAGCGTGCGATTGCCCTTGCTCATATCGAAGGGCTTAAGGATGGAAATACCCATCGAATATTCGACCATGCCGCGCGCATTGCGCGGCGCGAACGCCACATCCTGGATGATCGCGTTGAGCGGATCGCGCGGATCGATCTCGCCATAGGCGGTCCCGTCGAGCTGCTCGTAAGGTCCGACCGCATCGAACACAGCGCCGTCATAGGCGGGCGCCCTCGCGGTGATGACGATCCTGGTGATTCTTGCGTCTGCCGAATTGATCGATGCCATGGCGGCCGGCATCAGCAACGCCACGTTCAGGCCGAGAACCTTCAATCGCTCTGCAATAACTGATCGAGCCATGCCGCTTCCTCCCTCGTCGAGCCGATGCGGGTCTTTTGCTTGCCGCATCAGCCGGACCGCATTCTCAATCCCCGGAGTTGCGAATCTGCGCTGGATCGTGAGCAATCTCAATGGCCGTTTTACCGGGCGTCCGTCCTGCGATCGGCAAGAAGGCGCTGCAATGCAGGCAGTACCAGACCCGACCGGCAGCGTCTGCCTCTTGAAAAAGCGCACTGAGGCTGATATCGAAATGATATCAGCCGTGACCCATGGGCGCGGGAGGCGAGAATGCCTGATCTGCTGGTTCGCGAGATCGATCCGGAACTCTACGAGCGCATCAAAAAGGCTGCCGAGAAACAGGGCAAATCACTGGCTCAAACGGCGCGCGAGGCACTGGCGGAAAAATTCAATCCGTCCAGGGAGGAGATTTGGGCGGCGGCCGACCGCCTGCGTCACAAGGTTGGAAAGGTATCGGGTGATTCCACGGCCTATATTCGGGAATGGCGTGATAACGATGAGCCCTACCGATGATGATAATCATCGACGCCAGTGTCGCCGCGAAATGGGTCTTGCCGGAACCTGACTCGGATCGAGCCGCTGGGCTTCGGAAGCACGAAGACGATTTTGCAGCGCCCTCGCTCGTCATTGCCGAAGTTGGCAATGCGATCTGGAAAAGGGCAATCCGCGGCGAGATATCCAAAACGGACGCGGCTGCAGCGCTTGAGACGGTGATGGCTCATTTTGCAGAGGTTGTCTCCTTGGATGAACTCGCCGCTCGTGCCATCCAATTTGCAATCGACCTGCGTCATCCGATCTACGATTGTTTTTATCTCGCGCTCGCCGAACGCGAACGCGCGCCGATCGTCAGCGCAGATGTGAGGCTGCTGGCGGCGGCCGGGCGAGTGCCCTCGATCGCGGCCCGAAAGCTGTAACCTCACACCGCCGCGCGCGCGGCGCGGATGAGCGCAAGCGCCGCCGCCGGATCGAGCCTGCCGTCGTAGAGCGCGCGCCCGGCGATTGCGCCGGCGAGTTTGCTGGCGCGCGGCTGCAATAAGGCCCGCACATCGTCAAGCGAAGCAAGCCCGCCCGAGGCGATGACCGGGATCGCCACCGTTTCGGCAAGCGCAATGCTGGCGTCGAGGTTGAGGCCTTTGAGCAGGCCGTCGCGCGAAATATCCGTGTGGATGAGCGCCGCGACGCCGGCGTCCTCAAATCGTTTTGCGACCTCAGTTGCGGCAAGCTCGGACGTGTCCTCCCAGCCTGCGACCGCGACCTTGCCGTCGCGCGCATCGAGCGCGACGGCTATGCGGTTCTCGAATTCCCGCGCGGCGCTTTTCACCAGCCCCGGATTGCGCACCGCGGCCGTGCCGATGATCACGCGCGCGACGCCCGCCTCCATCCAGTGCTCGATGGTGGCGAGATCGCGAATGCCGCCGCCGAGCTGGACCGGGATTGCAACCGTTTCCAGGATGCCCGCGACCGCCGCCGCATTGACCGGCCGGCCGGCAAAGGCGCCGTCGAGATCGACGACGTGCAGGTATTCGAAGCCCTGCGTCGCGAAGGACTTTGCCTGCGCGGCCGGATCGCGAGAAAAGACGGTCGCGCGCGCCATGTCGCCTTGCTCGAGACGCACGCAGGCTCCGTCCTTGAGGTCGATCGCGGGATAGAGAATCACGGCTTCCACGCCAGGAAATTGGCGATCAGTTTGAGCCCGAGCCGCTGGCTTTTTTCCGGGTGAAACTGAGTGCCGACCATGCTGCCGCGTCCGACGATTGCGGTCACCGGTCCGCCGTAGTCCGCCTCGGCGATGAGGTCTTCGGGCTCGGCCGGCTTGAGATGAAACGAATGCACGAAATAGGCATGCAGGCCCTGGGGCCCGACCGCGATGCCTTCGAGCAGCGGGTGTGGCCGCGCTGCATCGAGCGTGTTCCAGCCCATATGCGGCACTTTCAGGCCGGGGTCGCTGGGCGTGATCCGATCGACTTCGCCCGCTATCCAGCCCAGGCCCTCGGTCACCTCGTATTCACGGCCGCGCTCCGCCATGAGCTGCATGCCGACGCAGATGCCGAGAAACGGCCGCGCCTGCGCGCGCACCCGCGTATCAAGCGCCTCCACCATTCCGGCGATCGCGTCGAGGCCGCGCCGGCAATCGGCGAATGCACCGACGCCCGGAAGGACGACACGCTCGGCGTGCAGAACCGCATCGGGATCGCCCGTCACCAGAATTTGCTGATTGTTTCCGGAGTCGCGCGCGGCGCGCTCGAACGCCTTGGCGGCTGAATGCAGATTTCCCGAACCGTAGTCAACGATGACGACGGTCAACGGTTGCCTCCCGGCTCGGGGAAGAGGCCGATGATATCAGGCTCACCCGGATCATGGGCGCTCGCCGCAGCGCCGGCGAGGCGGACCGGCGGCATTCCGCCGGTCTTCGTCCAGGCGTCGAAGAAGCGCTGCTCGGCGCTGTCCAGATTGTCGCCGACGATGATTCCCACATTCGACCATTTGCGGCGAGCCAGCGTGAAACGGCGCAGCGTCGGGGCTTCGAAGCCGGTCAGGAGCGCAATCATCAATCCGATTACGACACGCAGACCGGTCGAGGCGCGCAGTTGCGTAAGCACTGCCTCAAGCCCCCCGGCCACGATGACGTAGCCGAAAAACACCAGCCACATCCGGTGCCATAGCATCCACAGCGCGCCGAACAGAAATGCTGCAAATGAAAATCCATCGCGGACAAAGACGAAGCGTTCCGGATCGGGCGTCGATTCCCCTCGCCGCAGCGGCGGCTCGTGCACGGTATAAACAGCCA
>DATBHB010000145.1:0-29364 GCA_036557705.1 Xanthobacteraceae bacterium
CTGAATAATCCACCGCGCACAGGGTCACGGCGAGGTCCGGCCGCGCCGAGCGAATCGTAAACAGGACAGAATAGACTTCTGCACCGATGCTGCAGCCCAACACTGCCATCTTCAGTGCGGAGCCCTGCGGCTGCCGATCGATCAGACGCCGCATCAATTCGAGTTGCGGGCGGTTGCGGAGGAAAGACGTGCCAGTAAACTGTCTGCGCTGGGCGTAACGACAGACGAGCCTGTGGAAAAGCCTGCCGTAAGCGCGCACCGGCCGCGTATTGCTGACCTGGGGAGGGATCCGCGGCCATAACCACGTGTTCAGCCGTATATACAGATTGACTGGAACGCGCTGCGTCAGCAACAGCCCGGCCATCCCGGTCATCGACCCAGACTTCGTTTGCATTCGTCCATGATCCTTGCGCGTGGTGTGGCCGGGCCGGCGAATGCAGTTCTTCCGAGTCGGCAAAAAAGGAGTGTCGTTCAGCCCACCTGATCCGTCGACACAGACCGATCGAGAATGCGGTTGAAATCGAACGAAGGCTTCGCGGCACCGCCGGCGACTCGATCTGCCGCAAACAGAGCTGCGTAGAGCGATTCGAGCGCTTGGCGATATCTTGTCACTTCCGCTCGGATGTAGACCTTGAGGCGATCAACATCGGACTCGAGCTGCTTGAATCGCTCGATCAGAATGTCTGGGCGCAGCGTCGTCAATGGAAGAAGGTAGCGTGCCAATCCGAGATCGGTCGCGAGTGATTCCAGCTTGGCATGATCGGACAGTGCAATAATCGGTTTGTTATAAACCAATCCCAGCACGAGGTTGTGATAGCGCGACGAGATCACGACGTCGGTCTCGGCTATTTGGCAGAGCAGCTCCGGTACGCTCTGGGCCGGTTCGGCTATCAAGAGCGGCGCATTGGTAGGTATGTGGCGGCTTCTCAAAATCCGGACGAACTGCTCGACGACGGTTGTATCGTACTGAATGTCGCCGATGAGGAGGCGCACCCCGTATCCATGTTGCTGTAGCCAAGCGACGAAGATAGCCATCGTGTTGAGATATTCTTCGAACGCCTTCGATGCCTTCCGCTCGAGGCCAGGCCCGTAATCCTTCAGGCCCAAACCCACGATCCGCCGCTCATGGGCCGAAACAGCAGATGCTGGGCTTCCAGGCAACAGACCGAAAGCCACGTCCGGGTACACGAAGTCGCCATCGGTATTGAAGCCGATTGTCTCGAGGTATTGCTTCGATGCCCGATCGCGATAGCTGCGTTGGTGGGCGAGGGGGAGAGAGCTCTTGATAAACCAGCGACTGAGTGGATGCCGCAGAGGCCCAACCCCGACATTGAGGAACGCAACTCGGACTCGGCACAGGCTCGCAAGTGTCGACAATTTGAAGATCTGGTATGGCCAGCCCAACGGCCCACATCCGCAGTCCGAGACGATTCCCGTTCCAGCCACGATTAGCACGTCCATGCGCCAGATGGCGCACAGAACCTTCGTCCAGTGGATTAATTCGAGGGGTATGCGCCGGAATGCAATTCGGAAAAATCGTGCGATACCGCGCCTCAAGCCGCTCCACCGCGCGCTCGTTGCGTTGTTAACTGCTTCTGAAGGAAAGGCCGCAATATCGTAGCGCATCCGCACATCCTGCGGATTCGTGCAGAAGCACCGCAGCTCCGCATCGGGCCACCGACGTCGTATCTGTTCGATGATTACCTGCAGCGTACATTCGTTGCCGAGGTTTCCGACACCGAAGTGCCCGTAAAGAGCAATTCTTTGGCGTTTCGAGTGAGACTTGCACTCCGCCAAGAGCGTTTGCAGGCCCATTTTGAGCAATCCTGCCTGATTAGCAGCTCGAAACGTCAAACTGTTTGCTACCGGGATGCCGGGCGGCCAGCGTTTCAAGTTGTGGAATGCAACTTAGTCCTACAGACCTGGATACCGCAATAAGATCGGATTTTTACTATTAATTTGATCTAATGCATTGGCGCTGGAATATTTCATTTGGGCGTTCAACAAAACACGCGATTGCGGTGGCACCAACGGATGAACACGTATACACACCAGATGCGAGACCAGTACAAACCGGGCGCTCCGTCAAGAAAGGCCCGCCAGAGCCGCCCAACGACTGCAGGATTGAGGCCCACGGATGCGATAGCGTTTGGATCGCGCAGGGTCTGGTCTATCGTCGATTTCAGGCCGCGTCGGATCCAGCGGTCGAATGGCATAACAAATCCGCTTTTCGGCCGCTCGAACATCGCCGGGTCGAGGCCACGCAGGCCAATGCGCCTCAGCATGGCCTTTCGGCCCAGCGGCCGATAGCGCACCTGGTCCGGAAGTCGACCCACGCTCTCGAACAGGATTTGGTCGACCAGCGGCACCCGCTGCTCAAGCGAACAGGCCATGCTCGCCACGTCATTATCGCGCAAGAGCCGCTCACCCAGGAACAGCCGCTGCTCCATTACGCTGATTGCGGAGAGCGGCGAACGTCCCGCGACCTCGACAAGTATCCGTTCGCGCATGGCCGGCGGCAGGCCATCGGCAATACGTTCTGCCAAACGGGGCTCCAGAAGCTCAACCTGGAATCCGGGGAGGAATAACGCGTAAGCGAGTTGATAAAGCGCCAACAGATCGTCGCCGTGGCGGATCATCTCGGAAAGCTTGGCCCAGCGAGTCTGCGGCGGCACTTTTTGGCCAGTGCGGCGGAGGGGCCAAGTCGCCATTGAGGCCGCCGCCACCTGCAGGTCGCGCGGAAGGAAGGCCATGCGCCGGGACCAGCTTTGCAGCACCGGCAGGTCCCGGTAGGTTGGATAACCTCCGAAGAGCTCATCGCCGCCGGTGCCGGAGAGCGCCACGGTAAATCCGGCCTCGCGGATCGCTCGCGACATGAAATAGGCATTCAGGCCGTCGAAGGTGGGCTGGTCCAGGCTGTCGAGCGCGGCCTCGAGATTATCGACGAAATATCCCTCCGTCAGCACGACTTCGTGGTGCTGCGATCCAATCGCGGCGGCGATTTCTCTCGCAACGGGTCCCTCATTGAGCTCAGACTCCTCAAACGCGAGGGTGAAGGTGTGGATCGGGGTTTGAGCGGAGCGCTGCGCGAGATTGGCGATTGCCGAGGAATCCACCCCGCCGGAAAGGAAGACGGCGAGAGGGACATCGCTGACGAGGTGGAGCCGCAAACCATCTTCCAGGATCGCGGCCACTCGGTTTTCGTCCATCATCGGATCGGGCGGTCGGTCGGGGATGCGCCAAAAATCCTCGTATCGAAGTTCCCGGCCTTCACCGTCAAATTCGATCAACCGTCCCGGCCACACGAGTTCGATCCCTTTGACGGCAGTGCACGGGCCGACCACGAAACCGTTCCAGACGACACTGGCCACGGCTTGAGGGTCGAGGTGCGGTGTGCCCAACAGTCCGGACGCCAGCAGTGCGCGAAGTTCGGACGCGAAGGCCAGCGACCATCCCGCAGCCGGATCGAGGGAGCGCGCCAGGTAAAGGGGCTTGATCCCCAAGGGATCTCTGGCCAGCAGCAGCCTGCGCTGCTTGGGGTCCCAGCACGCCAAGGCGAACATGCCGCGCAACCAGCGCACCGCGCCCGGTCCGTAAAGCCCGAGCGCGCGCAGCATGACGGCAGTATCGCCGGTAGATTGGAACTCCTGCCCTTCTGAGATCAGGCGGCGACCCAGGTCACGGAAGTTATAGATCTCGCCATTGAATGAGATCACGTGACCGGTCACCGGATCCACCATGGGCTGGGCAGCTGCGGAAGACAGGTCGAGGATCGAAAGCCGGCGATGGGCAAGCAGCGCGCCCCATCCGCGCGGGTCCGGCGATGACGCCCATGATCCGCTCGCGTCCGGCCCACGGTGGACCATGGCGTCGTTCATGCGCTCCAACGCAGCGCGGTTAGACTCGTCCAGCCGTCCGATAATTCCGGCGATGCCGCACATCGATTCAGCAACCTCGAAGTGGTGGAGCGCGATCCACGACAGACGCCGGCCGCAGGTCCTTAAACTGCGGCGGCTCGGCCGTCCGCAGCGGTATCGTCGGGGCAGATGGAGGACCAGTTATCCGATGCTCCAGAAGTTGCACGATATAATGGCAAAATGGGGAATGATGAACCGAGGCGAGCGTTAATGGTTAGTTTGAATGAAATTGGTCGGTAAGCTTTGATCAAGTTGAATTAATGGTTTAAACGCTTTGACTCTCATAATCATGGTTCAGTGTAAAGTCGATCTTGAATCCGAAGTTTGAATGTGTGACCCCGTGTGCCCCGGCACGCAGACAAATAGCCATTCTTCGCGGCTCCGTCCCAGCCGTCAAAGTTTCTGAATCGATGAGCCCAGAGCGTCTCAACATCCTCTTCGTTTCCCACATGCCGGCCAGCCCGCCGCGTTGCGGTGCCCAGGCGCGGGTGAATGGGCTGATGACGCAGCTGGCAAGCCACCATGACCTGACGGCGGTGATGCTTATCGACGACGAATTCAATGTAGAAGAGTGCCGTCTCGCCATCCAGGCTTACTGCCGCGACGTCGTGCTGGTGCCAAACCCATACGGTCGAAACGGGTACGCGAAACGGTTGTTGCAGGCGCGGTCGATGACTTCTACCCGAAGCTTCGAGCGGCTGCGGGTCACAGTACCGGCGATGCAGGAAGCCTTGAACCACGTTCTGCGCGCGAGGCGCTTTGACGTGGTTAATCTCGAATTTCCATACCTTGGGCACTGCAATCTGCGTCAGGCTCCGACCGGTGAGTTGCTCCCGGCCGTAGTCGTGGACTCCCACGAGATTGCCTACGATCTCGGGCGGCAGTTCGCGCGGAACGGCGGCAGTCTGGGCCGGCAGCTGTATGTAGGCACGAACTGGCGCAAGCTGCGCCGTGAGGAACTGCGAACGTATCGCGCCGCTGACGGCGTGTACCTGTGCAGCACTGCGGACGAGCGCCGACTTCTCGATCAAGTCCCCAAAATCCGTACAGCTGTCATTCCTAATGCGGCGGACATCGATTACTACCAACCCCGCCCATCGGATCCGCCGCCCGACGGCCGCACTATTGTTTATTTCGGCCTCCTCTCGACGGTTCCCAATGTCGATGGGGTAACCCATTTCGTCCACGAGATCTGGCCACACATCGCCGCGAAGCACCCCGAGGCACGCTTCAAAATCATTGGCGGGCGGCCTTCCCCTTCACTCGCGGCGCTGGCGGGACCTCGAATCGAATTCACCGGCTTGGTGCCGGACTTGAGACCGCACCTTGCGGAAGCAGCTATGGTGGTTGTGCCGCTGCGATTGGGCGGAGGCACGCGCCTCAAGATCGTTGAAGCCATGGCGATGGGAAAGGCGATCGTCTCGACCTCCCTTGGCGTCGAGGGCATCGAGGCCGTGCCCGGGCGAGACCTGCTCGTCGAGGATCAGCCGGCCGCGTTTGCGCACGCGGTGAGCGCGCTGCTGGCGAACCCGAGCCTCGCGGCAAGCATTGGCCGGTCGGCAAGGCAACTGGCGAAAAATCGGTACTCTTGGAGCGGGGCGGCCCGCGCACTGGAGGCATTCTATCGCAAGATCCTGGAGATCGGCCCGTGAAGGCAGCGCTCATCGGAGCCGGACAGATCGCCCGTCAGCATCTCGCCTGTCTGAAGGTCCTGCCCGGGGTCGAGTTGGCCGCCATCTGCGATCTCTCACCCGCCGCGGCCGAGGCCGCCGCCGAGCGATACGGCATCCGGGCTTGGTTTACGGATCACCGGGCTATGCTCGACAAAACCCACCCGGACGTGGTCCACGTCACCACCCCACCGACTTCTCATTTCGCACTGGCGATGGACTCGTTGGAGGCTGGCGCCCACGTCATCGTGGAGAAACCGGCCACTCGCACCTTCGAGGAACTGGAAACACTCCTTCAACGGGCCGAGGCGACCGGCCGCCAGCTGATCGAGGACCACAATTACATCTTCAATCAAGCCCCCCAGGAGATCCTGCGACGCATAGCGTCTGGGGCGTTCGGCGATGTGATACACGTCGAGGTGCTGATTTGCCTCGACATTCTCGGTTCGAACGGATTCGCCGACCCGAACTCGCCGCACCCCGCGCTTACATTGGCTGGCGGCGCTATCGGCGATTTCCTGCCGCACCTCGCGTCACTGGCGCACCGTTTTGTGGGTCCGCACCGCACCGCCCGGACGGTCTGGAGCAAACGCAAACCCTCACTCCTGCCTTACGACGAATTCCGCGGATTGGTGGATGCCGAGCGCGGCACCGCCGCCCTGGGATTCAGTGCCGGATCGCAGCCGGACGCTTTCTGGCTGCGGGTTTACGGAGAGCGGATGCAGGCCACCGCCAACCTTTTCGAGACGCGGCTCACCTTTGACGGGCCCCACAACGTGCCCAAACCGCTTCGCCCCTTCTTTAGTGGCCTCGAAGAGGGGAAAACGGTTCGGCGCGCTGCCCTGGCAACACTAATGCGAAAGTTCAACGGGCCCGGCGCTTACGAAGGGCTATGGGAATTTCTCGCGCGCACCTACCGCGCACTCGCGGATGGATCGATCACGCCGGTGACGCCAACGGACCTGATCGAGGTGAACCGGCTGGTCGAGGCTCTCAAGCCCAGGGAATCACAGTTATGAAAGCACTCGTTACCGGCGCCAACGGATTCCTTGGCCGGCACGTCGTCGAGGCTTTGCTAAACCGAGGAATCGAGACCAAAGCGCTGGTGCGCCCCGCCGCACGACTAGAGACTCTCCGTTGGCCCTCCTCGGTTGAGGTCTTCAGGGCCGACTTGCGCTCTTCAAGCGAACTCGAGCGCGCCTTCGAAGGCGTCGACGTCCTGCTCCACCTTGCGGCCGTGGTGACCGGTGCGGAAGATGCCCAGTTTGCAGGAACCGTAATGGGCACCGAACGGCTTCTCGACGCTATGGCGGCCAGCAACTGCCGGCGGCTGATTCTGTGCAGCACCTTCTCGGTCTATGACTACAGTTCAACGCGCGGAATTCTTGACGAAAGCGCCCCCCTCCATAAGGTGCCGAACGTGTACATCCGCGATGGCTATACTGTTTCCAAGTGGTGGCAGGAGCGCGTGACCCGGCGCCTTGCCGAGGAGCACGGCTGGGATCTCACCGTGCTCCGCCCTGGGTTTATTTGGGGCCGCGATCACGGCTACTTGGCAGCCCTGGGACAGCAGATCGGCCGGCATCACATAGTCATTGGGCCGCTGACCCGCATACCAATGACTTATGTAGAGAACTGCGCGGACGCCTTCGCCTTGGCGGCTGCGGACCCCCGCGGGCGGAATCAGACCTTCAACGTCGTTGACGGCCCCGGCGAGCGCATCTGGAGGTATCTCTCTGACTATATGCGAGGCAGCGGCCTGCCCGGCTGGCGCGTGCCTGTCCCGTATTGGCTCGCGATCTGGATGGTACGGCTAGCCTCCGCGACAGTGTTCCGCCGCGCGACGAAGGTGCCAAGCATCCTCATACCGGAAAGGTTCGAGTCGCGCCTCAAACCGCTCCGTTTCGAGAACCGCAGGCTGCGGGAGATGCTGGGCTGGATACCGCCGTTCGATTACCAGCAGTGCCTGGCGCGAACCTATGGCTTGCCGGCGGCGCTCGCAGTCCGAAGCACAGCGGGATTAGGCTCAGCAGCCGTCCTGAACACTCGCTTAAAGACAAGGAACGGCTTCTCGAAGAGCTCGTAGCTCAGGTAAGCGAGGGCGAGCGAGGCCGATATGCCGAGCGTGGCCTGGAGCGCCACCGCCGCACCATGAGAACCGAGCCAGTGCGCCAATTCGAATTCAGTGCGGTTGATGGTCAAGTAGTACGAGAAGAAGTGATGGTAAACGTACAACCCGTAGCTGTATGTGCCCAAGAAGATCATGAAGCGGCTGCTTAAGAGGCGTGATATCGCTGACCGCTCCGGCGCCCCCACCCCCCGCAGCAGCAAGCAGCCCAGCAGGATGAGGATCGTCGCCGAACGGATTTGAAGTACCGGTTCCAATCCCGCGTGCGAGATCAGGCGTGTCCACAAGAACGTGACTGCCACCAGAGTGCAGGCCGCGGCCGTTACCCAGGGCAGGCCGCGTAGAAGCCTTTCGAAACCTCCGGGCCGGCGCGCCATTACCGCCAGGAAGGCGCCGAGTGCCAGGCCATCCAGGCGGAAGGGCGTCAACACGTATGTGGTCCACCAGCTCAGACCGATGAGCGAGGCCGTGAGGCGCGCAAGAACCGCGGCGAGCGAGATCGCCAAGCACAGCCCGATGAGGGCGCGTGGCCGGCTTGCCATCAGGAACACCACTAGCGGCCAGACCAGATAGAAATGCTCCTCAATGGAGAGCGACCAGAAGTGCTCCAGGTACGAGAAGGACCAATCTCCCTGCAAGGCGATATAAATGTTGACGCCATAGAGCCATGCCCAGGCTTGGCGGTCCACAAGGTAGTCGAGCGTCGGCCCCCGAAAAATGGGGAACAGCGGAGCCACAAGGAAAACGAGCGCCAGCACGCCGTAGTAGAGCGGGAAGATGCGCAGCAGCCGCCGCATATAAAAATTGCGAAAATAATGGGGATCGTTACGGGCCTCATACAAAATGCCCGTGATCAAAAACCCCGACAGAACGAAAAACAGATCTACGCCATAAGACCCGTAGTTGGTCACGCCCACGATGGCGCGCTCGACCCAGTTGGTCGGCAGCGTGTTGCCCACGAAGTGGAGCAGGAGGACCATCAGTATCGCCAATCCGCGTACTCCGTCCAGCACCGGCAAATGGGCGTGTGGATCGGGCCGCACTGGCGTCGACCGCGTCAGCGTGTTCGAAGTGACTGTGGCGATTGGCTGTGCCGACGGGGCTACGTACCCCGGGTCCGAGGTCTCGTCGGCCTGCCGGTGGACCCCACGTTCCGACAATGCCCGAACGCCGCATCCGAACATCGGATCCGCCGTCGTACTCACAAACCAGTTCCCACGACGGCCGTCCCGTTCAGCGTGCCCGTAGCAAGCCCCTTCAGGGTATACGCGTTGACGGCTGTTACTATCGGATCGTTGACCGTATCGATAATCGTGCGCAGATAGATCATGAACTTGGTCGACTCGACTGCATACGCGTTGGACGCGAATAGGACGTCCTTATTCCGCATCGCGAATTTTGTCGCCAGGAAATAGCCGGCGGGGTCGCGCAAATTCAGATTATAGATAACCGGGACGACAGGGCCGGTGAAAGGTGAACAATCGATCCCGAGTTGTTGCGCCACCTCACGGGTTTCGCCGCGATAGAGAAATACCGAAGCCGGATCGGCCTGAATGTCGTTGAGCCCGCCGGCTTTCGCCATGGCCTCGGCCAGTGAGAGTCGCCACGCGCCAAATGGGAATTGTCCCTGCTGACCGGATGCGCCGAAGGCCAGGAACGTCTGCGGCTGGGAGAAGACGTAGATCGTATCCTGAGGCCGAACGTAGATGTTATTCGCTTTTTCATTGATAAGCGCGGCAAATGGCGCCGTCGCCTGCCGTCCATCGCGACTGAGCATCACCCATGTGTCGTAGCCCGGGTTTTTGGGGCCCCCGGCGCGCGCGATCGCGTCAAGCAGGCGTTCGCCGCTTGCGTTGGCAGGGAACCGGGTTGGGGTGGTCACCTCGCCGAGCACGCTGATGGAGGAAGCCTTCTGATCGATAAGCGCCACCACGGCCTGCGGGTCGATGGCACGGTCCTTGAGGGAATTAATGATGGCGTTCTGCACCTCGACGACGGTGCGACCCTTGGCCCGAATAACGCCCCCATACGGAATGGTAATGTTGCCGTTGGTGTCGACTGCCTGGTTAGGAAGGGTGATGAAATTACCCGGACGAACGCCGGCCTCGGCAGGAATGAACAAGCCTCCCGCCGTTGACTCGAAGAGCGTTACGCTGACGACATCGCCCACGCCAAACCGAATATCACCGGCGCCGCGCCGGTCCGTAAAGACGTTTCCGATCTTTGCCGAAGTACGCTCCAGGATTGCATCGACTTCAGGCGTAATCCGAATAAAAGCATACGATAGACTATCGGAATTTCTCTGTCCCGCCCGCACGTCATGGCTTTCCGGCCCCGCGGACGGAATAGTGGAGCAGCCGGTGTGTAGGGCCGCGGCCGATATCGCTGCCGCGCGGGCGAGCCTTGGCAGCCAACCGAGCAAGGTTTTCGGCATCCGCCCCGAACGCAGATCAGAGAGAATGCCAACGTGCCCCGGCGCACTGATTGCTCCGGCCCAAGCGCCGGATGGCAACCTGCGGACCCGGCAGAGATACTGTCGAACAACCATGACTCGAGTCTCTCACACACTTGCGGGTGTCGCGGAGCACGTGCAACTTCCTAGCAGCAGAGGCTTAACAATGCGTTCACCATAAAACTTGGCAAACGTTTCACCATAAATCTTCACGAGGATTGACAATCTGTTAACGCGGCTATCCGGTCGGCTCCGGCGCCTCATCCACGGGTTCGTCCAGCGTCCTGCGACATTAGGGCAGCCGTCGCTCGGCACATGCCCAATTAACCTTCGCGCCGATAAGGATCGGAAGTCGAATGGCCGCGAGTACCCAGATTCCAAGGAACGGAGTTACATTGCGGCAATCTGGATCGGCTGCCCCATCAAGTATAATGATCGATAAATACTCGTTGATGCCAATTCTGGCATGTATCTTCGCTGTAATCGTCGCGCCCTTGACCCTTGTTGGTTGCGACCCCGGCGACGCGGCTTGCCTGATGGCAACCCGTCCCGAGCCCAGGATATTCTGGCCTTTGATGGCCGCAATTTCCGTCGTCATGGCCTTGCGAAATCGATCTCGCGTCAGTTTTCCGCCCCAGATCGTATGCCTTCTGGCGTACCTTGCGTTCGCAGGCGCAAGTGTCCTGTGGGCCCTCAGTCCGGAATCCTCGTTCATTAGATTTGCCCAGCAATTAATGGTTGTCATGTCGATTGTTTTGCCTGCGATGTTGGCCGCCAAAACCACGGATATGTTGCGCGCCCTTTTTATATGCTATGCGCTCGCTTCGTTTTTGAACTTGTTTTTTGTATTGTGGAAGCCGATAGATGCAAAATCTGCACTCTTTGGCTATCCTGGTTATTTTGCGGGCAAGAATTACCTCGGAGAATTCGCGGCAGCAGCCTTTCTGCTGTCAGTTAATGAAATCATCAATTCGAGCGTGATGCGCCGCGCAACAGGCTTTGTTGTCGCCCTAATTGCAACTGCGCTCATTATCTGGAGCAATTCCAAGACAGCGTTCGGCTTGATGTTCTTGGCTCCAGCGACGGCCTGGCTGGTATTGACAATCAGAAAGACAACGCGCATTTCGTCGGCCATCATTCTATTCTCCATTCCGCTGTTTTACATCGTAACATCCGCAGTGCTTGGCTTAAGCATGAATCGTTTGTCATACATGCTGTACGGCGATTCAACCTTCACGGGTCGGACAATCATATGGGATTTCGCGAGTTCGGAGATTGCGCGCAGCCCATTTTTTGGATGGGGATATCAATCGTTTTGGCTAATAGGCCCCAATGCGCCTAGCGTCGTCGACGCTCCAGGCTGGGTCAAGGCGATGCCGAATGCGCATAACGGCTATCTCGATACCAAGCTGGAACTCGGTTATCTCGGATACTTTTTACTTCTAATATTCATCGGCGCAACTCTTCATGCCATTGGGCGGGCAGCAGACCGAAATTTTTCACGATCCTGGATGCTGCTTTCGCTTGCCCTGTTCGTTATTCTGTATAACTTTCTGGAAAGCCTATGGATGCGCGGCTTCGAATTCCTATGGGTCCTATTCCTGGTTGTCGTTGCTGAAACGGCTCGCGAGGGGCGGGCATTCTCCCCAACAAGAGCAGCGCACGGGATGAAGGCTTTGCCGCGCGCCCCTGGCTCCTCAGCATGGGGCTTGAGGCTTGGGCGACCACGTATTGGGGATCGCGCGGAAGAGCGCGCGCTTCGGCCGGCCCAGCAGGCGTAAGCAAAGGGCGTGACGCGCCGAAAATTCCTGTCCGCTGTGCATGGTCCACGCATTTGCATTCACGGCCAGTAACCTAAACCTGAGTTTCTCCTTGTCGACTGGCGACGAGTACGACAGATCGTGTTGTGGCAAGACCGTGCACGCGCAGAACGCGCGACCCAAAGGATCGCTTTGTGTCTATGTTCGCGCCGCCGTCGGGCGATCGTATTCGGGTACTGATCGTTGCCGCCAACGCCTCCGCTCAGTGGGGCGGAGAGGCCGTGATTCCGCTTCACATCTTTCGCGGACTTAGAGCGGCAGGACACGACGCATGGCTGTGCGTCGGCAGCGAAACCAAGGCGGAACTGGATGAGTTGCTCGGTCCGGACCGGTTGCGCGTCGTCTATGTCGAGGACGCCAGGAAACACGCTTTCTTCCGGTGGCTCGACGCTCATTCTCCCCAGTGGGTCGCTCCCCGCTACACATACTATTACTTGAGTACGCTTAGCACTCTGTTGGCGCAGCGAAGCACGGTCCTGTGGCTGATCGGATCCTTAGGGATTCAAATTGTCCACCAGCCCACACCAGTTTCTCCGAAGTCGCCGAGCTTTCTATTCGGGCTCCCTGTGCCCCTGGTTGTCGGCCCGATGAATGGCGGAATGGAGTACCCACCCGGTTTTCGTTTCATGGAGGTGCGCGCGGTCCGCTGGGTCCGCTCCGCCGGGCGGCTGCTAGCTGGAGCAATCAATTGGCTCGCGCCGGGGAAGTTGCATGCTGCCCGTCTCCTGGTGGCAAATGAGCGAACTGCGAGGGCTCTTCCAGCGGGCGTTAGCGGCATCATCACCCAGATGGCGGAGAACGGGATTGAGTTCGGCCAATGGAGTCGAAGCCTCTCTGAAGCGCCATCCGAGGGAAACGCTTCATTCCGGCTGATCTTCATCGGTCGTCTCGAGGCTTGGAAGGGAGCTCAGTGGCTGCTCGAGGGTTTTGCTCGCGCCGCGAATCGGATCGATTGCCGGCTGACCATCGTGGGCGAGTTCAAGGATGCCCTCCAGCGCCTCGAGAACGAAGCTCGCCGACTAGGCATCGCCTCTCGCGTGGAGTTCGTGGGCTGGCAGCCGCAGGCTCGCTGCGCCCAACTGCTCGCGGAGGCTGACGCCCTCGCGCTTCCCAGTGTTTTCGAATGCGGCGGGGCTGTGGTCCTCGAGGCGATGGCCTCGGCGAGGCCCGTCATCGCGGTCGACTGGGGAGGACCAGGCGACTACCTCACGCCGGAATGCGGCGTGCTCCTCCCCGCCACGGACCCCGCGAGGCTCGTTCACGATATCGAGAAAACTATCGTTGAACTTGGCAAGGATCGCGATCGCTGTCGGCGGATGGGACTGGCAGGGCGTGCGAGGGTGATCGCGGAGTATACGTGGCCGGCAAGGATCGACCATCTTGTTAGTATCTATCGGGAAGTCCTTGCCCTTTATCCTGCGCAAGTGAGATCCCGGCTGGCTTTCCGCCCCTCACGAAAGCCTGAGGCCGAGAAGCAAAAAACGTCAGAGAACTCTCCGCATCAATTTGCAAAGCCTGGACCAAAGTGATGCCTGTTCGGCGCTCCGCAGTATTTCTCTTCCTGCTGATCGGCGGGGTCGTGGACGGCTCAGGCTTGGTTTACCCCGGCCCTGTCAATGCCGGGACTGCAGCTGTCGATTCAGGATTGGCGACGGCCCCGGACTTCCTGTCGCCCGACCGCGCTACGACCTGGAGCCCTGGAATGATGGGAGCAGGTGGAATCCCGGCCCGCTCCACGGTTTGCACTACGGTCGCTCCACTCGGCGGAGCGCAAGACGACACGGCACGGATCCAGGCTGCCATTAACAGGTGCCCGCTGGGTCAAGTGGTGCAGCTGGCGGCGGGCACCTTTCTCATTGAGAGCGGCAGGTACTTGCTAATCCACAAGGGAATAACCCTGCGTGGTGCCGGGCCCGGGCAGACGACCCTGGCGAAAACGGATGGCGCCAAGCCGTTCCAGGAGGCGCCGAGCGCCAGACCGTCGCCGCTGATCATTGTCGGGCCATCGAGATATCCTGCGATCGGGGACGCGAGAGGCGTGATCGGCTCGACCAATCTGACCGCCGATGCCGTCAAGGGGATCTATACCGTCGCAGTGACGAGTGCGGCGGGATTTGGCCCCGGCCAGATCGTTTTGCTGGACGAGGCATCCGGCGCCGGCTGGCGGACCGATCCTTTGGGTCGTGGTGAGATTTGGGCCGCCCCCGACTGGCGGGTGGTCTGGCGAAAGCACAACCCTGGCATTCTCTACGTCGACGACTTCGCGGCCAATCAATTCCCGACAACCCCCGGCTCCGCCGGGTCCTGGTTTTCCCGGCTCGATCGCCCGACCGCCGAGGTGAAGCAGATTGCCTCCGTATCCGGGTCGATGGTTACCTTCACCACACCCGTCCACATCGCATATCGCGTCAGCCACGCCGCCCAGCTTTCCCGTTACGGGGAACATCTCGTCGAGAACGCCGGCGTGGAAGACTTGAAACTGAGTGGCGGCGACGATGCCAATCTCATCTTCGCCCGGGCTGCCGAGTCCTGGGCGAAGAGCGTGGAAAGCACCGTGTGGCAAGGCGCGGGTGTCGTCATCGACAATTCCTTTCGCATCGAGCTCCGGGAATTCTACATTCACGATGGCGCCTGGGCACAGCCCGGAGGAGCCGGCTACGCCATCAGCCTCTCGGGCGGGTCGGCCGAGGTGCTGATCGAAAACGGGATCGCGGTCAGGGCCAACAAGCTGCTGGTTGCGCGCTCCGCCGGAGCCGGGTCAGTGGTCGCTTACAACTACCTGGACATGGGATACATAAACACAAATGGCGCCTGGATCGAGGTCGGCCTCAACGCGAGCCACATGGTGGGCTCCCACCACGTGCTGTTCGAAGGCAATTACGCGTTCAATGCCGACAGCGACGACACGCATGGGAACAGCATCTATCACACATTCTTTCGCAATTACCTGCGCGGCATCCGTGCCCCGTTTGAAAACCAGGCAGGCGGACTCATTGATGATGCCACCCAATCGGCAAACGGGCCTCGCCGCTGCGTGGGCCTGATGGCATATTCCTACTGGATGTCATTCGTCGGAAACGTGCTTGGCGCTGCAGGGCAGATGAAGGGATGGGCTTATGAGACTACCTTTGCTAGTGGCAAGCCGGGAATCTGGATGCTCGGCTGGGATGACCTCAGCCCCTATCCATTTGACAGACAGGTCTCCGCAACCACGCTTCGGCACGGCAACTTCGATTATCTCACCAACACGGTGAAATGGGATCCGGCCATCGCCGACCACACGCTGCCGGACTCACTCTATCTGACTCGGAAACCGGCGTTTTTTGACGCGGGAAGCGGCTACGTCTGGCCATGGGTCGATCCGCTCGGAGCGACCAAGCTCCACGTCCTGCCGGCAAAAGCGCGCTACGACGCCGGGACGCCGTTCACGCAACCATAAGCGGATCGAGGCTCGTGGCCGGAGCACGTCGACCCGATAAAGCCATTTGCTGACTATTAACTAAGGTTTCGTCAGGCGTGAAGTATCGATGAAAAATCGTGTACATCGCTTCTCGAACAATTCGGAGCCCGTCGTAAAGGTGTGGGAAACATGCGTGTGTTGCTGACAGGCCACCTAGGCTACATCGGAACGGTTCTGACACCCATGCTGCTTGAGGCCGGACACGATGTGGTCGGTCTCGATAGTGATCTCTACGCGCGGTGCACGTTTCCGCAGGGCGGCCGAATCGTCGAAGTGCCGACAATTCGCAAGGACACGCGCGACGTTGAAATTGCCGATCTCGACGGGTTTGACGCCGTCGTGCATCTTGCGGCGCTCTCCAATGATCCGCTGGGCGATCTGCGGCCGGGTCTTACCGACGAGATTAACCATCGTGCCAGCGTCCGCATCGCGGAGCTCGCGAAAACAGCGGGGATACGCCGCTTCGTTTTTGCATCTTCCTGCAGCAATTATGGCAAGGCCGGTGACGACGTGATTGACGAAACCGGCACGCTCAATCCGGTGACCGCGTATGGCGAATCGAAAGTCGCTTCGGAACGCAACATCTCCCGGCTTGCCGGCGATGGGTTCTGCCCCGTCTACCTGAGGCCCGCCACGGCCTATGGCGTCTCGCCGCGGCTGCGGTTCGATATCGTACTCAACAATCTCGTCGCCTGGGCCGTCACCACTGGAAACATCCTCCTGAAGTCTGACGGCACCCCGTGGCGCCCGATCGTGCACATCGAGGACATTTCGCGGGCGTTCATCGCCGCGCTCGAAGCGCCCACGGATGCGGTGTTCAACGAAGCATTCAATGTCGGCCAGACCTCCCACAACTACCAGATTCGCGAGCTTGCCGAGATCGTCGCCGCGGTCGTGCCGGGGTGCAAGGTTGAGGTCGCCGAAGGTGCCGGCCCGGATACGCGCTGCTACCGCGTGAGCTTCGAAAAAATTCGCAAGAGGTTGCCGCAGTTCAGGCCGCAGTGGGATGCAAAACGGGGCGCTGAACAACTCTATGGCTCATATCGCTCGTCCGGCCTTGCGCTCGACGAATTCGAAGGACCGCGCTATCAGCGCATTGGACATATCAAAAAGTTGCTGGCCGACGGATTGCTCGATTCCAATCTGCGGCATGTTCGGCCGCGGAACGCCAACGTGCCTCGGCCGGCTGTCACCGCGCCTGCCTAGGGGCGCCGCGAGGCCGGGAAAAGCAATTCATGTCTTCTTGGGAAGGTCGAAAAAGCGTCGGCGATCGGGCGATCACGAGCGATATCGGCGCGGCAATCTACGCCTTCGCAGCGAAGATTTTCCCGCTGTGCCGCAGCATAACCGGCAACGGCGTCAGGCAGACTTTGCGCGAGATCGCCGCGCACATTCCCTTGGATATACATGAAGTTCCGACAGGCACGCCCGTGCTGGACTGGACGATCCCACGCGAGTGGAATATTCGCGACGCATACATCAAGGACGAGCGGGGTAAGAAAATTGTCGATTTCAACGACTCGAATTTGCATGTCATGAGCTATAGCGTGCCGGTGCGAGGGCACATGGCGCTTGGTGAACTCAAGCGTCATATCTACACTCAACCCGATCAGCCCGATGCAATCCCGTATCGGACCTCGTACTATGCCGAGAATTGGGCCTTCTGCCTCCCCCACCGTCAATTCGAGGCCATGCCGGAGGGAACCTACGAAGTTTCGATCGATTCGAGCCTTACCGACGGACATCTCACATATGGGGAGTTCTTCCATAGAGGGGAAACCGATGAGGAATTTCTCCTTTCAACGCACGTCTGCCATCCTTCGCTCGCGAACGACAACTGTTCCGGCATTGCATTGCTGACGCAGATTGCCAAACGGATCTCGCTGTCGCGAACGCGATGCAGCTATCGTTTCCTGTTCGTGCCTGGCACAATTGGGGCAATCGCCTGGCTCGCTCGCAACCAAGATCGCATTCCGCACATCAGGCACGGACTTGTCATTTCCATGGTCGGGGACGGCGGGGGGCCGACCTACAAAAGAAGTCGGCGCGGCAATGCGGAAATCGATCGGGCGATGATCCACACGCTGCTTCATTCGGGGCGGCCATCGACGATTCTGGATTTTTTCCCGTACGGCTATGACGAACGTCAATACTGCTCGCCAGGCTTCAATTTACCGGTTGGCCTCTTTCAGCGCAGCAAATTCGGCAGCATTCCGCAATACCATAATTCCAGGGATGATCTTGAATTCATCCGACCTGATCATATGGCTGAGTCCTGCCGCCTGATCGCTGAAACCATCAGCGTGATAGAAGACAATCGAACCTATCGCAACCTTGCGCCTAAAGGCGAGCCACAACTCGGGAGGCGCGGCCTCTACGGCGCGATCGGCGGCGATCCGGAATCCGCTGCCGCAAACATGGCGATGCTCTGGATATTGAACCTCTCCGACGGGACAAATTCGCTGCTAGACATCGCAGAACGTGCCGATTTGCCGTTTTCGATCATTCAAAGGACAGCGACACTGCTGCACGAGCGCGGCCTTTTGGAACCCCTGCGCCTGCTGACGCCGTAAGCTTAGCAGCTCGTTGCCGTCAGAACGCGAAGGCGGGCCAGAGCAAATCCTTGTCGGAAATTACCGAGACCGGTAGCGGCCAATTAATGCCGAATGCGGGATCGTCGTAGCGAACACCGCCTGCCGCATTCGGCGCATGGAACTCGGAAATGAGATAGTTGACGCGCACGTCGTCACTCAGCGTCTGGAATCCGTGCGCAAACCCTTTCGGAATGTAGAGTTGCAGACCGTTTTCGTCCGATAGCTCAAAACCGCGCCATTGACGAAATGTGGACGATCTTGGACGCATGTCGACGACAACGTCCCAAATCGAACCATTTACACAGCCTACGAGCTTTACTTCGCTGTGTGGTTCCCTCTGAAAATGCATGCCCCGGACGGTACCTTTGAGCAGAGAGCAGGAAACGCTGTGCTGCGGAAAATTGATTTCGAGACCGTGGGCTCGGAATTCGTTAACACAAAACGTGCGCGCAAAGAATCCGCGATTGTCGCGAATTGGCTCAGGATGAACGGCCCAAACGCCGTCGAGCGCGATGGCTTCGAACCGCATCGATCAAACGCCTCTCCTTCTAAGGAGGACAAAGCCTTCAATCTGCCAAATCCCGATTCTGCTCATGGTTTACCCTGTCGCTCGATGACGCTTCAAATGTCTACCCATTTTGCGCTAATCGAGATTGGCGGAACCATTCCTCTTGGCGGGCGATCACACGTCCCCTTACGCAGCGCAGGCCATGAACGTACACTCCCATTCGCAGTCATTTACAGCGGTGTCAACAGGACGTTATTGCCGCCTTTGCAGCAGCCCCCTGAAGACGACGTTCGTCGATCTTGGGATGTCTCCCCTGTGCGAAAGCTTTCGCACCGCCGACCAGAGCAATCAGCTGGAGCCCTATTATCCGTTGCACGCGATGGTGTGCGACTCGTGCTTTCTGGTGCAGTTGGACGAATACGTCGCGCCGGACCATATATTCACCGACTACGCCTATTTCTCCTCCTATTCGACTTCCTGGGTCGAGCACGCGCGCCGCTATTGTGAAATGATAAAGGCCCGACTCGGTTTGGGCGCCGGCAGCCGGGTCTACGAGATCGCCAGCAATGACGGGTACCTGCTGCAGCATTTTCTGCCGCTGGGCGTGCCTGTCGTGGGAATCGAGCCGGCGGCGAATGTAGCCAGAGTGGCGCAGCAGAAGAATATCCCGACCATCGTCGAGTTCTTCGGGCGCGAACTCGCCAGAAGGCTTGCATCGGAGGGAAATACTGCCGATCTCATCATCGGCAATAATGTGCTGGCGCAAGTACCGGACCTTAACGACTTTACCGCAGGCATGGCCCACCTGCTGGCTCCAAATGGCGTGATCACCCTCGAGTTCCCGCACCTTGAGAGGCTGATGAGCGAAAATCAGTTCGATACCATCTACCACGAGCATTTCTCTTATTTTTCATTGCTCACGGTCGATCGCCTTGCTCTGCGGCATCGTCTCAAGGTCTTCGATGTCGAACAGATCGCCACGCACGGCGGGTCGTTGCGGGTGTACCTCTGCCGCGCCGAGTTCGGCCAGGCGGTAATGCCGACTGTCGCCGCTTTGCTCGCCCATGAAAGGCAGATTGGGCTCGAGGATGTCCGCAGATACATTGAGTTCGCGGCAGGCGTTCGCCGCACCAAACGCCAGCTGCTGTCATTCCTGATCGACTGCAAGGAGAAGGGCGCTCGTTTCTGCGGGTATGGTGCGCCGGGAAAGGGAAACACACTGCTCAATTATTGCGGAATCGGCACCGACTTCCTCGACTTTACCGTCGATCGCAATCCCTACAAGCACGGCCGCTTCACGCCGGGAATGCATATTCCTATCTATCCGGTCTCCGCGATCGACGAGGCGCAGCCCGATTATCTGCTCGTTCTGCCTTGGAACCTGAAGTCCGAGATCGTGGCGCAGATGCGTCATATCGGCGAGTGGGGCGGCAAGTTCGTCGTCCCAATTCCGAGGGTAGAGGTCATCGATCCGAGGAAGCTGGCGTCATGAAGGTCGTCTTGTTCTGCGGCGGTCTCGGGACTCGCATTCGCGAGTATTCGGAAATGATCCCAAAGCCGATGATTCCGATCGGACACCAGCCGATCCTGTGGCATGTGATGCAGTACTACAGCCAATATGGCCATCACGATTTTATCCTGTGTCTCGGATACAGGGCGAACGTAATAAAGGAGTACTTCCTCAATTACCGGCAAACCGCAAACAGCGACTGCGTGGTTTCGGAGTTCGGCAAAAAAGTCGAGATTCTCGGAGAACGGCCGCCGGATTGGCGCGTGTCCCTGGTCGATACCGGAACGTGGCGCAATATCGGGGAACGGCTGGTGGCGGTCAAACATCTCGTCAAAGACGAAGAGCTCTTTCTTGCCAACTACAGCGACGGGCTGACGGACGCCCCGTTGCCGGACATGATCGAGCGGTTCAAGGAGAGCAGCAAGATAGGTTGTTTTGTTGCTATCCACCCGCCGATCAGCTTTCATCTTGCCGAGTTCGATGCACAGGGCTCAGTGCAAAGGATACGGTCGAGCCAGGAATCCGATATCTGGGTCAACGGCGGTTTCTTTATTTTCCGCAATGAGATCTTCGACTTCATCAAGGAAGGCGAAGAACTCGTGCTTGAGCCATTCAATCGCCTGATCCGCGGCGGTCACCTGATGGCCTACAAGTACGAAGGATTCTGGCGGGCGATGGATACGCTGCGCGACAGGCAGGTGCTCGAGGACATGGTCGAGCGCGGCGAGACGCCTTGGCGTCTGCAATCGCTGCCGGCCGTGAAAGCGGCATGAAGCCGATCGAGCTGGCGAGGCCGGGGGATCGCCTGTCGGTTCTCTGCCTGGGAGCGCATTCGGACGATATCGAGATTGGTGCAGGCGCCACCCTGCTGAGCCTGCTGGAGCGCGGCATCCGGCTCGACGTGCATTGGTGCGTGTTGAGCAGCGGCGGCGAAAGGGAGGTCGAAGCCAAGAAATCGGCGGTCGATTTCATAGCCAAAGCTGCGAGCGCACAGATCGAGGTAATGTCCTTTCGAGACGGGTTTTTTCCGGAACACGGCGAGGCGATCAAGCAATGGTTTGAGTCCCTCAAGACGCGGGTAGAGCCAAACCTCATCCTGACCCACCGCCGGGATGACGCACACCAGGACCACCGCCAAGTCTGCCGTCTGACCTGGAACACCTTTCGCGACCACCAAATCCTTGAATATGAAATTCCGAAATGGGATGGGGACATTGGTCAACCGAACGTCTACGTCCCGGTTTCCGCAGCCGCGATCGAGCGCAAGATCGGCCTGTTGATGGGGCATTTCGGCAGCCAGCGCTCCAAGCAGTGGTTCGATGAGGAGACCTTTCGTGGTCTGGCGCGGTTGCGAGGGATGGAATGCCGCGCTCCCGAGCGCTACGCGGAAGCATTCTTCGGGCGGAAGCTTCTCCTGATCTGATCGACGGAAACGCGTCCGAGGCCGCGCGAGGGGCGCAATCTCAGCAAGCATTGTGCACTCTGGGCCTCCTTCGAGACCATTCGCCAATAGTCGATGCGATCAGCGCGGTTGAGTGCAAGCATCAGCGATTATAGGGTATCGCTACGACTGCAGCGATCTTGGCAGCCTTGCTCAATCGGCCTCGCCGGGTTGTACGTCGACAGTGGGAGAGCGTGTTGACAGCAGGGCGGGGACAGCCGGCGGTGGGGATCGCGTATCGCGCGGCAATTGGCCAGTGGACGCTCGATCACATCAGCCATTTCGATGTCCTTGAGATCACCGTCGATCACTGTATGGACCGTAAACGCGCGGTCTGCTCCGCGATTTACGATCTGGTCGGTCGCATCCCCCTGACTGCTCACGGAGTAGGGCTTTCGATCGGAACGGACGCGCCGCTGGACGAGCGATATCTGGACCGGGTCGCCGAAATCATCGACCGGCTCAAGCCTTCTGCCTACAGCGAGCACCTTGCCTTCACCCGCGTTCCCGGCCGGGATCTCGCCACGCTCCTGCCCGTGCCGAAGACCGAGGCCGTGGCTGATTCCATCATCGCCAAGGTGCGTCGGATCCAGTCATGCGTTCCAGTGCCCTTTTTGCTCGAAAACATCTCATATTTGTTTGATTGGCCGGATTCGACGTTATCCGACGCGGATTTTCTCAACTTGATCTGCCGCGGCGCGGGGGCCGGCCTGCTGCTCGATATCGAGAACCTGTTCTTGAACTCTCGCAACCACGAATTCGATGCTTACGAGTTCCTCGATTCCTTGACAGCTGGAATTGTGAAGGAAGTGCACTTGGCAGGGGGTATTACTGTGGACGAGGATTTCCTCGCCCGACCCTGGCTCATCGACTCCCATTCGCATCCCGTACCTGACGAAACGCTCGACCTTCTCGAATATGCGCTCGTTCGCCACTCGCCCGCAAACATCATCGTCGAGCGCGAAGACCGCCTGGACGCCGCCTGCGAACTCCTCGATGATGTCGCGCGCATCCGCAGCCGCGTTACCAGGTTGGGCTTAATACATCGATGACCAATCGGTTGTTGAATCGCCAGGTTAGGTTGCTCGAACAACTGGCCAGTCCGGCGACAATATTCGGCGAAGAGGCCAGTGAGCCTGCTGACCCAGTGCTGCAGGGCATAGATCATGCTTTGCTGCGTCTTGAGGCGCGCTTCTGTTGTAATAAGCGTATTGAAAAGGTCATCGCTGCCTTTCCCCGAACCTGCGAGATTTTTGGCGCTGCTCAGGGATTGATTTTGCGCGGCTTCGTTGCAGCCAATCCGCAAACTGACGTGAGCAGCCTTGTAAATGCTCGCCAGTTTTACGCTTTCCTCCTCGCGTGCTGGGAGCGCGACCCCCCCGAACCAGCTTATCTATCCGATGTTGCCGCCTGCGAGCTGGCAATGGTCGAAGCCCGCAACTTCGTCGAGGATCGTGCGGCTCAGTCAAGGAAGCGCAGGAGCAGCGGACCGAAACGGGATATCCGTCGCCGCGGCAGCGTCGTTTTGCTGCGCTGCGCCCACGATATCCGCTCAATTATCGAGGAAGGCGTGGGAAACGTTGTTCCGCCCAGGCGCGATACGTTGCTCGTCGCCGTGTTACCGGCAAAGCCTTACGATGTGAAGATTTTTGAAGTGGCTCGCGTTGTTTTCGATCTCCTCGCGCGCCTCGATGATTGGACCGATCCGATCGCGCTTTCTGGCGCCGGCGATATCGAAAAACTGATCAGGCATCTTTCCGAGCACGAGTTCATCGAGGTCCGTAATTGAGGCATCGGCACAGGTGGTGTGACGGCCACTCCGGATTAAGTCCAGGCTGCTATTGCCATCCAGGACTTCCTGCGCTGCTGCGAAGGCCCGCACGCCTGCGGCATGAGCACGAAAAACCATGGGAGCCGGGCGAGATTCGGTCTCTCGCTTTATTTTTTTTGTCTCGTCGTCTTCTTTTTCCCCCGCGATTGTTGCTCAATATGCCTGATGCCCGCCCTGACTTCTTCAAGCCTGGCCTCCAGCCTTCGCTTCAGGCGGGCAAGCTTGGTCTTTTGTCCGGGAGTTAACCTGTCGAAGTGGATGAGACCTATGCTATGTAATCCGCACATTGCTTCCTCCTTTGATCTCTATAGATCAACCCCCTTCTTCGGGTGCGCCAACTGAGGTTAACAATCAATAATAATGAGAACACAGTGATAATCAAGCCGAATGTTCGGAGCCAGGCCGCCAGGGAGACCAAAGATGTTCGAAGAGTTTCACCCAGCTTCCAGAACCCGGATCATACGCGATTCCCAGCGCATTCCTCGTAATCTGATTCACGAGCGGAATTTCGTCAGTTCTGCCCGGACGCCGCACGTCGCTGCCCAAGAATATCTTCGAAGCTTCTACCGTCTCATAGAAGCCAAGGCCGAGGAGTTGAAAAACCTGCATCTACCGCCGGAGAGTGACCTGACCGATGCCGGCGTCGAATACAGGTTTATTTCCGACAAGCGCCAGTTCGACACGACCACCGTCTCCTATCAGCAGACGTTTTTCGGCTTGCCCGTCTGGGAGGCGGGCCTTGCCATCCACATGCAGCACCCGAAGGACGCCAAGCCGCCGAAGGACGGGCAATTTCGCATCTTCGGCGCGCAGGCCACTCGGCATCCTGAAATCAAGGCCAGGAAACCGTCGGCGCGTGCTCTGGCTCGCCTGCAGGAGATCGACGGGGCGACTTTGGCAAAGCTGGTTGGCGGCAACGGCAAGCGGATAGGTTTGGACGCCAGCTCGCTGACGATCCTGCATCGGCGCCTGATGATCTATCGCTACGAAGAATCCAAACGCTTCATACCCCTGGGAGCCGGCACAGGCAGGAAGGGAAAAGCGGTTGCGTCCCGAGGTTCGACGTTCTCGCTGCCTCCGGTGGGCCGCGGGATCAAGGAAGGCCGTCATTATGTCGTTGCCGCGTTGGACTTCCGCCTCGATACGCAACCGTTCGGGCCCCTCCACTGGGTCGCTCTCGTGGAGGCGACAACGCTCTCGATTCTTTATATGCGCGCTCTCATCGATGACGTGTGCGGACTCGTCTTTCGGGTGGACCCGGTGACCGCGGCCGGCGGGCCGCTTCCGGCCGCCGGCAATCGCGCCCTCAATCCGCGGCGCAGGTCAGTCACGCTGCGAGGGCTGAGGGCGCCCGTAGGAGGAAAACACGCGTTGAACGGCAAATTCGTCAGGATTGAGGATTTCGAGCCGCCGAAAGCCAAGCCGCCAACGAAGCGAAAGGGCAAAAACTTCGACTATCAGGCACGAACCAATAATTTTGCCGGCGTCAATGCATATTATCATTGCGACCGGTTCTTCCGGCTCGTTGAAAATCTGGGTTTCCCCCGCGCCAGCTATTTTAAAGCCACGAAATTCCCCGTGCCGGTCGATCATCGCGGGCGTTTCCAGACGCCAAACGGGATCGAGGTCAACGGGCACTGCGAAGGCAACTCAACTGCCACGGGCGGTCTTCGCAATGTTCGGTTTTGCCTTGCGGATCTTGGCGATACCGCCAATCCCATTGGCGTTGCATGCGACTGGCGAGTCGTGCTCCACGAACTCGGAGGGCACGGAACATTGTGGAACCACATCAATACCGGCCTGTTCAAATTCGCCCACAGCGCCGGTGACAGCTTCGCCGCGATCCTCAACGATCCCGATACCGAGCTCGAGGGCAAGCGCCGGTTCGTCACATTCCCTTGGCTTATAAAAGACGTGCATCGCCGGCATGATCGCGAGGTCGCCAAAGGGTGGGCGTGGGGGGGCACGAAAGATCTGGGCGTCTCAAGCGGAACTGCGGATCCAAAAGGCTACCAATCGGAGCAGATTCTCAGCACCACTCATTTTCGCATCTATCGTGCGATCGGCGGCGACTCGAACGAACCCTCCATGCGGCGCTTCGCCTCGCGGTTCATGGCCTATCTGATCCTGCGCACTATCGGAAGCCTGCACCACGCCCACCCGCCGCACCATGTCAGGGACTTTGCCGCAGCTCTGATGTTTGCCGATGACGGCAAGTGGACGAGTGAAGGACACGCTGGCGGCGCCTACGGGAAGGTCATCCGCTGGGCATTCGAGAAACAGGGGCTCTATCAGCCTCCCGGAGCCCCGAAGCCGGTCACAAGAGAGGGCGCGCCGCCGCCGGTCGATGTCTATATCGACGATGGCCGCGAGGGAGAATACGTATACAAGCGCAATTATTGGAGCAGCGAGGCGATCTGGAATCGACGGGAGGACGATCGCGGCACGTCCCATCAGGAGCCGGTCCCCGGGGTCACCAATTTCGCCTTTGTGAAAATCAAGAACCGCGGTACCAGGCGAGCGACCGCAGTGACCGTGAAGGCATTCCACTCCAGACCGTCGGCCGGGCTCTCCTATCCTGACGACTGGCGGAGCATGAGCACGGCCAAACTCTCCGCCCCCGACGTTCCGCCCGATTCGGCGCGCGAAATCACCGTCGGCCCTTTCGCCTGGCACCCTTCAAGCCGTCACGACTGCATGCTCATGGTCGCCTCAGCTCATGGAGACCTCAGCAACGTCAGTAGACTCCACCAAGGCGATGCGATCCCCGACTGGCGCCTGGTGCCGCACGACAACAATATCGGCCAGCGCAACCTGTTTGCGGTCGACGCGACCGGCTCGAAAGCCCTGCTCGCCGTCATGAATGGGCGGCGGATCCACGTGAAGAATCCCCACGCCAAGCGCGCCCGAATGGTCATCAAGCCCATTCTTCCGTCGCTCCTCGCCAACCGCGGATGGCGACTCGAATTCGACAGTGCGAGCGGACGTACGTTTTCGCTCGAGCCAGGCGCCGCCCGCGACGTTGTGATGAGGCTGAAGGCCGGGGAGGAGTTTACTGCGGAGGAGGTCGAGAAAGTCCAGCACCCCGCCATTCACGTGGAAATCTACGCCGGCGGCATCCTGGTCGGCGGGATGTCATATCGGCTGGATGCGCGAATGGAGGCGCCGGCATCCCGCTCCTGTTAGGACATCAGCCGAATTTCCGGTCTATCTCGTGGATTTTATCGCTCACTTCCTTTGTCCTCTTTTCAAGGGCATCCCTGCGCTTCTCTAATTTTTTCTTCAACTTCTCCCATTTCGTTTTATCCAAGTTTTTGAAATCGACCACATCAAGCATTTTCAACCCGCACATGGGATCCTCCTATCCAAGCCTATCAGATCGCGCCGACGCGCAAGAGAACAAAGTATGGCTCAGATTTACAAAATATCAAGTAGAAACTGCCGCCAATAAATACCCGATTTTAATCGGGCGCTTCGAGCCAGAAACGGAAGTTGATCGGATTTGTCGTCTCGCTCAATAATCAGCCAACCGGCCGAGCGACGTCTCGGGGTTTGCAACCGCTTTCGTCAAAATCGTCTTGTAATCCGCCATCCAGTACCGGCCAGTATCGGATTGGAACAGGCCAGTCTTGCAGCGGCATGAACCGTTCATCCCCGACTCTGCCTCATAAAGCGTCAGCGAGAGCCAAGTGGGATCGACCGACATGACCGCCTGTCCATTCCAACAAGCAAAGGGTCGGGCGGACACATCGATCAGATCGAGCGGACGGCGAAACGCATTCTGGAGAACGAAAGACACTTGAACGAGCGATGCCGGTTCGACACCATCTTCTTCTCGCGACAAGCGGGGTGCCAGCGCCTCGAAAGGCAATTCCTGTCCCGAATAGGCATCTATGACAGAATTGCGCACGCGACCGAGCGCATCCTGAAACGACAGATCAGGATCGAGCCGGGTCCGAATGATCACCGTGTTCGCCACCGGACCGATTACGCGCTCCATGCTCAGTTGAGGTCGGTTGGCCATCGAGGTTCCAACGCAAATATCGCCGCGGCCGCTGCGCGCGAGCAGCAGCGTCTTAAATCCGGCCAGCAGCGTCATGAACAGCGTCGCGCCGCGGCTATGGGCGAGCGCGCTCAGGCGCGCGACCAGATCGTTTGAGAGATGAACAGAGTCGTGGGCGCTCTGTGCATCCAGCAATGCGGCTTGCTGATCGGAACCGATGGGGAACAAAGGCGCGAAGTCGCGCAGGCTTTTCTTCCAAAACGCGAGCTGCACGTTTGCTGGTTCGCTGCTCGTCCAGTGGCGCTGCCAGCGCGCGAAGTCAGAGAAGTCGAGGGTCGCTTCGGGCAACGGCACCGGTCGGCCAGCCGCAAATGCCGCATAGAATTTGGAGACGTCCTCCATCAGGATCCCCATCGACCATGCGTCGACGATCAGATCGTGGAGGATCAGCAGCAGAACGTGGTCGTCAGGCCCGATCCGGAACAGGCGCGCCCGCAACAATGGCGCACGACTTGTGTCAATCGGCGCCAGCGCTTGTCGCTCGGCCTCAAGCTCAACCTTTCTGAGCAGCAACGTCTTGGCGGCATTGCTCGTGACGGCCGGCACTACAAGATTTTCGACGACCAAGGATGGCGCTCCCTCGACAGGCGGTGCGACGAGGGCGACGGGCAGTTCGTCCTTCCAGGCAAATGCAGTGCGCAGCGAGCCGTGCCGGCGCACGATCTCGGCTACGCTGCGCTGCAGGGCGGAAACGTCCAGCGGCCCTTTCAGGTGATAAGCCAGCGGCCGGTTGAATTGAGGCAATCCAGGGAGTGCACGCTCGAACCTCAGCATCTGCTCTTGAGCAAGCGACAACGGCTGAGGGCCATGTCCAGTTTTGCGTAGAATGCGCGTAGGCCGATCGTCCAAGCTCGACCATAGATTAGCGCAATGGGATTGCGATCCCGCGATCCGAGCCGCGAGCATCGCTGCCGACGGCGCATCGAGGATATCCTTGAACGACAAATCGACTCCATGACGCGCCCGCAGACGCGAAAGCACCTGTGTCGCTGTAATGGAATCCGCGCCAAGCTCGAACACGTCCTCGTCGATGCCGATCTCTTTCAATTCCAACAATTCGGCCCAGAGCTTGGCTAACTCCTGCTCCAATTGCGAACGCGGCGAAGCCCCCTTGTCGCGAGTTTCCGCCCGCGCTCGTGGCGGCGTCAGCGACAGCGCGGCCGCAAGGCCGTCGCGTTTGATCTTTCCGGCAGGCCCTTTCGGGATTTCCGGCACGATCCGGATCAGGCTAGGCACTTTGAACTCGGCCAGGCGTTCGCGGGCGAAACTGCGGAGGCTCTGCGCGCTCACCTGCGTGTCGGCCCGCAACACCACGGCGGCAGCAACCGCCTCACCGAGTCGCTTATGAGGGATGGCGCAAGCAACCGCCTCGATCACGTCGGGATGGCTCAGCAACACCTGTTCCACCTCAGCGGGGGCGATCTTCTGCCCTCCCCGATTGATGATGTCCGTGATGCGGCCAACGATGAACAGATATCCGTCTTGATCGAGATAGCCGAGGTCCCCGGTTCGGAACCAGCCGTCTCGAAACGCGGCCTGCGTGGCGGCAGGATCGTTGTCGTAGCCTCGCGTGATAGTCGGGCCACGCAGCGCGATCTCACCAGTTTCGCCGCATGGCAGTTGCCGACCTTCGCCGTCGAGGATCACGATCTCGGCCCCCGCCGGCTTGCCGACGGATCCAGGCTTTCGCCGGCTCAAAGGGTTCGCGGCGATCTGGGTGGCGGCTTCCGTCATTCCGAAAGTATCAATGGCGGGGACGCCGAACAGTGTTTCCAATTCGCGTAACAGGCTGGGCGGCAGCGAAGCGGAAGCCGAACGGACGAGCCGCAGCGACGAGGGCATCGGGCTGACCTTGTGGCTGTCGGCTGCTGCCAAGATCGCGCGGTGGATCGACGGAACTGCCGTGTACCAGGTGGGCCGATATTCGGTCAGCCAGCCGAAGAAGGCGGCGGGGTCGAATCGAGGCGTGC
>DATBHB010000146.1:0-1706 GCA_036557705.1 Xanthobacteraceae bacterium
GCGACCGGCGTCCCGCATTATTCGAGCGAGCCCTACCCGTTCCCGGCGCTCCACCCCTATCTGCGCCAGGTCTACGGCGCCTTCGGCCCCGAGCGCATGTTCTGGGGCACCGACATCACCAAGATGAAATGCTCGTGGAAAGAATGCGTGACGATGTTCACCGACGAGCTGCCCTGGCTCAACGGCCACGACCTCGAGTTGGTTATGGGCGAGGCGCTAGGCCGTTGGTGGGGCTGGGACCGCGACAAGTAGGGCGGAAAAGCGCAGTGCCTTCCGCCACAGCCGGCGGCGGATTACGCTTTGCCCTGATCCGCTCTGAAGGCAGGGACCAAACACGGGAGATTCGCTAATGGCAACAAACATGAAGGGGATGCCGGTTTGTGTCGTGATCGGCGCCACCTCGAAATGGCAATCGGACGGGCGCAATACGCTGTTGGCGCATGGCCATGCCATCGACGACAGCGATGTCGAAGTCGGCATTCGTTGGGGAGTCGGCGGCGCGATTGCGCAAAAATTCGCGCAGGAGGGGTTTTTCACCGTCGTGACGACGCGCAGCGAAAAAAACGCTGTGCCGCTGGCGGCAGCGATCCGCGAGCAGGGCGGCGCGTGCATGATCGTCGAACTGGACCTCGTCTCGCAGGATTCGATTGCCTCGGCCTTTGCCGCGATCCGGCACGAAGCCGGCGATCCCGAGGTGCTGATCTACAATGCCGGCTATCTCGAAGGCCGCGACCTGCCGCCCGACAAGGAATTGCTCGAATATGTCCCGGTCGAGATTCTCGACACCGGGCTCCACATCTCGGCGCGGGGGCCGTTTCTCGTCGCCCAGGAAGTCTTGCCGGCGATGCGCAAGAACGGCCATGGCTCGTTTTTCTTTTCGAACAATTCGAGCTCGCTGCGCGGCAAAAAGCGGATGACCGGGCAGTCGCTCTATTATCCGCGGGTGATGATGCGCACCTTGGCGCAGGTGCTGACCGAGGAATATTCCGAGCACGGCGTCCACGTCGCCAACATCGTCATCGACGGCTCGATCGATTCACCGGGCAGCCGCAAGCTGCCGCGCAACGCGAACCGGCGCGACCTCGTCATCAACCCGATCAAGATCGCTGAGGCGTATTGGTACCTGCACACCCAGGACAAATCGTGCTGGACCCACGAATTGCAGCTGACCCCGTTTGCGGCCAAGCCGAGCTATTGACCATGGAGGAGGGGGCTCGCTTCGCATTCGGGTGAGAGGCCGGATGATCGGCGCTGCCCAAAGGACGGATATGTCAGTCTCGCCGCCGGAGATCGATCTCGATCCTGCCCTTTACAGGCTCGGCGAAAATGCGCATGGCCGGTATTGCGTGCCGGTGAGCTCCGCACACCGGATCGCAGCACAATGCATTCTCAAGGGGGAAATATACGAGGAATACACGCTGTCTTTTATGATGCGCTACGCCGGCGACGGCGACATCATCCACGCTGGCACCTATTTCGGCGACTTTCTGCCGGCGTTGTCGCGAGCGGTGGCGGCGGGGCGCAAGGTGTGGGCGTTCGAGCCCAATCCCGAGAATTACGCCGCGGCCGCCATCACCTGCCGGCTCAATAGCTTGCATAACGTCGAGTTGACCAACTGCGCGGTTGGCGACAGAAGCGGCATGCTGAAAATGCGGGTGCGCTCGGATGGCAGGGGTCTGGGCGGCGCCAGCACGATCATCGGGGAG
>DATBHB010000147.1:0-2937 GCA_036557705.1 Xanthobacteraceae bacterium
CTGGAGAACAAACCCGAATGCCTTGGCACGCCGGTGCAGATTGTTGATCACCCGCGTGCGGTAGCGTGTCTCGTACGATGAGGCTCCGGGATCGACGTATTCCATTCCGTGACGGAGGGCGTTGTAGAACAGCACTGCGACCTTGCGGGCCGTGGCGGTCACCGCCTTGGCCTCGCCGATGCGGGACGAGAGCCGCGCCTATAAAAGGCGCCAAGTGCGGTATCGGTGCGTCCGACGGCGACGGCAGCAAGACGCTCTCGTCACGAACCCGCCGGTCCGGCGGCCGGCTGCGGCATCTTGCCGCCGGAGACCTTGTTGCTTGGCGCCAGCCCCAGCCAGGAGGTGAAATGCTTGGCACTGGGCCACGAGGAGAGGTCGTCGCCGCATTCAGCGATCAACTTCGGCGAAAGGTAAGCGCCGAGACCGTCGATCGCGGTGATGTTCTTTCCGAGCAGCGCGAAGAGCACGGCGCGAACGTCGAAAGCCAGGGCGTTCTCCTGATCGGTTCGGTGCCGACGCCGCGGCGGTGGAACTGCCCCGTGATCACGACCGCGATGGTTGCTCAGTTCCTTCAACACGGCTTCGATCCGCACGTCGCAGGCCGATGCCTTCTCGCGGTAGGCGGTGTAGAGGGCGAGCGCCTGCTCGAGCGCAAACAGATGCTCGGGGCGGTAGCTGCCGGTGAGCGCCTTTGCGATCGTCTCGGCACTGGAGTGGCAACTGTAATGGCGCAAGGCTGCCAGCGCCTGAGGGTCGCGCTCGCCAGCAAGGATCGCGCGGATGATGCGCAGGCCGGTCGCGCCAGTGATGTCAGCGACCACGTGGTGGAGTTGAAGATTCATCTCCGTCAAGGCCTTTTGCATATGCTGGATGTGCGAAGCCGCGTACTCCAGCAGACGCTCGCGCTGACGCACGTAGGATCGCAGCTCCGCAATCTGTCCTTTGGGACGAAAGCTGGCTCGCAGCAGTCCATACGAATGGAGCCGCTGCAGCCATTGCGCATCGCTGACATCGGTCTTGCGTCCCGGCACGTGCTTGGCGTCACGTGCGTTGACAAGAAGCACGGTGAACCCCCGTGCATCGAGAAGTTCGAAAACAGGAATCCAATAGACGCTCGTTGATTCCATGACGACGGTCTCGACGCCGCATTGCGTAAACCAGTCGACCAGCCGATGCAGATCCGCCGTGAAGGTACCGAAGCTGCGTACTGGCTCAGGGGTGCGATCTGCCCTGACAGCAGCCATGTGCATGGTCGCTCCGACGTCGATGGCAGCCGCGTTCGGGTGCACCAACGGTATTTTGCGGCCGTGTCTCGACTTCGATCTTTTGGGGTTCATCTCCAGTTCCTCCTGCTGACGCCAGCGGAAGGGCTGGGCTGCGCAATTCATCAAATTCCTAATCGGGATCGCCGAGACGGCGTCACCACCTTTAAGCGCGCAACAGCCCATGGACCAGGTTTTTTGACGGGGTCACATGCCACCAAAATCGTATCGGCCGCTCCCTTCCGACCGCACTCTAGCGGCTACCCGTTTCTATCCCCACAGGGGGCGCGAAGCGCCGCGCTCAGTTTTTTAGAGGGCGCGCTCACCAAGGCGGGATTGCTGAGCGCAAAGCGATGATCGACCGTGGACACGACCTGCCGATCACCAAGCAGGCTGAGGTTCTGCGCGTCAGCCGCAGCAGCGTCTACTACACGCCGCGGCCGGTGCCGGAGGCCGACCTTGCGATCATGCGGCGGCTCGACCGGCTGCATCTGGAGTTCCCCTTCGCCGGTTCGCGGATGTTGCAAGGCCTGCTGGTAGCCGAGGGGTGCAAGATCGGCCGCCGGCATGTGAAGACGCTGATGCGGCGGATGGGGATAGAGGCGCTTTATCGCCGGCCGCGCACGACCAAGCCGGAGACCGGCCACAAGATCTACCCGTATCTGCTGCGCGGGATGGAGGTCACGCGGCCGAACCAGGTGTGGGCGATGGACATCACTTACATCCCGATGGCGCGCGGCTTCGTCTATCTGGCGGTGGTGCTCGACTGGTTCAGCCGCCGGGTGCTGGCGTGGCGGCTGTCGATCACCATGGAAGCAGCATTCTGCGTCGAGACGCTGGAGGATGCGTTGGCGCGTCACGGCAAGCCGGACATCTTCAACACCGACCAGGGCTCGCAGTTCACGGGCGCGGCCTTCACCGGCGCGCTCACCGGCAACGGCATCGCGATCAGCATGGACGGCAAGGGCGCCTGGCGCGACAACGTGTTCGTCGAGCGATTGTGGCGCAGCGTCAAATACGAGGAGGTCTATCTGCACGCCTACGACAGCGTCTCGGAGGCTCGCGCTTCGATCGGGCGCTACTTCGAGTTCTACAATCGCCGAAGGCCACATGCGAGCCTTGACGGCGTGACCCCCGATCAAGCCTACTTCGCTCCGCTGCCCTTCCGCTTGGCAGCCTGACCCCGGCAGGGGCTCCACTTATCGAGGCGGAAAATCTGTTCAGACAACCGGGACCACCTCAATTCGCAGTTCGGGACACTATTGGGACACTTCCGGCATCAGCCATTGATATCACTGAATTATTTCCAATATGCAGCGGCCACGGTGGAGCGCCGCGAGGCGCGATCTCAGTCGTGCGGGGACGGCCCGCGTCTCGCTAGCGCGGTTGTCGCGCCTCGCAAGCGACCAATTGGTCAGTGCGCCTCCCGGCGCTTCGTCCTCTTATTCGGGGCGGGCACGATGAAAGGAACGGAAGTCTTCGTCCGCGCGCAAGCGCGCGTCAGGCCGTCCCAAAGGCGGTTTCGTAACGGTGACGGTTCTGCAGCGCACCATTCGCTTCGCTCATGGTGCGCTGCGCCCGGGACACACGGGATACGAGCGCCAGATCGCCGCCGCGCGCTGCCGGCCCAGGATGAATCGGGAAGGCCGAGCGATTGGCCGGCTGGGGCCGCGAG
>DATBHB010000148.1:0-17275 GCA_036557705.1 Xanthobacteraceae bacterium
CGAGCCGAGAGCTTTGCTGAGATGCCACAGCGTCACGATTGTGGGGTTGCGCTGGCCCAGTTCCAGGCCGCTGACATAGGCCCGATCCACCCCCATCCGTTCGGCCAGCTTTGCCTGCGAAATGCCGGCCGCGATCCGCAGCCGTTTCACATTCCGCCCCACCATACGCCGCACGTCTTCCGACATAGGCGCAATGCGGTCAGATTGTGCATTTTATTGCGACGCATTATAATGCACGTCACTCCAAACCGTTTGCTTAGATGAGACCATAAAGCCAGCGAAAAGACGCCCTCAGACTGGATCAAGGGTTCACCCATGTCATCCGCAATGGGTCACTGTCCTACCTGCACTGCGAATAGGAAGGCTCAAGTACTTTACGAGCATGAGGAGAAGACAAACGGGGAGGGGGCGCCTGACGAGAGGGGGCTACAGGATATAACATCGAAAGATGATGTGTACCGGATAATGAAATGCGGTGGCTGTGGCACCGTGTATTTTCAACATGAAAGTTTGGCAGTTAAGTACAAAACTGATACGTGGATCGATGATGAATGGTCTCTCGATGAATTGAGAGGCTATATTGAGCTGGCGACGCTCGCGGCGAGAACGATCACGATATTGTCTGACGAACTACATCACTGGCCTGCGCCCGCCAGAAACAAGCCCGACTGGAGCAAACTAGCGGATGCGCCTCTTATTAAGCTCCTACACTCGGTTTATACAGCACTTGATCATGATCTGCGAGTATTGGCTGCCATAGGAATGCGCGGTGTATTCGAGCGCGCATGCGAGTTGAGGGGCGCCGATCCAAACATAGGTTTCGTGAAAAAACTTGACTGGCTTCGTACCCAGGGCTTCATTGGCGCACCGGACCGTGAAAGCCTTGAGGTATTGATTGAGGCTGGCAATGCAGCAGCCCATAGGGGGTGGGAGCCTGATTTAGTACAACTCAATACACTTACTTCGATTATGGATCATTTTGTGAGCAGCTTCATTCTGACGAAGGCAGCGGGAGAGCTAAAAGGAGTAATTCCGTTTCGCCATAAACAGGGGATAGTAGACGGGAAGGGACAGTCAGCGGCGGTGATCGAGTTGCGCGCTCCGAAACCTTGACCGCGTTCTATCAGGCGCTATGCGCGTGCCGATGCCGCGCCGCAGGGGTCAATGTCCTGGGCGTGCCCTGCAAAAGCATGCGGGCGGCGGCCGGGCAAGCATGGGGAGGGCCTGGTGCCGGACGCAACTTTCAAGGGCTTCCGTTTCATAAGTACAAACACCATCTGTCAATTGCACAAGGAGGGCTTTCACAATGCGTGCTCTACCTATCGGCCTCGTAGCTCTGATCATTCCGATCAGTGCTGTGGGACAACCGAATGCTTACGGTCCTGGTATCAATAGCGACGCCACCGGCCGCCCATTCACCTGGCAACCAATGCCCGGCTACGGCCCGGCGGACCCTCTCAGTCGGGTCCAACCAGATGCCTACGGTCCAGGCATTGGGATGGATCAATACGGGCGGCCTGTTCAAGCGGCGCCGTATCCTCCCGGCAGTGCTGCGGTGCCACAATTGGGATATCCTCCGGACGATCCTGCGGTGGCAATCCAGCATCACCAGGCGATCCAAGTTCCGGCACCTAACGACGACATCCCGGCACAGCCACTGCACTACAACAATTTCGATAACCCCGCTCCAAGCCGTCCAAAGGTTATTAAAAACCCCTACGTTCACAAATGAACGATGTATTTTTTCGGCGCCGCTGTGGCGCCGGTTGGGTCGGAATCTGGCAAACGGCAGAAACGGTGCGATGCAATACCGTCCCTGTCTCTTACTGTTCACTAAATTTAGGATTGCGAGATCATGAAGATCGAAACTATCAAGCGGTTGCGATCCCCATGTGTCCTTGTCGCCACGTTTGCGGGCGCAAGCATATATCCGATCTACAATCTTTTCACTCACGTTGAGTCCTACGGATGACGCGCAGAGGTGGGTGAATTTTCAGTATCATCCTATAGTAAGCATAATTGGAGCGCTTCTTCCTGGAGTCATAATAGGCTTCGTTTGGTACTGGTGGCTCGGTCGCAAGATGCGCCGGGCGCTCGACTTTAAAGTATGTGAACACTGTGCGGAAACGATCAAAGCCGCGGCCAGGGTGTGCCGTTATTGCGGCAGAGATGTTAGACCTGTGAGCCTAGTGGAGGTGAATCAGAGCGAGGCCGAATTTGGTGCCGCGGCAATGGCTGGCCCAACCATTGTAGGCACTGGAACTGCGAGCAAGGAGTCCGCCGAGCATGATGCCGATGTGTTGGAACGGCCCGAGAATTTGGGGCGCACGGTTGCTGATGTCCACAACAAAGTTCAGACCAGAGCCGAAAGTCGATCTAATCAGATTGCGGCGATATTGTTTTCTGCGCTCCTGCTCGTGATAATCATTGTAATCGTCATATTTTCGGCGTTGCAAGACTATGGAAAGCAAGACTATGGAAGGCAACAGTCGCAAAAGTGTTATCCGCCGGGTACTGTACCGAATTGCCCGGAGTTGATGCCCTCGGGCCGTTAGCTCCACAAAACGTATTGCCAGGGCTGCCGTCTCGCTCGCGGTAAATGTCCCGGTGCGGCTCTGAAGGCAGCAAAGCCCGCCACCTCGTGGTCGATGCGGTGAAGGGTCACCGGTCCTCCGGTCCGCTCAACGGGCGACGATCTCATCGCAATGCGGTTAGTCTCTTGGTGTACGTCCTTCTGACCACTCCTTTGATGTGCCCGGCGCGCCTCGGGTCACGTCTCGACGCAGCTGGTAAATCAGCCTCTATAGGCCAGAACCCCAATCCTGTTTCGGGCTCGCGGATGCGCTGTGTGCGCCGGTTTCGCGGAAGGGTTTCGTCCAACCCCTTGTGACTGTGTTGCCGGAACGGCCGCCCGGCAAGAGCCGGCGTGACTTGACCGGTACGTATCCGAGCCCTTTCATGATGGTGGCGATCCGACGTGCGTTGCCCGTAGTCTTGGGCAACCCGATCAAATCGAGCAGCGGCGCCGTGCCTATTGCCTCTTTGTCACGCACAGCCGCTTCCACCTTCTCACGGAGGGGGTCGGCTTCATGTTGAGCCAGTTCGGCGCGGGCTTGTTCTAAGCGTTCGAGGAAGGACAACATCGGTAACTCCATTCTGACAACCAGTCTGCCACACGTCTTTTTGTGCCAAACGACTGCGAACCGGTTGCAACCGAGTGGCAGAACCGGGCTCTGATCCGCCGAGCGTGCCCCCCGGTCAAACTAATCGCGGACCGAAGAGCGATCCGCGCTGATTACATTAAAGGCGTCGCGAAGGGGTTTTCAATGGTAGCCCACCGGCAAGCGTGAGCCAGCTTCGGCGTCCTTACAATCGCGGGTAGAACAGTCGTAACCGTCCAGGAACTGCCCCCCCCTGCAAGGATTGCTCGTGATGTTCGTGCGCCCAAGAAAGGGCGAACACAATTAATGCAGCATTCGTCGGCATTGTTCGAGGTGTTCGTGATGTTCGTGGTTTTTAGGGTATAAATATAATAGAGCGAAAAAGTCCTCTGGGTACGCGTTGGCGAGCACGGGTTTTTGCGTTTGCGGCTTCAAACTGCGCGCACCGCGAACACCACGAACAATGCCGATGAACACTGGGGAAATCCAGTTCGTGGTTTGGGCTGAACCTCGAAACCACGAACATGAGGAAAGTAGCCGGGTCAGGGTTGGCCTGGCCGCCGGGCGCGCATTCCTCTGGGCTATGACATTGCCCAACCCTCAGGTTCCCCCTGCCGGCCCGGTATCCACCGCAAGGATTTGCATCGGTCGGTACGTAGGCCACTCGGTCACATCTGGGTCAAGCCAGTCCTGCGGCCCGTTCCTCTCAACGAATACCGTGCGGAGTGTAGCCAGGGGCGGCCACTTGACGCCAGAGACGATCGTCCCGCCATCGCGGCGTTTCGCTTCATCGCCCGAAACGCACCCCCAATGCTTCCGGAGCTGGTGCTTGACCTTCAAGGCCCCCAATGACCGCAACTCACGGTCCTGGTGATGGTCGATGAAGTAGTCAAAGCCTTCCCGCTGCTCATAGCCGGTGGTCACGGAGAACCCCGGCCAATGAAGGTGGGCGCATGGTACGTGGCCCTCGTTGCAGACTTTCTCGACCAACCCGTCCAACCCTTTGCGCGAGTACGCGACTTGTTCGGCCAGCCCTGCGGTTTTGGGGACACAGCGAACCTCGAAGTCCCGCAAGTCTACCTCGTGCAGTAGGTGATACAGCAGGGCCTCGTACCCGCCGTCCTTGAGTTGCGCTTCAATGTCCCTGAAATATGCGAAATCGCCCACCTTGGCCTCGCTCACGGTCGGGACAAAAAACCGGCGCGCGGTGCGGCTCGCCGGCACGAAATGCTTCGCGTTGGTGTTCATATCAATATTGAGGTAGTTCGGGGCGGAGTACACGTTAATGTTCTTCGGCTCAACCGTCAGCGTCGGTTCTGTAATTAGGCCAAAGAGCGCGTTGCGGTGCCGCGGATCACCGACGAAAATTGCCTCGTCGGCACACAACTTGAGGAGAGTTTCCAGGTGCGGATTAAACTTGCCGAGCACATGTTCGGGCTTGCCGATCTCCATGTAATGCCGCCCGTACAGATGGCCGAGGTGATTGCACCAGAACCCCTTCCCCGAACCCTCCGCATCGGTCCGATATGCCGCTGCAATCTCTGACCGCCGGCGGTTCTGCGCGATCCACGCCTCCCGCTTGAGCAGGTATTCCCAATGCTCCTCGTTGCCGCTGCATATGATGTTGAACCCGTGGTCGAGGAATAACTGGCAGCCGCTCGCGCCGCTGCCGCCTTCGGGCTTTCGGGGTTGCACTGCAAACCCCTCGAACATGTTCAAGGTGTTGCCCACAACCTCAGCCTCGTGCTGGGGCATGAACCTCTGGCCCCCGTCGTACTGACGACGCCTCGTTTGTGAGAGCCACCAAGCCCCAAGCGGAACTTTCGTTTTTTTGCGGTTGCCGTTCTTGTCCGTGATCTCGACGGTCTTGCGCTTGTTGGAATGCAGGTTCCTAAAGTCGGGGAAGGACTGTGCTCGGACAATGGTCTTGCGACCGGGGAACTCGAAATCATCGTCCCACGTGACGACACGTGTCTTGTCGCCAATCGGCAGAACCGCGTGTTTGCTGTTCATTCTTTCGAGGTCGGGATCAATGGCGAACTCATGAGCCCGACGAATGGTGCGGGGCAGGCGATAGCCTGGGCTATCTTGGACATGCGCACCGCACGTTGTCGTCATCAGCACGCGGGCAATGAACGCATCATCAAGCCCCGCCCGGACGAGTTCGCACGCGACCGCGAAGGCTAAGCGCGACCTGTCGCCCTGATACTGCTTGTCGGTGTCACCATCGAAGATGCGCCCGGTCCACTCGGGGTTAAGGTTAGCTAGTTCGGGTGCATCGCGACCGATCTGCTCGTAGTCGCGCGATGCTTGGAACTCTTTTTCGTGGTTCGACTTCTCGCCCCGTCGCGGAAAACTCTCGATGGTGTGCGGCTGGTCGTAGTTGTGCTCGTCCAGCACGCGGGCCAGCTGTCCGGTCTTGTGGTTGATGGTTCCGGGCAGTCGGGCTATGCGGTCGATGTTGCGACAGCCATCCGCGAACCGTTCGCCAAAAGCTTGCTCGATGCCACGACCATAACTTTCGACGACCTCGGTCAGCGGATTGTTGCGAACAAAGCGGCCCTTCTCGTCGTGGACCGCGCCATCCACCGGCATCGGCTGAGCGAGTTTCCAATAGCCCCAATAACCACGCCCGCTATCAATGACACGGTTCGGCCGCGGCAATCCTTGCGGTAAGTCGGTCGTAAGCAGCGCGAGCATAGCCGCACGCTCGGCCTCAAGCGGCTCACTAGGGCGGGGGTCAAGGTCGATCCAGAGATGGCGCGCTTCGGACACGTCCCTCTTCTTGGCTTTCTTGTGGAGCGTCCCCTTGATTGGGTTCGGGCTGAAATACAGGTCGAAGCCGGCGTCACTGTATTCTAAAATGAACTTTTTCAACCCATCTCGGTCAATCGCGTCAAAATGCTTGGCTTTGATGTTGGGCGGCCCTTTCTCACGTTTTTTGATCGCGACAAGGTGGCGCTTTTCGGAGCCGAACAAATCCTCCAGGAATGCTAGTGCCTGATCAATGTCTGGTGGTTGTGGGGGTTCGGGGCGCTTTTGCACGGCTTGGCATGCCTCAACCGGAACCGTTCATATGTCCGCCGGCATCCCATCCCGCCCGGAGGAGCGGATGAAGTAGGTTGCATACTCTTGGTAGTCGTCAGCAGGAGATACGGCAGGCAATTCGATGACGTTCCCCGCTCGGTACTCAGGGTTTTCGGCAACAGAACTAGTTCGTTCTTTCCGGTTGCTTTTTAATTTGAGAGCTGTTTGGCTTTACCAAAACAATGATGAACGTGGCCGTGTGGCTTGCAAGAACATTGTCTGGATTAGGTTCCCAGACCCAAGGATCAAGTCGAACAAGATCGGTGTTGGCTTGGATCATCTTTACGATGGCAAGCGCGGTGTCCTTTAGATGCCGTGCATGCTGTTTACTGATTTCCTTCGGGATCGGTATGTTGATGCAGAGTTTCCCCTTCGGCCGCAGGACGCGCGCGCACTCAATGCATGCGGTCCGAAGGTCGGCAAGATGTTCCTCTGATAAATGCCACGGGTTTTTGCCACTGTCGGCCGTCACGTCCGTCCAGTATGGAGGAGACGTGACGATGAGATCAAGCGATCCGGCAGGCATGCTGGCCATGCCAGAGGCCGGATGACCTGCAAGATGGTTGACGAATGCGGTGCCTGTGTGAATGGTCATTTTATCTCTGCCTTTCGTTCGAGTTGAATCACGCAGTTTCGATTTCTAAGGTCTGGGCTGGAGCCGCGGTGACGACTGGATCAATTGCTCCAGGTCGCGAGGGCAGATTATCGTTCGCCTGCCAATCTTGTGTGCCGGCAAATCACCGCGTTTAATGAGCTGATAGAGCATCGTCCGGCCGATGCCAGATTGCACGCACGCTTCACTGATACTCAACCCGATTTGTTCGCTCATCATGTCCTCTCTTCTGTGTGGCGAGATGCCAATGGACACTGACGTGTAATCAGATGATCGTGTAGATAGCGGCCAAAAATTAAGCGCGTGTTAAGGACAATGTGTTAGGCTGCCGCCACCGGCGGCGGGGCTCTTTGGCCAGAAAATCGCCGGTGGGCTTAGCGCAATCCGATGGAGCCGGCGCATTCCCCAAACGCACCCTTGGGATGGTTGCCTCATGTCCTTCGGGTTGATCCCCTCAGCCAGAATGCCACGGGCCTGTCGCGCTAATTCTCGTGCGCGCGCAAGCGTCACGCGTCGCGCGCTGAACTAGGCCAATTCCCGTGGGCTTCCCATTCCAGCGATATAAAAACCATCGGGGCGAGCGAAGAAAACGCAGGCTCGGTGAAGCCCTCTGGGGGAGCGTCACCCGTCAACGTTCGCATCGCTCGTTGGACACCCTCTGGCGCAAAGCCCAGCTGACCGCTAATCCGAGAGGATAGTTGCAAATGCAATCTGTCCGAATATCTGTCCGGACGGGTTCTCAAAATCGAGCTAAGTATTGGTCGGAGTGGCAGGATTTGAACCTGCGACCCCCTCGTCCCGAACGAGGTGCTCCCGATCGGCGCGCGCTCGCGAATGAGCCCCGTGGGCCGGCAGCCTTGGGGGCAGCAGTCCGACGCATAGCTCGCCGTCTAGAAACGGGTAACAAGCCGGGAGGGGGGCTCACAAATGGGGACATTATTGGGACATTGGCTATACGCTGAGGCCACGACCGATTGAAGTTGCTGGATTTTTCGCGCTACTTACAGTTGCCATCAAAGCTGCGGTGGAGCGCCGAGAGGCGAGACGTCCCGATCGCAAGGGGCGTCAAGACGCCTCGCAAGCGTCTTCGCGTGCCTCACCAGCACGCAAGGTGCCTCGCAAGCACCTGCGTCTTTCGGCGCTCCGCTCCCCCTCGCTCGCCCGCAAGTTGGAAAGAGAGGGGGAAAACAAACCAAACCCCTACGGCGCGGCCGGCGCCGCTAAACAAACGGCCGGCGGAGCCATGTCCGGCCTGGCAATATGTCCCGCGTTGACCGCGGTACCGCAATTCTCCAAAACCAAGCGCTTCCCTATGTGAACAGAGCCATGGCGATCACCGACGAGCCAGTACAAAAGCAACAAGAGATATCTCCGCCCAGAAACGGCAATCCGCTGTTGGAAGATTTCGCGGGGCCATTTGGCGTGCCTGCGTTCCGCGCGATCCGGCCTGAGCATTTCGCTCCCGCTTTCGATCATGCCTTCGCGGCGCATGATACCGAGATTGCAGCGATTGCCGCCGATCCGGCAGAGCCCTCGTTCGCCAACACCATCGCGGCCCTGGAGCTTGCCGGGCGCGAGCTGGCGTGCGTTGCGGACGTGTTCTCGCTCCTGTCCGGCGCCCATACCAACGAGGCGCTGCTTGCGGTCGAGCGCGAAATATCGCCGCGGCGCGCTCGCCATTGGAACGGCATCCTGCTCAACGAGCCGCTGTTCCGGCGCATCGATGCGCTCTACCAGCGGCGAAAATCTTTGGGTCTCGACGACGAACAGGAGCGCGTGCTCGATCGCTATTACGTCATGTTCAAACGCGCCGGCGCGGCGCTCGATCCGGAGGCCAAGAAACGCCTCGCCGAGATCAACGAGCGGCTCGCCACGCTCGGCACCGCGTTCAGCCAGAACCTGCTTGCCGACGAGCGCGATTACGTCCTCGTGTTGGAGGGCGAAGAGGACCGCGCGGGCCTACCGGAATTCGTGCTTGCGGCCGCCCGCGCTGCAGCCGCAGAGCGCGGCATGGGAGGCCAATATGTCATTACGCTTATGCGTTCGAGCGTCGAGCCGTTCCTGCAATTCTCATCACGTCGCGACTTGCGCGAAAAAATCTTTCGTGCCTGGAGCGCGCGCGGCGACAACGGCGGCAAGACCGACAACAAGGCGATCGTCGCCGAAATCCTGAAACTCCGCGCCGAGCGCGCGCGGCTTCTCGGTTACCAAAGCTTCGCCCATTATCGCCTCGACGATGCCATGGCGAAGACGCCCGAGGCGGTGAGGGCGCTGCTCGATCGGGTGTGGGCGCCGGCGCGCTCGCGGGCGCTCGCCGACCGCGACGCCATGCAGGCTCTCGTTTCCGGCGAGGGCGGCAATTTCAAGCTCGCGGCGTGGGATTGGCGCTACTACGCCGAGAAGCTGCGCAAGCAGCAATGCGATCTCGATGAGACGACGATCAAGCCGTATTTCCAGCTCCGCCACATTATCGAAGCGGCATTCTATACGGCCTATCGGCTGTTCGGCCTCTCGTTTGAGCAGCGCCGTGACGTCCCGGTCTGGCACGAAGACGTCGAAGTCTGGGAAGTGCGCGGCGCCGACGGCGCCCACCGCGGCATCTTCTTCGGCGATTATTTCGCCCGCGCTTCCAAGCGCAGCGGCGCCTGGATGACGACGCTGCGCGACCAGGAGAAACTCAAGGGCGACATCCGGCCGCTGGTCGTCAATGTAATGAATTTCTCCAAGGGCGGCGCCGATCAGCCGGCGCTGTTGAGCTTCGACGATGCGCGCACGCTGTTTCACGAATTCGGTCACGGGCTGCACGCGCTCCTCTCCGACGTGACCTATCCGATGATTTCGGGAACCAGCGTGCTCACCGACTGGGTCGAGCTTCCCTCGCAGCTATACGAGCATTGGCTGGAACGATCCGAAATCCTGGGCCGCTTCGCGCTCCACCACCGCACCGGCGCTCCGATGCCGGACGATCTGATACGCCGCCTCATTGCGGCGCGCACGTTCAATCAGGGATTCGCCACGGTCGAATATGTGGCTTCCGCTCTGGTCGATCTCGATTTTCATCTGTTGCCGCAGCCCGATGATTTCGACGTGACCCAATTCGAGCGCGCGGCGCTCGATCGCATCGGCATGCCGGCCGAGATCGTGATGCGCCACCGACCAACGCATTTTGCGCATCTCTTCTCCGGCGGCGGTTACGCGTCAGCCTATTACAGCTACATGTGGTCGGAGGTGCTCGACGCCGACGCCTTTGCGGCCTTCGAGGAGACCGGCGATATCTTCGACCCGAAGATCGCCAAGGCGCTGCACGACCACGTCTACGCAGCCGGCGGCTCGCGCGACCCGAAGGACCTCTACGAGGCCTTCCGCGGCCGGCTGCCGACTCCGGACGCGCTGCTCAGGCGGCGCGGCCTTGCCGACGCGAGTTCCTGATCGATGGACCTCCATACCGCCGGTCAGCGCCGCGGAGTCGTCTGCGCGCCGCATTATGCTGCGGTCGAAAGCGGCCGCGTGATCTTCACCGAAGGCGGCAATGCGCTCGAAGCCATGATTGCCATGGCGGCCACGATCGCGGTCGTCTATCCGCACATGAACGGGATCGGCGGCGACGGCTTCTGGCTCATTCGCGAGCCGTCCGGGCGAATTCGCGCCCTCATGGCGGCAGGCCGCGCCGGCGAAAACGCACGCCCACAGCTCTACCGCAACGCCGGCTTGGATGAGATCCCACCGCGTGGACCGTTGGCGGCCCTGACCGTGCCGGGCGCGATCGCCGGTTGGATGCTCGCGCTCGAAGCCGCGCAGGCGCAAGGCGGGAAGCTGAAAGTCGCCGATCTGCTCGCGCCGGCGATCCGCTTAGCTGCCGAAGGTTGCCCGGAGTCGAAAAGCCTCGCGAACTGCACTGCCGCGGTGGCGGCCGAACTCAAAGCTGTGCCGGGCTTTGCCGAGACCTTCCTCCCCGATGGCAAGCCGCCGCAGCAGGGCGCGCTCCTCAAGCAGCCGGCACTCGCGGCCACCCTTGAACAGATCGCCCACGCGGGTCTCGATGACTTCTATCGCGGCGATGTCGCGCGCGAGATCGCGGCCGATCTCGACCGGCTCGGGAGCCCGGTCACGCGCGCCGATCTCGCGCGCTGCCGCGCCGACGTGGCCGAGCCGCTGTCGCTCGCGATCGAAGCGGGCACGCTCTACAACACGCCGCCGCCGACGCAGGGCCTCGTTTCGCTGGCGATTCTTGCTCTGTTTGATCGACTTCGCATTACGCAAGCCGAAGGCTTCGATCACGTGCACGGGCTCGTCGAGGCGACCAAGCGTGGGCTCTCGCTGGGTGATCGGGTCATCGCCGATCCCGCGCAGATGCCGCATCCGCCCGAGCGCTATCTGGCGGGCGCATTCCTTGATGCGCAAGCAGCCTCGATCGACCGCCGCAAAGCCGCCGACTGGCAACCGTCGCCAGGGCCCGGCGACACGATCTGGATGGGTGCCGCCGACGCGTCCGGGCTCGTCGTGTCTTATATCCAATCGATTTACTGGGAATTCGGCTCGGGCGTGGTGCTGCCGCGGACCGGCGTGCTGATGCAGAACCGCGGCTTGGGCTTTTCGCTTCGATCCGGCGCCATCAATGCGCTCGCTCCCGGCCGGCTGCCGCGGCACACGCTTAATCCGGCGCTCGCCGTGCTCAACGACGGTCGCGTCATGGCCTACGGCACCATGGGCGGCGATGCGCAGCCGCTGGTCCAGGCGATCCTGCTCACCCGCCACATCGCCTTCCGGCAGCCGCTCGAAGAGGCGCTCGACCGGCCGCGGTTCGTCGCCGGCCGCACCTGGGGCGCCGCGCGAACCAGCCTCTTTGTCGAGAGCCGCTTCGACGGCAACCTGATCGATCGCCTTATCGCCGCCGGCCACGACGTGGTGCCGCTGTCGGAGCCCTATTCCGGCATGATGGGTCACGCCGGCGCCGCCGTGCTCCATCCCAACGGAATGCTGGAAGCCGCCCACGACCCGCGCGCCGACGGAGGCGCCGATGGTGTTTAGTCCAAGTTCCGGGCCGGGAGCTTGCACTGCCCTTTCCCGAACAGTTATCGGTGGTCGCAATGCTGCGAGACCCGATGCGCGGCGGCGGCCGGCTCCCACTGGTGCAGCGAGCCGTAATCCGAATGGCTATTTGCGGCGGCGATAGGTAATCCGTGCCAGGCGACGAGCGGATCGACGTGCTGATTGGCGGCGCCGGCTTTGCCGGCTTGGCGCTGGCAACAGCCTTGCGGTCGGCGCTCGGCGAGATCTTCAAGATCGCGGTGACCGATCCGGCGCTCGCGCGCCGGCCGGCCGATACACGCGCCTCCGCTATCGTGGCGGCAGCGCGCCGGCTGTTCGAAACGATCGGGGTGTGGAAGAGCGTCGCCGCAGATGCGCAGCCTGTTCTCGACATGCGCATCACCGACAGCCGGCTCAACGATCGTGTGCGACCGGTGTTTCTCAGCTTCGCGGGCGATATCGAGCCGGGCGAGCCGTTTGCCCATATGGTGGAGAACGTGCCGCTGATGGCAGCCCTCGTCGAGAGAGCGCGCGAGGCGGGCGTGATGCTTTGGGCGAAGGCGGTAAAGACGCAGCGCGGCGTGACCGGCCACATCGATGTAGAGCTTGCCGATGGTTCGACCACAGCCGCCCGTCTGCTCGTCGCCGCTGACGGGGCTCGGTCGGGCATTCGCGAGCGCGCCGGTATTGCGATCCACGGTTGGAACTACCGCCAGTCGAGCATCGTCACGACGGTTGCGCACGAGCGCGACCACGGCGGCTGTGCCGAGGAGCATTTCCTGCCGGCTGGACCGTTTGCCACGCTGCCGCTCAAGGGCCGCCGCTCGTCGATCGTGTGGACCGAGGAAAGCCGCGAGGCCGAGCGCATCGTGGCGCTACCCGATCGCGAATTTCATGCCGAGCTGGAGCAGCGCTTCGGCCTGCGGCTCGGTGAAATCGAAGTCGTTGGGCCGCGTCGAGTCTACCCGCTTGGGCTTTGGATCGCCCGGCGCTTCGTCGCGGACCGGTTGGCCCTCCTCGGCGATGCGGCGCACGTTATCCATCCGATTGCCGGGCAAGGGCTCAATATGGGTCTCAAGGATGTGGCCGCGCTTGCCGAAGTGGTGGTCGACGCGTCGCGGCTGGGAATGGACCCTGGCTCGGCGGCCGTGCTCGAGCGTTATCAGCGCTGGCGGCGCTTCGATACAATGTCAATGGGGCTCGCAACGGACGGTCTCAACCGGCTGTTTTCAAACCGCTCCGATGTGCTGCGGCTCGCCCGCGGTGTCGGACTTGGGCTCGTCGACCGGCTGCCGGCATTAAAACAAGTTTTCATCCGCGAAGCTGCCGGTCTCACCGGCGAGGTGCCGAAATTGCTGCGCGGCGAGACGTTGTAACGTCTACCCTCATAGTGAGGAGCGCGGCGCGATTCGATATGCTTGTTCACGCCTCACGGAGAGGCGCCGCGCGTCTCGAACCATGAGGGCGCGCCGGATGATACCTCGTCCTTCAAGGCGCATCGAACAGTTGGCAAGCGCCAACTGTTCGATGCTCCTCAGGACGAGGTCAATTCACACGAACGGTACCGGCAGTACGTGCTCCGCAAAAGCGGGCCGCTGTTCGAGTTCGAGGTACCAGCGTTCGACATTATCGAGGCCGCTGCGTTGCGGCACCAGCCGCCGATACCGGTACGCAATGAGGCCGACCGGGATGTCGCCCATCGAGAAGGCGTCGCCGGCTACGAACCGGGTCCGGCCGAGCTGGGCGTCGAGGATCCTCATTGCGGCGGTTGTTCGCTCGCGTGAAGCATCGATTTCTCTGTGGTCGCGTTTCTCCGGCGCCGTACGAATGAGACCCCAGAACAAGCCGTGAATCGCCGGCGCGCAGACGGAGAGCTGCCAATCCATCCAGCGGTCGGCGCTGGCGCGCTGCTGGGCGTCCTTCGGTGCCAGCTTGCCGGCTCCGTGTTTTCCGGCGAGATAGCGCACAATGGCGTTCGATTCCCAGAGCAGGAAACCGTCGTCCTCTTCCAGCGTCGGCACGAGGCCATTGGGGTTTTTAGCCAGATAGGCCGGCTCGTTATTTTTCCCGAATGGTCCGCCGATATCGATGCGTTCGTGCGGCAGGCCGAGTTCGCCCACGGTCCACATGACCTTCTGGACGTTGATCGACGTATTGCGCCCCCAGATCTTGAGCATGGATCAATCCAGCCGCCGGGCTTCCTCGGGCAGCATGATCGGAATCCCGTCGCGAATAGGGTAGGCGAGCTTGGCCGAGCGCGAGATCAGCTCCTGCTTATCGGCATCGTATTCGAGGGGGCCTTTGGTGAGCGGGCAGACCAGTATTTCGAGGAGTTTCGGGTCAATAGTGTTGGCAGGGCGCTCGGTCGGCGGCGTGGACATTGTCACAGGCTCCGGCTCCGGATTCGATGCAGCGGCGCAATGGCGAACGATGTCAGCGACGGCGCATGGTCTGTTGCCGGCGCGTAGGGGGCGAACCCATCGGGCGAGTCACGTCCTTGTGGCGGAAATTGATGCGGCCCCGGTCGAGATCGTAGGGCGAGACTTCGACAATGACCCGGTCGCCTACGCCGGTGCGAATGCGAAATTTGCGCATCTTGCCGGACATGTAGGCGAGCAGCTCATGGTCGTTGTCGAGCCGCACGCGGTAGTTCCCGTCCGGCAACACTTCGGTTACCGTTCCGTCGAATTCCAAAAGCTCTTCTTTGCCCATCCATCCTCCGGCTGCCGGTACCGCCCGCAGGCGGCCCGCCATGCATGTGGTCGCTCGGTCGCGTGAGGGCAACCTGTGCAAATGACTTCAGTGCAATATCACGACGCAGTACTGTCGTGCCACGGAAACTGTGCGGGATTATTGCAGCGGCGTCTCGCCGCCGGCGATCTTTTTGGCCAGCTCGATCTCGGTCACAGCGATCAATATTTCGGCGCGGGTCTTGAGGTCCGGGGCTTCGAGCATTGCCTGCTTCTCGGCCGTGCCGTAGGGCGACATCATGGCGAGCGCGTTGACCAGCGCCTCGCTCGGGGCGTTCTCGATGCCTTGCCAATCCGCTTTGAGGTCGTTGGCTTTGAGAAACTCGGACAAAGCGCGCAACAGCGTTTGACGATCGACCTCGTCCTCTCCCTTTCGGGCCGTGAAATCCGCGATGAAATCCATATAGCTCACCCGGCACTGCCGATAAGGCGTCGAGACGCTGAGCTCGTGATCGATGCGGAAGCGGGCAACCCCGGTAAGCTGAATGAGATAGCGGCCATCGCCGCTTTCGGCGAGCTGGGTAATGCGTCCGACGCAGCCGATCCGGAACAGCGTGGGCTTATCGTCGGGTCCAGGATGCGCCGGATCGGGCTGAATCATGCCGATGAGACGGCGACCCGAAAGCAGCGCGTCGTCCACCATGGCAAGATAGCGCGGCTCGAAAATATTCAGCGGCATCTGACCGCGCGGCAGCAGCAGGGCGCCCGCGAGCGGAAACACCGGAATGACATCGGCGAGGTCGCCGGGCCCGTGATAGGTCACATTCATCGGCATCGCCGCTCTGCCTCCGCTGCCGCGGATGAACGATGCGTCAAGCAAACAGGATCGATGACAGCCGTTTTCGGCCCTCGACGGTGGCGGGGTCGGCAGGACCCCAGGCCTCGAAGAACTGAACGAGCTGCTTGCGCGCGCCGTCGTCGTTCCATTTGCGGTCTCGCCGCACGATCTCAATGAGCTGATCGAGCGCCTGCTGGCGGCGGCCCTTGCTGTTGAGGGCAACCGCGAGATCGAACCTCGCCTGGTGATCGGCCGGATTGGCGGCCACCTTGCCCTCGAGCTCGCTAAGCGGACCCACCGCCTTCGCCTGCTCGGCAAGATCGATCGCGGCATGCGCTGCTGTCACCGCCGGATCGGTGCGCTTGGTTTCCGGCACCATTGCAAGGGTCTGCTTGGCCTGTTCAAGCGCGCCGGTCTTCACATAAGTGCGGGCTAGACCCGCCAGCGCCGCCACATTGGCGCCATCCTGGGCCAGGATCTTGGCATAAAGCTCCGCTGCAGTGGCGGGATCGCCACTCGCGAGCGCCGCATCGGCTGCCTGCAAGGCATCCTTCTCGTCGCCGCCGATCCGGCTTTTGGTCACGCGCTCGACGAATGCCAGCACTTGGCTCTCCGGCAGCGCGCCGAGAAAGCCGTCCACCGGCTGCCCGTTGGTAAACGCGAATACAGCCGGGATCGACTGGATGCCAAGCTGCCCGGGTACTGTCGGGTGCTTGTCGATATCCATCTTGACCAGCTTGACCTTGCCTTTGGCCGCCCTGACGACCTTCTCCAGAATGGGCGCCAGCTGTTTGCACGGCCCGCACCATTCGGCCCAGAAATCGACCAGCACCGGCTGGCGCTTGGATTCCTCGATGACGTCCTTGACGAAGGTCTGTGTGCTCGTGTCCTTGATCAAACCGTCCGCAGTCGCGCCCGGAGCGTCCTGCCCAGCACCTCGCAGCATGTCGTTCCTGCCCTTGCCGCCTGTCGATGCCCCCGCGGCCCCGATCTGCCGATTAGATGGTATCACAGGGGGTGATTGCAATCCGGCACTGCGGAGCCTCACTCGGCTACAGGAAAAATCCGCGGCTGGTGCCCAGTTGCCTGAAGAAAGCGGACGAGGTCGTCGCGTCCGATGGTCGTCGTCATCGTGTTCCGCAGCGGATGGTAATTGAGCATGTCGTGTTGCATCATGGCAGAATCGAGTACCACCGTCACCCGCTGCGCCGTATCATTGATGGCAGCAAACGGCGTTACGGCACCGGGTTCAACCCCAAGCGCCTCGCGCAGCAGGGCGGCGGAGCCGAACGAAAAACGCCCTGTGGCGCCGAGACGTCGATGCAGGGATTTCAGTTCGATTATTGCATCTTCGAGCACGACCACGAGGTAAAGCGTAGCCTTCTTGTCGCGAAGGAACAGATTCTTGGTGTGCCCGCCGGGTATTGTTCCGCGCAGCGCCCGTGACTGCTCCACCGAAAATAGCGGCGGATGGGCCACGGTCGGGTGCGCGATGCCCAGCCGGATCCAGAAACGCGAACAGCTCTTCGGGACTTGCCGGCACGGCTGGGGGATGCACGGGAACCAGTGGCAGACGATGTCAATGGCAGGCGATCTTTGCGCACCCTACATATCCCGGGCCGGCCGTGTTGCAAAAGAAGGCGTGATTTGGCATAGGTTTGCGGCCGGCGGGCAAGCCGGCCAAATGGATGCGGGTGTAGCTCAGGGGTAGAGCACAACCTTGCCAAGGTTGGGGTCGAGGGTTCGAATCCCTTCGCCCGCTCCATATTATTTGTTTCTGCGGCCGCTTTGCGTCAGCGCCTGTACCACTCCTCGGGTACTTCGTCTGCTCGAGCATCAACGATCCGTCGGCGTAGTG
>DATBHB010000149.1:0-62889 GCA_036557705.1 Xanthobacteraceae bacterium
CTTCATTGTGCGGCACCCTCGTTTGCGAACTTCGGAATCGAAGGACACTAGCAACTTATTGATCTAGTGTGGCTTTGGTTCAGAAGTCCGCATGTTGGACTCGCCGCAGGAATGATGCGGACTTCTGAACCGCCACACTAGTGACTCCTGGCCTCGATAGGTGGCAAGCTTGCATTCAGAACCGGGCCCGGAGAGTCACCCGGCCACCCGGCATGCGATGGCCATCGGTGCAGGGAGGCGGCGATGTTTATTGAGAAATCGATCGGTATCTTCGTCAGCTTGTGCGTATCCTTCATGGCTCTCGGCGTGGCCACGGCCTTTGATCAAAGCAAATATCCCGACCTGAGAGGCGAGTGGCGCCGGGGGCCCAATACGATCACTGTCCGGGTGACGCAACCTCGGGGCGCTGTATACGATCCGAGCAAGGCGTGGGGCCCGGCGCAACAGGCTCCCCTCGTTCCTGAATACCAGGCCCGCTTCGAAGCCAATCTCGCTGACCAGGCAGCCGGCGGGCAGGGCATTGGAGAAACCTATACCTGCGTTTCACCCGGCATGCCGCGCGTGACCAACGCCTATGGACCGACGGAATTCGTCGTAACGCCGAATACCACGCACATTCTGGTCGAAAACATCCGCGACTCGCGTCGGATTTTTACTGACGGCCGCGAATGGCCGTCACTAATTCAGCCGTCCTTCCTTGGATATTCCATCGGCAAATGGATCGACACCGATGACGACGGCAAATTCGATACTTTAGAGGTCGAGACCCGCGGCTTCATCGGTCCGCGCGCATTCGACTCCAGCGGCATCCCGCTGCACGGCGATAACCAAACTGTCGTCAAGGAGCGCATGCATCTCGACAAGGGCAATCCGAACCGGCTTCTTTTGGAAGTGACCGTCATCGATCACGCACTCACCCGACCGTGGACGGTGCTCAAGAGCTATCGCCGAGAAACCGATCCGCAGCCCATTTGGCCCGAATCGGTGTGCGGCGAGGCCAACAACCATGTTCAAATCGGCAAAGAGAGCTACATGATCAGCGGCGACGGTCTTCTGATGCCCACCAAGCGGGGCCAAAAGGCTCCGGATCTGAAATATTTCAGGCGATCGGCCAATTAATCCTTACTTCGTCAGAAGAGGCTTCGTAGGGTGGGCAACGGCGCCTTCTCCGATGCCGACCGCGTGGGCAAAATCGCGCCGCGCGCCGTTGCCCACGCTGTCAGGCCGTGCCCCGCGATTTTGCCCACCCTACGTGACACCGCAGACTAACCATCAAGTCGCATGCCGGTGAACTTCCACTGCGACAGCTCTTCCATGGCATAGCGCACGCCTTCGCGGCCAAAGCCGCTCGCGCCGACGCCGCCGAATGGATAGCTGTCGAGTCGAAAGCGGCTCGCCTCATTGATCCACAGCGAGCCGACCTTGAGCTTGCGCGCGACCTTGTGCGCAGTCTTGAGGCTCGACGTGAAGCAGGCGCCTTGGAGGCCGAATTCGGACGAGTTCGCGAGCGCCAGGGCGGCGTCGACATCAGCAACCGGCTGCACGACCACAACCGGGCCAAATGCCTCTTCGCTCATCAGCCGGGCCGCGCTCGGGGCGTCAGCCACGATTGCGGGACCGAGAATGCAGCCACGGCGCTGCGGCTCTAGGACAAACCGCCCCCCCTTCGCGACAGCATCGGCGATCATTGCCTCGACGCGATCGGCAGCTTGGCGGCTGATCATCGGACCGACATCCGTCGCCGGGTCGTCGGGATCGCCGACTTTGAGCTTCTTCGCTGCGCTTACGAACAGTTCGAGGAAGCGATCGTAAACCGCGCGTTCGACGATTATGCGTTGCGCCGAGATGCATTGTTGTCCGCTCGCCTCGAAGGCGGCGCCTGCAATTCTGGCCGCCGCATCGGCGAGGTCGGCGTCCGCACAGACGATGTTGGCAGCGTTTGACCCAAGCTCGGCGACAAACTTCTTGGCGCCGGCCGCGCGAACGAGTTCGTTTCCGGCCGCAGTGCTGCCGGTCACAGTGATCGCCGCGACCTGCGGATGCGCGGCCAGGATATGCGCCGTCTGCCGCCCGCCCGGCACGACGTTCACCAAGCCGTCAGGCAGCTTGGCCTTTTGCATCGCCTGCGCCAGCAGAATGGCCACTTCCGTGCCGGGCGGCGATGGCTTCACCACGACGGAGTTGCCCATTGCAAGCGCGGGCGCAACCTTCTGGACCAGCAGATTGACCGGACCGTTGAACGGCGTCACGGCAGCGACGACCCCATAGGGCACGCGCATCGTGAATCCGAACCGTCCGGCGCCGGCCGGAGCCGCATCGAGCGGAAGCACCTCGCCATTGAGGTGAGGCAGCTGCGCCGCGCAGGCGCGGATGAAGGCGCCGGCGCGCCTGGCCTCGAAAGTCGCCGCCCGCCGAGGCTTGCCGATCACGCGAATGAGCGAGCGGACAAGCTCGCCTTCGATCCTGTCGATGGCGTCGGCTGCCGCCATGAGCCATTCGATCCGCTTGGCGATCGGCGCATCCTCATGCGCCAGGAACGCGGAATGCGCATGCCGCACCGCCGCGTCGACGACAGCCGCATCGGATTCGAGAAAATGAGAATCGATGTTCTCGTCAATGGGCGAAACCAGCGGCGAAAACTGCGCATCGGGTTGCACGTTCGCAACGCCGCCGATCCATGGCATATGCCGCAAGGGAATGGTCATTGCTCTAGCTCGCCAGGTTGTCGATCAAATCAGAAACATAATTTGCATCGGATGTCGTCACAAACAGATCCGAAAACGAGCGCGCGCTCGCGACCTCATCGAACAATCGGTCCGCGCAGCCGTTGTTGCGCAGCAGCACGAAAGTGACCGGCATCTCGGGTTTGCCCTGTTCGGGACAGAAGAGCCGCTGATCGCCCTCCGCGCAGACGACGACAATCATATTCGTGGGCACGCCGCTGCGCTCGCTCGCCACGTCGGCCCAGCCTACAGCCGTGGCGCTGGTCATGACCTCGACATTGGGAAGGGCGCGCTCCGCCACGGTGCGCGCGACTTTGCTGCCTGCCTTCCCGAGCCCGACGAGCCTGATCAGGCGTGGCGCCGAATTGCGGTATCCCTCGATCCGGCGCCCTGGAATTGCCGCTGCTGGAGCGAACCAATTCATAAATATCCTCCTTGGACGAAGGCTGACCGCGGCCAGGCTCCGCAGGGTCGGCAAAGACGCGCCACGAGGCTCGGCAAAATATGACTCGATTGCGCGCCTTTGCCCACGCGGACCCGTGCCGCAACGGCGGACCGCGTGCGCAAAATCGCGCGCACGATCATCGGATCCTAGACTCCGGGGCGCGATTTTGCCCACCCTACGAACCGCCATCATTTTCGCATAACCGACAGTCGGACGAGTTGACAGGCTCTGCGCGCCGCGCAGAGTCATGCGAATATACCATTGAACCCGGTGCGAGGGCCGCGAGCGGAGCCTTGAGATGATCGCCCACGAACAGAACGAACTGCTCACCCGCACCGGCCCCGGCATGCCCATGGGTGAGCTGTTCCGACGCTATTGGATTCCGGCGCTGACGTCGCAGGAACTGCCGCGGCCGAATTGCCCGCCGGTGCAGGTGCAGTTGCTCGGCGAGCGCCTGATCGCATTCCGCGATACGCAGGGGCGCCTTGGGCTCATGGACGAATTTTGCGCCCATCGGGGGGTTTCGCTCTGGTTCGGGCGGAACGAGGAGAATGGATTGCGCTGTCCCTATCACGGCTGGAAATACGACGTGACCGGCCAATGCGTCGAGGTGCCCTCCGAGCCCACCTCAAGCGGCTTCTGCGAGAAGATCAAGCTGAAAGCCTATCCTTGCGTCGAAATTGGCGGGGTCATCTGGGCCTATATGGGTCCCGCTGCCGAGCAGCCGCCGCTGCCTGCATTCGAATGGGTTCACCTGCGGCCCTCGCAGGTGTTCATTTCCAAACGCTGGCAGGAATGCAACTACCTCCAAGCCATGGAGGGCGGCATCGATTCGAGTCATGTATCGTTTCTGCACCGCGGCGACCTCAATTCCGATCCGCTGCACAGGAATACGGCTGGAGCAAAATTCACTCGCAGCACCAACACGGTGTTCGACATTCTCGAATCGCCCGGCGGGCTGATGATCGGGGCGCGGCGCAATGCCGATCCGGGTCATCATTATTGGCGCATCACGCAGTGGTTGATGCCGTGGTACACGCTCATCCCACCCTATCGGGGCCAAGCGGCCAATGGCCATGCCTGGGTGCCGATGGACGATCACAATTGCATGGCCTGGACGATGACGTTCCATCCGGTGCGCGACCTCACTGGGGAGGAGCTGGAATTGATGAAGAAGGGCGCCGGCGTTCACGCCGAGCTGATCCCGGGTACATTCCGGCCGGTCGCGAACCGGACGAACGGCTACCTGATGGACCGTGCTGCACAGGAAGCGGGGCATTATTACAGCGGCGTCAAAGGGCTCGCGATCCAGGATGCCTCGGTGCAGGAGAGCATGGGGCCGATCGCCGATCGCACGAAGGAAAATCTGGTCTCGACCGATAACGCGATCATCATGGCGCGGCTGCGGCTGCGCAAGGGAGCGCTTGCCGTCAAGGACGGCAAGCCCGCCCCCGGCATCGACGAGGCAGCGCAGGCCGTGCGCTCGGCCTCGTTCGTTTTGCCGGAGGACCGCTCGTTCAAGGAGGCGGCGCTCGAAGCCATCAAGGTCCGCAAGGGCGAGCAGCACGTCGCTGTGTAGGGCGATTTACCTCTCCCCGTTTGCGGGGAGAGGTCGCGAGCGAAGCGAGCGGATGAGGGGCGCTTGCCACAATCTCCGCTTTTCAAGGAGCCCCTCACCCGCCGCCTTCGGCGGCGACCTCTCCCCGCAAGCGGGGAGAGGTAATGGAGCTTGCAGCACGCGCGGAGCCATCACGCCTCCATCGCATGCTGTCGGGCCCCCCTCTAAGAACTGGTGGAGACGAGTAACTTTGATCGACCAAATTCACTCACCAGACGAAGTAGCTTCGCTGATTGCGGGCTACACCACGGCTGCCTCCGGGAAGCTTGACCGGGAGATCGAGCGCGCGGCGAAAGCCGTGCTGATCGACTCGATTGCGGTCGCCATAGGCGCACTCACGCATCCTGCGGCGCTAGCGGCGCGCCGGCACGCCTGCCGGTTTCCGGTTGCGGCGGATGGATGCGCGATCTGGGGCAGCGACCGGCGCACGACGCCGGATATCGCCGCGCTTACCAACGGCGTCCTGCTGCGCTGCTACGACTACAACGATTTTTTCGTCGGAGACCGTAACTCGGGGCACGCAAGCGATATGGTGAGCGGCGTTGTTGCCGCCGCCGAATGGAACAACAGTTCAGGCGCAAAGCTCCTCTCGGCGCTCGCGATCGGTTACGAGGTGGTGGGCGCCGCCTATGATGCCTTCTCCACCGCGCCGGGAGGATGGGACTACACCAACCTCACTGCAATCGGCGCGACCTGCGCGATCGCGCGCATCCTCGACCTCGACTTGCAGCAAACGCAGGAAGCGCTCGCGATTGCCGTGGTGCCGCATTTCGCAAGCGACGAGATCGAATCCGGAGACCTCAACGCGCGCGGCGACCTGACCATGTGGAAGCGCTTCAACGGCAGCGATGCGGTGCGCAATGCGCTCCAGGCTTGTCTTCTTGCCTCGGTCGGCGTCGAAGGCGCGGTGCGGCCATTCGTCGGCAGGCTCGGCTTCATCAATAAGCTCGCCAACAAAGCGGACGAGGCAATCCCGGTGCTGCGCGAGCGGCTTTGCGCCGAGCGTTCACTTTCGCGCGTGAAGGAAACCTACTTCAAGAGATGGCCGGTCGGATCGCTGGCGCAGAGCGCAATTCAGGCGGCCCTTGCAGCGCGCCGGCAGGCCGCCGACGTGTCGCACGTCAAGGAGGTGCGCGTCTTCGCCGAGGAAGGCGCCTACGATCACCTGGTTCGGATCAGGAAGGACCCGTGGGCGCCGATCTCGCGCGAGACCGCGGACCACTCGCTGCCCTACATCGTGGCGGCCGCGGTGCTCGACGGCTTCATCCGCACCGAGAGCTTTGATCCCGACCGCGTGCTCCAACCTGCCCGCCAGCAGTTTCTCACGGAGAAGGTGAAAGTCGTTAGCGCCCCCGAACTGGGAACGCTTGCCGGCGGCAAGCTCAAGCGGGCGCAGGCCGGCTACCTCTCGCGGGTGGAGATTGAGACCACTGACGGCAAGGTCTTTCACGGCGCCGCTGCGCCTGCGCCGGGCCATCCGAAGAATCCCTTCACCGATCGCGATCTCGCCGAAAAACTGCGCGAGAATTGCGAGCCGTCCCTTGGCGCCGACCAAACGAAAGAGCTGGAGCGGTTGCTTTTTGCGGTCGAGAAGCTGGCGAGCGTGCGCGAACTCACTGCGCTGCTGGCCCTCAAAGCGAAGTAGGAGGGCGCAGTAAGTTTGATCCGCCCTCATGGTGAGTTTCCCACCGGCTGGGCGGACCGGCTGCGGGTGAAAAGCTGTTCTTCAACTTGGGCTCTGGCTTGGACGCTTCTAGGCTGGTCTCAACAGCAGCTTGCCGATGATGCTATTGTCTCTCTAAACGAGGTCACCCGACTGGAAAAGAGGCCGATTCGCGCACCAGCACGCTTGCCGCGATCGAAAAGGCCCTGATCAAGGCAGGGATCGAATTCCTGTCGGCGGATGTGAAGGGTGAGGGTGTGAGGCTGCGGAGCCCGAAGGCGTGATGCCTGCCCCCAGCGCTCCCAAGTCCCTTCTCTTTACGTGTCCCACCGAGACATAACGTGCGCAAACATTTGCCCTGAAAATTCGCCCCATATTTGCACGTGAAGGTAATTGATCCAATGTAGACAGCGTCCTAGAGCGTGCCTTAGAGTGGCAGCCGTTCGAATTCCATGGATATGGGAGTGGACCGTGGTACTCCACGACGACGGTGTCGGCCTCTCACTTTCTGGAGGGGGTTTTCGAGCAACTCTCTTTCATCTTGGAGTTATACGGCTGCTTCAAAAAGCTGGCATTTTACAGAATGTCAAGCAGATTAGCTCGGTATCGGGGGGCAGCGTGGTTGCAGCCCATCTTGTCCAAAACTGGACTACCTATCTTGCGGATTTCGATAAGGCCGCACTTGAACTTATTTCATTTATCAGGAGTGACATACGCGGTCGAATTCTCAGGCGTTGGATCTTATCCTGGATATTCATTCCAGTCCGGTTATTTATGCGAGGGAAATGGAGGCTTTCGAAAATACTAGAACGCCAATATGCCTACTTGTACAAAAATGCGCCTCTTAGGAGCCTTGGTCAATCGGACACAGCCCCATCTATAGCCCTTAACTGCACAAGCCTGACTACTGGTATAGGTTGTTACTTTAATAAAGAAGGTTTTATCTGGTATGATATTGGTGACGACGGGAAGGCAGAACGCCGAGCTATCGTAGCATCTTCGCTTCCGTTGGCGTATGCTGTCGCAGCTTCCTCGGCGTTTCCTCCGCTATTTCCCCCTGTGGAAATATCATACAAAATTCTTGGTTCCGACGTCAGAAGGTTCAGAAATGCATTTCAACTTACTGACGGAGGCGTTTATGATAACTTAGGAATATATAATTTAGCTGTAAAGGATGCGCCGGCAACTTTGATTATTAGTATTGCCGAAGGTAATTTCGACGACCAGATCGATAAACACTATACGTTTTTCGTCGGACGCAACGTACGTGCAAATGACCTTCTTATGAGGCAAGTCAGCGCATTGCGATTAAGCGGACTTGTCGGAGACCAGCCTGTTATCATTGACATTAAGCAAGAAGTGCCACGCGGTGGAAGTCAATCGATTTTGCTCGAAGAAATGCAGCGATGTCTGACTAACATTCGCACGGATTTAGATGCATTCACAAATGACGAAGTTGCTGCGCTAATAGCGCATGGCTACACAGTAGCTAGACAGAAACTGATTGGCGATAACTTTATTTCAAATAATACCGATGAGTTCAATTGGGATATATTTAAAAATTGGTCTGCGTTACGCGACTCTCGAGGATTAACACGCCCGTGGTGGAAAAAATACAATGTTTTTAACAGAAATGATTGGACAAGCTGGGTATTAGCGCTTGTAACTATCGCTGGTCTCGCGTTTCCTGGTTTTGCTACGTACTCGTATTTAGCCACCGTCCGCCAAGCAATGACAACAAGAGCTGAGCTTGCCACGGCCAAGACTGGCCTGACCGATTTTACGAACTACATCGCGACCTCTCGCGCCCCTTCGACTGCGTCGTCCATTACCAGATGGCAGCGTGTCCGCACGGGCGATTGCGCCGGAGATGATATTGGGAAGACCCCTGGCGTGCTACCTTCTGACAGCTTCTGCACTAGCCCGCAGCGGACCGCTGTATGCTGGGATGGCCAAACATTCCGAAACAATTCACAGTTTGGAGGCCAACCTTGGTGCACCTACAAGCGAATTTCAGCCGATAACTGTACAGGGGGCTCAAACCCCGGAATTTTGTACCGCTGTGCCTCCAACTCGGGCGAGGCGCCCTCCTCACTCATCCCCGCCCGCTAGTCGTGCTACGAAAATAGTCCCCCTGCACTCCACCGGCACCATCGCACCGGAAGGGACCTATTTCTTCCCTATAGCTACCCCCCGCTTGCGGGGAGAGGCAGATCGCCCGCAGCGCACAAGTCCATCAGTCCATCTCACGGGCATACGCTGATCCGGGACCGCCACGAACGAAATTGCGGCGATCCCGCGTCTGCAGCGCAGCGCGGATCGACTTCCAACGCTAGGGTTTCGGCCGCGCTGCGCTGCGCGCGGGAAACATCCACCTCGGCTGAGGCGGACGGATGCGATCACGCGATCCCGCGTGCTTAATGGCCCGCGCAATTTCAGCCGGACATTGACAGCGCGATGGGCTATGATTGCCGTGACGCGCAGGCGAGATAAGCAGAAAAGCTCGCCCGCAAAGGGAGGATCATGATGCGGAAAGCATACCTATTGGCGAGCGTATTGGCATTTGCCGCGGTTCCGGTGCTGGCGCAGACGACGGATGAAATAAACAACGACGGCAAGAACACCGACAACGTCTTGACCCAGAGCATGGGTCTTTCGCGCCAGAGCTACAGCCCGCTCGCGCAGATCAACAAATCGAACATCAAGCGGCTCGTGCCGGTCTGGAGCACGAGCCTGATGAACGATCAGGGCGAGCTCGCAGCACCGGTCCTCTATAACGGCGTCATCTACGTCATCAACAGCAAGTGGACCTTTGCGATCGACGCCGAAAACGGGCGGCAGATCTGGCGTACTCCGGTGCAGATAGAGCCGGGGATCCACCGTACGGCGATCTACCGCGGCGCGCCCGTGATTTACAACGGCAAGCTCTTCCGTGTCACCGCCGACAATCACCTCGTTGCGTTGGAGATGAAGACCGGGCGGGTGCTGTGGAACAAGAAATTCGCCGAGTGGAAGGAAGGCTACCATTCGAGCGGCGCGCCGATCGTCGCCAATGGCGTGCTTATTTCCGGGGTGGCTGGCGGCGAGTCAACCACACGCGGTTTCCTCGACGGCTGGAACCCCGATACCGGCGAAAAGCTCTGGCGCCGATATACGATCCCAGCGCCGGGCGAACCGGGCTCGGAGACCTGGCCGGCGAACAGCGACGCATGGCGATACGGCGGCGGCTCGATCTGGCGCTCGGGCTCATACGACCCACAGCTCGACCTCGTCTATTGGGGCACCGGCAACGCCGAGCCGTACGATCCGCGGCCGCGTGAAGGTCTCGACAGCCTCTACACGTCGAGTCTGCTTGCGATCCGGCCGAAGACCGGCGAGATCGTCTGTTATTATCAGTTCACACCGAACGACGTTTACGACGTGGACGGCACCGACGAGCCGGTGCTCGCCGATATCACGGTCAACGGACAACCGCGCAAGGCGATGATCCAGTCGAACAAGAACGGTTTCATGTACGTACTCGATCGCACAAACTGCAAGCTGATCGCGGCGCATCCCTACACCAAGGTCAACTGGGCGAGCGGCATCGATCCCGCCAGCGGCCGGCCTCAGCTCACCGGCGTCTACAAGGATTTCCTTGCCGGCCAGGAAGTCGAAATCCTTCCCTCGCGCGGTTCGAACGCGGTGCCGATTGCGTTCGATCCAGGCAAAGGCCTGGTGTTTGCGGCGCCCTGGGACGTGCCGCGAATCCAGCAGCTTGCGCCGCCGAGGCCGAGGGTGATCGGCGAGAATTACACGCTCGTCAATGCGCGCCTGCCGCAGATCAGCCCCGGTCAGGTGGTGGGTTATTACATCGCCATGAATCCGCTCACCGGCGAGCGGAAATGGGAAGTGCCGTTGACCGATATCCCAAGCTCGGCGGGGATGCTCGCCACCGGCGGCGGCCTTGTGTTCACGGGAAAGCTCACCGGCGAGTTCATCGCGCTCGATGAGGATACCGGGAAGCCGCTCTGGCAGTTCCAGACCAGCTCAGGCGTCAATTCGACCGCGATCACCTATACGCGCAATGGCCGGCAATACGTGACGGTCGCGTCTGGCCTTGGCGGCATCCTCGCCACCCGCGCCGCCAACAACAAGGTGCCAACCGGCGGGTCGCTGTGGACCTTCGCGCTGCTGCCGGAATGAAAGGCGGCGCGCGTCGTTTGTAGGGACGGTTTTCAAACCCGCCCCTGCAGGCCAGACCTGCGACATGTTCGGGAGAAACCAGATGCGAAACCGGTTGAGACCAGCGGGATATGCGGCTGCTGCGCTTGTCCTCGCCATAGCAGCGACCGCAGCTTTGGCCCAATCCAATGCCCGGCGGACGGCAGACGGCAAGCCGGACTTCAACGGCGTTTGGCAAGCGCTCAACACCGCCAATTGGGACCTCCAGGAACATCCGGCGCGCGGCGGACAGGCGGTCGCGCTCGGCGCCATCGGCGCCGTTCCCGCAGGACTGTCGGTAGTGGAGGGCGATGAAATTCCGTACCTGCCGGCAGCGGGTGCGAAAAAGAAGGAGAATTTCGAGAACCGTCTGACCGCCGACCCGGAAGTCAAGTGTTACCTGCCGGGCGTGCCCCGCGCCACTTACATGCCGTATCCTTTTCAGATCGTTCAGGACCCGGACGCTATTCTGATTGCGTACGAATATGCGGGCGCTGTCCGCACCATCTACATGAAAAATCCGCCGCCAAGTCCGGCCGACAGCTGGATGGGACACTCGGTCGGCCGCTGGGACGGAGATACGCTGGTCGTCGACGTGACGAGCCTCAACGATCAGACCTGGTTCGACCGATCGGGCAATTTCCATAGTGACGCGCTGCACGTGGTCGAACGCTACACGCCGCTGACCGCTGACGCGCTGACCTATGAAGCGACGATCGAGGACCCAAAGGTATTTTCAAGACCGTGGAAGATCAGCATGCCGATCTATCGCCGGCTGGAAAAGAACGCTCAGGTGTTGGAATTCAAATGCGTGGAGTTTGTCGAGGAGCTCATGTACGGGCATCTTCGCAAGCAATCGGGCAAGTGAACAGGGAGGTTCGCATGAGCCATCGATTCCTCGCTTCAACAAGTGCTCCGGCGATCGTGATCGCCGCGTTGCTCGCGCCGGCCCCGGTCGCCGGCCAGTCCGCCCCCTCCCCCGCGCCGACTATGCTCGCAGCACAGAATTGGACCGTGTCGCGAACTGCGGACGATCAGCCGGACCTGCAAGGAGTCTGGGACTATCGGACGATTACTCCCATGGAGCGGCCGCGAGCGTTGGGCTCGAAGGCCTTTTTTACCGATGAGGAAGCTGCAAATTTCGAAAAGGAAGAAAATCGTCGGCAGAACCGCGATTTGATCGATCCGAAGGTGGGCGGCCTGAATTACCCGGCGGGGGGCGTCGTTCCCTATAACGAGTTCTGGTATGACCGCGGCAACAGAGTGGTGAAAACAAACCGCACGTCGCTGATCATCGATCCGCCTGACGGACGCTTTCCTCCGATGACGCCGGAGGGAAAAAGGAGAATGGAGCGACGCGCGGAAGTACGGCACAACACCGAGCTTGGCCATCCGATCGCGGATTCATGGGAAGACCGGCCGCTGCAGGAGCGCTGCCTGCTGGGCTTGAACGCCGGACCGCCGATGTTTCCAGGTGCGTATAACAACAACGTTCAGATTTTTCAGAACGGCAATTTCGTCGTGCTCCTCAACGAGATGGTCCATGATGCTCGCGTCATCCCCATGGACGGACGCCCGCATGGGCACATCCCGCAATGGAAGGGCGACTCGCGCGGCCACTGGGAGGGCGATACGCTGGTCGTCGACACGATCAATTTCAAGCGCGACACGACGCTGCCGGGCTCCACGGCGAACATGCATTTGACCGAACGGCTCACGCGGGCGGATCCGGATACGCTCGTCTATGAATTCACGGTCGACGATCCGACGACGTGGACGAGGCCGTGGACAGCGCAGGTGCCGATGTCGAAGACTGACGAGCCGATCTACGAGTATGCCTGCCACGAAGGCAATTACGCTCTTCCGGGAATCCTCGCCGGCGCGCGCGCCGACGAGAAGGCCGCGGCAGAAGCCGCGAAGAACGCGGCGAAATGACGTGTAGCCCGGATTGCGCGATCCGGTGCTGCCTCCACGCGCTTCGCACCGTGATCGCGCAATCCGGGATCTTCGCTGCCCCGGATTTGCGCTTGCGCCATAGCGCGTTGAAGACGCGCGTAAACGGGCTTGTGCGCGCAAGCTTAAATGCGGGCTACGGCTTGAACATATCCAGGTCAATCGCCATGCCCATCGCAAGATAGCCGGCCCGATTGGGGTGCAGCTTGTCGCCCGGTCCGCCGGTCGTGCTCTCCGGAATGAACTCCGGCTTGAGGCCGCCGGACTGCGCGTCATACGTGACCTGGTCAAAATCGACGACGCCGTCGAACAATCCGGACTTCCGAATGAAATCGTTGAGCGCCCGCCGCTTCTGGTCCTGCTCGGGGAAGCCGTGCGCAGCGCTCCTGGCGCCGAGCGCGGTCAACACGGTAGCGCCGAATACGCGCAACTGCGGCCGCTTGGTGTGGATGCGGCCAACGACTTCCCTCACGCTCTCGATCACGGTCTCAACCGATGTATCGCCGTTGCGGCTGAAATCGTTAATGCCCTCGAGCCAGATCATCGCCGAGACGCCCGAGAGATCGAGCACGTCGCGGTCGATGCGCATCTTTGCCGACGGCCCCCCAAGAAACGGTTTCTCGGGCCCATATTCCGGCGGCCCTGCGATCTGGTTGCCGCCGATGCCGGCGTTGACCACCGCCACGCGGTTGCCATAGCGCGCGTTGAGACGTCGCCAAAGCACGTCCGGCCAGCGGTCGTCACCGTTCATGGTCGAAGCCGTACCGTCGGTAATCGAATCGCCAAAGGCAACAACCGCAAAGCTGCCGGCGGGCGCCAGCATTTCCACAGCATCGAGGAAGAACCAGGACGAAGTACCATAGGGAAATGCGGCCTCGTCGTCCGATGCGCCCTTGAAGCCGGAGCCGGGCGGACTGACGTAGGAGGTCTGCAAGGCCTTCGCGTGCCAGGTCATCGGGCCGCTCTCGCCGACGACATGGAAGCTCACGTCGAGCTTGCGCCCGGCCAGCTCTCCTGCCGAGGAGTCGTGCACGAAAGACAGTGAAACCGGATCGCTCCAGGCCGAGCCCCCGGGAGCGAGCGTCACACCGTCCTTGCCTGCAAAGGTGACGGGACGGTTGGTCCCGCGAACGAGCGCCGGGCCGCCGAGCTGCAGCCCGACATAGACGCCGTCGAACGTGACCGGCTTTGTTCCAAAGACATTTGTCAGGCGCAGCCTTGCCTGACGGCCCCACAGCCCCGGCCGCACGATCAATCGGAATGTCTGATCGTTCGCTCCCGCCGGCGGGGACGGGAAAGCGAACCTCTGGTCCGGTTGTGCCGACGAGTTGCCCACCGGGTATGGGCCCTGCGCCGAGGCGGCCCAAGTCACGACCCAGTTCTCACCCTGTTGCGCCGCTGCCAGCTGCGGCAGGGCGAGAATTACAAGCATCAGAATCATGCGCAGTTGTGTGACTGGATACACGGCGCGTTCTCCTCAAATCGACTGTGCCCTCATCCTGGCGGATCGACGATCTTGTCGCCCCTGACCCCAGATCAGTACGGGTTCCATTCACGAGCGTGAACCGCGGAATTACAAATCGGCGTGAGTGCGTTGCCTTGCGGGGCGTCCGGTAGTCCAATGCTGTTTCCCATATTTCCACATCTTAAGGAGGACATCCATGATCCGATCATTGCTCGCAGCAGCCGCAGCGCTCGCTGCTTTCGCCAGCATCAATGCCTGGGCCGCCGATCCTCTGCCGACAGAGACACACAAGGTGCTGACGGCCCCCGTCGCCACAGAAGCGGCGCAAGCGGCGATCGCCGCCTGCAAGGCGCAAGGCTACAACGTCACCGCAGCCGTGGATGATCGCATTGGCAACCTGAAAGTCCTCATCGTCCGCGACGGCCCCCCAAGCGTATCCACCGAAGTTGCCCGCCGCAAAGCCTACACGTCCGCCAAACTTGGAGTGTCAACGGGCGACTATACGAAGAGGGTATCGAATCCGAATGCGTTCAATCCTGGGATGTTTGATCGTCGGCTGAGCACCGGCGAGGGCGGCCTGCCCATCAAAGTGGGCAATGAGACAATCGGCGGCATCGCGGTCGCCGGCGCCCCGGGAGGCGACAAGGACGAAGCCTGCGCACGTGCTGGTCTCGACAAGGTCAAAGACCAGCTGAATTAGATGCGTTTTGCCGTCGGCGCGCGCTCGCGCTGCACCGCATCCGGGACACACAGCATCCCCGCGCGGGTTTGTCCCGCGCTGGGCGTCATCCCCAGCGTGACCGCGCGCGGGCCGCAAGGTCGATCCGCACGCCGCCTTGTAATCGACCGGGCTTCGCCGTTTGCATGTCCTCATGCCAGGACCTTTGCTCGAAAAATGACAGCAGAGAATCCGGTATGAAGCGGGTACGCGTCGCGTACATATGACGATCGCCCAATTTGGCCTGGTGATGGACATAGAACCGATGCGGCAGGATGATGTCGAGTTGGTCTTTTGCGCGCGTCATTGCCACGTAAAGAAGCCTGCGTTCCTCCTCGATCTCCTCTGTTGTAGATGTGGCGAGATCGGAGGGAATGCAGCCGTCCACCGCGCTGAGCAGGTACACGGCATTCCATTCCTGCCCCTTCGCCGAATGAATGGTCGAGAGCACCAGATAGTCATCGTCCAGGAGCGGCATCCCGGCTTCGCCGCTGGTAGCCTCGGGCGGGTCCAGCGTCAGTTCGGTCAGAAAGCGCCCTCGATTGGGATATCCGAAGGCGATCTGTTCAAGTTGGATCAGGTCGGCGGCGCGAACCGCTGCGTCTTCATCATGAATGCGCCTGAGATGCGGTTCGTACCAGTTTCGCACCGCGGCTAGATCGGCGGGCCATGGCACCTCACGGCTTGAAAGCTGCCTGAACAGCGCCATCAGGCTGCGCCAGCCTTCCGCGGCACGCGGGGGAACTTCGACCTTCATCAAGTCAGCTGCCGGACCGGCTGCATTCACCTTATCGAGGACGCCAGCGGCGGTTCTGGTTCCGATGCCCGGGATCAGCTTCATCACTCGAAATGCAGCGACCTGGTCCCGCGGGTTTTCGGCCCAGCGCAAACACGCAAGCACATCCTTTATGTGCGCCGATTCCAGGAACTTGAGCCCGCCAAATTTCACGAACGGAATCTTCCGGCGCGTCAGTTCGAGTTCCAGCGCGGCGCTGTGATGCGCCGTCCGGAAGAGGACGGACTGCTTTTTGAGCGCGATCCCGGCCTCGCGGTTGGCCAGGATACGATCAACAACATAGCGTGCCTGAGCACCCTCATCCTGAACGGAAACGAGCAGGGGACGCCCGCCGTGCTCCCTGTCTGACCACAGTTCTTTGCTGAACCGCTCTTTCGCCAAAGCGATCACTGCATTGGATGCAGAAAGTATTTTCCGGGTCGAACGATAGTTTTGCTGGAGCGTGATGACGCAGGCGGACGGCGTGAACTGCCTTGGAAAGTCCAGGATGTTCCTGACTGTTGCGGCCCGGAACGAATAGATGGATTGTGCATCGTCGCCGACGACTGTCAGCCCTCCGCCATCGGGCTTTAGCCCGAGAAGAATTCGAGCCTGGAGGCGGTTGGTGTCTTGATATTCGTCGACGAGAACATGATCGAACCGGCTTGCGATATCTTCCCTCACCTCCGGCGCGGCTACCATCTCGGCCCAGAACAACAGCAGGTCGTCGTAATCGAGGACATTCTGCTTCTGCTTTGCCAGCACATAGTCGCCGAACAGCCGCTTGAGTTCCTGGTGCCAGGACTGGCACCAGGGAAAAGCCGCTGCCAAGACGGCCTCCACCGCCGCTTCGGCATTAACCGCGTGCGAATAGATCGCGAGGCAGGTGCCCTTCGCGGGAAAGCGACTGTCGAGCTTGGAGAAGCCGAGCTCATGCCGGACCAGGTTCATCAGATCCGCCGAGTCTTCCCGATCGTGGATCGTGAAGGCGGGATTGAGACCAATGGTTTCGGCATATTCGCGCAGCAGCCTCGCCCCGACACCGTGGAAGGTACCCGCCCAGGGAAACGCAATACCCGATGCGCCGGCCGCCGGCCGGAGCGCATTGGCAGCGATCCGTTCGACCCGCCGGATCATTTCGAAAGCTGCCCTGCGGGCAAACGTCAGCAGGAGGATCCGCCGAGGGTCGGCGCCGTCGACCACGAGGTGTGCAACCCGATGCGCCAGCGTACTCGTCTTGCCGGAGCCCGCGCCAGCAACGATGAGCAAAGCCTGCCGGCTCTCGGCCGCGCCATTACCGATCCCGTGCTCGACCGCACGGCGCTGTTCCGGATTGAGCTTATCGAGATATGAGCCGTTCATCCGCAGCTGCCGCCGGCCGTCCGTTCCAACCCCGCTGACCAATATCCGATTCGCGAGACTGTAGCGCCACGCATCAGTGCCGGGGCTCGGCAAAGTTGGCGTTTGGCGACGACGCGTCGTCGTCAGGGTGTGCCCGGACCTGGATAAAAATGCAGGGGCGGGTTTCAAACCCGCCCTGGCGCGAAAAACACGCACCGTGGGGTTGACCGTGGGGTTCGGATCGCATTCGCGCTTACATCGCGAATGATCCTGCGCAGTGGACGAATAACCCTGGCAATATCACGCGAGCGGCGTCTATCACCAGCCGAAATGGAACCACTCGAACGGCGATCTCGATGGTTGGCTCGGCGCCGCCCGTCGCTGGCGCGAGGCGACCTTTTGCGGAGCCCTGTGACGTGAAGCGTGCTCAGCGCGCTCAGCGTGCTCTTCGGGTGGGGGTCGATCCGACGCTTCGGCCACGGGGATTTCCGAAGTCTTCGCCGCCAGCAGCAAATTCGACTCGTTCGGCCGCCATCTGTAGCCGATACCGAAATCGATCGCATGGCTCTTCCGGAACAGGGAGGCATATTGCGCCTGGTACCTGCCGGAGAAAACACCGATCGGGCCAAGATAGCGGCCGAAGGGCTGCAGATCCCAATGTTTCGGCTCGAAGTAATGAAGCGGGATCCCGGAATCGTCCTGGACAATCGCATCGCTGTTGCCGACGAGGAAGTCGCGTATTTTCGAGAAATTGCCCGAGTGCGGCAGATAGGAGGCGCTCTTGAGAAGGCTGTCGCCCGGCGCAAGCGTCTGGAGGAATGCCAGGAATTTGCTGCTTCTCACGCCGCCGTCGGAAATATCGGTGCTGAAGTAATAGAGTGTCCGCGCCTCGCCGTCGCTGCCGGCGAACACGATCTTCGCCCCATGTGTCGGCGTGTCGCGCACGGAATCGAGGTCCGGCTGCACCGCACCGTTCTCATCGAGCTTGACCCGAGTGACTTCGCGGATGGTCTTTCCTGAACGCGCCAGGAATACGTAGAGGACCGGCAGCGTACCGTTGACCCGCCCGGCGCGCAGATCGAACTTCATATTGTGAGTAATGAAAAAGCTGTAGGAGAGAATGGTGCTGAGCGATGCACGCAGCTGGGAAAGATTCCCTGCGACGGATCCGCGCAAGGTCGTGAGGTCGGGCACCGTGCCGACCGGCTCGAGTCCCGCCAGCACATAGGTCGTGGCGTTGGGAAAGAACGCGTTTGCGTAAAGAAAGTCCGGACCGCTGAACATGTAGAATACGGTCGGGCGCGGCGCCGTGATATTGCTGGCCGACCAGGCTCGAATCCGCACCAGCTGGCTGTGGTCGAGGCGGCCGAAAGCGGCGTCGAAGACGCCGGCATGATGTTCCCAGGCGCGATCCCTGGTCAGCGGCGCAAGGGGAGAGTCGGCGGCGGGAGGCATGCCGGCAAGAAAACGCGCTGTATCGTTCGGGGATACGTCGGCGGCGCGTGCGGCCGCCCCTGCCAGGAACAAGAAGGCCGCTGCGGCCGCGATCATCGTTCTGCGATAAAGCATTCGTGGGGGCTCAGGTTGGAGTTGCAAGCCCGGCAACGATCCGGGCCCGGGACAGATAGTAGAGGGCGAGTCCCGCGCTCATCATCAGCACGCCGATGAATGACTCCAGCGGGCGCTGGGTCGCGAGATAGTACATCATGAACCCCGTAACCGAGAGGAATATCAGCGGCGTAACGGGATACCCCCAGGCGCGGTACGGCCGCGGCAGATCAGGCCTCCTGATCCGCAGCTTGATTACGCCCAGGACTGCGAGAAACGAGCAGGACAAGAGACTGAACTGGATAAAATCGAGCACCGCCTCGAAACTTCGCGTGAGCAGCATCAGCGTCGCGACCGCAAGCTGAAACAGGATCGCAGCGGTGGGCGCACCATTGTCCGATCGGCGGGCAAAGATACGAAGGATCGGAGTGTCCTCGCCCATGGTCGCGGTCACCCGCGGGCCGATCCACATCATCGCGCTGATCGAGGACACGAGGCCGATGCAGATCAGGACGCCGACGATGCGGGCTCCAAGATCGCCGAATATGGACCTGCCCGCAATCACCGCAACGTCGAGTTGCCCGGCGAGCTGGTCCATCGGCGTGGTGTAGAGGAACAGAGCGTTGAGCGCGACGTATAGAACAATCACGATAGAGGTCCCGGCGAGGAGCGAGCGCGGCAGGCTTTGCTGCGGTTCGCGTAGCTCGCCGGCGATGTAGGTCGCGGCATTCCAGCCTGAATAGGAATACATGACGAACACGAGGCTGATCGCGAAAGGAGCGCTGATCACGGTGGAGACATCGCCGAAAGATGGCGCGAAGGAGATCGGCTGGCCGCGGCCAAGCGCAAAACCGGCGACGAGAAACGCGACGATCAGCGCCGCCTTCAGCACGGTCCATGCAATCTGGAATGCGCTGCTGAAGTGAATGCCTCGCAGGCCCCCCAGCGAGACGATCCAGATGATCGAGATGCCAAGCGCGAGCGGCGGAGTGCCAGGAAGAATTGCCCTCGCATACTCGCCGAAGGCCATGGCGGCGAGCGCCACTGGCGCCGCAAACCCCACCGTGGCCGACAGCCAGCCGGCCACGAAGCCGACGGCCGGATGGTAGGCCTCTCTCAGCAAATTGTACTCGCCGCTGGAGCGCGGAAACATGGCGGTGAGTTCGCCGTAGGAGAATACCCCGCAGAGAGCCACCGCACCGCCGACGACCCACAGCAGCAGCAGCGAGAAGCCGGATGGGATTGCCTGAACCTGGAATCCGAGACTGGTAAAGACGCCCACCCCGATCATGTCCGCCACCACGATTGTGGTGGCGGTCAACATTGAGACCGTCAAACCGATCTGCGCGCGCGCAGCCAATCGAGCCGGGCTCCCAGCCTCGATAACGGCCATGTGCGCATTCCCCCTGTGCCAGCGTCAAGCTGGTTTTTATCATTAAACATTGACAGTACGGCGCAGGAACAGCCCTATTTTGTTCAATCTTTGGTAAATTTTTAGGAGCGTAGCAAATACATCACAGCTTCGGCGCTCAAAGGCTGCAGGGTGGTAAACGTTGTCCGCCGGCCCGAACGGGGACTGCCTGTAATGCGTTACCCGCGGCGTTAACCGGCTCACAATACCGACATAATCAAATGTTTTCGTTGGAGTTCTCAGTGGGGGGAGTTCCACCCGTCGGCGTGGAACTGTGTGGGGGATGATTGCACCGGGATCGAAAATCCCGAATAGCGGTTATTGGCGCGTTTTCCCGGGAGCGAGCAATACAAGCTCGCGGCGGCGGACGCGTGTCGGGGCGTTGCTGACATCGGCGCTCGTTGTGCCGGTATGCCTCCTTGTTCAGGGCTGCGGAAGTTCAGCGAGAAACGCCGTCGCCAGCGGAAATACGGCGGCGCCGCCGCCCGCATCGGCCAAGGGCGACATGCTGGTGACGCGCGCCGGGCGCACGTCTGAGATGGTGCAGCCGCCCGCTCCGGCCTTTTCATTCGCCGAGCGGTATTCGGCATCCTCATTCGCCGATCGGTATTCCGCCGCCGGAAGCGTCTTGCGCAAACCGGCGGCCCCAGCGCCGGTGGCGCAAGCGAGAGACGACCGCAGTCGGACCGACTCGACCGCCTCCTACCGGGTGGCGTCGCTGTCTCCCGAACTGCCTTATGCTCCGCCGGGTATCAAGCAGCCGCAGACCCAATTGATCGGGTTCGAGAACTCGGCCTTCCCGTACTATGGCTCTCACGGGTCCAGGTACAGCGACAACCGTGTTCTCGTGCACGTCCCGTCCGGATTCGACGTGCGCAAGCCGGGCGTCATCATAGTGTTCTTTCACGGCCACGGGGCCACGCTGGAGCGCGACGTGCGCGACCGCCAACTGCTTCCCAAGCAGGTTTCCGAATCCGCGGTCAATGCCGTGCTGGTCGCTCCGCAGCTCGCCTATGACGCCGCCGATTCCAGCGCCGGGAAATTCACGGAACGCGGCGGGCTCAAGCGCTTCATGACGGAAGCGGCCGAGCGTCTCGCCGACGTCTACGGCGATCCGCGCACCGTCGATGCCTTCGACAAGATGCCGGTGGTGATCGTCGCCTATAGCGGCGGCTTTGTTGCAGCCGCCTCGAGCCTGGCGGTCGGCGGCCTCGGCAGCCGCATCAAGGGCGTGGTCCTGCTCGACGCGCTCTACGGCGACATAGACAAATACGCGTCATGGATCACCAACAACCGCTCCGGTTTCTTCATCAGCGCTTACACACAAGGCACCAAGCGGCACGACGACGAACTCGTGCGCATTCTCGGCGACAAGGGCATCCCGGTCGAGCATGAGCTCAATGGCAGGCTCAAGCCGGGCACAGTCGCATTCCTGCAGACCGGCGAAGGGATCCGTCATCGTGACTACGTCACGCTGTCCTGGACCCAGCACCCGATCAAAGACATGCTGCTGAGGATTCCGAGAAGCTGATTCGGCGGACGGCTGGTGACCTGACCTGCGCACGAAACAAGAGACCTGATAGGGGCGGGTTTCAAACCCGCCCTCCCGCGAAAAACACGAACCGTGCGTTTACCCACGTGTCGCGAAACGTGATTGACCCCGACAATATCTCGCGACCGGCGTCTGCTGATACAGGGCGGGTTTGAAACCCGCCCCTACATATATCCCGGTCTGTGCGCTAATTGACCACTCTGAAATTACATGCGCTCCGGAGCACCGTAACGAAGTAACCTCACAGCGGCATGTTGTCGTGGCGCCGCCCCGCCAGCTCCACGCGTTTTCCGCGCAGCATCGCCAGCGCCCGCGCGATCCGGCCGCGGGTCGAGCGCGGCATGATCACGTCGTCGATATAGCCGCGCTCGGCGGCGACAAACGGCGAGAGAAAACGCTCTTCGTATTCCCGGGTGCGTGCGGCGATCTTCTTCTCGTCCCCGAGATCGGCCCGAAAGATGATCTCGACCGCGCCCTTGGCTCCCATCACGGCGATCCGCGCCGTCGGCCACGCGTAATTCACATCGCCCCCGATATGCTTGCTCGCCATCACGTCATAAGCGCCCCCGAAGGCTTTGCGCGTGATCACGGTGACGAGCGGGACCGTGCACTGGCTATAGGCGAAGAGAAGCTTGGCGCCATGCTTGATCAGCCCACCGTATTCCTGGTTGCTGCCGGGCAGGAAGCCCGGCACATCGACAAAGGTCACGATCGGAATTCCAAACCCGTTGCAGAAGCGGACGAACCGCGCGGCCTTGCGGCTCCCATCGATGTCGAGCACGCCCGCAAGCACCATCGGCTGATTGGCGACGAAACCCACCGTGCGCCCGGCGATGCGGCCGAAGCCGGTCACGATATTCCTGGCGAAAACCTCGGAGATTTCGAAGAAATCGCCTTCGTCAGCAACTTTCAGGATCAGTTCCTTGATATCGTATGGTTTGTTCGGATTGTCGGGAACGAGACTGTCGAGCGATTTCTCCTCGCGCTCGACGTCGTCCTGTGACGGCCATTCCGGCACCCCGGCCTCGTTGTTCGCCGGCAGGAAATCGATAAGCCGCCGCATCTGCAGCAGGCACTCGAGGTCGTTGTCATAGGCACCGTCGGCGACACCGGATTTGGCGGTGTGCACGGCGGCGCCGCCCAGTTCCTCTGCGGTAACAACCTCGTTGGTCACCGTCTTCACCACGTCCGGACCGGTGACGAACATGTAACTCGTCCCGCGCACCATGAAGGTGAAATCGGTCATTGCCGGCGAGTACACGTCTCCGCCCGCGCACGGACCCATGATCACCGAGATCTGCGGGATCACGCCCGAGGCCATGACGTTGCGTTTGAATACTTCGCCGTAGCCGCCGAGCGCGGCAACGCCTTCCTGGATGCGAGCCCCACCGGCATCGAATAGACCCACGATCGGCGCGCGCGCCTTCATGGCCAAGTCCTGGATCTTGACGATTTTCTGCGCGTGCGTCTCCGACAGCGACCCGCCGAATACGGTAAAATCCTTGGCAAAGACGAACAGCGTGCGGCCGTTCGCGGTGCCCCAGCCGGTGACCACGCCATCGCCCGGGATCTTGGTCCGATCGACGCCGAAATCGGTCGCGCGGTGCTCGACGAACATGTCGATCTCTTCGAACGAACCTTTATCGAGGAGAAGCGCGATGCGCTCGCGCGCGGTGAGCTTGCCGCGCTTGTGCTGCGCCTCGATGCGTGCTTTGCCGCCGCCCTCGCGCGCGCGTGCGCGCCGCCCCTCGAGCTTTTCGACGATGTCCTTCATGGGATTTGACGGCTCCTGAGAATGACCGTCTGCATAGCACGGGACGACAATGAATAATTAGTCTTACTGCGTCACGCAGCTGTGTAGGGTGGGCATAAAATAGAAGCCCCATGCAGCAATGCCGAGCAGCGGGACATTAGATCGCCGCATTGGTCCGTAATCGAGGGCGCACGGAAGGGTGGAGGGGGATTCATGAGGAAGGCTGGAATCTTACTGATCACTGCTGTCGTCCTCATTCCGGCGAGCGCGGATGCGCGTCACCGGGCTGGCAACGCGGCCATTGGAGCGGTTGCCGGCGGCGTCGTCTTCGGGCCGGTAGGCGCTTTGGCGGGCGCTGCGGTCGGTTACACCGCCGGTGAAGGAATTGCGCGGGACTGGGGATTTCGTCATCACTCCCGATCGCCGCACAGGGCGCGCCATACGCAGAATCGCTGACCGGTAGGGTGGGCAAGGGCGCGGTCAACACGCAAAATATGTTGCCCCAGACACGGTGGAGCGCCGTGCCCACGCGCCCTGTGATCGCATTGCCGCGTGGGTACGCTGCACGCGCAGGGCGCGTGCGACTTTGCCTACCCTACCCCCGCAATGCGTCGAGCACCTGCGCGGCCGCCCGCGTTTCGGCGAGTCGCAAGGCGCGGCGTTCGAGCGCCTGCTCATCAAGGCCCCAAGTGTCCAGATTCCAATCCTCGTCCACATTTGCGGCCGCCCAGGCCGCATCGGCCGAGAGCCGGCCATCGAGAACAGCAAGCGCGATCAGGGCCGAGCCCGTAAGCGTGGTGATGGAATGCACCGCGCCAAGCCGCCAGGCGTCTATAATGTCGCCGGTATTGCATGGGATCGCGGCGCGCGCCTTGGCAACCGCTGCCTCGGGCTGCGCCACATGAACAAGCCCTGTCCCAAGTACGAAACCTGCACCGAAGGTCTCCTTCACCCAGGCCAGTAGCGGGTCCCATGCCCGCGACTGGCGCGCCACGAGCGCCGCAGGGCCTTCCGCCCGGTAGAACAGGAGATCGGAGGAAAGGTATTTCGCTGCGTCTGCCGCGACCCGCTGGGGTGCATCCGCGACTGCATCGATGATCGAATTCGCAAGCCTCGTGAGCGGCATTGTTGCAGGATCGATCGTTTCCGCCTGCGCGCGCCACTCATTGCCAATGGCCTCAGCCAGGCGGCGAACCGGAGCAGCCAGAATCCGGCGGGCGGGAGTCTTTACCAGCCGGCCGTCGAGCGCAACTGCGAAGCCGCTCTGCGTGTCGGTGACGTGCACTTCTTTGTAGAAGCGAGGCCGCAACCGCGGCCGCATGGCGCGCCGCGCCGTCTCGACGGGATCGAGCGGCTGTTGCGAGAATATCTCCTCGAAAATCTCGCGCATCACATTCTCGTAACGCTGGTTCTAAATGTATTGATGCCGCATCCGGTCGCTGCTTCCAATGCTGCACTGCACCAGCACCTTGCCTGCGGAACCAATCTCAAAATTCCCCTTCTTTCAAGCGGCTACGCGACGAAGTTGACGTTTACGGAACCTTTACATCCAGCATGTGGGTTGCAGTGCCAGATGAGCGAGCGAACGGGTGGAATTTTCAACTCGGGTCTACTAGATTGCGCTCCGGATTCGATGGCGATAAGTCGAACCGCAAACGAAAGTCCTGCCGAGCGCCTGCTCGCCGCCTCCCTTAGCCTCCTGCGCAAGCCGGGAGGGTGGGGAGGAAAGCACGAAAGGGTGTGCGGCACGAGGAGCTGATGAAGAATACCGACATCGCTAATCCTGACTATTTCCACAAGGTGGTGGATTGCCAGTGGGCTTGCCCCGCGCATACCCCGGTCCCGGAATACATCCGTTTGATTGCGGCCGGTCGCTACAGCGACGCCTACATGATCAACTGGAAGTCCAACGTGTTTCCGGGAATTCTCGGGCGCACCTGCGATCGGCCGTGCGAACCGGCCTGCCGGCGCGGCCGCGTCGAAAAAGACCCGGTCGCAATCTGCCGGTTGAAACGGGTCGCGGCCGATTACAAGAATGACATCCGCGCGCGGCTGCCGCGGCGCGCGATGGCACCCAACGGCAAGCGCATCGCGCTCATCGGCGGTGGCCCCGCCTCGCTCACGGTCGCGCGGGATCTCGCCCCGCTCGGTTATACATGCGTGATCTTCGATCAGGATCCGCAGGCCGGCGGCATGATCCGCACCCAGATTCCGCGCTTTCGCCTGCCGGAATCGATCATCGATGAGGAATGCGATTACATCCTCAATCTCGGGATTGAATTCCGCGGCAGCCGCCGCATCGCCAGCCTCAAGGCGCTGCTTGCAGAAGGCTGGGACGCGATTTTCGTGGGCTGCGGTGCGCCGCGCGGCCGCAACCTTGACCTTCCGGGCCGGGAAGAGGCCAAGGCCAATATCCACATCGGCATCGACTGGCTGTCGTCGGTGTCGTTCGGGCACATCAACAAGATCGGCAAACGCGTGGTGGTGCTCGGCGGCGGCAACACTGCGATGGACTGCTGCCGCTCCTCGCGCCGGCTCGGCGGCGAGGACGTCAAGGTCATCGTGCGCTCGGGCTTCGAGGAGATGAAGGCGTCCCCATGGGAGAAGGAGGACGCCATGCACGAGGACATCCCGATCCTCAATTACCTCGTGCCCAAGGAATTCACGCACGAGGCCGGCAAGCTCACTGGGGTGCTCTTCGAGAAGGTCAAGGCTCAGTATGACGCCAAAGGGCGCCGCAGCCTGGTGCCGACCGGCGAGCCCGACCAGCATTTCCCCTGCGACGATGTGCTCATCGCGGTCGGCCAGGAAAACGCCTTTCCCTGGATCGAGCGCGATATCGGGATCGAATTCGACAAATGGGACATGCCCAAAATCGATCCCAAGACCATGGCCTCGACCCATCCCAAGGTCTTTTTCGGCGGCGACTCCGCCTTCGGTCCCAAGAACATAATCTGGGCGGTGGCGCACGGGCACGACGCGGCGCTTTCGATCGACAAGCTTTGTTCCGGCCTCGATATCAACGACCGGCCATTGCCGATGGTCGAGATCGTCAGCCAGAAGATGGGCATCCATGAATGGAGCTATGATAACGACATCGCTCCGGACAAGCGCTACCGGGTGCCGCTGCGCGACAAGGTCGTGGCGCTGCGCGACATCAAGGCGGAGGTTGAACTCGGCTTCGATGCGGAGTTGGCGTTCAAGGAGGCCGAGCGCTGCCTCAATTGCGACGTGCAGACGGTATTCGAGTCCAAGCTCTGCATCGAGTGCGACGCCTGCGTCGACATCTGCCCGATGGACTGCATCACGTTTACCCGCAACGGCGAGGAAGCCGATCTGCGCACCCGCCTTCAAGCGCCGGCCAAGAACCTCACTCAGGATCTCTATGTCGCGAACGAACTCAAGACCGGCCGCGTCATGGTCAAGGACGAGGACGTGTGCCTGCACTGTGGGCTGTGTGCGGAACGCTGTCCGACCGGCGCCTGGGACATGACAAAGTATCTGATCGACATGACGCATACGGACGACCTATGCCGAGCAAGACACCAATCAGCAGCGTAAACGATTTCGTCGTCCGTTTTGCCAACGTCAACGGCTCGGGTTCCGCGAGCGCCAACGAGCTCTTCGCCCGCTCGGTGCTGCGCATGGGCATTCCGGCGGCTCCGCGCAATATCTTCCCGTCCAACATCCAGGGCCTGCCCACTTGGTACGAAGTGCGCATCTCGGAGGCTGGGCACCTGGGTGCGCGCGGCGGCACCGATCTGATGGTGGCGATGAACCCGCAGACCTGGGACAAGGACGTGGCCTCAATCGAACCTGGAGGCTACCTGCTCTACGATTGCACCAAGCCGCTTCCAACCGCCAAATTCCGCGACGACATTACTGTCATCGGCGCGCCGCTGACCGCCATCTGCAATCGCGAATACACCGACCCCCGCCAGCGCCAGCTGTTCAAGAACATCATCTATGTCGGCGCGCTTTCGGCGCTGCTCGATATGGACGTCAGCGCGATGGAGCAGCTCATCAGCGAGCAGTTCAAGGGCAAAGAGAAGCTGTTCGATGCCAACAAGCACGCGCTGCATCTCGGCCGCGACTGGGCGCTGATGAATATCCAATGTCCCATTGGGCTGCGCCTCAGGCGCACCGACAAGGTCGGCGACCGCATCTTCATCGAGGGCAACAGCGCCGCCGCGCTCGGGGCCGTCTATGGCGGCGCGACGGTGTGCGCCTGGTACCCGATCACGCCGTCGTCCTCGCTCGCCGACGCGTTCACCGGTCACTGCAAGCGGCTGCGGGTGGATCCGCAAACCAAGCAAAACAAATTCGCCATCGTCCAGGGCGAGGATGAGCTGGCCTCGATCGGCATCGTCATCGGCGCCGCCTGGAACGGCGCCCGCGCCTTTACGGCCACTTCAGGCCCCGGCATTTCGCTGATGCAGGAGTTTCTCGGGCTCGCTTATTTCGCAGAAATCCCCGCGGTCCTGTTCGATGTCCAGCGCGCCGGCCCCTCGACCGGGATGCCGACGCGCACCCAGCAGTGCGATATTCTCTCCTGTGCCTATGCGTCGCACGGCGATACCAAGCACGTGCTCCTTTTCCCGGAGGATCCGGCCGAGGCATTCGAATTCGGGGCTTTGGCCTTCGATCTCGCCGACCGGCTGCAGACCCCGGTGTTCGTGATGCTCGATCTCGACATCGGCATGAATCATCGCCTGTGCCGTCCGCTGCAATGGGAGGACAGCCGAAAATACGACCGCGGCAAGGTGATGGCCGCGGCCGATCTCGATGCCGGCAAGGAATTCGGCCGTTACCTCGATGTTGACGGCGATGGCATCCCCTATCGCACCTATCCGGGCACACATCCGACCAAGGGCGCCTATTTCACCCGCGGCACGTCGCGCGACCGCTACGCGCGCTACACCGAAGAGGGCGCGCCCTATGCGGACAACATGCAGCGCCTCCTGCGCAAATTCGAGACCGCCAAGAATCTGGTGCCGCGCCCGATATGCAAGCGCGCAGACAAACCCAGCAAATACGGGGTGATCTATTACGGCTCGACTTCGCCGGCAATGAACGAGGCGATTGGGATGATCGAGGCCAAAGGCCGGCCGCTCGACATGTTGCGGGTGCGTTCGTTCCCGTTCCATCAGGACGTCGTCGATTTCATCGCCGACCACGACTCGTTATTCGTCGTGGAACAGAACCGCGACGCTCAGCTGCGCTCGCTCATCGTCAACGAATGCGGCATCGATCCGGTGCGGCTCATCCCCATCCTGCATTACGACGGCACGCCGATCACGGCGCGGTTTATCGCCCGCGAAATCGTCGATGATCTTGAAGCACTCAAGGTCACGCCGCTGCGCAAGGTTGTCTCATGACCTATATCGCCAAGCCGAAATTTCATCATCCGTCGCTGCCGAAGAACGCGCTCGGCTTCACGCATCGCGATTACGAAGGCAAGATCTCGACGCTATGCGCCGGCTGCGGCCACGATTCGATCACTGCCGCCGTCATCGAGGCCTGCTTCGAGCTCGCGATCGAGCCGCATCGGGTGGCGAAGATTTCCGGGATCGGCTGCTCGTCGAAGACGCCGGACTATTTCCTCAACGCCTCGCACGGCTTCAACTCGGTGCACGGCCGGATGCCATCGGTGCTTACCGGCGCCAATCTCGCCAACCGCGACCTCATCTATCTCGGCGTGTCGGGCGACGGCGATACCGCCTCGATCGGCTTCGGGCAGTTCGCGCATGCGATGCGGCGCGGCGTCAACATGGTCTATATTGTCGAGAACAACGGCGTCTACGGCCTGACCAAGGGCCAGTTCTCGGCCACCGCCGACCGCGGCTCGAAGTCGAAACGTGGCCTCACCAATCCCGACAATTCCATCGACCTCGTCGCCATCGCGCTCCAGCTCGGCGCCACTTTTGTGGCGCGGTCGTTCTCGGGCGACAAGGCTCAACTCATACCGCTGATCAAGGCCGCCATCGAGCACCAGGGCGCGGCGCTCCTCGACGTGATCTCGCCCTGCGTGGCGTTCAACAATCATGCCGGGTCGACGAAGAGCTTCGATTACGTGCGCGAACACAACGAGGCGGTGAACCGGCTCGACTTCATCACCGGCCGCGCTCCGCTCACGGTTGCCTACAAGCCGGGCGAGGTCGGCGTGGTCGAGCAGCATGACGGATCGAAGCTCGTGCTCAAGAAGCTCGCCGCCGATTACGATCCGCACGATCGGCTGGGCGCGATGACGTTCCTCCAGCGTCACGCCGCCAAGGGCCAGATCGTCACCGGGCTTATCTACGTTGATAGCGAGCCCGAGGATCTGCACCGGCATTTCAACACGGTCGACGCCCCGCTCAATGCCCTTTCCGAGAAACAGCTGTGCCCCGGTCAGGCTGCGCTCGACAAGATCAACGCCGCGCTGCGTTAGTTCTCCGTTTCTGTTTTTGCTGTCGTCCCGGCCAACGAGCCCCACCCTTCCCTCCCCCGCTGTGGTGCGCGAAAGGCCCGCCACAATGCGAAAAGTCGCGTAAAATCGATAGTTGTTGCGCCAATAGCGCTCTCGGTTGCACCCTTTGGGTCACAACCAGGGGTCACAGAGCCCGAGCGGACACCGCCCAATTCCCCCGAGCGTAGCCTGCCGTTTAGTCCAGACCACAGGCCCGGGCCGTGCTATTCTGGCCTTATTGGCCCTCGCATGGGAGGGGCAGATGAGCATTTGCTTTCGGCGGCGAGAATTCATCACTGCGCTCGCCGCGACGGCGGGATGGCCGGTTGCGGCGCGTGCACAGGGCGACCGGGTCCGACGTGTCGCAGCGGTGATGCCCGCCGCCACTACCACGCCCCAACGCGTGGCCGTCTTGCGGGAAGAATTACAAAAGCTCGGCTGGAGGGAAGGCCGCAATCTGCGGCTCGACGTTCGCACTGCCGGCGATGCGGCTTTGCAGGTCGCTGCGGAGGAGGTGGTAATGTCGGCTCCCGAGGTGATCTTCGCGAATACCGGTCCGGTCGCGCGGGTTGTCCAGACGCGCACGCGCACCATTCCCATCGTTTTCACGGGCGGTGGGGACCCGGTCGAAAGCGGACTGGTCAGCAACATTGCCAGGCCCGGGGGCAACACTACGGGCTTTGCCAACATTTTTGCGACGCTCGGCGGAAAATATCTGGAATTGCTCAAAGAGACTGTGCCTCGTGTCACCCGGGTTGCGATCCTGTCCAACCCAGACCGAGGTGGGGGGAGAGGCCTGATTGCCTCAGTCGAATCGGCGGCGGCCCCACTCGGCACAATGACGGTCAGGACACCATTTCGCAATTCAGCCGAGATCGAAAGCGCGATTGAATCATTTGCGGCCGAGCCGAACGGCGCCCTGATTCTAGTCGGTCCCATCCCCGCCGAATTTGAGACGATCGGGCGCTCCGCACTGAAACAACGTCTGCCGCTAACGTACCAGATCACCGGGGAGGGTGTCCTCATCTCCTACGCACCGGATCCCTCCGACCTGGTTCGCGGAGCGGCGTCCTACATTGATCGCATCCTACGCGGCGCGAAACCGGGCGAGTTGCCGGTGCAGTTTCCGACCACGTTCCAGCTGGTGATCAACCTCAAGACCGCTAAGGCGCTCGGTCTCACCGTACCCCCAGCGATTCTGCTGCGCGCCGACGAGGTGATCGAATGATTCGACGGCGCGAGTTCATCACACTCCTCGGCGTCGCGGCGGCATGTCCGCTCGCCGTGCGCGCGCAGCGACCGGATCAGGTCAAGCGGATCGCTTGGCTCGATGCCAGAGGTGAGCAAGACGCGATCAGACAGACGTCTAGGCGCGCTTTCGATGAAGAGATGGCGAAGCTCGGCTGGACTGAAGAACGCAATCTCCACATCAGCATCCGCGCTGCTGCCGGCGACGACAGGAGGCTCCGGGCAAATGCAGCGGAATTGATAGCAGAGGCCCCCGATGTGATCTTGGTCAATGGCACGCAAGCAACGGCCATTTTGCAGCAAAAGACCAGGACCATACCCATTGTCTTCGTAAACGTTGCGGACGCGGTTGCGAGCGGCTTCGTTGCAAGTATGGCGCACCCTGCCGGCAACATCACTGGGTTTACCTCGGTTGAATATTCTCTGGCGGGAAAATGGCTCAACATCCTCAAGGATATCGCACCGAGCACCACGCGGGTAATGGTGCTCTACTATCCAGGGAACGCTAACTGGACCGGGTACCTGCCCACGATCCAGTCAGGGGCGCGATCACTCGGTGTAAACCTTAGCGCGACGCCCGTGAACACGCCCAAGGAAACCGCCCAGCGGATCGAAGCGTTCGCGGCTGAACCCGGAGGCGGCATGATCGTGCTGCCGAGCGGGCTCACGATTGCCAATCGAGAAGAAATAACGGCGCTTTGCTTGCAGCGCCGGCTTCCGGCAGTTTACGCGTACAGTTTTTTCGCGTCGAGCGGAGGGCTCGCATCCTATGGGAGCGACACCGTCGATCTGTATCGGCGCGCCGCCGCTTATGTCGATCGCATTCTGCGAGGCGAGAAGCCGGGCGAACTGCCTGTTCAAGCGCCAACAAAATTCGAGCTGATCATCAATCTCAAGACGGCGAAAGCGATGGGGCTCACGGTGCCGCCCACATTGCGCGCCCTCGCGGATGAGGTGATCGAATGACCGTGAAGCGCCGCGAGTTCATCACGCTTCTCGGCAGCGCGGCGGCTTGGCCGCTCGCGGCGCGCGCCCAGCAGGCAAAGCGTATTGCGGTGGTGACGAGTAATGATCCCGGCGAGAAGACTAGGCAAGCTGATTTTGCCGCGTTCGAGCAGACGCTGCGCACGCTTGGTTGGCGGAACGGCCGGAATCTTCACATCGATTATCGCTGGGTTGGCGGCGACATCGAACGTACCCGGACCTATGCAGCAGAGCTAGTTGAACTCGCTCCCGATCTTATCGTCGCAGGCTCTACTTCGGTGTTGAGAGCGGTGACACAGGCGACGCCCGATATTCCGATCATATTTATGGGCGTTTCCGATCCCGTAGCCCAAGGATTTGTTACAAACCTAGCGCACCCCGAAGGGAACATCACCGGATTTTCAGCTTACGAGTTCTCGATTGCAGGGAAATGGCTCGACCTGCTTAAACAATTTTCTCCTGACCTCCCTCGCGTCGCGCTCCTCTTCAATCCGATGACATCGCCACAGTACAAGCTCAATCTCGCCTCGCTCAGGGCTGCGGCCCGCACATTCGGCGTGGAGGTGATGGAGGGAGCCGTTACCAGCAGCGTCGATATCGAGCGCGTCATCGCCGAGCTTGCGCAGGAACCCAGAGGCGGTTTTATCGTCGCGAACGATCAGTTCCTCCGTTCGCAGCATCTACACGATGTTGTCGATTTGGCAGCGCGCTACCGCGTCCCAGCGATCTATGCTCAGCGAGAATTTGTTGAGGCGGGCGGATTGATGCGTTATGGGAACGTGGAGGTGGAGACGTACCGAGCAGTGGCGTCCTACGTCGATCGGATTCTTAAAGGGGCAAAACCTGGCGAACTTCCTGTCCAGCTTCCTTCGAAGTACGAACTGGTCCTCAATCTCAAAACTGCCAAGGCGCTGGGGCTCACCGTGCCTCTCACGCTGCGTGCCCGCGCCGACGAGGTGATCGAATAAAAGCGATCTTTGCTACGCTGCCGTCGAGGTCCATTCCTCGCACTGCCCTGACGTACCGACCTTAATGGTACATGACTGCCGCCTGTTACGTTGCCGGCGACTGCCTCGGCGAGCATGACGAAAAAGAGGGTTCAGTTCGAACCTTCAAAAAAATGGGCCGGTGGCGCGTGGGACCACCGGCCCCCAAATGCCTGCCTTCGGGGCGAAACCTGCGGGAGGGAGCACCAGGTTTCGTTTTGCGGAGGGCAGGCCGGGCCTTCGAAGCGAGGCCCGAACCTCATCGACGGTGGCTTAGTCGCCGAGATTCTCTCTGAAGCCTATGTCCTGGATCTTCATGTAGGTTGGCGTTGCCACGCGGGCCGAACTGGACGCGGACCCGAAGCTCAGGAAGGCCGTTGCAGGGACTTGTCGTACTCCAGCCGGGTGAGCCATCGCCGCTGCCTGGTGGCGCGGCGCATGCCTGGGAGGAGCGGCCAGCGCGGCCGACGCCGTGGCGATGGCGAGTGCCAAAGAAACAGCGATCTTCGCTTGGGTGAGCATCGTTTTGTTCTCCTGTGCTGCCGAGATTTGCGTTCTCGATTTCGGAAACCGTTCGGGCGGACTGGCGAGGAACGGGAAGGCCATTGGCGGCCAGACACGTGGAGAAGATTGCGGAAAGCCCGATTTAATTCCCGATGACGAGGGGCTTCATCCGATGTCTCTTTCAAATGAATGTTACGAAATGAGCGGGAATAAATTTGTCGTCTTAGCGATCAAGTCTGAGACTAACCCACCGCGAGCGCAAGCGCGGCGATACCGAGAATCATCCACGAGACATAATCCCCGACCACGCCACTATGCAGGAACGAGAGCGCGCGGAACGGAAACGCCTCCATTGCAAACAGGCGGCGTGCAAAGGTCGTGGTTGGCCGCCGCCGGGCGAGCACCAGGATTACAAGCGCTGCAGTCAAAGCGATCGGTGCATAAGAGAGAAGCGGGTTCTGGCCAACCGGCGCCTGCGCAATCGATTCGCCGCCCGCCTCGATCAGCCGAGCCGAGGCCTCGCGAATAAATGGCGTTAGGATGTGGCCGGGTATCAGGGCGATTGCGAGCAATGCGCCGCAGGGCGCGAGCATGAGCCAGAGCGGGCGGTCGTCTTTCTCGCGCTCGCGCTCGGTCGGTTCCGTCCGTTCGACTCCCGGCGCGCCGCTTACGCCAGCGAAGATGCGGAGCGCCGCTCGAACGACGGCGCCGCCGGTCAGCGCTGTCGCCGCAGTGATCGCAAAATCCGTCACCGGGGCTGCGCGTCCGATGAGATCGGTTGCATCGTGCATAAGGCCGAACGGGAAGCCGCCGAGCAGAAACCCGCCGACAGCCATTGCCACTCCTGCCGGCCACAGATCGCGGCCTTTTTTGTAGAGCACGATCTCGTCTGCCGAAGCCCGCAGTGCAAGCAGAATGCCCGCGATCATGAACAGCGCCCCTTTCACCAAACCGTGCCCGAGCAGGTAGAGCAGAAAACCGGCTGTCCCTGACGGCGTAACGGCGGCGAATCCGATCAGCATGATTCCGAGATGGGCTATCGTTGAGAATGCGAGCAGCCGTTTGAGATGACGCTGCGCCCACGCCATCGCGCCGCCGATGATCGCGGTTGCCGTGCCCATCCATGGCAGGCCGGATTGGGCGAGGCGCAGCACGTCCGGGTCATGAACGAACACCTGCGCGATGAGCTTCGCCAGGGCGAAAAGCGCCACGCTCACCATGATTCCGGAAAAAATAACCGAAACCGGGCTTGGCGCCACCGCATGCGCATCCGAAAGCCACATGTGGAACGGAACGATCGCCGCCTTGGTCAGGAGTGCAGCGGCGATGAGGCAGAATCCGCCGGTCAGCACCGGATCGGAACCGATCGCGGCTACCGTTCGCCCCATCTGGGCAAAGTCGAGCGTACCGGTACGCGCATAGAGGAGCCCGACGCCCGCAAGCATAAAGAAGCTTCCGAGCGCATTGGTAATGGTGAAGTTGAACGCGCCTTCGAGAGAGCTCTTGCCGAGCGGATAAGCGGTGAGTGCGAAGGCCGCGACGCTCATCAACTCGAACCACACGAACAGGTTGAATACGTCGTGGGTGAGACAGAAGCCCGTGATTGCGGCCAGGAACAAAAGCATCAGCACCTGAAAGTGCGAATGCACCTCGTCGAAATAGCCCCAGGCAAACGTGAACGACACCGCAAACAACAAAGCCGCAAACGCGGACACCGTTGCACTCGCCGGATCTGCCGCAAAACTCACTCCGAGCACGATACCGGGTTTGGTCGAGAAGCCCGGCGTCCAGCCACCAAACCAATGGAGGATTGGCCCATCCAGAGCCGCGCGCGCCAGAATGGCGCAAATAGCAGCGAGCGCGAGCGCCGTCGCGATCGCTACCAGATTAGACAACCGGGGCGGCAGCCAATGGGCGAGCGCAAGCAGCAGTGTCGCCATGCCCAATGGAAGCAGCACGGCAGCAGGCAGAAGCGCGGCTGAAACGGTCACTGGTTTGGCCGCAGCGGCCGAAGCACCTGCGGATCGAGCGATCCGCGCCGCTTTTGGACTTGCAGCGCGATGACGAGAAGGAGAGCCGTCACCGCGGCGCCGACCACGATATCGGTAAGCACCAGAGCCTGGAGCACCGGATCAACAGCAGGTGTACTCGGAGGATGGTCATAGAAAATCGGCGGGCCCGCTCCCCAGCGATAGCCCACGCACAACAACAGGACGTAAGTAGCGGATTGACACACCGACAGACAGCCGATGATGTGCACGTAATGCCGCGACGTAACGATGCCGTAGAGGCCGATCCCGAACAGCCAGGCGACAATCAACCAGGGGAGGACAGTCATTAGTCCTCCTCGTCGGGCACGGGATCTTCGGCAGGCGAGCGCGTCTCTTCCATGAATTCGAGCAGCACCAGAGCGAAGCTGCCGGTGACCGACAGTCCGACGGCAAAGTTTACGATCACCATGAGACCGCCAGAAAACAAATCCTTGGGCTGTCCGAACGGCAAAATGTTTTCGAGCGCCGCGTAGCCGATCGCCAGCGGCACCGCAGCCGCGGCAACAAACACGAACGCGCCGCCTCCTTCCAGAATTTCCAGCACCGGCGTGCGTACAAGGGCCCGCCAACTGGCGTAACCCTCGCCGAGGTAGAGCAGCATCAGGCTCGAGGCGGCAATGACCCCGCCCTGAAAGCCGCCGCCGGGGGTCACCGTGCCATGCAGGACCATGTAGATGCCGAACAGGAGGATCAAGCTTGCGCCGATCCGGCAGAGCAGGATGGTCGCGTCGGCGCGCTCAGCCTGCGCGCGCCCGGCAACGCGTCCCGCTCGGGCGCTCATGTCCTCGCCGCGCCTGCCTCGCAACAGCACGACGGCTCCGGTCACCGCGCAAACCAGCATCGACTCCTCCCCGAGAGTATCGATTCCGCGGACGTCGAAATTCACTGCCGCAACCATGTTGGTGACGTGCCGCATGGATGGGAGCAATTCGTTGACGGTAGGGCCGTAAAGCTCAATTGGAGTGCCGAAGCCCGGCAGTGCTTGGACGACGTGCCACACGGGGACGATCAAGGCCGCGAAACCGAGTGCCAGGAGCGCAAGACGCCAACGCGTGCTCATTGGCGAACCTTGTTCATTGCGATTGCGGCGAGCGTCACCAGGAAAAGGAGCGGCGTCACCACGGTATTAACGGCAATTTCGGAAAGCGCCACATCGGGCGCCTGGAGCACGAAGAACAGCACGCCAAGCACGAAACCGTTCGCCGCAAGCGCGAAGACCTGCCGCTTCGGATCGCGCGAGAGCACGACCAGGAGGCCGGATGCGGCGGCAAGAAGCAGCGTTGCGATAATCAAGATGCTCATCGCCGCTCGCCCTCGCGCAAATGCAGCGCCCGGCCGGTCACATGCGTGAGCAAGGCTCCGATCGCCAGCACCGCAACGATGAGGAACGTCGATTTGAGGGAGCGTGAGCTAATTCCATCGGTACAGAAGGCCGCGACCAGCAGCATCGTGCCGGTCGCGACATTAAGGAAGGTCACCACGTGCAGTCTTTCGAACGCAGTATGCAATACGACGAACGCGGCGGCGCTGAGCCACGCCGCCAGGACCGCGAGGGCAAGGAAAACATCGATCGCAATTTTCACAGCCAGCGCTCCTCGAAAAGAGCGAACAGCAGTGTACCCGGCAATCCGAGCAGCGCGAGTGTCAAAGCGAGGTCGATCGACGAGGCCTGGTCGAATGCGAAACTCAGCGCGACGAGCAGAAGCACCGCGAGCGCCGCCGCAAACTCGATGCCGACGAGTCTCTGGTGAACCGGTCCCCTACCCGATGCGATCACAGCGAGCAGGAGCGGCGGCAGGAGGGCGATCGAGGCTGCGAGCCAGCTATTCGTCATGACAGCCACCGCTCGTCCGGCCGGCGGGCGCCGGAGACGATATGATGGATCAGCGCCTCCTTGCCGCGCTCGAGGCTCACGACGAAACGATCTGGAGCGAGCGAGGCACAGAGGACGGCCACGGCGCGGCGGGTGCGTTCGCCCGCCTCCTCCTCGGCGCCATGTCGGAATCCGACGCTATGGGCTCGGCCCAATGATTGCAGCCGACAAATGGCCGCAACCAGTGCTCCGCCGGTTCGGGCCGTAGCAGGAAGCAAGCTTGCGATCGCGCGCGTGACGCTGGCGGCCGCATTCCAGGTAAAGCCAAAGCACCGCTGCGAACAGCTGCGGATCAAGCGGGACCATGCAGTCAGCAGGCTGGCGAGCACCGCGGCGCAGATCAGTTCGTGAGCGCTCACTTCACCCGCAAAGAGCAGATAAAGCGCAAACGAAACGCACCAGATCAGGATCAAGCTCATGTGGGCTCCGGCGACGCAATAGCCAGTGGAACCATGGAAAACGCATGACCGCAGGGCAGGTTCGGTGCTGCCCGGAAGCCCCGTACCAGCCTCGGTCCGGCCGAAGGCAGGGCCACGGCAGCATGTCTTGGGCGGTGTTACTCGGCAGCCCTGCGCGCAGCCGGCTGATAGCTGCCGGGAACCGCGCGAAAGGCGAGATTGATGCGATTGGCCCCGTTGATGGCGACGATCGCCACCGTGAGCTTGACCAGTTCCTCCTCGGTGAATTGCGAGCGGGCCGCTTCAAACACCTTATCGGGCACACTGCCCGAGTTCAGCAGTGTCAAGGCTTCCGTCCACGCGAGCGCCGCGCGCTCCCGCTCGCTGTAGAAGGGGCATTCGCGCCAGGCGCTCAGAAGATGGAGCCTCTGCTCGTCCTCTCCGGCAACACGCAATTCTTTCGTATGCATGTCCATGCACCAGCCGCAGCCGTTTATTTGCGATGCCCGCAGCTTGACCAATTCGAGAAGCTTGTGATCGAGCCCGCAGGTGCGGACATATGCATGGAGATTGGAGATCGCGTTCATTGCCTCGGGCGCCGCCTTGCGCGGATCCAGTCGTGCCTGCATGAAAGTCATCCTTTCGCTTGAAACAACTTCTGTGCATCGGGGCGGCGCAGCGGCGCGTTCAGCATCTCAAAGGAGCCGCTCGCGCGCAGCTCCGCAGCGAGCTTCTGGATGCCGGACATCATGACCAGCGCCGGCGCCGAGGCGATCGTTATCCGCGCAACGCCGATCCGCGCGAGCGCCGCCGCATCGGGCATGCCGGGCCGGCCGGTGACGTTGACCGGCGCACCGACCGCCTTGACAAAATCCGCGATGATTGCCGCATCGCGCAAACCAAAGGGGTAAATGCAATCCGCACCCGCCGCCAGATATGCCTTGCAGCGCTCGACGGTGGCGTCAAAGCGCGGCGGTTCCTCCCCATGCTGGAGGTGGAATATATCGCACCGCGCGTTGATCACGATCGGTACATCTTTTTTGCGTGCTGCTTCCCGCGCGGCGCTTAAGCGCGCGGCGGCGTCCGCGATGCTGCGAATACCTCCATGCAGCCCGTCCTCCAGATTGATCCCGACGACCCCGGTGTCGATGATTTCGGCAACATGGGCGGCAACTTCGGCAGGTGCCGCTCCATATCCCGCCTCGATGTCGGCGCTCACCGGGACCTGCGCGGAACGCACGATCCGCGCCGTTGCCGCGACGACCTCGGACCAGGGGGCGCGTTCGCCGTCTGGATATCCAAGCGCCCAGGCGACCCCTCCGCTCGTCGTCGCCAGCGCCTCGAATCCCGCATCGACGAAGAGGCGGGCACTCACGGCGTCCCAGACGTTGGGCAGCAAAAGAACCGGCGAGGCATGGTGCCGCGCGCGAAACCAAGCGGCCATGTTTATTTGCTGCGCTTTATCCATTTACCGCTCGGCGTCGCTGGCTTCCGTTGAGCAGCCTTTATACCTTGCCGCGCGCGGCCCGTAAGCGCTCGCCGTCCGGGGCACCGGTCCTATTCGATGATCCAGGCAATTACCATCCCGGCAGCGCAGCTGCCCATTGCAACTGTCGAAGCCCAGCCGAGCCAGCGCAGCCAGCCCTTGATTGCGAATTTTCCCATGACCTTGCTGTCAGCAGTCATAAGCATCATGACGGCCATGATCGGCACGGCGATCAGGCCGTTGATAACTGCCGTCCAGTAAAGAGCCTTTATCGGATCGATCGGGCCCAAACTGATTGCCGCTCCAAGTATGGTAGCAGCCGCCACAGTGGAATAGAAGGCGACGGCTTTCCTGGGCTGCCGCCACAATCCGACCGGCCATCGCATTGCTTCGCCAACTGCGTAAGCTGCCGACCCTGCCAATGTCGGGATCGCCAGCAGACCCGTACCAATGATCCCCAGCGCAAACACGACGAACGCAAACTCTCCAGCCACCGGTCGCAATGCCTCAGCGGCCTGTGCAGAACTCTCGATGTCGAAAATCCCGGCTTTGTTCAGCGTGGCAGCCGTCGCAAACATGATCGCCAGTGCTGTGATATTCGAGAATGCCATGCCGGCGAGCGTGTCGGCTCGAATGCGCGCGAAAGCATCGACGGCTTGCTTGGGTGCCTTCAGCAGCCGCTGTCGATTGTGGTCGGCATGGACATCCTCGACTTCCTGCGATGCCTGCCAGAAGAAAAGATACGGGGAAATCGTGGTTCCGAAAATGGCAAGCAGCGTGGTGAAAAACTCCCTGCTCCAGTTAATTCGCGGCAATAGCAGCCCCGATATGGCTTCGCCCCAGGGAACGTGCGCTACGAACAGTACCGCCACATATGAAAGAAGCGACAAAGTCAGCCATTTTAGCACCAGAGAATAACGGCGGTAACTCACAAAGACCATGCCTCCGGTCGAGATCGCCGCGAAGGCAAACAGGTACAGCAGGCCGGGGCCACCAATCAGAAGCTTAACCGCGTCTGCCATTGCGCTCAGGTCTGCCCCGATATTGATCGCATTGGCGGAGAACAGAAGCGCCACGATCAACTGGAGAAGCCAGTTGGGGTAGTGACGGCGCAGGTTGCCGGCGATGCCATGCCCTGTGGTTCGACCAATCCGGGCGCTGATCTCCTGGATAGCGGCCATCAACGGGTAAGTGAAAAACATGGTCCAGCCAATGTTGAATCCGACTTGCGCTCCGGCTTGGCTGTATGTGCCAATTCCGGAGGGATCGTCGTCGGAAGCACCGGTAATGAGGCCTGGACCGAGGCGGCCAACAATATGCTTGATGTAACTGCCGACGCGAGAGCCGGCGCGAGTCTTATTCAGCATTCTCGGACGTGGATTACTACCACTGTTTAGAACCTGTTCCAATCAGGTGAATCACGCAGCGAGGGTGGCGAGTCACGTGCCGCAAGCGCCACCTCTCAGTGCGAGTGGGCCCGAGCGGGAGTAGTGCTTGCAAGGTCGCCGTGTCCAGCCATCCTTACGATCCGGTCTGCCATACGGGCAGCAAGCGCGTAGACGGTGAGCGACGGATTGACCCCGCCCGAAGTCGGAAAGAGCGACGCATCGCAAATCCAAAGATTGGGAATATCCCAGGTCCGGCCGTCCGCATCGGTGACACTGTCGTTCGAGTCAGCGCCCATCCGGCACGTGCCCATCAGATGCGCCGTGCTTTCGGTCTGGGTAAGGTCGCGGCCGCCCGCGGCCTCCAGCATTTGCCGCATGAAGCGCAATGAATGTTTGTAAAGGCGCTGGTCGTTTTCGGAGAATGAGAACGTGATCCGCGGCAGCGGTATTCCGAACTCATCCAATTCGTCTGAGAGTTCTACGCGGTTTTCCTCGCGAGGCTCGACTTCGCCGACGATCTTGAGCCCGGCCATGTGGTTGTAGAGCGCCATCTTCTGACGCAATTCCATTCCGAACATTCCGGTATTGCTCACCGTCGATTTGGCGTGATCGGCCGGCAGCGGACCTTGGCTCATGAACGCGTAACCGCCGTGGAAATCCTTGCCGCGGTCCTCATAATTCCAATGTTCGCAGACCGCCATGGACGGCGGCCCTTTGTACCAGCGGATCTCATCCTCCATGATCGCCCAGACCGCATGATTGGAATGCGCCATCAGGCACTTCCCGACAAGACCGCTCGAATTAGCGAGGCCCTGCGGATATTTGGAGCAGGCGGAGTTGAGAAGGAGCCGCGGCGTCTCAATCGCGTAGCCGGCGACCACGACGTTGCGGGCGCGCTGCCGGCACCAGCCTTGGCCGCTGCGATGATACACCACCTCTTTCGCTAAGCCGTCCTGACCAAGCTCGATTCGAGCTGCCATGGCGAGGTCGCGAATCTCGGCGCCCGCGGCGAGCGCGCGCGGGATCCAGGTGTTGAGCGCGCTCTGCTTGGCGTTGGTCGAGCAGCCGATCTTGCAAAATCCGCGATAGACGCACGGCGGGGCGCGCCCGCGCGGCGCCGAGAGTGTGGCGAGCGGAGTAGCGGCCCATTCCACGCCCAGCGCCTCGGCGCCCTTCGCGAGCACCAGTCCGGCCGCGTTCACCTCATGCTCGCGATAGGGATAGCGGCGCCGCGGCGGCCCCCACGGGTATCGGATGGGCCCGGAGATTTTCAGGACGTCCTCGACTTCGTCGTAGTAGCGCCACATCTCCTGCCAGGGAATCGGCCAGTCGCGTCCGTAGCCGAGCTTACTGCGCGCGGCGAACCATTCGGGCCGCCAGCGCAGCGTCACCATCTGGAAATGCACGGTCGAGCCGCCCACCGAGCAACCGGAATTGTTCGAGCCAAACTCGATCGGGTGCTCGCCGCCGCTGATCCGGTCGCCCAACCAGTAAACCTTGTCCTGCTCCTTCTCGTCCGAGGCGAAATCCTCGAGCGGTCGCCAGAACGCGCCGGCATCCAAGGTAACGACGCGAAACCCCGCCTCAGCGAGCTTGGCCGCGAGCGTTGCACCGCCTGCGCCGGTTCCGACAATAACGAAATCGACGAGTTCTTCCTCGCCGTATTGGCGCATCGGCACCCAGCCGCCCCGTTTGAAGACATCGGGCGCGCGCCCGTCCACGGCGCGCGGCATTTTCTGTGCGTGTTCGCTCATCGGCCGACCACTTTTCGGACCGCCAGCTCGGTTTGCTCTTCCTGCGCCTCCCAGGGATCGCGACGATTGAAGCCCATTCGCACATAGCCGCGCGGCGAGGCCGGACCGCCGAAGCCGATCTCGCTCCAGGCCGCCGGATGCGCATAGTAAATGGCGACGATTTCGCGCAGCAGCACGTGACGCATGAATTTCTTGGCCGGCAGATCCTTCCAGTTCGGCGCTCCGACCTCGTCCTCCTTCATTGCGTGCAAAATGATGTCTTGCTCGGCCTGATCGAGTTCGTGATAGGAACGCCGAAAGCGATGCTGCGCCTCTGCTTCGATCGCATCCATGCCGCGGCGCCAGCAGTCGCGGTCGCGCGGCAAACCCGCATAGCGCGTGCCTGAGCCCTGCCCTTTGTGCAGCTTGGCGTCGATCCAGGGCGCAATCGGCACGGGGTGTAAACGTTCCGGCTGAGGAACGACGCGATGACAAACCGCCTCCAATGTCGCCCATTGCAGTTCGGTGAAGAAACGTCGCGGAGGGACCTCGTGCAGACGCTTGGCGATAACGGCGCGGGTCTGGTCGTTCCAGGATGGGGTGCGCCATTTCTCCAGAACGTCGTAGCCGGGATAAGGCGTTGTGAACCGTTCCTCCGTCATCGCGCGCGTGCCTTCTGTTGGAGCAAGCGGAGCGCTCCAAGTCCGGCGAGCGCCAAGGCGGTGAAGCTCGGCGGCGCGGGCAGCGGCGGCCCCTGGAACAGGTTCTGAGTCCAATTGCGCCAGCCGCCCATGTTCCGCTGCACGCCGAAGGCGTGAAATGCGGTGCCGATCGGGCCCAGCGCGGCGGTCAGCTTGAGCAACAGGTCCGAGCGGCGCAGGTTCTGTTCGGTTGGATTTGTTCCGGCAACAGCGAGCGATGCTGCGGCAAGCGGCGGCACGGTAACGGGGACATACATGAAAGGATCATGATAGGCGCCGCGGAAATGCAGCAGCCCGACTTCGGCGACCGTGGCCAGGATCCCGCCGGAGATCAAGTAACTCAGTGCTGAGCCGAACTCGCCGAGGCGGCGGCGGAAACGCAGCCGGCCGCCCAGTCTTTCGAGGCGCCTTGCTGCAAGCCCCAATATGCCGGATAGCGTGAGCGCACCGGGCGCCAGGACTGGCGCGGCATAAAAGAGATTGTTCCAGGAGAGGCCGCCGGGGCGTTTGGTGATGTTGTAGAGGTGAAACAGCAGTCCGGTGATGCCGATCGCCGTGCTTGCCGCGAACACCGCTCTCCCCAACGCTCGCGGCGCCTCTCGGCTTGCCGCCGCTGCCATGCTCGCCGCTGCTGTGGCAGGCGCGACATACATGAGGCGATTTTCGTAATTCCCCCGGAAATGTTCGAGCGCGCTGTCTGCCAATACGCTCGCCGCCAGCAGGGCGGCACCCGCGTCAATGTCCTGGGCGCATCGTTTCACCGCATCGGGACGCTGCCTTGCCGGTTGCCGACTCGCAAGGGCGCCAAGCAAACCACCGGCGAGCAACGCAACAGCTGTGGCGCCGACAATAAACTCGTTCGACACCGGAGGCGCTTCGCGGTCGGCGTAAAGCAGGCGCCTCGCTTGGGATTGAATCTCTCTCACGTAGCTAACGCAGGCCGGCCGCGCAAAGTCGGTCTCCAGACTTTCGAAATATATTCCATCAACAACAAGCGCTGCCGGCGGTTCCACGCGGGCCCCGTGTAAAGACCTGCCGCACCCCGGCTTACGACAGTCCGAAATCGCAAATGGAACGGAATTTGCCGCGATAGGTTGATCTTCCGTCTTAGGCCACATTCACAACATAGCGACCGCGCCGATCGCGAAGACAAGGCTTGCAGCATGAGCACGACCGTTGCCGATTATTTCTGGAAACGAATGTCCGAGTGGGGAATTCGCCGAGTCTTCGGTTACCCGGGCGACGGCATCAATGGGCTGCTCGGCGCCCTCGACCGCGCCAAGGACCGGTTTGAGTTCATCCAGGCGCGGCACGAGGAACTGGCGGCCTTCATGGCTTGCGGTCATGCCAAATTCACGGGCGAGATCGGCGTCTGCCTGGCAACCTCTGGCCCGGGCGCGATTCACCTGCTCAACGGCCTTTACGATGCGCGCCTCGATCATCAGCCGGTCCTGGCGATCGTCGGTCAGCAGGCGCGCACTGCGCTCGGCGGCCATTATCAGCAGGAAGTGGATTTGATGTCGCTGTTCAAGGACGTCGCCGGCGAATTCGTCCAGATGGCGACTACACCGGCACAGATCCGCCATCTGATCGATCGTGCAGTTCGCATCGCCAAGGCCGAACGGACGGTGACCTGTCTGATCATTCCCAAGGATCTGCAGGAGATGGACGCGATCGAAAAGCCTCCGCATGCACACGGCACCGTGCACTCGGGCGCCGGCTACAGCAGCCCGGACGTGTTGCCATCGGCCGACGATCTGCGTCACGCCGCTGACGTTCTCAACAGCGGCAAAAAGGTGGCGATGCTGGTTGGCGCCGGTACGCTGCATGCCACCGATGAGGTGATCGAGGTTGCCGATCTGCTCGGTGCCGGGATCGCGAAGGCGCTGCTGGGTAGGGCCGCCGTTCCTGACGATATTCCTTACGTTACCGGCTCGATCGGCCTCCTCGGCACGCGGCCAAGCTACGACTTGATGACCGGCTGTGACACCTTCTTCATGGTCGGTTCGGGCTTTCCCTATTCGGAATGGCTCCCCGAGGAAGGGCAGGCGCGCGGCGTGCAGATTGATATTGACCCGCGCATGCTGAGCATTCGCTATCCCATGGAGGTCAATCTCGTCGGCGACAGCGCCGCCACGCTGCGCGAACTTAAACCTCTTCTGAAGCGCAAATCAGACCGCTCCTGGCGCGAGCAGGTGGAGAAGAGCGTCGCATCCTGGTGGAAGGTGCTGGAGAAGCAGGCGATGAGTTCTGCCGATCCGATCAATCCGCAGCGGGTATTCTGGGAGCTATCGCCGCGGCTGCCTGACCGTTGCATTCTCACCAGCGACTCGGGCTCGGCGGCCAACTGGTTCGCGCGCGATCTCAAGCTGCGGCGCGGCATGATGGCTTCGCTGTCCGGCGGCCTTGCCACCATGGGACCGGGTGTTCCCTATGCGATTGCCGCCAAGTTCGCCTATCCCGATCGCCCAGTCATCGCGCTTGTCGGCGACGGTGCCATGCAAATGAACGGTATAAACGGGCTGATCACGATCGATAAATACTGGGAGCGCTGGTCCGACCCGCGGCTTATCGTGCTCGTGCTCAACAACCGCGATCTCAACCAGGTAACCTGGGAGATGCGGGCGCAGTCGGGCGACCCCAAATTCGAGGCGTCGCAAAGCATTCCCAATGTGCCTTACGCTCGCTTTGCCGAGACGCTTGGGCTCAAAGGAATTTTCGTCGACAACCCGAACCGGATTGCTTCCGCCTGGGACGAAGCATTCGCAGCCGACCGCCCCGTAGTGCTGGAAGCCATGACAGATCCGAATGTCCCGCCGCTTCCGCCTCACATTACACTTAAACATGCAAAGTCGTTCGCTTCGACATTGATCAAGGGGGATCCCGAGGAGGCAAGCGTCATCACCGGTTCGTTGAAGCAACTGGCGAAGGAACTGCTGCCCGGTTGATGCGATTGCGCAGAAGCTGGGTAGGGTGGGCAAAGGCGCAACGCGCCTCAGCGCGGGCGCCGTGCCCACGCGGCCGGTGGGCACGGCGCTCCTTTCTGCGTGTGGCGGGCCCCGTGCGCGTGGACCGCGCCTTTGCCCACCCTACGGAAAAGGCGCTCGGGCCGAGGTGGAGAAGTAGATAATCATGGCTCCGCGTGGTGATCGAGTTGCGCTTGAAGAAGTTCATGCGCATGCCTACACGATTCCGACCGACAAGCCGGAAGCAGACGGGACTTTTCACTGGACCTCGACGACGCTGATCGTCGTGCACGCGCGGGGCGGTGGGCAGACCGGTCTGGGCTATACTTATACCGATGGCTGTATCGTTTCGCTGATCGAGCGCAAGCTTGCGGAGACTCTCGACCACGCTGATGTCATGGACCCGCCGGCGGCGTGGAGCGCGATGCAGCAGGCGGTCCGCAATATGGGGCGCGCCGGGCTGACCGCGACCGCAATTTCGGCGGTCGACACTGCGCTCTGGGATTTGAAGGCGAAGCTCCACGGCGAGCCGCTGTGTGTCCTGCTGGGCCGTTTCCGCAACGAAGTCCCGATCTATGGCAGCGGCGGTTTCACCACCTACAGCGACAAGGAATTGCGCGACCAGCTTTCGGGCTGGGTCGAGGAGGATGGATGCCGATGGGTGAAGATGAAGGTCGGCAGTCATCCCGAAGCGGACCCTCACCGTGTCGAAACCGCCAAACAATCAATCGGCGATCGCACGCTGTTTGTAGACGGCAATGGAGCCTATAACGTCAAACAGGCGCTGCAACTCGCGGACATTTTCGCTCGGCAGGACGTCGCCTGGTTCGAGGAACCGGTCTCCTCGGACGACCTCCACGGCCTGCAAGTCATGCGCCGGCGGGCGCCGGCGGTCATGGAAATCGCCGCCGGCGAATACGGCTACGACATCGGTTATTTTCGCCGCATGCTCGACGCGCAGGCGGTCGACGTCCTCCAGGCGGATATTACCCGCTGCGGCGGCGTCACCGGTTTTTTGCAGGTCGCCGCGCTGTGCAATGCGCACTACATTGACCTCTCCGGCCATTGCGCGCCGTCATTGCACCTGCACGCCGCCTGCGCTGCGCCGCGGTTTCGGCACCTCGAATGGTTTCACGATCACGTGCGGATCGAGCACATGCTGTTCGATGGCGCGCCGCAGCCGCGAAATGGCCTGATCACTCCCGACCTCACCCGGCCGGGCCTCGGGTTGACATTCAAGGCCAAGGACGCCGAGAAGTTCGCGTAGTCTACGTAGGGTGGGCAAAGGCGCGGTCCACGCGCACGAATCGCGCCACACGTAGAAAAGAGCGCCATGCCCACGCGTGCGCCTCCGGTGGGCACGGCGCACGCGATCAGCGCGTGCGCCTTTGCCCACCCTACGACTCTGACGCAGTAGTAGTGCTAACCCGCCCTACGAAGCGACCCGCAGCCGCGGCATTGTGGCACTCCCCCAGGCCCTCCGACAGTGCGCCTTCTACTGGCGGCGGAGCAGACTTGTCGCTATGCCTTGAATCCGACATAGGAATGAATGTCCATGCCTCGGAAGAACAACGCCCGCCGGAAAACACGAGCGGTCACCCGGCCCTGGAATAAAGGTCTCAAGGTTGGAAAAAAGGATGCACTCACGCCGGATCAGGTGAAGCGGATCCGAGGCGTCCTGATGAAGCGTGGCAAGTCCGGGCTGCGAGATTTCGCGCTCTTCTCAACCGCAATCGACACCATGCTCAAAGGACAGGATCTGCTCGAGCTCATGGTCCGGGACGTGCAGGATCGCAATCACTCGATCCGTTCGATAATCAAGGTTTCACAGAAACGGGGAGGTCCCCCGGTCCGTTGCGCCTTGTCGACGCTGACCGCAAAGACTCTCGAAAAATGGATCGCCAGTTCGGGCAAGAGGCCCGGCGACTATTTATTCCCGGGCCGCGGCACCAAGAGTCGACGGCCGATGACGCCGCGGCAATTGAGCCGGCTGGTGAAGCTGTGGGTGGCCGACGCCGGATTTGACGCTGGGAGCTACGGTCTCGACTCGTTACGGCGTACCAAGGCCCTCCACATCCTCAAAGGCACCGGGGATTTGCAGGCCGTTCGTGCGCTCCTTGGCCACGCCACCATCGAGGGGACGTCCAGGTTTCTCGGCCTGCAGACGAAGTCTGACCCGCTCGCACTCAGCCGCGCATTTGATATTTGACGCTGCCGCTTAGTCTGACTTCGGGGTAGGGTGGGCTAAGGCGCGGTCCACATGCACGAGCCGCGCGACACGTAGAACAGAGCGCCGTGCCCACGCGCGTCCGTCCGCGTGGGCACGGCGCACGCGCGGAAGCGCGTCACGCCTTTGCCCACCCTACGAATCCTTGTGAGCGGCAGGGCCTACTTCCGCCGCGGCCGCTCCTTGCCGATTGTGTCGTAGAGATTGACCGGCGCAAAATCGTCCGTGATCAGATCGCCGCCGGCCGCTTCCGAGCGCGGATTGGCCATGCGCCGTTCCAGGAAATCCGGCAGCGGGAAACGAAACTGGTGCTTCTCCTGGAGCGCCGCTGCGCGGCTTGCCAGCATCTGCGGGTCAGGCGGCGACAGCGTCCCGATCGCGATCACTTCGCCCTGCCGGGAGGGATAGAGATCGACTGATGGAAACACCTGCTCCAGCGTTTTTACCGTCGAGTGATAGAGCTTGGTTCCATCATGAACATTCGAGGCGACGGCCCCGCCCGGCGTAAGCCGCTGCCTGACCAGGTCGTAGAATTCGCGGGTGAGAAGGTGGAACGGCACAAAACCGCCGCGGTAGGCGTCGAGCAGGATGAGATCGTAGAGTTCTTTGTGGCGATTGAGGAATACGCGTCCATCGCTGTCGAGATAATGCACGTGCTCGGTCTCGCGCAGGCCGAAATAGGTCTTTGCCGTCTCGATCACGCGGCGATCGATATCCACCACGTCAATGTGTGCCTCCGGCAGGAAACGGCCGAGATACGTGGATAATGTTCCTCCGCCGAGCCCCAGCATGAGGATGCGCTTGGTTGTCTCGGGATAGATCGCCGCGATCGTCATCACCTGGACATAGCGCAGCGGCAGGTCATCGGGATCGGCGAGATTGGCGACGGATTCGGTGTAGTCCCAGCCCTTGAGCTGGAATGACATTGTCAGTTCGTCGCGACGCTTGGTAACATAGATGTCGTTGTACTCGCTTTCGACATGAGCGATCCGCCCGTCCGGGCGCTTGAGCAACGCAGCCCGCGCGCCTTCATCCAAGAGCGAGTCCGCTCGCGCCGCGCCGACAAGCAGCAGAGTGCTGAGGGCAACCGCTCCGCAGGGCGGGCAAAATCGCCCGAAAAGCCTCGCCGCAGCCGAAGACGCTGGGCGCGATTTTGCCCACGCGGTGGTCAATCGCAGCATCGGACCGCGTGGGCAAAGGCGCGAGAGGACGTGCACAATTCGATGCTCGTGCCAAGCGCCTTTGCCCACCCTACGGGTCCAAGCTCGTTGCGGCATCAGGGCCTCATTGCGTCTCATGTCCATCCTACTATCTATTGTCGCGCTCGGGAGGGAAAGATACCCGCTGCGACGGGCCATGCCGTTGATTTGCCATGCCATTGTGCGACAGACTTGGATCGGATAGCTGGAGCCAGATTCGCCATGTCTCGGAGCCTCAACCCCTTTACCGCAGGCCTTGTTATCGTGTTCCTTGCCGCGTCGCTCGCGGGCGCGCCCGCCCAGGAGCGACGCGCGCCTTCGAGCACGCAGGAAATCCAGCTGTCATTTGCGCCCGTGGTCCACCGGGTCGCCCCGTCGGTCGTCAACGTCTACGCCGCCCGTGTCGTGGCCAATCGCAATCCGTTCCTGGACGATCCTATTTTCCGCCGGTTTTTCGGCGGCGGCGGCCAAACCGAACAGGTTCAGCGCTCGCTCGGCTCCGGGGTAATCGTTGATCCGGCAGGCCTGATCGTGACCAACAACCATGTCATCGAAGGCGCCGACCAGGTGAAGGTCTCGCTCCAGGATAATCGCGAGTTCGAGGCCGAGATGGTGCTCAAGGACGCCCGTTCGGACCTTGCCGTGCTGCGCATCAAGGATGGGCGCGAACGATTGCCTGCCATCGAGTTCGCCGATTCCGACGCTTTGCAGGTGGGCGATCTCGTGTTTGCGATCGGCAATCCCTTCGGCGTCGGGCAGACCGTAACCCATGGCATCGTGTCGGCGCTGGCACGCACCCAGGTCGGAATCAGCGATTATCAGTTCTTCATCCAGACCGATGCCGCGATCAACCCCGGCAATTCGGGCGGCGCGCTGGTCGATATCTCCGGTAAACTCGTCGGCATCAACACCGCAATCTTTTCGCGCTCGGGCGGCTCGCAGGGAATCGGCTTTGCCATTCCGGCCAACATGGTGCGGGTGGTCGTGGCGTCCGCGCGAAGCGGCGGAACCAGCGTCAAGCGGCCGTGGCTCGGAGCGCATCTGCAGGCTGTCACGCCTGAAATCGCCGATAGTCTGGGACTGCGGCACCCGGCCGGGGCACTCGTCGCCAGCATCACTCCGGGGAGCGCGGCCGCCCGGGCCGGCATCAAGACCGGCGACCTCATCGTAGCAATCGATGGCCAGGAGGTCGAGAATCCCAACGCCTTCGACTATCGCTTCGCCACAAAGCCGCTCGGCGGCAGCGCGCGGCTCTCGCTTCGTCGCGCCGGTCGCGAAACGGCGGTGAACGTCGCGCTCGAAACCGCGCCCGACACCCCGCGCGACGAGCTTGTCATCCACGCCCGCTCGCCATTCACAGGCGCAAAGGTCTCCAACCTTTCGCCGGCGCTCGCCGATGAGCTCAAGATCGATCCGTCGTCGCAAGGAGTGGTGATCGTCGATGTCGCCAACGGGTCCCTGGCGGAGAGCCTCGGGTTTCAGCGCGGCGATGTCGTCGTTTCCGTCAATAATCAGAAGATCGTCAAGACTCACGATCTCGAGCGCGCGGCTGCGCAAGCAAGCCGCATCTGGCGCATCACCTTGATCCGCGACGGCCAGCAGCGCTCAGTGGTGCTCAGCGGATGAAGGCGCTGCCGGCGCGCGCAGAATGAACAGCGGTTCATTTACCGTCAAGTCGAATGCAATAACAAGTACTGCGTCGCTTATGAAACAGCATCTATGTCCGGTGAATTGTTAGCTTTGTATAGCTTGTTCTATTTGTAATCTTCACGTCGATATTTGTAATGTTGCAGCCACTCTTCTGCCTGAATTGATGCGTGTCATGTTGATGGGGCGTTGTGGCTCCGCCGCACAATCGTCCAGCGGTACGGCGGAGCGGGGGAATGGGGCCAGCGCACCGGACCCCGGCCCGTGATCGGAGTTGCCCTCCCAAGGCCGGGGTCTCGCTGCGCGGAAAGTGCATCCGGTGCTTATGGCGAGATTGGCCATGGAACACCTGCCGTCCATGACATTGGGCTCTGGCTAGTCCAATTACAGCCGGCCGGATAACGCGCAAGAAGGCGAGCCGCCCCAGGATGGCGGCGCCCGCCTTGTCCGGAGCACCGGCTTGCGCACAATCGTCCCCTGCCCCACCTTCACGGCATGGCCAAACCGTCCCGCTCGGCACCGAGCCTCTTTGCCGCGGCACGGCTTGATCGCGATGCGCCGCGTCCGCTCGCCGACAAGCTGCGGCCGGGAAAGCTTTCTGAAGTGGTGGGACAGGATCATCTGCTCGGGCGCGACGGCGCGCTTACGCGGATGCTGGAGACGCGTACCCTCGGCTCGCTGATCTTCTGGGGCCCGCCGGGCACCGGCAAGACCACGGTGGCGCGGCTCCTTGCCGAGGCGACTGAACTCCATTTCGAGCAGATTTCGGCGATTTTCTCCGGCGTCGCCGACCTCAAGAAAGTGTTCGACGCCGCGCGCTCCCGCCGTGAGATCGGCCAAGGCACGCTCCTCTTCGTCGACGAAATCCATCGCTTCAATCGCGCGCAGCAGGACAGTTTTCTCCCCGTGATGGAGGACGGCACGATCGTGCTCGTCGGCGCGACGACCGAAAATCCCTCCTTCGAGCTCAACGCGCCGTTGCTCTCGCGCGCCCGCGTCCTCGTGTTCAAGCCGCTCGACGCGCGGGCGCTGGAAAACCTGCTGCTGCGGGCAGAGGCGATCGAGAGCAAGCGGCTGCCGCTCGATGACGACGCGCGCGCTTGCCTCATTCGCATGTCGGACGGGGACGGCCGCGCCGCGCTCACGCTCGCCGAGGAAGTCTGGCGCGCGGCACGCCCGAACGAAACGTTCGATGCCGCCAAGCTGGCGGAAATCGTGCAGCGGCGCGCGCCGATCTACGACAAATCGCAGGACGGCCACTACAACCTGATCTCCGCCTTGCACAAATCGGTCCGCGGCTCCGACCCCGATGCAGCACTCTATTATCTCTGCCGCATGCTCGATGCCGGCGAAGACCCGCTCTACATCGCGCGGCGCGTGGTGCGCATGGCGGTTGAGGATATCGGCCTTGCCGACCCGCAGGCGCTCGTCATCTGCAACGCTGCCAAGGATGCATACGATTTCCTCGGCTCGCCCGAAGGAGAACTGGCAATCGCGCAGGCAGTGATCTATGTGGCGACCGCGCCGAAATCGAACGCTGCCTATGTCGCCTATAAGGCGGCGATGCGCACGGCGAAGGAGGCGGGCTCGCTGCTGCCGCCCAAGCACATCCTCAACGCGCCGACGAAGCTGATGAAGTCGGAGGGCTACGGCTCAGGCTACGCATACGACCACGATGTGCCAGCCGCCTTCTCCGGACAGAATTATTTTCCCGAGCCGCTTGGCCGGCCGACCTTCTACGATCCGCCCGAACGCGGCTTCGAGCGCGAGATCAGGAAACGCCTGGAATACTGGGCAAAGCTGCGCAAGGAGCGGAATGGGTGACTTTTATAATTCGGGAATACGGCTACTCGCCATGTCCAAGCAGGCGTTTGAAGCGCGTCGGTTTTCTGCGTCCACCTCATCCTGAGTTCCCCACCGGCTGGGGCCGACCCGCTGCGAATGAAACCAACTGCTGTCGTCCCGGCCAAGCGAGCCCGGATTCAATCCGGGCGAGCGCGAGCCGGGACCCATCTATCCGCACGGGCTGTTCCCAGATGGGTCCCGGCTCTCGCGTCTACAGCGGCGCAAGCGCCGCTGTAGAGACGCTCGGCCGGGATGACAGCCAGTTTCGTATTAGGAGGCGCGCGCTCTCTTCAACGCGCGCCATCTCGAAGGATGACGTGGGCACGGATGGCCGCCCTCGTGGTTCGAGACGCCGCAGGCGGCGTGCGCCTCCTCACCATGAGGGCGGGCCTGATACCGAACCACTCACTTGGAGCGAACTGGCCTCCTACCTCTTGCCACGGAATGTAGTACGATTGTAGGTGGGGTTAGACTGATGAACAAGCAGCTAAGTGAAGCGATAGCCAGGCTGGATCAATTGTCACACGAGCGCCAAGAAGCGGCCGCAGCTTTGCTGTTCGACTTTCTCGAGCGAGACGATGACGTTGAACTCACACCTGAGCAGCTAACGGAGATCGATCGACGCCTAGACGACGAGCACAACGCGACTGATGAAGAAGTCAAGGCCTTTTTCGAGCGCAAGAAAACATGAAGCGCAGCAGCAAAGGCGGACCGCGTCAGCCCGGAGGCGGGCGGCAGATCGCCGGGCCGCGCGATCACGACCGCCATAGCCGATGGGATTTGCGCCGCGGCGTCAAATTGCGCGGGAGCGGCGCGGGCGAGATGCGAGGCGAGGGACAATCGGCATTTCCTCAGCAAAGTCATCGTTCACTGCAGGAGAAAATAAACACACCACATCCAATTGTGCCGCCGCCGGGCGTCCAGACGGTCAGTGTCACTGCCGATGAATCAGGAATGCGCGTCGATCGTTTCCTTGAGGCTCGGTTTCCGAACCTGAGTTTTTCTCACATCCAGCGCATCATCCGCAAAGGCGAGCTGCGCGTGGACGGCCGGCGAGCGAAGCCCAGCGACCGCCTTGAGGCAGCCCAGGCGGTCCGCATCCCGCCGCTGCGGCTCGATCAGGCAAAAGCTCGTTCCGCTACCAACGAGGCCGATGAGAAGACGCGCGCATTCCTGCACTCGATCACGCTCTTCGAGGATGCCGATGTAATGGTACTCAACAAGCCGATGGGGCTTGCGGTCCAGGGCGGGTCGGGGACCACGCGGCACATCGACGGCATGCTGGAAGCGTTGCGCGAGGACGGCCGAGACGGCCAGCGGCCGCGGCTTGTGCACCGGCTCGACAAGGACACCGCCGGCTGCCTGCTTGTCGCCAAGACGCGCTTTGCTGCGGCGGCTTTGGCAAAAACCTTTCGCTCGCGCGCGGCACGCAAGACTTATTGGGCGCTGGTTGCGGGCGTCCCCAAGCCGCGCCAAGGCCGCATCTCGACCTTCCTCGCCAAGGAGGAGCGCGAAGACGAGAGAGTCATGCGGGTCGCTCGCCACGGCGAAGAAGGCGCAAGCCATGCTGTCACCTATTACGCCGTCATCGAGACGGCAGCGCAGGCGCTCGCCTGGGTCTCGCTCAAGCCGGTAACCGGCCGAACGCATCAATTGCGCGCCCACATGGCCCATATCGGGCACCCCATCGTGGGCGATCCGAAATATTTTTCGAAACAGAATTGGGAGCTGCCGGGCGGCATTCAGAACAAGCTGCATCTGCTCGCGCGTCGCATCGTGGTGCCGCATCCGCGCGGCGGCGTGATCGACGTCACCGCGCCTTTGCCGCCTCACATGCAGCAGTCCTGGAACCTGCTCGGGCTCGATGCCACGCGCTACGATCCGATCGTCGAAGCACCGGAGGAATAAAACAGCTTTGTAGGGTGGGCAAAATCGCTGAGGCTCAATGTCGTCTTGGCGCAAAAGCAGCTGGCGATTTTGCCCACCCGGTCGGCTCATCAGAGATATGACCGCGTGGGCAAACGCGCGCGAGACCTGGGCTTTCGTGGAGTCTTTTGGCGCGCGTTAGCCCACCCTACGGAGGGGCGCGTATCCGGCTTGTACTTTGCTACGATCGCGTCACCCTGCGTTTCCTGCCAATCGTGCTTATCTACAGATCAGCACGGATTATGGGAGACGGCGATCATGAAGCGGATGTCACGCGCTGTTATTGCCGCCGTTCTGGCGGTCCTCGCCATCCCGACGTTTGCGCAGGTGGTTCCATTTCCGCCCGAGCTTCAAGGCCGCATCCCGGCGCCGCTGCCGCCGCCGCCGCAGGCGCCCATCATCAACGGCCCTTTGGGCCAGAGCCCGCCGCCCGGCGTTTACGTGCCGCCTCGGCTCAATACCTTCGCCGACCGCATGACGCACTGCATCGACCAGGGAACGAGCTATGGGTTGCATGGCCGGAGGCTTCATTCCTATGCGCGCCGCTGCGCCAGCGTGCATTGATCATTCGAGGCCGGTCGGCACGTTCTTGTTTTCGCTCGCGAGCTTCATGCCCGAGGCGAGCGCCATGGTTTCCATGAGCGCAGCGAAGTCCTGCTGCAGATAGGCGTCGGGATTCGCCTTGAGCGTTGCGGCGCCGAAATGAGTTTGCAACACTTCGCGCGCCGCCGCAGTGACCGGCATCGGCACGTCCCATTCGCGGCCGAGCGAAAGCCCGAGATCCAAATCTTTGCGCAACAGTTCCGGCGTGAACGTGGTCGTCCAATCGAGATTGACGAGCGCAGGCGACTTATAGCGCGTGAACATCGAACCCATGACGCTGTTGTTCATGAAGGCCAGAAAGGCGTGTCGCGGCACGCCCATCTTGTTGGCAAGGAGCGTGATCTCGATCAGGTTCTCGATGACAACGCCGAGCATCACATTGTGCGCGATCTTGCACACTCGCGCCAACTCCCCCTCTCCCACATAGGAAACGCCTTGCGGCGCGATCGCCTCAAGTAGCGGTATCACGGCCTTGCAGGCGGCCTCGGCTCCGGAAATCACCGCTGAAAGCCGCCCGGCCTTGATTACCTTGGCGTTGCCGGAAACGGGCGCAGCGACGAAATCGGCGCCGCGTTCCTTGAGGCGCTTGCGAATTTCGGCGGATTCCTCGACCGCAATGGTCGAGCAGTCGACAATGATTTTCGGCACTCTGCCGTTGCTTCCGGCCAGGAGGCCTTGCTTGCCGAACAGCACCTCGTCGAGGTCCGTGCCGGTGGAGACGATCGAGAACAGGATGTCCACATCCGCAAGATCCGCAAGACGGTCGACCACCCTGCCCCCCTTCGCCACGAGCGGCTCGGCCTTGGCGCGGGTGCGGTTCCAGATCGCCACATCATGACCCGCCTTGAGCAGCCGCTCGGCCATCGGAAGCCCCATGCGGCCAACGCCGATCCAGCCGATCTTCTGGTCATTCTTCGCCATTAGCATCCTCGTTCCGTGTGCCGCGGGGCTGGGCAAATCCAATTGCTACTTCTCGATACGTGCCGCAAACAATTGGGTGTGTCCAGCCGAGCCCAGCATTATGATGCCTAATGTCCTACGACGTCGTCATCATCGGGGGCGGGCACAACGGGCTCACCTGCGCCGCCTACCTCGGCATGGCCGGGCTCAAGGTGAAAGTGCTCGAACGGCGAGCCGTGGTCGGCGGCGCCGCGGTGACTGAGGAATTTCATCAGGGCTTCCGCAATTCGGTTGCCGCCTATACGGTGAGCCTGCTCAATCCGAAGATCATCAACGATCTGCGCCTGCACGAGTACGGCCTGCGCATTGTCGAGCGGCGTGCGCAGAACTTCCTTCCGAGCCCCGACGGCAGCTATCTGATCGCGGCCGAAGGGGAGACCGAGCGCCAGATCGCGAAGTTCAGCCGCGGCGATGCCCAGCGCTACACCGCCTTCAACCGGGCGCTCGATATCGCGGCCGACGTGCTGCGCGATCTCGTGCTGCGGGCGCCGCCCAATCTCACCTCCGGCTTCAAGCTCAAAACCTTCGCCGAGCTGGTCAAAGCCGGTGCGCTGGGCAACCGGCTGCGCCGGCTCGCGATCGAGGAACAGCGCACGGTCTTCGACCTGTTCACCAAATCGGCCGGCGATTATCTCGACGGCTGGTTCGATGGCGATCTCATCAAGGCGCTGTTCGGCTTCGACGCGGTAGTCGGCAATTACGCGAGTCCCTACACGCCCGGCACAGCCTACGTGCTCCTCCACCATGCCTTCGGCGAGGTCAACGGCAAACGCCGCGCGTGGGGCCACGCCATCGGCGGCATGGGGGCGATCACGCAAGCCATGGCAAAGGCGGCCGCGGGCCACGGCGTGGAAATCGAGACCAATGCAGCCGTTGCGGAGGTGCTGATCGAACGGGGACGGGTATCGGGCGTTGCGCTTGTGGATGGCCGCCAAATCAAGAGCGGTGCGGTCGCAGCCAATATCAATCCCAAACTGCTGTACACATCATTGATTCCAGACGGCGCGCTCGATGCGGAATTCCTGCGCCGGATGCAAAACTGGCGCTGCGGCTCAGGCACCTTCCGCATGAACCTCGCCCTCTCGCGGCTGCCGAGCTTTGCGGCGCTGCCGGGAAGCGAAGGCGCGGATCATCACACCGCCGGCATCATCATCGCCCCAAGCCTTGCCTACATGGACCACGCCTATTGCGATGCGCGTCTCTTCGGCTGGAGCCGGGAACCGATCGTCGAAATGGTCATCCCCTCGACTCTCGACGAGACTCTGGCCCCGCGCGGCGCCCATGTGGCGAGCCTGTTCTGCCAGCACGTCGCGCCGCAATTGCCGGACGGCCGCTCCTGGGATGCGCATCGCGACGAAGTCGCGGAACTGATGATCGACACGGTGGAGCGGTATGCGCCAAGCTTCCGGGCGAGCGTGATCGCCCGCGCGGCGCTCACGCCGCTCGATCTGGAGCGCACGTTCGGGCTTCTCGGCGGCGATATTTTTCACGGCGCCCTGTCGCTCGACCAGCTGTTCTGGGCGCGGCCGATGCTGGGCTATGCGGATTATCGCGGCCCGATTGCCGGCCTCTATCACTGCGGATCGGGCGCTCACCCCGGCGGAGGAGTGACCGGCGCGCCCGGCCATAACGCTGCCCGCGCCATCCTCGCCGATAATCGCCGTCGCCGACTCACCTCCTCCTGAAAGGGCGCTTTGCATGGCCGAAAGTGAAATCGAGGCGATCCGCACTTTGTTGACCTCCAAGCCGCGGCCAGTCGGGTGGGCGGAGCGCCGCCAGCGCCTCGACGAAGTTGGTTCGTATTGGCCCATCGCCGGTGACGTGAAGCTTGCTTGCGTCAATCTCGATGGCGTGGCGGGCGAGTGGTCCACCGTTCCCGGCAGCAGCGATGATCGCGTGCTGATGTTCTTCCATGGCGGGGGATATTGCTCCGGCTCTATCGTCAGTCATCGTCGGATGGTGACGGAAGCGGGGCGGCCAGCCCGGATGCGGACACTTGCCGTCGGCTATCGCCTGGCACCCGAGCAACCGTTCCCTGCGGCCTTCGACGATGCTCTGACAGCCTGGCAATTCCTCAAACGAGAGGGCTTCGCGGCTTCGCGTATCGCCATTGGCGGGGACAGCGCCGGCGGCGGGCTTACCGTCGCCTTGATCAATCGGCTGCGGGGGACCGGGGAGGAGCTTCCTGCCTGCGCATGGCTGGTGTCGCCCTGGACCGACCTGACGATGTCGGGCTCGACGCTTATTACCAAAGACGCAGTCGACCCGCTCATCCACAAGACGTATCTCGGCGAGCTGGCGCAAGCCTACCTTCCTGCTGGAATAGACAGGAAGGATCCACGCATCTCGCCGCTGTTTGCCGACCTGCGAGGCTTTCCGCCAACGCTGATCCAGGTCGGTTCGGCCGAGACGCTGCTCGACGACGCCATTCGCTTTGCGGCGGTGGCGGGCAACGCCGATGTCCGCGTGACGCTGGAGATTTGGCCACACATGATCCATGCGTGGCCGCTCTGGAATGCCAAGCTCGACGCCGGCCGACAGGCCCTTGCGCGGGCCGGCGAGTTTATCCGGGGGCATTGCGGATGAGGCCGCGGCGCGGGTCAGGGTGTGACTTCACGGTGACTCGCGATTAGATAATGTCTCCGGAAGGCTACCTCCAACCGAACGATTGTCACACGATTTCTCACCTTGAATACGGACGGCACATTGCCGCCCGTAACGCTTGCTTTGACAGGACCACCTGGAACCGGGAGATCCGCAGCTTCGCTTACCCCAGCCAAATTCCTGTGTGGCTGCAACTTCTATGACGGCCCGCTCTCTTGACATATATCAATGCAAATGTCAATTAATGCGTCAACACTTATGTCAAGACATCAGTCATGAGCTCAAACGTCATCAGACTCCCTATGGTTCGCTCCATCCGAGTGGCTCCTGGGCCTCTAGGCTTGTATTTCCGCCCAGGCTGGAATGAGCATACGGACGTGCTAGCCTCCTTAGAGGCTGGAGAAACTCGGTTCTTTGGCGCGATATTCGACCCAACTCACCTGAACCGACCAAAGGAGCTTAGGGACGAAGTCATTAGCCGGCGACTGGACGCCATTCTTGACCCCCGGACGCAACCTTCAGCTACTATAGGTGGATACAACGATGCTCTTGGTTCTCTTCCGTGGGGCGCCGGTCGTCCTCATACAATTTCTGATTTCCAAGGGCCCCTTCAGCTGCGTCGGACGATAGGCGCCCTTGGCGACTTCGCAGCCGATAACGGCTTTACCGCTGTACTTGCTCCGAGCCATTTCATCCTATCTGCAAATGATCCTTGGTTATCTACCGATTTAGCCAGCGTTCGGTTTCTTAGAAATCACCTTGACAAAAAAGCTGGTCTCCAAATTCCGATATTTTACTCGCTCGCAATTTCCGCGAAGGTAGCCCGCGACAAAGAACAACGAGAGGCGATCATTTATGCCCTTAAGGACCTGCCGATCTCAGCACTCTGGTTGAAAATTGACCGGTTTGGTTCAAATTTCTCTCCGACTGCTACTACTACTACTTACCTGGAAGCATTGAGGGACTTTCATTCTCTTGGCCTCCCGATAATCGGAGATTGTGTCGGTGGACTGATTGGACTGTCGATCCTGGCGTTCGGATCTGTTGGTGGCCTAGCCCACGGGATCACTAACGGTGAGCAATTCAATTCTTACGCATGGCTAAGGCCAAAAACAACGGGTAAAGGATTTAGCCCAGCGAAGCGTGTGTACATACCTGCAATTGGTATGTTGTTAGACGTGACGCAGGCCACAGTGCTCATCGAGGGATCTCCAAGAACCCGAGCACTTTTCGGGTGCGCTAACCCAAAATGCTGTCCACGAGGGGTCATCGATATGCTCCAAAACCCAGGTCGTCACTTCATCTGTCAGAGAGCAGAAGAAGTGGCGCACTTAGGCCAGATTCCAAATGAGATACGTATCCAGCGGTTCTTAGATCAACATATTCGTTCCGCAACAGACAAAGCGTTGTCAGTCGCGAACATGAAATGGGTTTCTCCAAAGATGACGAGAAAGACCCAAGAGCATCGAAAGTGGTTAGACAACCTGCGTATTGCCCTCGGTAATCACGCCTCCGACAAGCCACAGGAAACGTTTGCGACAGTTCCATTGACTCGCGTAGCGCGGGAGGGCTGACTGGGCTGAACTGACTTTAAGACTTTGAGTGATGCCATGAACGCGATCGCACGAAAACTGGAAGCCCTGAAGGAAAAAGGGCATATGCACGCTGTAGACGTAGCAAATGTTCTTAACATTCGACCGGAAACGGTGTCGCGGTGGAAACAGGGCAAAGCATTCCCGCAACCTGATACACAAAAGCTCTTGATGGAGCTTGAATATATTGTGGATCAGCTATCGGATATTTATGAACCACGCGAAGCGCGTCTCTGGATTTATGCCCGTCAAAAGCTTCTCGGGGGTAACACTCCGGCAGCCCTCATTCAAGGTGGCAGAGCAGATGAAGTTCTCGCTATAATCGACCAACTGCGCGAAGGGACATTTCTTTAATCAGGAGTTATGGCTTGCATGATCCGCGGCTACTCGATGCCCTCAGTCGTTTCGAATGGTCAGCTCTGAGTTGTGAAGTCTTTCGAGCAACGCGTCAAAATCTGGACCCACTGACAGCATCGACCGCAGGTGGGCGATGGTCGCCCAGAGGCGCAGTACCAGTTCTTTATACAAGCATGACTTCGATGGTTTGCGTGTCCCGTGTGCGCGATGGACTGCCGAAAATCTGGTGTTGCTCATGGAAAATTATGCGCTCGAATGCGACTTGCAAAAACTCCATACTGAAGAAGTGGATTGGCGTACATGGGCTCATGAGAACGGATTCCTCAGCTAACCGTCGCGCGCATCAAAGTTGCTGCGCCTGCGGCCATGTTCGAGGCGGCGCCCGCTGAAGAAGCGCGCGCCTCCTCAGGACGGGATGAAGACGCCCAAAGCTTTAGCCGCAGCCCGTTCGACGCCCGCGCCCCCCTTAGCGTCGCTTCGAACGAAGAGTCGCCATAATCGCTCCTCACAACGGCCCCTTGGGCGGCAGTTGGGGGGCATTCTTGGTCGTTTCCATGGCTATCGAACGGCTTGCGCGAACGGCTCTGGCAGTCGGGGCGGCCGCCATCGCTTTGGCGGCGTCCTGGGCGGCAGCGGGCGGCGTACCGCCCACAAATCCGTCCGCGGCCGAGGCGATTTATTCCGCCTCCCCCGAGCGATTGCTGCAAATCCGCACCATCGTCGCCAGCACCGGGCGGCAATCGTCGATCGGGTCGGGTTTTCTGGCCGACCCTGACGGCCTCGTAATCACCAATTATCACGTCGTCTCGCAGGTTGCGCTCGAACCGAAAACTTACCGGCTCGAATTCGTCGGCGCCGACGGGAGCCGCGGCAACCTCACTTTGCTCGCGATTGATCTTCCCAACGATCTTGCGGTCGTGCGGCTCGAAAAGCATGGAGCGCCCTATTTCGCGTTCGACGAGAGGGCGAAGGCCGGCGCCTTGCCTAAAGGCGAGCGCCTTTTTTCCATGGGCAATCCGCTCGATCTCGGCTTCACCATCAACGAGGGCACCTATAACGGCCTGGTGGAGCACAGCTACGGCGAGCGCATGCACTTTACCGGCGCGCTCAATCCGGGCATGAGCGGGGGGCCGACCGTCACAGCGGCTGGCTTGGTGGTCGGGATCAATGTCGCCAAGCGGCTGGGCGGGGATCTCGTGAGCTTCCTCGTGCCGGCGCGCTTTGCCGTCGCCTTGCTCGATCAGGTGCGAGCGCAAGAAGCGGCGGCGCCGCAGGATTTCCGCGCCGACATCGCTCGTCAGCTCACAGGCTGGCAGGCCGGCCTTTACGCATCGCTGAGCGACGAAGGATTTCGCTCGACTGCGCTCGGCCCCTATGAAGTGCCCGAGCCGGCATTGCCGTGGTTCGAATGCTGGGCGCGGACCAACGATGGCGTGCGGCCGAAGCCGCGCGCAAGCGTCAACTCGACGACCTGCAGCGGCAATACCGGACTGTTCGTCGCCAGCGACCTCACCATCGGGGCGATCCAAGTCACTCACTCCCACGTGAGCACGGCCGACCTCAATCAATTCCAGTTTGCAAGCTTTCTCACCCAGATGAGCCAGTCGCGCGTTGTGGTTATCGGCGCATCGTTCCGGAAATGGTACACGCCCGAGCGCTGCCATGAGGACTTCATGGCCGCCGCCGCAGCCACCGCGGGCCATCCGCCGTTGCGGGTTGTCTGGTGCGCGCAGGCCTATCGCGAGTTCAACGATCTCTACGATGTGGCTCTCACCGCCGTCACCGAGGACCACGGCAAGGAGGCACTGGTATCGCGGCTCGGCCTCAGGGCAGTCGAGTACGACAAGGCTGTCGCGCTGAGCCAGCGGTTCCTCGAAAATGTGCGAACAAGCAAATGATCTGGGTCGAGATCCTGGCGCGCCGGCGCGAAGTCGCGGCGCGGTTTTGTTGCCCTGGCGAAGAAGCGCGCATCGGCCGCGGCTACGATAACGACGT
>DATBHB010000150.1:0-35162 GCA_036557705.1 Xanthobacteraceae bacterium
CAATTGGACTTTCATCCGGACGGCGGACGACATCGTGGACATGCCCACGGCAGGCCTCGGCGAGGCAGCCCCGGCGCAAGCAGCGGACGATCTGATCGAGGTGCGGTTGACCGCGATCCGCTATGCGGCTCGCGATACGAACATCTATGAGTTCCGCCGGCCGGACGGCAAGCCTCTGCCCCCCTACGAGCCCGGTGCGCATGTCGATCTTCACCTGCCGAAGGGGCTTGTTCGGAACTATTCGCTGATCGCCGCGAAGCCCGATCCCGCGACGTACACGTTCGGCATCAAGCGGGATCCCTCAAGTCGCGGCGGATCGCGTTATATTCATGACGAGCTGCGCGTCGGCCGAACGGTCAAAATCAGCGCGCCGCGCAACAATTTTCCGCTCGAAATGGAGGCTGCGAACACCATATTCCTCGCCGGCGGGATCGGGATCACGCCGATCTGGTGCATGGTGCAGCGGCTCGAAGAACTGCGCCGGGCATGGAGACTCTATTATGCCTGCCGTTCGCGCCCCGATACGGCGTTCCTCGAATCGCTCGAAGGCATGCCGCAGGTTCATTTTCATTTCGATGATGAGAACGCCGGCGAGGTTCTCGATATTGCCGGCATTGTCGCCGCCGCGCCCGCCGACGCGCATCTTTATTGCTGCGGACCTGCTCCAATGCTTAAGGCGTTCGAGACCGCGACCGCCAACTGGCCGCGCTCTCGGATTCATGTCGAGTATTTCACTCCCAAAGAGGAGCCGGCCAGGAAAGGCGGCTTCACGGTCGAGCTTGCGCGCTCGGGGCTCGAATTCTTCATCCCCGAGGGCCGGTCGATTCTCGAAGTCCTGCTCGATGAGGGCGTCGATGTCGACTATTCGTGCGAGCTTGGCATTTGCGGAGCCTGCGAGCAGCGGGTGATTTCCGGGTTGCCCGAGCACCGCGATTCGATTCTGACCGAGGAAGAGCAGGCCGAGAATCAGCGCGTGATGATCTGCTGCGCCGGCTGCAAATCCGAGCGGCTCGTACTCGACCTTTAGCCCGGATGGAGCTTGCGCCGGCACGGGCGTGCCCGCGTCATCGGCCTCGATGGCGCAAGCTCCGTTCGGGCTGCGAGAACACGCCGATGGTTTGCGTCCTGATGTGCTATCCTTAGTCGTCGGGCACAGGAGGGCTGATACCGCCCCACCTTCAGAGCGATCGGGTCTGCGTAGGAGGGCAACCCATGCTGGGCATCAGGCGACGCGAGTTCATGACGATTATTGGAGGCGTGGCGGCGTGGCCGCTCGCGGCTCGCGCGCAGAAGCAAGACCGAAAACGGCTTGCCATCGTGATGAATTTGCCCGAGCAAGACCTTGAAGCCCGGCGCGGCTCTCAGGCCTTCATTTTGAAGCTTAGGGAGCTGGGCTGGTTGGAAGGTCGCAACCTTGATGTCGCCTTTCGATGGGTCGCGGACCGTGTCGCTGATTTGCCTGGGATTGCGAAAGAGATCGCGAGCCTGAAACCGGACGCGATTGTCGGGCGCAGCGGAGCGGTTGCGCTCGCGCTCCAGCATGGTGCTGGTGCCATCCCAATCGTGTTCGTGGGTGTCGTCGATCCGATAGACGTAGGCCTAGGGCAAAGCTTAGCGCGGCCCGGCGGGAATATTACCGGCTTCATGACTTTTGACGCACCAATGGGCACCAAATGGCTGGAGATTATCAAGGAGATCGCACCGTCGCTCCGGCGAGTAGGCGTCCTCCTCTATCCGCAGCAAAGTCAAGAATTGATCTTAAAGGCGATCGCGGACGCGGTCTCCTCGTTCAGAGTGGAAGCGACCCCGCTCTACGTTCGCCGCGCCTCCGAGATCGAGCCAATTCTCAACACGTTTGCGGCGGGCGGGGACTGCAGGCTAATCGTTCTAGCAAATTCCGTAACCAACTCGAACCGTCAGGTGATCGTGAGCTTGGCTGAACGTTTGCGGATGCCCGCCATCTATTTTTATCGGACCTACGTCGAGGCCGGTGGTTTGGTTTCGTATGGGATCGAGCCGACCGAACCTTTCCGTAATGCCGCTCTCTACGTTGACCGTATTTTCAAGGGTGTAAAGCCTGCCGATCTTCCAATACAGGCGCCGACTAAATTCGAGCTCATCGTCAATATCCGAGCTGCGAAGGCAATAGGGCTCACAATTCCCGAGTCATTCTTGTTGCTGCGTGCTGACGAGGTGATCGAGTGAGTGCGACAGGCAAGCTGTGCGATCCAGCCGGTGCAAGTCCGGCCAAGTAGGGAGTAGCGTCCGCTTGGTAGCGAGTGTTGCGCAAGTCCACCCGCGACGGTAACTGCGAAGCGTACACACCGATTGCATGGGGTGTGTGATTCAGCCCTGGGAAGGCGAGGAGCCGTAGCCGATGATGAACGGACCCGAGAAGTCGGACCACGCCATAGTAGCGATCAAGCCGGTGAACAAAGCGAAGAGAGCCCCTTGCGCAGCCGTCTATGGGGCGCTCGCAGCGGTGTCGGTGGAGCGAAGGGCGGGAGCCGAGGGGAGTATGCATCAGCAAAGCGCGTGCTGGACTCTGAGCCTTGCTCGCGTGGCAAAGGCGCTGGAGCGTATACGGTAAATGGTGCCGTCACACATCCGACGCAGCAGCCGTATGCGGGAAAGCCGCCCGTACGAATGATCTGGTGGGCATGCGATGAAACGTACGTCCTACCGCTCCGCGACGCTTCGTTGCAACGAATGCTCGGGATTTACATATATTTCAGCTCACGAAACACTAGCCCATGTTTGAACGGGTTATGGGCGCGGAGGTCCCGCTAAATGACAAAGCGAATGCTGACCGCAGTGCTTCACAAGGAACAAGATCTCTACGTGGCCGAGTGCCCTGAAGTTGGAACCGTAAGCCAGGGACCGACTATCGAAGAGGCGCTTGCCAATTTGAAGGAAGCGACGGAGCTATATCTCGAGGAATTTCCATTGCCTGAGAGCACGCGCCATTTGCTGACTACTTTCGAGGTCATTGCCGATGCCTAACCTGCGCCGAATCTCTGGCGTGGAAGCCATTCGCGCTCTTGAGAGGCTCGGATTTGTACAGGCCAGGCAACGAGGCAGTCATGTGGTTTTGAAGAAGCAGACGCCAGAGGGCGAAGTTGGTTGTGTCGTGCCCCTGCACCGTGAATTAGCCATTGGTACGCTGCGCGGGATTTTGAAACAAGCTCGCATTACCCAGGACGAACTTCTACAAAATCTATGACGGCCACGAACCTACGCCGCCACCACTCACGTTGCGGTATGTCCAATTTCATCGAACGATTTTTGATCCAGCGGCGAGCGATCCGACAATCGCAATGAATGGTCTCTATTGGCACATGAGGATTTTCGCTGCACCGCAGAAAATCCACCGCTCCTGGGGAGTAAGCAGACTTCCGGGGGCCTAAGGGCGCTCAGCAAGGGCGCGGTTACCCCGGCGGGACCTCTTTTTGCGCTTTAGGACCAGAAATCAGCGCCTTGACGCTCGTCGCGCCGCCATGCTGAATCGGTGCACGGATTGGCCGTAGCGGGCCCCCGCGCTGCCACCGCTGGCCGAAGCATCTACCCAAGTACGACCGCCGGCTGGGATAATCGACATGGCTGAATGGACAGAGCGAATCATTGCGGATCCGAATGTGTGCCACGGGAAGCCCTGCATTAAGGGGACCCGTATCATGGTCGCCGTCGTCCTCGACAACCTTGCGGAAGGGATGACGCCTGAGGAAATCGTCACCCAATATCCGCCGCTGGCTCTCGAAGACGTCAGAGCGGCAATTGGGTACGCGGCGATGCTCGCTCGCGAAGAGGAACTCCTCCCGCTGCGATGAGCTTTGCCGTCAAACTGCATGTCTCGATCGTCTCCCAGTCCGAGCATTCATAAGGCTCGACAGGACAGCCTTCGCGCGGCATTATTGGTCATGGCTCGTCAGACTGATATTATCGAAGTAGATAAAGCGACGGCGGACAGGCTGAAGCAGTGCGCCGCTGACCTTGGTATCAGCATCGAGGAATTCCTGGCGGCAGTCGTAGCCGAAACGGGGGTGGCCAGGGTTGATCCTGACGAGATTGCTGAGCTTGAGAGGCGGTGGGCAAAGGTCGAAGCCGGGGCCGGAACCGTGCCTAATGAGGAGGTTGTGCGTTGGCTTGGGACCTGGGGTACGCCCGGGTTCATGCCATGGCGTTACGATGGCGAGCGGCTCGTCATGTTACGCGTGTTCCATGGCCGCGAAGCACGCGAGTAATCGAAAGTCGGGCCACTCACCCACGTAAGCGCGCCTTTGCGCCACGCTCTGAATTGCAGCGGGATATCAATCCGTCATCGCCATGGCGCGCAGCGCCATGCGCTCGCGCGCCGAAAGCTTCTCGCTCGCGCTCTTGAGCTGGCCGCAGGCGGCAAGAATGTCACGGCCGCGCGGCGTGCGCACCGGCGACGCATAGCCGGCGTTGAACACGATCTCGGAAAATTTCTCGATCGTCTCCCAATCGGAGCATTCATAGCGGGTGCCGGGCCATGGATTGAACGGGATCAGATTGATCTTGGCCGGGATGCCTTGCAGCAGGCGCACCAGGGCCTTGGCGTCGGCCGGAGAATCGTTGACCCCCCTGAGCATCACATATTCGAAGGTGATGCGGCGGGCGTTCGAAAGGCCTGGATAACGGCGGCAGGTCTCCAGCAACTCGGCAATTGGATATTTGCGATTGAGCGGGACAAGCTCGTTGCGCAGATCGTCGCGCGTAGCATGCAGCGAGACAGCCAGCATGGCGCCGATCTCCTCGCCGGCGGGCACAATCATCGGCACAACGCCAGAGGTCGAAAGCGTGACCCGGCGCTTGGAAATACTCAGGCCTTCGCCGTCAGCGATGATGTTGACGGCGTCGCGGACCGCCTCGAAATTATACAGCGGCTCGCCCATGCCCATGAGTACGATATTGGAGATCAGCCGCGTGCCATCGCGGACCGCCTGCCAGTCGTTGAGCCGGTCGCGCGCGACCAGCACCTGCCCGACAATTTCGCCGGCGGTGAGATTGCGCACCAGGCGCTGCGTGCCGGTGTGGCAGAAGGAGCAATTGAGCGTGCAGCCGACCTGGCTCGAAAGGCATAGCGTGCCGCGATCGGTCTCCGGGATGTAGACGCACTCGACCTCATGCGGCCGTCCGGCCTCGCCAGGGAGCTGTAGCAGCCATTTGCGGGTGCCGTCGGCGGAGATCTGTTCCGCCACCATTTCGGGGCGAGCGAGCGTGAACGCCGTATCGAAGGTTGCGCGCAACTCCTTCGACACACTTGTCATCTCGGAGAAGGCTTGCACGCCGCGCATATACATCCAGTGCCAGAGCTGCTGCACGCGCATCTTGTGCTGCGGCGCCGGCACGCCGATCTGGCCGAGCGCTTCGGCAAGCGCGGCGCGCGAAAGCCCGACCAGCGAGGGCTTGGCGGGCGGGACGTAGCGCTCAAGCGGCGCCTTTTCGAGAACGAGAGTCGAAGGGCCGGACGAGGCGTGGATATCGACGGTGGGATCGGTCATTTGGGTGCACAGATGGGGTGCTGGCGCGAATTTCTGTAGGGTGGGCAAAATCGCCGCGTACGAACTTGCCGCGCGCGCTAGCGACGAGGGCGATTTTGCCCACGCGGTCCACACCTCCGGCTAGTGACCGCGTGGGCAAAGGCGCGGAAGACACCGTGTGCCATCCTCTAGTTTGTCGGCGCGCCTTTGCCCACCCTACACGCTCCGAAGCCGATCGAGGAGGGCCATGGCGGCCGCGGGCGCGCGCACTTTTGCGCCTGAAATCATATAGATGAACACATCGCGTTGGCGGGCTTTCGCGGCGGGCGGTGCGATGCTCGGCAGATCGTCCGGCGCGCCTCCCTCCGCCCAGGTTTTTGCCCGCTTCGCCCAGGTGTCGAGGTCAGCAGCGTTGTAGCCGGTCTTGATCTTCTCTGACGTTCGTTCAAGCCGCAGATAAACGAAGTCGCTCGTCACATCGGCAATCATTGGATGCTTCTCGGAGTCGACAAGCACAGGCGCCACCGACTGTTTGCGAAGGAGATCGAGGAAGGGCCGAGTGAGAAAGCTTTGGTGCCGAACCTCGACCGCGTGCCGGATATTGCGGCCATCGAGACGCTGCGGCAACAGCGCCACAAACGCTGCGAAATCCTCCTCGTCGAATTTTTTCGTGGGAGGAAATTGCCAGACTACCGGACCGAGCTTCGCCTTCAGTTCGAGGACGCCGCTGGCGAAGAAACGTTCGACCGATTCGCCGGCCTCGGCGAGCGCGCGCCGGTGAGTCGCATAGCGCGGCCCCTTCACGGAGAAGACGAAATCCTCCGGCGTCTCATCCGCCCAGCGGCGGAAGCTCTCGGGCTTCTGGGTACCGTAAAACGTGCCGTTGATCTCGATCGAGCTGACTTTTTGGCTTGCATAAGCAAGCTCGCGTGCTTGCGGGAGACCCTCGGGATAGAATGTGCCCCGCCAGGGCTCATAGACCCAGCCGCCAATGCCGACGCGAATCATGACCACACGGCCTCTTCCGCCGATGGGTTTCGGCGCGACAGTGTCGTGCCACGCGATCTTGCCCACGCTACTAGAAATCAGAGGTCGCGGCCTTCGACCGATTCGCTCAGCTTCTTGACCAGGTCGGGAATGCGCTCGAGGTGCGGATGAACCGCGAGCGCGCGGCGGAAGGCTTCGAGAGCACCCTTGTCATCGCCGACGTCCTGCAAAATCATCCCGAGTCCGGAGAGCGCGCCGAAATGGCGCGGTTCCCGAGCCAAGACTTCGCGGATATCGGCGACCGCGTCGCCAAAATCCTTTTTCATGTAATAGACGGTGGCCCGCCGGTTCCACGCCTCGACGTAGTCGGGCCGGATATCGATGATGGCGTTGAGCAGCTTTATCGCCAGATCGAGGTCCTTGGCGTCCATTGCGGTCTTGACGCGGCTCATCAGCAGGCCTGCTGTGTCGCCGCCTGCCGCGAGCCATAGCGCCCAGATCCGGTTCTCCACGTATTTTGCGCTGTCATCCGTGGGCGCCACCTTGAGCGCCTCGAACAGCTTGTCGAGGTTCTGCGTCGGATCGCCCTTTTGCGGATGCGGAAGGTTCTCCGGGGGCAAAATCGGCTTGGGAGCTTCGCCGGTCGGCGGCTCAGGTGGGGTTACTTGCGCCGCCACCGGCGCAACCGCAAACGATGCCGCGGCAAGCGCCGCGGATAGCAGAAGAGCCTGGAATCGCCGTCTCATGATCCAAGTCTAACGCGCCAGAGGGGCTCCGCAAGGCCGCTTTTTTGGTCAAAACGCGAAATTTTTCGTCACAGGACCGTGAGCCGATGTGCCGCGTGCCGCGCAGCACACTCGGTTATGCGCTATCCCTGGCGTGCCTTGAAGCGCTTCTGCGTCTTGTTGATGACGTAAAGGCGGCCCTTGCGGCGCACCAAGCGGTTGTTGCGGTGGCGCCCGCGCAGCGATTTCAACGAGTTGCGCACTTTCATCGGTCCACTCCGGGGAGCCCGCGCTACGCGGACGATATCCTGTTCTTGCGGTGGGCCGGAAACTAGGGAGCCGAGCGGCATTCGTCAAATTTTGACCCCGGAGCGGCGCACGGCGCCGCTCCGGATCCCGGGACCTCCCAGTACCTTCGTATGAGGGGCGCTCGTGATTGGATGATCGCAATCCAAGACCTCTGTCGAGCCAAACGAGACCTCTGTTGGATAGAAAGCGCGAGTGTCTTCTGCAATGTTTGTACTCGTAAACGATCAAGGAAGGCCCTTGATCTCGGCACAAAGGAGACACCACCATGTTGACCAATTCGAAGATCGCGCTTTCGGTTGCGCTCGTCCTCGCTACGGCTTCCGCCGCGCTCGCTGCTCCCAAGCACGCCGTTCGTCACCAGACCGCGACCGTGCGGCAAGTCCCGGCCAACGCCTATCTGAGCTTCGGCTCGGTGCGGCGGAATGAGCCGAGCAATATGAAGATCCAAGACATCGGTTTTAATGAAAACCTCGGCAGCTAAGTTGATGCCGGCAAGGTCCTTCCAATTGCGGCCTGCGCAAGCCACGCCGGCCGCAATTTCACTGCTGGCTCATGAAAGAGCTCCTTGAGGAAGGAATGCCGCCTTCCTCAGTGCCGCCGGCCGTCCTCGCGCCGCTTGCGCAAGCGGGCGGGGACGGCAAGGCGGGTCGAGGCGAGTTTGTGGCGGTCCCGCGTCTGCAGCGCAGCGCGGGTCAGATTCAATGCTCAATTGCAAGGGCTTTGGCCGCACTGCGCTGCGCGCGGGACACACTGGCCCTGCAAAGCGCCTTGCTACTTCCCGGCCTTGATCTCCTGATAGACCTCGGTGACGAAACGCACGGCGCTTTCGTCGGTGCCGCCCGCAGTCCTGGCGTCATAGGGCGCCGTGACCTTGGCGGCGAGCACCTCTTGGAGGCTTTTGCCCTGCCCGATCAACTGCTGCACCTTCTCGGCTACCGCGACAATCATGGCGCGATACGGAACGATGTCGTCGCGCTTGATGGTCGTGCCGTGGCCGGGAACGAGCGTCGTGTTCGCATCGGCGGACTTCATCGTCAGATCAAGCCCATCGAGCATGCCTTTGAGCGAGCCGCCGTTATTGATGTCGATGAACGGGTAGCCGTAATTGCGATAGAAATCGCCGATGAAGATTACATTCGCCTTTTCAAATTTGACGTTGGTGTCGCCGCCGGTGTGGGCCGCCCGGATCGGTATGAGATCGACGATCTCGTCGTTCATATGGATTTTCACCGGCGGCCCCATTCCGTAGGTCACGACCGGAAAGCCGACGGGATTGGCAACCGGGTTGCCGGCGGCATTGGGCGCTTTCGACAGCCGGACCATTCCCTCGCGCAGCTCTTCGCGCGCAAAGATGACGGCGCCCATTTTGGCGAAGCTCGCATTGCCGGCGGTGTGGTCGCGGTGGATATGGGTGTTGACGAGATAGCGGATCGGGCCGCTGCTGATGCGCCGCACCGCGGCCAGGACCTTGTCGGTGAGCTGGGCGTACTGAGAGTCGACCATCAGAATGCCATCCGGTCCGGCAAGCACGCCGACCCGGCCGCCCGCGGCGTCTTCGTGGCCCGGATCGATGCCGCTCGAACCGGTCAGCATATGGAGGTTGGGGGCGAGCTGCTCGGTGACGATCTCGATCTTGCCGAAGTCCATGGTTTGGGCGTAGCCGCTCGTCGACCACGCCGCCGTTGCCAGACCCGCCAATAACAGCCATCCTGGTTTCATAGATTTCCTCCCGCTACTTGCATTCCTGATCGGCGCGGTTGAGAGCTTCCCTCAAGCCCTTGAGCGAGAACTGGTCGGTCGAGACGGCGCCGCGGCCGGAGGTGCCCTTTATCACCAGATCGCTTCCCTTGCGCATCGCGTCGACCATGCGGGCTTCCTCGGCCACGTTCTTGATCCAGGCGCCGTCGTTCTGTGTGTACATGTCGAACTTGGCCGTTCCGATCTCGGCCGTCGCATCCGAGTTGGGCTTGAACGCATAGCCGATGGTCACCGACACCTCGTTGCGGATGTTCTCGGCCGGACGGGTAGAGATGAACAGGTACGGCTGATCGCGCTTGCGGCCGGCCGGCTCGGTCTTTGACGATTTCGGCTTCGCCAACACGAAACAGATCTTCTTGCCGCCCGGGGTGGCCGTATAGGCGCCCCAGTCGGCGTATTGACCTAGAAGCCTCGGCTCGTCCTGCGCGAGCGCGCGTTCCGCAGTGTCGAGGATCAAGGCGGCGGCCACTACAGGTGCGGCGCATAGGGCGGCAGCCCAAAACAGCTTCATCAGCATCTCTCCGCAGCCTACTGTAGAGCCCCTCTAAGCCGCTGAATACCAATCGTCTTCGGCAATGTGAAGGCAGCGGAGAAGCCCGGCACGCATGCCGCTTAGAGCAGCACGAAGCGCTTAGCGTCGCTCAAGGCGGGCTGCGACAGCGCCCAATTCCTCGCTCACCTTGCGGATGACGCTCGCCCAATCTCCGGGCGCGGGCTGACGAAAAAGACGCACCGTCGGATACCAGGGCGAGTCCTCGCGCTCGATCATCCAGCGCCAGTCCGGACAGAAAGGAAGCAAAATCCAGGTCGGCCGGCCGAGCGCTGCGGCGAGGTGAGCAACCGCAGTATCGACGGCAATCACAAGGTCGGCAAGCGCGAGGACTGCGCCAGTATCGTCGAAATCGGCAAGCTCTTGGCCCACATGCGTGACCCGTGCAGGAAGCTTGGCGTGCTCTTCTCGCAATTCGCGCTGGACGCTCACGACGTTGATCCGGTCGAGCGACAGGATCGGCTCGATCAGCGGCAGCCGAATCGATCGATTGCAGTCATTGGGGTGGCTTGCATTACCGGCCCAGGCGATCGCGACGCATGGCGAGGAAACATTTGCAAGCCGCTCACGCCAGAGCGCAAGCTTTCCCTTGCTTGGTTTGAGATACGAAACGGCAGACGGGATGCTCGACGGTTCAGTCCCCAGCGCACAGGGCAGGCTGCCCAGCGGACAGTGGACGTCAAATGGAGGAAGCGATTCGCCCCGCGGCACGACGGCAGCGACGCCTTCGAGGCGCGCAAACAAGGAAACGAGTTCGCGGGGGAGTTCGAGTACGACGCGCGCGCCGGCGCTCGCCAGCAGCGGCGCATAGCGCACGAAATGAATACTGTCGCCCATTCCCTGCTCGGCATGCAGCAGGATGGTCTTGCGTCCGAGAGGATATTCCCCGAGCCAGAGCGGTTTGCCGAGCTTGCGCAGCCCTGGCATGCCGGTCCGCCGCCACCGCCATTCATACTCCCGAAACCCGCGCCGATAATCGCCGAGCGTCAAGCGCACGAGCGCAGCATTGTGATGCGCATCGGCGTTGTCGGGCTCGATCGCAAGCAAGCGCTCAAAACCCGCGAGCGCCTCGCGATGGCGATTAAGCGCCTGGAGCGCCAGTGCACGGCTAAAGAGCGCCTTCCCGTAATCGGGGCGCCGCGCGAGCGCGCGGTCAAAGGCCGTCAGAGCTTCCGCGGCGCGCCCGAGAGCAAACAGCGCCTTGCCGCGATTGTAGTGCGCCTCGGCAAACTGCGGCTGCGATGCGAGCACCGCATCGTATTGGGCGAGCGCCTCACCCAAACGATTGAGCTGCGCCAGCGCGTTGCCGCGGTTGAGCGCAATTCCTGCATTGGTCGGATCGATCGCGAGCGCGCGGTCGAAATCGGCAAGCGCTTCCGCGGCGCGATTGAGCCGCAGAAGCAGGCTGCCGCGACCGTTGAGTGTGTGGGAGCTGTTTGAATCGAGCGCTCGCGCCCGGTCCAGCAACGAAAGCGCCTCCTCGTCGCGGTGCAAGGCCGAAAGCGCCATTGCCAGATTACCCAGAGCCTGCGCGGAATCGGGATTGGCTTTGAGCGCCGATTGAAAGAAACCGACCGCGGCTCCCGGCTTGCCGGTTTGCAGCTTGATGATGCCGAGGAGATGGAGAGCATCGAAGCTGCCGGGCCACTGTTTGAGCAGGCGGGACGAAAGCTTCTCCGCTGTATCCAAACGCCCCTCGCGAAAGCAAGCGACTGCCTGCTCGAAAGCCGCGGGACCGTCGGCCATCAGGTGGTGCGCGCCGGCGCGGCGAGCTTGTCCATCGCCTCGGCAAGCCTGATGTCGAGATCCGTGAGCCCGCCCGCATCATGCGTCGAGAGTGTCACCTCGACCTTGTTGTAGACGTTGAACCATTCGGGATGATGGTCGAGCCTTTCCGCAACGAGAGCGGCTCTGGTCATGAACCCGAATGCCTCGCTGAAATCCTTGAATTGGAAACGCTTGCTGATTGCGTCGCGGTCCTTGACGTCGCTCCAGCCGCCAAGCCTAGCAAGCGCCGCGGTGCGACTTTGCCCGGTGAGTTTTTGCGCCATTTATGGATCCTCTATCAGTATGGCTGACGGGAATGAATCTTGTTCAACTCCTGCCAAAGCGACGATTTGCCCGCCACTCGTAAAGGAGCGCGCCAGCGATTACGTTCCCGAGGAATCCGCACGCTCGACTTCACGAGGCCACCATGCTCTGGTCCCTGAACATCGGCAGCATCGCCGGCACCAAGATCCGCCTCCACATCACGTTCCTGCTGTTCCTCGGCTGGATTTTCTTCGCCAGCTACGCTTCGGGCGGCCCGCAGGAGGCCTGGTACGGGCTCGCCTTCATGGTGCTCCTGTTCGCCTGCGTGGTGGCGCATGAATTTGGCCATATTTTTACCGCCCGGGCCTTCGGGGTCTCGACTCCCGACGTGACGCTGCTGCCGATCGGCGGCGTGGCGCGCCTGGAACGCATCCCGGAAGAGCCGTATCAGGAATTCCTGGTCGCCATTGCCGGACCGCTGGTGAACGTCGCAATCGCGCTACTCCTGGTGGCATTCGCCGGAGCGCGCCTCAAGGCCGGCGATCTTGCGGCGGTGGAGAGCACGCGAGTGTCGCTGATCGACCGGCTCGCGGACGTGAACCTGTTTCTCGCCCTCTTCAACATGATCCCGGCATTCCCGATGGACGGCGGGCGCGTGCTGCGTGCCTTGCTGGCGAGCCGGCTGGGTTTCGTGCGCGCCACGGAGATCGCGGCCTATGTCGGCCAGGGACTTGCCTTTGCACTCGGGTTTGCGGGGCTCTTTTACAATCCACTGCTGATCTTCATCGCGATCTTCGTATACCTCGCGGCCTCCTCGGAAGCGCACGGCGTAGCGCTGCGGGCGATGTCGCGCGGCGTGCCGGTCAGCACCGCGATGATGACGCAATTTGCCAGCCTTACCCCTCAGGAACACGTGGACAAGGCGGTGCAGACGCTGCTGCGCACGAGCCAGAGCGAGTTTCCCGTCGTCGATCCGGACGGCAAGCCGGTTGGTCTCCTCGGCCGCGGCGACATCATCCGGGCGCTTAAGCAACTCGGCCCGGACGCGCGTGTCTCCGAGGTGATGACAAGTCCCGTCCCCACGCTCAGTCATCGCCGCTGTCTCGACGAAGCACTGCGTATCTTGCAGGAGAAGTCGGCGCGAGCGATTACGGTCGTCGATGCGGCCGGCCGTCTGGTCGGGTTGGTAACGCCGGAAAGCGTGGGCGAGATGCTGATGCTGCACGAAGCCATGCCGAAGGGCGCGAGTGTTGGTCCCTGGGGCCGGCCGGCGGCGTAGGGTGGGCAAAATCGCCTGGCGAGGTGACTTGAATTGATAACTTGTCATGGCGATTTTGCCCAGGCGGTCAGCCCTCGAAATGGGACCGCGTGGGCAAAGGCGCGCGCGACATATGGGCGATGTAAAGGCAGTGCCGAGCGCCTTTGCCCACCCTACGTTCTCGAGACGCATCCGCAGACTTCGTAGGGTGGGCAAAATCGCCTCGCGAGGGACTCGAATTGATAACTCGTCATGGCGATTTTGCCCACGCGGTCAGCCCTCGAAATGAGACCGCGTGGGCAAAGGCGCGCGCGAGATATGGGCGATGTTAAAGGCGAGTGCCGAGCGCCTTTGCCCCACCCTACGTCCTCCGCTCGGCGTGCGCTATGCCGATTTGGCCAGCTCCCGAAGCGTCGATCCGCTCTGCTGCTTGCGCAGCGCCGAATAGAACGAAGCATTCTGTTCGCCGCGCAGCGCTTCGCGCGAGAATTCGATCAGATGGTGACCGATAAAGCCGATGCCGAGCACGGCGTCGAAATGGCCGCGGCGAAAGGCCTTGCGGGTCACGCGCCAGAAATGCCGCCGATAATCCGCTTTCAGTCCGACGTAATAGAAGAGTCTGAGAGCGAACAGGAGCGCAAATTTGAGATTCGCGTAGCTGATCTGACCGCGCGCCGGCACCGCGCGCCGGTTGCCGTAAGTAGCATCGACCTGATGCGCGAAGCGCTCAAACAGGCGTTGCGGATCGTAGGCATAGGCGATTGCGCGGCGCCATGTACCGATCACCTCGTCATAGGGCCGCAGGAATCGGACATTGCTCTCGAGCGTCGAATTCTCGATGAGCCGGCCGTCGCGCTCGAGCCGATCCCATAGCGGAGTCTTCGGCAGCGCCTGCAACAGGTTCACCGTCAGCATCGGTATCCGCGACAGCTCGATGAAATCCTTGAGGCGCTGTTCGGTATCCGCCGTATCGGTGTCAAGCCCAAGAATAATGCCCGACGTCACCTCCAGTCCGTAGCGGTTGAGAGTCTCGATCGATTCGAGCATGGGCACCGCGGCATTGTGCTCCTTGCGCATGGATTTGAGCGCCTGGATTTCCGGCGTCTCGATGCCGACGAAAATGCCGACAAACCGCGCCTCGCGCATCAGCGCCAGGATTTCAGTCTGCTTGGCGATGTTGAGCGTTGCTTCGCACGCGAACTGAACCGGGTAGTCATGCTGCTGCTGCCAGGCGATGAGATGCGGCAGCATTTCGCGCGCCGCCTTGCGATTGCCGATGAAATTGTCGTCGACGAAATAGACAGCCGACGGACAGTCCGGCTGCCGGCGCATGGTGTCGAGTTCCGCCGTGATCTGCTGCGGGGTCTTGAGCCGCGGCTGCCGGCCGTAAAGTCCGGGAATGTCGCAGAACTCGCAGCGATAGGGGCAGCCGCTGGAGAATTGCACCGTGAGCATCAAGTATCGGCGCAGCCGCACGAGGTGGTAAGCCGGCATTGGGAAATCGCAGAGCGGTACGCGCTCGCGCGTCTCGAACCGAACCTGAGCCGCGGGAGGCGCGACGCTGCGGTCGATCGCTTCGATCATCCGATCGGTGGCGTCGCCAAGTTCGCCGACATGCAGGTATTCGATTTCCGGATAAAATCCCGGCGATGCTGAAACCGAGGGTCCGCCCAGCGCCACGACCTTGCCGGCCGCCTTGGCCCGGGCATGGATATCCCGGATCTGCGGCGCCTGGATGTGCATGCCGCTGACCAGCACCACGTCCGCCCATTCGAAGTCGGAGGCGCTCGCCCGGCTGACGTTCTCGTCGATGAACCTGACGGGCCAGCCAGCGGGCATAAAGGCGGCAATCAGCAATAATCCCTGCGGCGGCATGAAGGCGCGCACGCCGGGCATCAGTTTGTAGGCATGGGAGAAGGTGCCGAACGACGGCGCATAGGCCGGAAACACGCACAGAACCCGTCGCACATTCTTGACGCTTACTGAGCTGCGCATGAGATACGCCCCCTTGTGCCCCTTGCCGGACCTCAGGCTCCTCCTATATTGCCCGATAAGTGCGGGCCCATCGAGGCCCGCTGTTGATTTTCGGACGCCCCCCGCATGATGCTTCGCAATGTGGCGATCATCGCCCATGTCGACCATGGCAAGACCACGCTGGTTGACCGGCTGCTGCAGCAGTCGGGAGCGGTTCGCAATAACCAGCGCCTGGCGGAGCGGGCGCTCGACTCCAACGATCTCGAACGCGAGCGGGGCATCACAATTCTCGCCAAGTGCACCTCGATTGTGTGGAAGGGCACCCGGATCAACATCGTCGATACTCCCGGCCATGCCGATTTCGGCGGCGAGGTCGAGCGCATCCTTAACATGGTGGACGGCGCGCTGGTGCTGGTCGATGCGGCCGAAGGGCCGTTGCCGCAGACGAAGTTCGTCGTGACCAAGGCGCTCAAGGTCGGGCTTCGACCGATCGTCGTGATCAACAAGGTCGACCGCGCCGATGCCCGTCCGACGCAGGTTGCCAACGAAGTGTTCGATCTGTTTGCGGCCCTCGATGCCACCGAAGAGCAGCTCGATTTCCCGGTTCTCTACGGTTCGGCGAAGGAAGGTTGGATGGCGCCCGTCCCGCACGGGCCCAAGGATCGCGGCATGGCGCCGCTATTCGATCTCATCACCTCGCGCGTATCGCCGCCTGTGATCGAGCATGGTCCGTTTCGCCTCCTCGGCACCATCCTGGAGGCCAATCCCTATCTCGGCCGCCTTGTCACCGGGCGCATTACGTCGGGCACCATCAAGCCCAATTGGCCCGCCAAGGTGCTCGACCGTGACGGCCGGCTCGTCGAGGCGGGGCGCATCTCGAAAATCCTCGCGTTTCGCGGATTGGAGCGCCAGCCGATCGAGGAAGCCTTGGCCGGCGACATCGTCACCATCGCCGGTCTGCCGCAGGCGAATGTGGCGCACACGATCTGCGCGCCGGAAGTGGAGACGCCGCTCCCGGCCCAGCCCATCGATCCGCCGACGCTGGCAATGACGTTTCGCGTCAACGATTCCCCGCTTGCCGGCACCGAAGGCGACAAGGTTACCGGCCGGATGATCCGCGACCGGCTGTTCCGCGAGGCCGAAGGCAATGTGGCGCTGCGGGTCACCGAGTCGGGCGAACGCGAGTCCATCGAGGTTGCCGGCCGCGGCGAGCTGCAGCTCGGCATACTCATCGAGACCATGCGCCGCGAGGGTTACGAGCTGTCGGTCTCGCGGCCGAAGGTGCTGTTTGAGCGCGATCCCAAAACCGGCGAACTGCGCGAACCGATCGAGGAAGTGCTGATCGACCTAGACGAGCAGTTCTCGGGCATCGTCGTCCAGAAGATGTCCGAGCGCAAAGCCGAGATGGTCGAGATGCGCCCGTCCGGCGGCGGACGGCTGCGACTGGCGTTCCATGCGCCGACCCGCGGGCTTATCGGCTATCAGGGCGAACTCCTGACCGATACACGCGGGACGGCCGTGCTCAACCGCCTCTTTCACGGCTATGCGCCTTATAAGGGCGAAGTACAGGCGAGGCGCAACGGAGTCCTTATTGCCAGCGAGGCCGGCGAGGCGGTGGCGTTTGCGTTGTGGAATCTCGAGGCTCGCGGGCCGATGATGATCGAGCCCGGCCGCAAGGTCTATCGCGGCATGATTGTCGGCGAGCACACCAGGGGCAACGATCTTGAAGTCAACGTGCTCAAAGGCAAGAAGCTTACCAACGTCCGCACCCACGCCAAGGACGAGGCGGTGCGCCTCACTCCACCGATGCAGATGACCCTGGAACGGGCGCTTGCCTATATCGACGACGACGAACTGGTCGAGGTCACCCCGAAATCGATCCGGCTGCGCAAGAAGCTCTTGGACCCGAACGAGCGCCGGAAGGAAGAGCGCCGCAAAGAGCCGCAGACGGCCTGACTTGATTCGCCGATGCAGCATCGCATCGGTCCGCGCCTCTCCCCGGACACTCCAGGCATGTACGCCGCGACTGCGTGTTGCGGATCGCGACAAAAAATCCTCAGCGATTGTGTCGTTGCTGCAACATCCTTCCAGAGGCCGATGACATCTGGATTTTTTAGCTCGACACGGCTGGTTCGGGCTTGTCCAAGCGCAAAAAAATCGGCATCGTTAACGCTAGGTTAAACAACGCACTTGAAGGCCGCCCCGGCGCTTGCTTGTATTGCGTCATGAGCACGATCCTCATCGAGGTCCGGCGCGCCAAGGCATCCGATGCCGCAGAGATCGCGGCAACGCATGACGAATCCTGGCGCGCCGCTTACCAGGGCGTGATCCCAGGGCCCGAACTCGACAAGCTCATCAACCGGCGCGGTCCCCACTGGTGGGAAAGCGCCATCCGTAAAGGCAGCCGCATCGCCATTCTGGTGTTCGGCGACCACGTCGCGGGTTACGCCAATTACGGCCGTAATCGCGCCCGCAGCCTGTACTACGATGGCGAGATCTACGAACTCTATCTGCGCCCGGAATTCCAGGGCCTCGGCTTTGGCCGAAAGCTGTTCCTGGCGGCGCGCCGCGATCTTGCCCAGAGCGGGCTCAACAGCCTCGTCGTCTGGGCGCTCTCGGATAACAAGATGGCGGTCGAGTTCTACCGCAATCTCGGCGGTCGTGCAGTCGCCCGTTCTTCAGAGCGGTTCGGCACCAAGGTGCTCGACAAGGTCGCTTTCGCCTGGCAGGGCTGATTCTCGATTTCGCGATTTGGCCTGTAAGGTGGGCCTAAAGCGCGTCAACGCGCGTCTTCGACGCGCTATGGGCGCCGTCCACAACCACGAACTGCGCCACGCACAGAAAGAGTGCCGTGCCCACCTGCGCAAATCCGCGTGGGCACGGCGCGCGTGAAGAACGCGCGCCTTTGCCCACCCTACGCGGTGGCCTTTCCAGTGTGCGAAGAAACCTCCATATCAATCGTGCTGCCATGGACAAGCGCGTAAAAGAATTCGTCATCCGGCCGGATCCGCTCGATCCGCGCCTGACTGAGCGCGTCGAAGGCATCGATCAGACCGGCGAGCAGGTCGAGACCCGCGTCACCGTCGAGCGTGCGCTGACCATCTTCCTCAATTCGCAGGAGATCGTCACCGCAATGACCATCAACGATTATCCGGAATACCTCGCCCTCGGCTACCTGCTTAACCAGCACATGCTCAAACCGGACGACACGGTCACCGGCGTCGATTATGACGAAGAGCTTGCGGTCGTCGTCGTGCGCACCAAACGCAAGACGAATTACGAGAAGAAACTCAAGAAAAAGGTCCAGACCTCAGGCTGCGCGCAGGGTACGGTCTTCGGCGACCTGATGGAGGCGCTCGATGGCGTTACGCTTCCGCAGGCGGAGCTGCGCACCTCCTGGCTTTATGCGCTCACGCACAAGATCAACACGACGCCGTCGCTCTATCTTGAGGCTGGCGCCATTCACGGCTGCGTGCTCGCGCAGGAGGACCGCCCGCTCGTCTACATGGAGGACGTTGGCCGCCACAATGCGGTCGACAAGATCGCCGGCTGGATGTTCAAGCATGGGATGTCTGCGCATGATAAGATCTTCTACACTACCGGGCGCCTCACCTCCGAAATGATCATCAAGACGGTGCGGATGGGCATCCCGATTCTGGTGTCGCGCTCCGGCTTCACCGCCTGGGGAGTCGATCTTGCACGCAAGGCCAATCTGACGCTCATCGGGCGCGCGCGCGGCAAGCGTTTCCTGGCGCTCTCCGGCGAGCAGCGGATCGTATTCGATCAGGACCTCGCCTATGTCGAGGAGGAGAGCGCCAAATACCGGCGCAAAGCGGCCGTGCATGAGGACTGAACGCGAAATTCCGCCCACCCTCGGCCTGGTGCTTGCCGGTGGTCTCGCTCGCCGCATGGGCGGCGGCGACAAGGCTTTCATTCGGATCGGCGAGGCGACGATCCTCGATCGCGTGCTCGCGTGTCTCTCGGCGCAGTGCGACGGCATCGCCATCAACGCCAACGGCGATCCCGCGCGCTTCGCCGAAACCGGAGCGCCCGTTCTGCCCGACGGTGTGACGGGTTTTCTCGGGCCGCTAGCAGGCGTGCTCGCCGGGCTCGATTATCTCGCCGACAAGGGACGGGGTATCGAGTGGCTGCTGAGCGTGCCGGGCGACTGTCCGTTCCTGCCGGACGATCTCGTCGAGGCTTTGCACCGCGCCCGCCGCGCGGCCGGCGCGCCGCTTGCCTGTGCAAAATCCGGCACCTGGCGACACCCGGTGATCGCGCTATGGCCGGTCGCTCTGCGCGATGATTTGCGGCGCGCCTTGACCGAGGAGGGCCTACGCAAGATCGAGGTGTGGACAGCGCGGCACGGCATCGCGATTGCCGAATGGCCGCATGCGCCGATCGATCCGTTCTTCAATGTCAATACGCCCGAGGATTTGATCGAGGCCGAGCGCATTGCGACACAACCCGGCGCTTGATTGTTGACGATGCTGGTTATCCTGTTCGGGGTCTGGTGGATTTGAGCCTAAACCTCGTTATCGTCGCGGCCTGCGCGCTGATTGATGCCGATGGCCGCGTCCTGATCGCGGAGCGTCCCCCGGGCCGAGCGATGGCGGGCCTATGGGAATTTCCCGGCGGCAAGGTCGAGCCCCAGGAAACACCGGAACTGACTCTGATCCGCGAACTCAACGAGGAACTGGGCATTAGCGTCAAGGAGGAGTGTTTGGCTCCGCTGACTTTCGCCAGCCACTCCTATCCGGATTTTCATCTGCTCATGCCGCTCTACATCTGTCGGCGTTGGGAGGGCATCGCGCGGGCACAAGAGGGCCAGCGGCTCGCGTGGGTGCGGCCGAACCGGCTCCGCGAGTATCCCATGCCGCCCGCCGACCTGCCGCTGATCTCGCACTTGACGGCGTTGTTGTAAAAGTTTGTTGCCCACCCCTCGGAAACAATAATGCACTCACCTTCCCGGCGTTGCCATCGAGTGGTATGCTGGAACACGTCTAAACATTCGAGGGACGCGCGATGCATTGGTTGATCGGCACATTCCTGGCAGCGGCAGCATTTGCCGCGATGGGGTCCTCGGGTGCTGCGCATCATTCCATCGCGATGTTCGATCAGCAGCACCCGATCGAACTGGTCGGCACCGTCCAGGAATACAGGTTCAGCAGCCCGCACACGTTCATTTTTCTGGAGGTCAAGAACGGCAGCGCCGCTCCGGTGGTGTGGAGGCTCGAAGGAAACAGTGCCAACAGCCTGACGTGGGACGGATGGTCGAGCCGAACGCTGCGAGCTGGAGACGAGGTACGGTTAACCATCGAGCCGCTGCGCAGCGGCGCCGCGGGCGGTGCCTGGAGCACTAAGAAAGCAAGCTTTAAGGACGGCAGCCCAATCGTGGCAGGACACTGATAATTTTAAGTTTCAGGCTAAGGCGTTTTCACCCGTCAGGTGAGCTGAAATCGGCCTTTTAAGGTGGATGGTATATCCCGGTAGGCTATTTCTCGCTTACCGGAAATAAATTAAAGCTGCGGCACGATTGTATCTTGTGGCTCAAGTTCAACCCATGCATTCTCCAAGTTCAGAACAAATGCTCCCGACCACGAGCAGACCCACTCCTGAAAGCATGAGTGAATCGGTCGAACAGGAAACGCCGCGGCGGACCCCATTATCAAGGATCGGCCGAGGACTCGTGCTGGTCTTAGTAGGTATCGGCCTTGGGGTGATGGGCGACTGGTTCATTATCGCGCCCGTTCAGGAGCCAGCCGCAGCGCCGGCCCCACCGCAACCGGCGTTCACGCGCATCGGGGATCGTATCGTCGTGCCTCCGGGTTCGCCGTTGCGTGACCGGCTTGCCATCGCCGAGCCCGAGATGAAGAAGGTCGCTCACACCCTTGTTCTGCCGGCAATGGTGGAAGCCGACCCGACCAGGACCGTCAAGGTCCTGCCGGCCGTCGCCGGACGCATCACCGACCTCAGGGTGAGATTGGGCGAGCGTGTCGCGAAGGATCAGGAGCTTTTGGTTATAGATTCCGGCGATCTGGCCCAGGCCTATTCCGACCGCGACAAGGCGCGCGCTCAGCTGACCCTCACCAAAGAGGCGCTGGATAGGCTGATGATGCTGGAGAAAACCCGGGCAGTCGCCGTAAAGGATCGCGAGCAGGCACAAAGCGACTATGCCCAGGCCCAGTCCGAATTGGAGCGATCGCTCAATCGCCTCCGCGCCATCGGGGTCCCCGCCGAAACGGGCGAGCCGACGCGAGTCCTATCCGTCAAGTCGCCTATCGAAGGCAGCATCATCGACATGCAGGTCGCTGCGGGCGCCTATGTCAACGACCCGACGGCGCCGATGATGACCGTTGCGAACCTCGACACGATCTGGGTCACGGCGAACGTTCCGGAGAAGGACATCTCGTTCGTCTTCGACGGACAGCCCGTCGATGTCACCTTCCCGGCTTATCCGGACAAGGTTTTCAAAGGCAAGGTCCTGTTCGTCAGCGACGTGATCGACCCCGATACCAGGCGCAACAAGGTACGCGTCGCATTCGATAATCCGGACAAGATGATGAAGGCCAACATGTTTGCGAATGCCGCCTTTGTTGCGCCTTCGGAGTCGCGACTCATGGTGCCGACCTCGGCGCTCGTCATGACCAATGATAGAACGAGCATTTTCGTCGAAGTCGCCGAATGGGCGTTCGAACGCCGCGACATCGATATTGCCTATCAGGAGGGGGCGACCGTCGCGATCAAATCCGGGCTGCAGCCGGGCCAGCGCATAGTCGTGAAGGGTGCGGTGCGGCTCAATGATTAACCAGTTCGTAGCGCTTTGTTTCAGAAAACGTCTTGTCGTTCGCTTGCTGGCCATTTTCGCCGCCGTTTTTGGCATTTATGCCTGGACCCAGCTCGCGATCGACGCCTATCCGCTTCTGAGCCCGGTCTCGGCTCAAGTGACCGTGCAAGTGCCCGGACTTGCCGCTGAAGAAGTCGAGCAGCAGATCACGATTCCGCTCGAGCGAGCGCTCAACGGCACGCCCGGGCTGACCAACATGCGCTCGATCAGCACGTTCGCATTGTCGCAAATCAACCTCTTGTTTCGCGACGGCGCCGAGGACTACTGGGAGCGGCAAAGGGTTAGAGAACGTATTGGTGACGTTACGCTGCCTGCAGGCGCATCGCCCGGCCTCGACTCAGTCACCGCGCCCGAGCTGGAAATCTATCGGTACACGATCGAGTCGGACACGAAGAACCTGATGGACCTGTCCGAATATCAGCGCTGGGTTATCCAGCCGGCGCTCCGCCAGGTGCCGGGTGTCGCAGAGGTGGACAATTTCGGAGGCTTCACGCGGCAATTCAGGCTCGATCTCGATCCGACCGAACTGCTGCGATACGGATTGGGCATCAACGACGTCATAAATGCGATCAACAACAACAGCGCCAATGCCGGCGGCGGGCGGGTGCCGCGCGGCGATCAGAGCTTGATCGTCCGCGGCGTTGGGCTCGTGCGCACGCTCGACGACCTCGGCAATATCGTCGTGACGCAGCGAAACAGCATGCCGATATTGGTTCGCGACCTTGGCAAGTTGAGCTACACGCACCAGGAACCCGAAGGGATACTGGGCCTCAACGAGAACCCGGCGACGATCGAGGGCATCGTCATGGGGCTCAAGTACTCGAATGTGTCGCAGGTGATCGACGGCATCCACGCCAAGGTCGCAGAGCTTCAGAAGCAACTCGATTCCGAGGACGTTCATATCGTCCCGGTTCTCGACCGGGGTGACCTCGTCGCCGCGACTGTCAGTAAGATCGGTCATACAGTACTGGAGGGAATCGGGCTTGTCATCGTCGTCCTATGGCTTTTCCTCGGCAGTCCGCGCAGCGCGCTGGTGGTCGCGGTAACGATCCCGCTGGCGGTAGTCTCGATTTTTGTCCTGATGAACGCCGCCCACATGTCAGCCAGCATGCTATCGCTCGGCGCCCTGGACTTTGGCGTAATCGTCGACGGGGCGATTGTGGTGACGGAGAACATTTTGCGGCGGCGAGAGTCAAAGCCGACCGAGACACTGACGGAAGAGGACGTGAGGTCCGCAACCAGCCAAGTAGCGCGGCCTATTTTCTTTGCCACCTTGATTATCATCACCGCCTATTTCCCGCTGTTCACGCTGCAACGGGGCGAAGCGGCATTGTTTACGCCCATGGCGTTTACCGTGGCTTTCGCTCTGTTTGGCGCGCTTCTTTGTACGCTGGCGTTGGTCCCGGGACTGGCGTATCTGGCGTTCCGCAAACCCCGCCAGCTATTCCGCAACATACCGCTCGAACGGCTGGGCCACGCCTATCGGGCCGCGCTCGGGCGCCTGCTCAACCGGCCTGCGCTCTCGTACATTGCAGCGGCATTGGCCTTTGTCGGTGTCGCGGTTTTGGGGACGAATGTCGGCCGCGATTACTTGCCGGATTTGGATGAAGGCAGTCTCTGGCTTCAAGTACAATTGCCGAGTGGGCTGTCGCTCGATGCCGCAAGCGAAATGGCGAGCGAGCTGCGGCGCGCGGTGCGGGAATTCCCCGAGGTCCGCTACATCATGACCCAGCTCGGGCGCGAAGATGAGGCGGTCGATGCCTGGACACCATCTCATATTGAGGCGCCCATCGGATTGACTCCGTACGAGACCTGGCCCAAGGGCGAGACCAAGGCGGACTTCGTGCGGAAGCTCAACGCGCGCCTGCATCAACTCCCCGGCTTCGATGTCGGCATCAACCAGCCGATCAGCGATATGGTATTCGACCTGGTCGGCGGCGCGCACAGCGCGCTCGTCATCCGCCTGTTCGGAGATGACTTTGCCGAGGATCGCCGGATCGCCGGCGAGATTGTTGACCTCCTGCGAAACATCCGTGGCACTGCGGAAGCGTCCATCTTCCAGGAACCGCCCCTGCCTCAGATGGTCATCGAAGCCGATCGTGCAGCGGCTGCCCGTTACGGCATCAATGTCTCCGATATCACCAACCTCATTCAGACCGGCGTCGGCGGTGCGGCCGTGACCCAGGTTTATGTCGGGGACCGCGTTTACGATGTCACCGTGCGGTTTCCATTGGATGCTCGCAACAATCCGGAGGCTCTGGGCAATCTAAGCGTCACGAGTTCCAGTGGGATGCAAATTCCTCTATCCCAACTTGTAACCATCAAGCAGCGCAATGGCGAAGGCACGATCACGCGTACGAACAATCGTCGAAATCTGAGTATCCGCATCGACCTGACCGGCCGCGACCTCGCTTCCTACCTGGACGAGGTGCAGCAGCGGATCGCGGAATCGGTGCAATTCGACCGGTCGAAGTACCAGCTCGACTATGCCGGGCAATTCGAGAATCAGGAGCGCGCGCAGCGGCGGTTCACGTTGATCTTGGGACTCGTGCTCGGAGTAATGCTGCTCCTGCTCTACGCCGAATTCGGAAGGCTGCGGCAATCGCTGCTCATTCTCGGCATCGTGCCGCTCGCTGCACTCGGCGGCTTGACTGCACTGTTCGTTACTGGCGAAACCCTGAACGTCGCAACCGCCGTTGGCTTCATAGCACTGTTCGGGGTTGCGGTTCAAAACGGCATCATCATGGTGGCCAACCTCAATCGCGTCCGCGAGACGGGTGTTTCGCTGCGCGATGCAGTCGTCATAGGCGCCTCAGAGCGGTTCCGGCCGGTGCTGATGACCGCGACCGTTGCCACGATCGGAATGCTGCCCGCAGCGATTGCGACCGGCGTCGGCAGCGACGTCCAACGCGGCGTGGCCACGGTCGTAATCGGCGGTCTCATTTTCGCGACCATGCTCACATTGTTTATAGTGCCGAGCTTGTATTATTCGCTCGAACGAATTGCCGAACGCTGGGCGCCATCACGAGACCCGCTATCCGCCCCGAATCCATCAATGTGAGGGACGGCCGTCCAAGCTCATTCGGCGATGGAGGCGTCAATGGCAGCGTTATCGGCTCGTCAGCCGCGCGAATATCGTTCAGGCGCTTGCCGATGTTCCAAAATAGGTGCTTCTGTGAAACAATAACGGCGCATGCCTGTGGCTCCCTCGAACCAGCCTGATCCGATCCGAGTGACGGATCGCTTTTCTGCGCTTCCCAGGCTTCCGCGCGACACTGGCGGGCCGGTCTTTGCGGAGCCTTGGCAAGCGCAGGCATTCGCGCTCGCGGTGAAGCTTTCGGAAGAGGGGCATTTCACCTGGAAGGAATGGGCGAGCGCGCTCGGCGATGAGCTCCGCGCCGCGGCAGACCGCGGCGAGCCCGACGACGGTTCGCATTATTATCAGCACTGGCTCGCGGCTCTCGAGCGCGTGGTAACGGCGAAAGGTTTGGTCGATCGCTCGATGCTGCAAACCCGCAAGGAGGCCTGGGCCGACGCCTACCGCCACACGCCGCACGGCCAGCCCGTCGAACTCGCCGCAGCTGCGAAGCATTCAGACGATTAGCCTGGGACGCTGGGTCAAAGGCGAGACGCGCCGAGCGCTTTCGCCGGCGAAACCTATGGGGCGACTTCGATTAAACCCAGGTATCGCGCCATTGGGCGAAAATCGCTGTCGTTGTGGAGCAACGGCCCGCGGTTCTCGATGCACCAGGTACCGATCAGCAGGTCCATGGTCTTGCGGATTGTGATGCCGCGCCTGCGCAGAATACGGAAATTGCGCGCCGCCGACACCGCGATGGCCTCACCGGCCATCGGAACGATCTCGAACCGTCGCAGGAGCGCCTCAACGTGCAGCGCCGTTCGTTCACTGTCCAGGCCTTGCAACACCTCGCAGAGCATCAGATCGCCGATAACAATCTCATCGGCATCGAACGCTGACCGAAGTCGCCGGACATGGAGCACGTCGCGGCCATTGAGAAAATCAATCCAAACGCTGCTGTCGACGACGATCACCCGGATCCTCGCCCCCTGCGGCTGCGGGCGAGATTGCCGCGCCAGGAGTATTTGCCGAAGGCTGCATCGACCTCCCGTTGCCGGCGCAGTCTGATCAGCAGGCGAAGGGCCTGTTCCACCGTTTCCTTCTTGGTGGCGCATCCGGAAAGTTTCTGAGCTTCTGCCATGAGCGCATCATCGATAACGATATTGGTGCGCACAGCCGCACCTCCGCTGGCGATGTGTATGTCTTAAGTATATGATACACATCGCATAGGCGCAAGTACCCTTTTGGGGAGATGGGCGCCGACCCGAGCGAGATCGTCTCGCAGCGCAGCGGCAAGCGAAAGGTAATCGTCCTTGCGGCCCTCGGCCGGCCAGACTTCGAAAATCACAGCAATTCAGCCCGCATCGATCGCTGTCGCGCCGCGGATGCCATCGATGATCGCGGGGGAGTTCGCCGGCACATCGTCGCTGCGCCAGGCCACGTGGCCGTCCGGCCGCACCAGCACCAGCCGGCGCTCGTATAGCTGCATAATCGCAGGCTCGGCGATGTGGACGACCCGCAGCGGCACACGGCGGCTCTGCGCCGCTTCGATCAGTTCGCTCGCCTGCGGCGCATCGTCGCCGAGGCGCAGCAGCACGAAGCCATCGCCGAAGAGATCGAGGGTGGAGCGGCTGTCGGCAAGCCAGGCATGCGGCGCTCGCGAGCCGGGCCTGGTCGAGGCCACGTAACGCTCCGGCTCCGCTTCCGGCGGCGGCATGCCGTCGGCGATGCAGATCGGCGAAGCTTCGTAACAATATTGCAACTTGAGATGCTCCGGCACGGAAAGCCAGCGCGGCGGGCTGAGCTGCCATGATGCGGGCCCTTGCGAGCTCGCGCCGCCGGACAGGCCGGGAATTCCGGCGATTGCGCAATACGACCGGGTGGCTAATTCGACGTTGCGCGCCGCGACCGGCCGACGCTCCGCCTCGTAGGAGGGAAGGAGCGCATCGCCGCCCCAGCCTTCGATCACAGCGGCGAGCTTCCAGCCCAGATTGACCGCCTCTTCGAGGCCGGTATGCATGCCGATGCCGCCGGTCGGCGAGCATTCGTGCGCCGCATCGCCGGCGATGACTACGCGGCCATGGCCGTAGCGGCGGGCGACGAAATCGCGGCGCTCCCACGGATCGACCGAGAGCATCTCGTAGGCGAATGGACCGCCGGCCATGCGACGCAGCAGGAAAGCCGGATCCTGCTTGCTGGCGGGCTCGTCGAAGACCGTGAGCCGCCACAACTCGCGGCCGTCGATTGGGATCAGCTCCGCCCAGCAGCCGGTCTCGTCCACGATCCGATAGAAACGCGCCCAGCCCTTGTCGTGCACGGATGCAAGTTCGGCAGAGCGAAAGAACAGATTGAGGCTGTGCGCCACAACGCCGAGGCCATCGAGCGCGATGCCGAGCCCTTGCCGGATCGTTCCCGCCGGTCCCTCGCAGCCGATGAGAAACTGCGTGCGCAGGCTGCGCGCCTCGCCATTTTCCAGATCGGTGGCTGTCACGCCGACGCCCTGCTCATCCTGCACGAACGAATCCACCCTGGTGTTGTAGGCGATGGTAACGCTCGGAAAGCTTCTGGTGCGCGCCAGCAGAATCGGATCGAAATAGATTTGCGGACAGGGGCACGGCGGTTCCGGAGTGAAATCGAGCATCTGCTGCTCCGCGAAGGACGGCACCTTCACCCGCAACAGTTCGCGCCCGCGCATGCTGTCGAGATAAACAAAGTCTCGCGGATGGCTATCGGGCCACACCGCCTCGCGCACTTTCCTCGCCACTCCCCAGCGGCGGCAGAATTCCATGTTGCGCGAGGACACCATGCTCTGCTTGGGCACGGTGATGGTGCCGTTGCGCTTCTCGATCAGCAGGCACTCCACCCCGCGCTGCCCCAGCTCGCAGGCGAGCGCGAGACCCACCGGCCCGGCTCCGGCGATGATCGCTGCGGGAGGTTTGTCATTCGTCATCGTGTCTTGATGAAGCGCAAAAATCAGCTCGATACTATTCCAGGATGCCCGCTCTCGACCGTGAAGGATCGCAGAGTGAAGGCGCTGGCATTCGGGTCGGCAACATCCGAGATGGCGCGAAAATAAACATTCATTTGGGAACCGTCGAGGTCGGCATAGGCGTAACCGCGCTTGCGGCTGTCAAAAAATTGAACATGCGGAAAATCGGGCAGCAAGGCCATTGTTGACTTGTAGGGAGGCGCGGCAAGGCAGGTAACCGAGGTACCGACGAATTCGGTGGCGACCGCAGGCGACCTGGGGTCTTTGAAGTCGAGCTTGAGATCGTTGGCCCAGAATGCGTGAATATCGCCGCCGAGGACTACGACGTTCGAGACTTGCGCGTCATGGATGTGCTGCAGCAATCGGGCGCGGCTTGCCGGAAAGCCGTTCCAGTCGTCGGTCCAAGCACCGGTCACTCCTTCCCGATTCGTCCACTGGAAAAATGCCATCAGCACGTCCTGGCCGATCACGTTCCAGCGCGCCCGCGAACGCGCAAGTCCGTCGAACAGCCATCGCTCCTGTTGTGTTCCAAGCATGGACCGGGAAGGGTCGGAAAGCTCCGGGCAGGTTTCATCTGATTCGATATGTCCGTTCCCGTGATTCGGAGGACCATAACAAGCCTGCGGCGAGCGATATTGACGGCCGTCGATCATCGAAATTTCGATGAGATCGCCGAATGTGAAGCGATCGTAGACTCGCATCAGCGGCCCGTTCGGAGTCGACAGGCTGGGACGCACCGGCATGTTCTCGTAGAACGCCTGATAGGCGGCGGCGCGCTGCTTGAGGAATTCGTCGGCGGGCGTGAAAAGTTGCGACCACCTGTCGCCGTAGTCGTTCTCGACCTCGTGGTCGTCCCAAGTGACCAGGGCAGGAACTTCGGCACGGAAGCGCTGGAGGTCCGGATCGAGCTGATATTGAGTGTATCGATTGCGATAGTTCGCCAATGTTTTTGAGAGCACGCCATCGGCGTGCTTTCGCACCGTCGGCCGCTGTCGTTCGACTAAATCATAAATGTAATCGCCCAAGAACAGCGCAACATCGGGATAATCGTCTGCAAGATGGCGATATGCAGAGAAATAGCCGTGCTCGTAATTCGCGCAGGATACGAAACCGAAACGCAGGCGGTTAAGCGGGCTTCCCGATGCCGGGGCTGTGAGGGCCCGGCCGACACGACTGACCGCCTCGCCGCTGATGAAGCGGTACCAGTATGACCGTCCTGGTTGGAGGCCGTGTACCTCAGCGTGGACAGAATGCCCAAACCGAGGCTCCGTCATGGCTTCTCCCTCCTGCACGATGCGGGACATAGAGGGCTCGTCCGAGATTTCGTAGCCAACGGGAACCGCTTCCTCGCTTATTATTCCGTCACTGCTTTCGGCAGTATCCGACAGCGGCTCGGGCGCCAGCCGGGTCCAGAGAACGAAGCCATCGGAATAGGGCGATCCGGCCGCTACTCCGACGCTGAAGGGATCGCCGGAACGCCAAGGCCGCTGCCCGGCGCGGCTAATTGCCACTAGGGCAGGCGCTGCAACGGCGCCGGCAAGCGCTGCGCTTGCGTTTTTCATAAGACGCCTGCGGGTAAGCCGCATGCTGCACCCCGTTTCGGTCGATTCGTAGCTCGGAAGTTCAGTCGGACACATTACGGACAGATGACGCCGTGGCGCGACCAAAATTGAGGGCGTGCCTACGCTACTGCGTCGCAAGCTGCGTAGGGTGGGCAAAGGCGCAACGCGCTTCAGCGCGTGTGCCGTGCCCACGCGGACCCCTGCGCGTGGGCACGGCGCTCTTTTTTACCCATGGCGCGGCTCGCGCGCGTGTGGACCGCGCCCATAGCGCGTCGAAGACGCGCGTTGACGCGCTTTAGGCCCACCCCACAGAACCTCTTGTGACGCACTAACTATCCCGCCTTCGCCAATTTGCGCGCGAGCGGCGTGATGCGGAGCGCCGTGATCCGGTTGCGGCGCTTGCGGAGCACGCGAAAGCGGAAACCGTGGAAGGTAAAGCTCTGGCCGGGCTCCGGGATGGACCGCGCCTCGTGGATCACGAGACCGGCGATCGTAGTGGCGTCGTCATCGGGAAGATTCCAGTCCATGGCGCGGTTGAGGTCGCGGATCGGTACCGCTCCGTCAACATTGACCGAGCCATCGGGCTGCGGCCGCACGCCCGGAACCGCAACGTCATGCTCGTCGGTAATGTCGCCGACGATTTCCTCCAGAATGTCCTCGATCGTGACCAGTCCCATCAGCTCGCCATATTCATCGACGACCAGCGCAAAGGGGGTCTTGCGCCGGCGGAATGCCTTCATCTGCTCGGACAGGGGACGGATTTCGGGTACGAACCAAGGCAGCCGCGCAATCGCTTTCACGTCGATCTTGGACAGATCGCCATCGGCCTCGTGGATTGCGCGCAGCAGGTCCTTGGCGTGCAGAACGCCGATGATGTTTTCCGGCCGCTCGCTCCACAAGGGAATGCGCGTACGCCCGGCTTCGAGCACGGCCTTGACGACTTCCTCGTTGGGATCATCCGCACAGACCGTGATCATCTCGGTGCGGTGGATCATCACGTCGGCAATAGTGAGATCGCGCAGATCGAGAAGGCCGCTGAGCATGTCGCGGTCGAGCTTCTCGACGCCGCCTTCCCGGTGAAGGAGATCGACCGCGCCGCGCAGCTGCTCGTGCGCGGTGAGGATCGACTCGGATTTGCCGACCGTCATCCCGAACAGCCGCAGCACTCCTCTCACCAGCCATTCGACCGCAAACAGCACCGGCGTGAGCGCCCGCACGGTCCAGTCGACGGGCCGGGCGACCACAAGCGCAATGCGGTCGGGCGCGATCAGGGCTGCGGTTTTCGGCAGCACTTCGCCGAAAACGATGATCATGGCCGCCATGATTACGGTCGCGTAAAGCACGCCGAGACCGCCAACCCAGTACAGCAGCAGGCTGGTTGCGAGCGAGGACGCAACAATATTGACCACATTGTTGCCCACCAGGAGCGCGCTGATGACCCGCGAGCGGCTCTTCGACAGCCGGTTGACAATTGCGGCCTTGCCGTCCCCTTCCTTTTCGAGCCGATGCATGCTGGCGCGCGAAGACGCCGTCAGCGCAGTCTCGCTGCCGGCGAAAAAAGCGGACAGGATCACGCAGATCAGAACAATGGCGATCGAGAGCCAATCTTCGGATGTCATCGCTTGGCGAGCTGCTCGCAAAGAAAAGCACGGACGCGGCCGGCTTCGATATCCGGCGCCACAAAGGCTTTGCCGATGCCGCGCGCGAGGATGAAGGTCAGCTTTCCGCGCTTCACTTTTTTGTCCTGGGCGATCAGATCCATGAGCCGATCGGCATCGGGGAGAATGGCCTGCACTTCCGACAAATGGGCCGGCAGCCCGGTTGCCGCAAGGTGGCGGCGGACGCGTTCGGCCTCGGAACGGGGCAAGAGCCCAAGCTGCGCCGAGAGCGCAAAGGCACAGTTCATGCCGAGCGCGATTGCCTCGCCATGGAGCAACCTTTGGGAGAATCCGGCGGCAGCCTCGAACGCATGGCCGAATGTGTGGCCGAGATTAAGCAGCGCGCGCTCGCCGGTCTCGCGTTCGTCGCGCGACACGATTTCGGCCTTCATCTGTACGCTCTTCCAGATGGCATATTCGCGGGGCGCCGTTCCGGACGCGGGTGCGGAATTGCCGGTGAAGACATCGCGCCAATTGGCCTCGAGCCAGGAGAAGAACGCCGCATCCGCGATCAGGGCGTATTTCGCCACCTCGGCATAGCCGGCGCGAAATTCGCGTTCAGGCAGCGTATCCAGAAGCTGCGTATCCGCTATGACCAGGGCCGGCTGGTGGAAGGCGCCAATGAGGTTCTTGCCGTGACGGGAATCGATTGCCGTCTTGCCGCCTACCGAGGAATCGACCTGTGCCAGCAGCGATGTCGGAATCTGCACGTAATCGATCCCGCGACGGACCACGGCGGCGGCAAATCCGGCGAGGTCGCCGATGACTCCGCCGCCGAACGCGGCAACGAGATCGCCGCGCTCGATGCGAGCCTCGATGAGGGCTTCGCACACCCGCTCGAACACCGGAAAGCTCTTTGAGGCTTCGCCGGCCGGCACGATTATCGGCGCGCACGTCATGCTGGCGCCGAGGATCGACCGGGCGGCGGAGAGATAATGAGCCGCGACCGTTTCATCGGTCACCAAGGCCACTCTGGCGCCGGGCCGCAGTCTGACGATGCGCTCGCCGAGAGACGCAAGCTGCCCGCGGCCGATCACGACATCGTAGCTTCGCGCCCCGAGTTCAACTTTGACCGTAATCGGATCCGGCAGGCGGACCGCTGCAGTCATGATGCACTCTCGTGTCGCTCCGGAAAGACCGGCCGCGCAGCCACGAGCCCCAGTTCGCCGGCCAGCGCTTCGAGGATTTCATCGACTATTTTTTCGTGCGGCACGTCGCGCGACTGCACCGTCAGGGCTGCTCGTGCATAAATCGGATAGCGCGCCGCGACGAGTTCCCGCAGCGTCGCAGCCGGATCGTCGGTCGCCAGCAGCGGCCGGTCGTGACGGCGCTTTATCCGTCGCAGCAGCACCTCGGGTTCGGCCTTGAGCCAGACCGAAATTCCCTTGGCGACTATTCCGGCGCGCGTCCTCGAATCGAGGAAAGCGCCGCCGCCGGTCGCGAGCACCTGCGGCCCGGCTTCGAGCAGCCGAGCGATCACGCGTGCCTCGCCGGCGCGGAAGTCGGGCTCGCCATGGATCGCAAAAATGTCGGGGATCGACATGCCGGCGGCCTGCTCGATCTCGGCGTCGGCATCGACGAAGGGAATCCCGATCCGTTGCGCAAGCCTCCGCCCGATCGAGGATTTCCCGGCCCCCATCATGCCGACGAGGACGATCGATCGCTGGCCGAGCGCCTCTACAATGGCGCCTTCGGCCAGTTTCCGGCGGACCTGATCTGCCTCCATGGACATCGCGTCGACCTGCTTTCGCGCCACGGTTCCACAAAGCCGTACCTGAAACAAGCCGAAGGCTCGCCCAGAGCGGTATAGGAGAATGGTCGTAGTTTCTCCATTCTTTCCTGGTAATCGAGATGCTAGTGGTGAACCCATGCCGAGCCTCTTTCGATTCCTTACCGTGATCGGCCTCATCGGCGGCCTCATTTATGGAGGCATGTTCGCGCTTGCCACCTGGTTTGATCCGAAGCCGCGCGAGATCACGGTCTCGATTCCGCCCAGCAAGTTTGCAAAGCAGCACTGATCTGTCTGCGACCGCCCTCGATGGCCGCGCCGTCATCACAGCCCGATGCGACCCTGATCGAACTGTTTCTCGAAATGATCGCCGCCGAGCGCGGCGCCAGCGACAACACGCTCGCGGCATACCGTCGGGATATCGAGGATTTCTCAGGCGCGCTTCACGCCAAGGGCCGCTCGGTTGCGCGGGCCGAAACGGCGGATCTGCGCCGCTACCTGCAGCGGCTTGCGGACCGCGGCTTTGCGTCCGCCTCGGTCGCGCGCCGGCTCTCCGCGATGCGCCAGCTCTACCGATTTCTGTATGCGGAGGGCCATCGCTCCGACGATCCCGCTGCCATTCTGGAGGGGCCAAAGCGCAGCCGCCCCCTGCCCAAGGTGCTCAGCATCGAGGAGGTTGATCGGCTGCTGGCCACTTCCAGATCCAATCCCGACGAGCCGCCGCAAAAGCGGCTCCGACGGCTGCGGCTGATATGCCTGCTCGAAACGCTTTATGCGACAGGCCTGCGGGTCTCCGAACTGGTTGCGCTTCCGGCATCGGCCGCGCAAGGCAATGCGCGCATGCTCGCCGTGCGCGGCAAGGGCGACAAGGAGCGCCTGGTGCCGCTCAACGAGGCCGCCAAGTGCGCCATATCGGAATATCGAGCGCTGCTGGCGCAACTCTATCCCGGGCTTGCCGGCAAATGGCTGTTTCCCTCGTTCGGTGACAGCGGTCACCTGACGCGCCAGCATTTCGCTCGCGAGCTCAAGCAACTGGCCGCCGCTGCCGGCCTGGACGCCGGCAGAGTGAGCCCGCATGTACTCCGCCACGCCTTCGCCACCCACCTCCTGCACAACGGCGCGGATTTGCGTGTCGTGCAGACGCTGCTCGGTCATGCCGATATTTCAACAACGCAGATCTACACCCATGTTCTCGATGAGCGGCTCAAGAGCCTGGTGCGGGATTTGCATCCGTTGGCAGAGGATTGACCCGCAGTTTCTCTGCGTGCCTTGCTATGATAGTCTGCTCACGGAGTGAATTGGCGGAGGCGCATGACTGACAGCACTACTTTGACCGTCCGTCTTCCTCCCCGAGTCAAGGATCGACTTGGACGATTGGCGGTTCACACTGAACGCAGCAAATCGCAACTTGCCGGCGAAGCGATTGCGGATTTCGTCGAACGCGAACTTGCGATCGTAGAAGGCATCAAACGAGGAATTGAGGATATGCGAGCAGGCCGTGTCGTTCCCCACGAGGTGGCGATGCGTCGCCTGCGAGGCACGGTTGCTCGTGCCGTGAAAGCCAAATCGTGAGTGAAGTGTGGTTCATGCTGCTCGGCACTGGCCCAAAGGCAAGTGGCCGAGATGCAGTCTCGTACGACCGCATGGGGTGAGGTCAACTGGGACGCCAAGCTCCGCCAGGCCGATGAAAGAGAAGCGCATTCGCGGTAATGCGCCCCTCGCTCTATTGGATGAGCATGGCGTGCCCGATGCGCGGCCGTTCGCCGTCTCGCGGCAGCAAGCTTGGTAGGCATGCGGGCCGCGCTCGATCAATGGGCCGCTTTCGTGGTCGGCAAAAGGCGGGTCCCCGGTATCGACCGGGCCATTCCCCGATCAGTTGCCACGTTTGACGTATAGCTGTGGGGTCGGTTTCATATCCGCTCATGATCCAACAGCTACGGTAATGTGGTACCGGGGCGAAAATCGTCATGTGCCACAAGCTGACATCTGTAGGGTGGCGCTTGCGCGCCGTGCCCACGCGTTCAATCACTCTCCAAAGCTGCCGGCGAGCTCACCGACACCGCCCCCCAGTCGGGCGGCAAATCTCCGCGCGCGACGTAATGTTTGAAGCTGCTGTACGGCCAATCGGACACACGCCGCACCAGCCCGTGCTTCACGGGATTGTAGTGAATGGACGATCAATGTATCGCACCAACAGATCGCTTG
>DATBHB010000151.1:0-35453 GCA_036557705.1 Xanthobacteraceae bacterium
GGCGATGTGATGGCGTACAGTCGGCTGTGTCTCCTGCGCCTTCGGGAAGTAAATCTTGACCGTCGTTCCTAACGACGGCTCGCTGTAGAGCTTCACATGGCCGCCGGTCTGTTTGACGAAGCCGTACACTTGGCTGAGGCCAAGACCCGTCCCGCGGCCGCCGGGTTTGGTGGTGAAGAACGGCTCAAACACCCGGCTCAGCACGTCCGGCGTCATTCCTGTGCCCGAATCCGCGACCACAATCCGCACGTAATGCCCGGCGGTCACATCCGGGTTCGCCTGCGCGTAGGCTGAATCGAGCTCGACATTGGCCGTCTCGATGACAAGATCGCCGCCCAACGGCATCGCATCGCGCGCGTTGACGGCAAGATTGAGAATCGCGGCTTCAAGTTCCGTTGCGTCCGTTTCTATTGGCCAAGCCTCCGGGTCAAGCACCGTCCGCACGTTGATCCTCTCGCCCAGCGTTCGCCGGAGCAATTCGGACATTCCGCTAACGATGTTGTTGACATCGAGCTGGCGCGGCTCCAGCGGTTTGCGCCGCGCAAAAGCGAGGAGTCGCTCGGTGAGCAGCGCGGCGCGGCGCGCGCCGCGAATCGCATTCTCCAGCGCCTGCGCCTGCCCCGACTCTGCCGCCGCGCGTTGCCGCTGCACAAGTTCCAGGTTTCCCAGCACGACAGTCAGGAGATTGTTGAAATCGTGTGCGATCCCCGCCGTAAGCAGGCCGACCGCCTCCATCTTGGCCGTTTCCCGCAGGCGCCCCTCGACCGCTTTCCGTGCCGATACGTCGCGAATGCTTGCCAGACGAGCCGGACGCTGATCCCAGGTGGTGCCGACAACGCTCACCTCCGCATCAACCTGATCGCCGCCGGGCCGGAGTACGGTGATTTCGGTGGTGTCGCCGGTGATGAGCGGGATGCCGATCGGGGAGCCGATCAGAACCTCGCTGGCGCGGCCGAAAATCTGTTCCGCCGCCGGGTTGACGAACAAAACACGCCCATCCTCGTCAACGACGATGATTCCATCGGCGTTCTTATCGACGAGGAAGCGAATCTCCGCCTGATCGATCCCGCTGCCCCCGACTCGAGTCGCCGTGTTCATTGTGCCACCTCGCCCCGAGGTAAATCTTCTCGATCAGCACAGGTATTCCGTATTGCCGCCCGTGAAGACGTTGGGAGCCTCTTTGAAGGGTTCACCGAGATGCATGCCGGTCGCGTCGATGGTGAAGCGCCGAATCTCCTTGGCGTGCTCGCTGCCTCGCATCTTCAAGACCATCAGGCCGCGATGCATCGTGTCCTGCTCCTGGATGTAGCGCAGCAAAATGATCGAATCAGTGAGCGTCGAAATGTGCTGCTCGCTGGCGCTCTCGCCACCGATCAGAGACTTGCTGGTGGCGGTGCACAGCCCGGCGATTTCACGCTTCTTGATGAACGACGTGAGGCTGATCAGGAACTCGCGAAATCCGGTGTCCGGTGCGATCCGCTCGAGCGCCGAAATGCTGTCGATCGCGATCCGATTCGGCTGGAACTCATCGACAAGGCTTTGAATAGTGAGCAGATGATCGGGCAGCCCCTGCGCTTCAGGATAGAGGCAGACGATTTTCAGATTCGCATCTGCCTCCATTCGCGCGAAATCCACCCCCCAGCCGCTGGCGTTACGGAACAGCTGGCCCCGGCTCTCCTCATATCCAAACAAGATCGCCTTCTCGCCTGCTGCGACGCCGCCAGCGAGAAAGTTGGTCACCAGCAGAGTCTGGCCGGTGCCGGTTGCGCCGCTGACCAGCGTTACGCTGTCGCGGAAGAACCCGCCCCCGCACATCTCGTCGATGGCATGGTTACCGCTGGTCACGCGGATCATGCTCGATTCCTGCTCCAGCCGCAGCGATGACAAGGGTACGGCCACCACGCCTTTGTTTTCGAGGAGCGTGAACGGCGCTTCGCCCTCGGCATGATGACTGCCGCGCATCTTCAACACCTCGATCGTGCGTCGTCGTTTCTCGCGATGCAGGACGTTGCGCAGGATCAGCACATTATCGGCGACGAACTCCTCCAGCCGGTGACGCGTGATCTCGCCATACTCGTTATTCCGCTCCGCCGTCATCAAGACGGCAAGCTTCGCCTTCTTGAGCGCGCTGCTGATGCGAAACAGCTCGCGGCGCAGCACCTTGGGATCTCCGATGAAGTGGTCGAACAACTGTGTGAGCGAATCGAGAACGATGCGCCGCGCATTAACCGTCTTGGCGGCATGCTCAATGCGCGACAGCAGCCCGTTCAGATCGTAGTCGCCAACCACCAATTCATCGCTTGCTGATGGACTCGCATCGACGAAAGCCAGGCGGCCTGCCCTGCGCCATCCTGCGAGGTCCCAGCCGAAAGCGCGCATATTGGCTTCGATATCGCTGGGAGGTTCTTCGAATGTCACGAGCACGCCGTTTTCGTTGTAGGTCGTGATACCGTGCGCGAGAAATTGCGTTGCGAAAACGGTCTTGCCGCTTCCGGGCGTGCCGCCCACCACGGTGGTGCGACCCCGCGGCAGGCCGCCCATTACCAGTTCGTCGAATGCATTGACGCCGGTCTTGACCCGTTCAAGAACAGCAGAATCCACGTCCTCCTCATGCGTGGTCATGTGCGCTCCCCATCATTTCAATGCCGAGGAATTCCAGGACTCTCTTGGCGTCGCTGAGATCGCCAACGATGCGGCGTGAGCGATGGGAGCGCTCATAACAGAGAGTGGGCGTCGCGAGGATGCCGGCTTTCTCGGCGAGCTCCGGGTTTTCCAGCACATCAATAACCTCCACTTTCCAGTCGGGCTCAATCAGAGCGCGAATGTGAACCAGCTGCTTTTCAGCTCGTCGGGCTGTTGCGGAGGTTCCGGCAACGTAGAGTCGAAGGATGGACTCGGTCACGGGCATCGGCCTGGTTGCACATCGCAATGCCAAGAGGCAGGAGGATCAGGCCCGCACGCCCCCGTTAGGGCGGATGAGCCTGACCCGGCGCGACGATTTGCGCATTAGAAATAACGCCCGCGCGGTTGGCGCAAGAGAGAGAAAACTACCAACCTACTAGTAAAGCGTTATTGGTGCAGTTGATTTTGACGCAGGCGGGTTCGCGAACGCACCCCGAGAGCATCCTGAGAGGTGATACCGCGCTCCTGCGCCCAGATGATTGCCGCAGTTCGCCGGTTCACCCCGATCTTGCGATACAGCGCGGCGATGTGGTTGCGCACGGTGTTCTGCGAGAGCTTGAGCGCGGCGCCCATTTCGGCGTCGTTGCGACCCTCCAGGATAAGCCCAAGGACTTCGCGCTCTCTGTCCGTGAGCATTTCAAGGTCGAAAATGCGCGGCGCAGGCTGCTTCGTGTGCCGCAGCGCCTTGAGCTTTGCCACGATCGTGCGCGTAAACCAGGACGTATCGGCCATTGCTGCCTCGACCGCGGCGACAAAATCGAACCCGTGTTCCCTTTGCTCGTCGACCTCCTGGACCAGGCAGATGACAGCCGCTTCTCCCTTGATGGTGAGTTGGGTCGGGCAGACAGAGCAGATAATGCCTTCGGGCGTGTCGAGGGTGTGGAGCATCGAAGCGAGTTGCTCAATCCCACCGTTCAGGCGGGCGCGCGTGCGCCTGTCCATCCAGGCAATCTGCCGGTTCGAATCGACCAGGATGACACCAGCGCCTAGAGCTGCCGAAATGCGCTCCAGGCGCCCGTTAGCGCACGAAGGATCGTTCACCACTTGGTCCATGGCGTACCCCGTGCTGATTGATGTCGGGCTGCGACGAAATGAGACGTTTCGCCCATAACGCGCCGGCCGGAGATTTGGTTCCACCGCACTAGCGGCTAGTACAAAATGACCATTCTTCGGCCCTCGGGGAACTTGAAAGCTGTCCGCCTGGGCCACGCAGCTGCCGGAGTGAGATGCCAGACCTGGACTCTGAAACGATTATAACAAAATCTCGCCAGTGTGGCGGATACCGATTTCCATGAACCAATCATGTCGTGCCGCAAGCCACTGACGTAGTTTACTCAAATTGGATCGTTTGAATGCGCTCGCTGCGGTCTCGGCTTCTCTCCCTTTGGCTGGTGCTGGCGGCCTCCGGAGTGGTCACCGCGCTGCTGCTTCTCGAATTCTATCGTCAATCGACGAATGCGCAGGTTGGCCGCGCTGAAGAAGCAGCGGGCCGCGCCTGTCGCGAAATCGCGGATCGATATCAATTCTTCGTAACCGGCTGGCGCGGTGGAAGCGTTGACGACGCGCTCAAGCAGGAACTCGTCACCGTGGTGCAGGTCGCTCTTGCCCGCTCGCCCGGTGTCGAAGGCGGCATTTGGCAAACCGCCGCCGGATCGCTGGCTTACGCATTTCCAAGCTACGAAGGGACGGGTCCCAAGACCGATCTGCCCATCGCCGAGCTTTCCACCATTAGTCGCGTCAACGCCGATGCACTGCGCGAAGACCGGCCGGTGACGCTCGACAGAGTCGGCCGATCACAGGTCCTGGTCGTGCATGCCTGTCCGCTACGCGGACCGCTCCCGGACATGACTGCATGGACGATGATGCGCGCCTTCGCTGCCGAAGGGCGAGCCTATAATCAACTGCTGATTGGTCTTGCCGTTCTGGCGTTGACGGTATTCGGCTCGGCGATCTGGCTTGCCCGCATCCTCTACGTCTGGTCACGCCACATCCTTCGGATGGAGACTGAGCTGGCCAGTCGTGATCCCGGCGCAGCCGATCTGCCGCCTGTTACGCGGACCGGCGAACGCGAGTTCGATCGCCTGGTGGACGCACTCAATGTGACGGGCGCGCGTCTGGCGGATGAGCGCCGCCGCGCCAGTGCGGCTGAACGCCTCGCCGTCGTCGGCCGGCTGGCAGCGGGCCTTGCTCACGAAATTCGTAACCCGATCGCTGCGATGCGGCTCAAAGCCGAAAATGCGCTGGCGGCCAAGGATGAAGGACGCCGGATAACCGCGCTGCAATCGATTTTGCAGCAGGTTGCGCGCCTCGATGACCTGCTCCGGGATCTGCTTGCCATGACGCAGCGGCGGGAGCCGAAACGCGAAGACATCGAACTCTCCTCATTCCTCGAACGGACCCTTGAGACGCACCATGAACTCGCTGCCCGCAGCGGCGTTAAGCTGTTGATTCGGGTCCCGCCGACATCGATCCCGCCGCCGCTGTTTGACTCCGATCAGATGCGTCGTGCCGTTGACAATCTCATCCTCAATGCAATCGAGAATACTCCGGCTGGAGGCTGCATCGAACTGTCGGCGGAGCACCGCGGAGAGAGTTTGTATCTCCGCGTCCATGATACCGGAGATGGTGTTCCGGAGCATATTCGAGACCACCTGTTCGAGCCGTTTGTAACCGGGCGTACGGACGGGACTGGATTGGGCTTGGCCGCGGTGCGCGAAATCGCCCGCGCTCATGGCGGCGACGCCCGGCTGGTGCCGACGGATCACGGCGCCGAGTTCGAGATCGAGGTGCCATGGCGACCGTCCTGATCGTCGATGACGATGCCGCCATGCGCGATGGACTCGCCGAGACCATCGCCGACCTGGGCCATGCGCCGCGCTCGGCCGCCTGCGGCCGCGAGGCTTTGGCCGTCATTGCGGCAGACGATATCGACTGCGTGCTGCTCGATTTGCGAATGCCCGGCGGCATGGACGGCATGGAGGTCCTTCGGCGCATGCGCGAGCGGCGCGATGCTCCTCCAGTGGTCATATTGACGGCGTTCGCGACCGCTGAGAATACGATCGAGGCGATGCGGCTCGGGGCATTCGATCATCTGACCAAACCGATCGGCCGCGAGGAACTCCACGCTCTACTCGAGCGGCTGCCGCGCCGGCGATGCGGTCCCCCAACGCCCAATGAGAACCGCGAATCCAACGCGCTTATCGGCTCCAGCGAAACCATACGGCGCGTCCAGAAGACGATCGGACTTGCAGCCGACAGCGATGCCACCGTGTTGATTCTAGGCGAGACCGGGACCGGCAAGGAACTTGTCGCGCGTGCTTTGCATGTGCACGGCTCGCGGAAAGCCAAGCCATTCGTCGCGGTGAACTGCGCAGCCATACCGGCGGACCTGCTGGAGAGCGAACTCTTTGGTCATGTCAAAGGCTCGTTTACCGGCGCCACCGCCGATCGCGTCGGCGCCTTTCGCCAGGCTGAAAATGGCACCCTGTTCCTCGACGAGATCGGGGATATGCAACCGGCAATGCAAGGGAAAATCCTGCGCGCCATCGAGGAGCGGGTCGTAACACCCGTGGGGGGGGAAGTCATGCCAGTTTGATGCCCGCCTCATCGCGGCAACACACCGCGATTTGTTGAGACTTGTCGCTAACGGAAGTTTTCGTGAAGATCTGTATTACCGACTCAACGTGGTTCCGATTGTGTTGCCGCCCTTGCGCGAGCGGCGCGAAGACATCCTGCCGCTTGCGGAGCACTTCCTGGCATGTGAGGCGCGGCAGGGCATCCCCAAGCGGCTGAGCGCAGCGGCTTCCGCGCTGCTCATCGAGCACTCCTGGCCCGGCAACGTGCGCGAATTGCGTAATGTGCTTGCGCGCGCTTGCGTGTTGGTACGCGGCGACATGATAGACGCTGCGGATCTCCACATTACGAGCTCCCCGCCCTCATTCGCGAGAGCGGGCGGAAAGAGGACAGGCATCCCCTCGCGCGATGAACTCCTGGGCGGCGATTTACCGAGCGCAATTGCCAAACTCGAAGCCGCGATGATCCGCGAGGCTCTCGAAACGGCCGGCGGCAATCGCGCGGAGGCCGCACGCCGGCTCAACATTCATCGGCAACTGCTTTACGCCAAGATGCAGCGCTACGGGCTTGCCGATCCCGACCCGTCCGCCAAGCAGACACCGGTCGTCGGGAAAGCTGACAGTTAGTTCGGCGGTCTCAGAAAAAGCCTTTGCATTTCAATGAATGATCCATGGCACGCCGTTTGCTGAACGGCGGTATCGGTACAAGTTTGCCATTACGGAGAATCCCTATGACGATAACCAGATATGGCGTGCTGCTGTCCGCGCTCCTGGTCGTGACAGGGCTCGGCGCCGGCGTCGCTGCTTATTCTCAGAATATCGGCCAGACCTGGGACGCCTCGCAACTACCCGTCACCAGCGGAACTGTGAGGCAATATACGCTCACGCCGCGCGGCGACATCGATGGGCTGATCCTCAACGACGGGACGGAAGTAAAAGTGCCGCCGCATCTCACCGGCGAAATGGCCTATGCGATCCATCCGGGCGACGCCGTGACGATACGCGGCTTGCGGGCGCGCGCACTGCCCCTTGTCGAAGCCGCATCGATCACCAACAGCGCGACCGCCAGGACGATCGTGGACAACGGACCTCCGACGCCGGCCGGCGGTGCAACGGAAACGACGATCAGCGGCAGGGTGTCCGCAACGCTTCATGGACCGCGGGGCGAGGTCAATGGAGCTCTGCTCGACAACGGCGTCATGCTTCGGCTCCCGCCCCGGGAGACTGATCGAATGCAGGCGCTGTTCCAGCCGGGACAAACCATAGCGGCCCGCGGTGCACGGCTCGATAGCGTTCTCGGCAGCGTGATGGACGTGCGCGCGATTGGATATTCGCCCGAGCGATTGAGCGAAGTGACGGGAGGTCCACTGCCGCGCGGAAAGAAGGACGGCCCCAAGCGAGGTCCCGATCGCCGGGGACCTGATGCGTTCGCACCAGCAGCACCAGCCGTCATCCCTCCGCCTCCGCCTCCGGCGCCACGCGGCTGAGCCAGCCGGTACTTACGATGCAATACCCGGTGTTGCATCGCATGAAGAATAAAAGCGCGGAATCATTGAATACATCAAGCCGGGATGTCGAGCGCAAGCCAGGGCCCGATGAGCGAAACGAAAAGCAACAGCAAATTAACACGGGCGAAACCTGCGCTCGACGCGCTGAACTTTTTTCTTGCCGACGTGCGCACCGGGCTCGGGCCCTATCTCGCGGTCTATCTGCTGACAGTCAAGAACTGGAATGAAGCCGAAATCGGCATTGTGATGTCAGTCGGCGCCATCGCCGGCATTCTGGCGGAGACTCCGAGCGGCGCGCTGGTCGATGCGGTCCGCGCCAAACGCGCCTTGGTGGTGCTGGCCGCATTAGCCATCACGGCCGGGTCGCTGGCGCTTCCTGCTCTATCGACGTTTTGGTCCGTGGCGGTCTCGCAGGCCATCGTGAACGCCATCGGCGCCATTTTCGGTCCGGCGATCGCGGCGATATCGCTCGGCATTGTGGGCCATGCACAGTTCGCCGCGCGAACCGGCCGTAACGAAGCTTTCAATCACGCCGGCAATGCGTTCGCTGCCGCCGTGGCCGGCGGCGCGGCTTATCTTTGGGGACCCGTCGTGGTGTTCTTCCTTATTGCCGCGATGGCCGCGGCAAGCCTGATCAGCGTTCTCACGCTGCCGGCCGGCGCGATAGATTACCAGCGGGCGCGCGGCCTGCATGACGGTGCGACCCAGGAAGCGGAGCGTCCCTCGGGTTTCCACGTGCTGCTGAGCTGCCGGCCGCTTCTCATCTTTGCAGCTTGCGCTGTTTTGTTTCATTTCGCCAACGCCGCAATGCTTCCGCTCGTCGGGCAGAAGCTTGCGCTTCAGGATAAGAATCTGGGCACGACGCTGATGTCGGCCTGCATCGTCGCCGCGCAGATCATCATGGTGCCGATGGCCGTGCTGGTCGGCCGCAAGGCCAATCGCTGGGGAAGAAAGCCGCTGTTCCTCATCGGCTTTCTCATCCTGCCGATACGCGGAATGCTTTACACCTTGAGCGATAATCCATACTGGCTCGTCGGCGTGCAATTGCTCGATGGAGTAGGGGCCGGCCTCTACGGAGCATTATTTCCGCTGATTGTCGCAGACCTCATGCAGGGAACCGGCCGGTTTAACGTGGCGCTCGGTGCGGTGCTGACCGGCCAGGGAATCGGAGCATCGCTCTCCACGACAGTCGCCGGATTGATTGTGGTCGAAGCAGGCTATAGCGCTGCATTCCTTACGCTGGCCGCCATAGCGGGCGCAGGGCTTACGCTGTTCTGGCTGGCCATGCCGGAGACCTGGCGGCCGAGCGAGGTATCCGCGAATGCAAAGGCTGGCGTTATCAGGATTCCGGACGCAGGAGAATAATGTCTCTGACGACGGTTGCCGCAGCGGTCATTTTTGCTCTCACTTACGCGGGTGTCGCACTGGGCCGTATCCCGGGTTTGCGCCTTGACCGGGCCGGCATCGCCTTGACCGGCGCCGCATTGATGATGGCTGCCGGCGCGATCACGCCCGAGCAGGCCTATCGTGCCATCGATCTCGATACGATCGCGCTGCTGCTGGGAATGATGATCATCGTGGGGCATTTGAAGCTTTCCGGATTCTTTCGGCTCGTCACCGGCTGGGCGCTGGTACATGCCCACTCGCCCGTCGTTCTGTTATCCGCGATTGTTACCACGACCGGCCTTCTCTCGGCCTTCCTGGTCAATGACGCCGTATGCCTGATCATGGCCCCGCTGGTTCTCGAGGTGACGCGCTCGCTCCGGCGCAACCCGGTCCCCTATCTGCTGGCCGTTGCCATGGCTTCGAATGCCGGCAGCACTGCGACGATCACCGGCAATCCGCAGAACATGATCATCGGCGCGGTCTCGCGGATTCCGTACACAACATTTGCCGCCGCATTGGCTCCGGTTGCCGCGGCAAGCCTCGCGGTCGTCATTGTTCTGCTCGCGCTCCTCTGGTGGCGCGAGTTCGGAAGCGGGCCACGACTTCTCTCAAAGCCGCAAGCGGTCCGGCCTCATCGCGCACAGATGATCAAGGCGGTCGTCGTGACGGGGGGCGTAATCGTATCGTTTTTTGCCGGCGTCCCCGTCGCCGAGGCCACCATAATCGGCGGAGCGCTGCTTCTCGTCACGCGCTCCATCAAGGCGCGAAAGGTCTACCGCGAAATCGACGGCTCGCTGCTGCTGATGTTTGCCGGGTTGTTTGTCGTCGTTGCCGCAGCGGAGAAGACGCTATTAAGCCCTGAGATGATCGGGGCCGTGCAGGCTCTACGGCTGGAAAATGTCTACGTCCTGACTGGAGTCACGGCGGCGCTATCCAATCTCATCAGCAATGTGCCTGCGGTGCTCGCACTGAAGCCGTTCGTTAGCGGACTCCCCGATCAGCAGCACATCTGGCTCGTCATCGCGATGAGCGCCACGCTTGCTGGAAATCTCACCGTCGTCGGATCGGTAGCCAATCTGATCGTTGCGGAGCGCGCCCGCGCCGCCGGCGTCGAAATCTCGTTCTGGGCCTACTGCCGCGCCGGGATTCCGCTGACGCTGATCACGCTTGCCCTTGGAGCGTGGTGGCTGAGCTAGCATTACTGCGTCAGAAACATCGTAGGGTGGGCAAGGGCGCCTTCTCCAATGCCGACCGCGTGGGCAAAATCGCGCCGGGCGCCCATAGCGCGTCGAAGACGCGCGTAAACGCGCTGATTGCCCACGCTGTCAGCGGTGCCACGCGATTTTGCCCACCCTACGAAGGATATGACGCAGTAAAAACTAGCCTCGCCGACACTCATCGCTGGAACTTCATGAGGGCCGAATCTGAACGTCTTGGGTTTCGCTGCGTTGCATCTGCGGGCCGGCCAAGACAATAATGATGACCGGCAGCTATGCGACAGGACCGCACCTGCACAGCGCAGCGGGACTGTTAAGCCGACGACGGCATGACATTGTGCCCAAGGCTTTGCCACGGGCGGATGAGCCGGCCTCGGGAGAGGTATTCTCGGAGATGCTTCACCATGGCCGCTGATCGCTACGATGTCATCATCATCGGAACGGGAGCAGGAGGCGGCACCGTTGCGTATCGTCTAGCGCCCAGCGGCAAGCGCATTCTCCTTCTCGAGCGCGGTGATTTTCTGCCGCGCGAGAGAGAGAATTGGGACGCAACCGCTGTTTTCGTCCAAGGAAAGTACCAGGCCAAAGAGACCTGGTATGACAGCCATGGTCACTCGTTCCGTCCGGGAATTCATTATTGGGTCGGCGGCAACACCAAGGTATACGGCGCGGCATTGTTTCGGCTGCGCAAGGAAGACTTTGGCGAGATAAAGCATCACGGCGGAACCTCGCCTGCCTGGCCGCTCGGCTACGACGATTTCGAGCCGTACTACTCGGAGGCGGAGCACCTATACCGTGTCCACGGCGAGCATGGGAGCGATCCGACCGATCCGCCGGCCAGCCGACCTTATCCCTGCCCGCCGGTTCGGCACGAACCGAGAATCCAGGAACTCTATGAGGCCCTGAAGCGGGAAGGGCACCATCCGTTTCCGCTGCCGCTCGGCATTGTCCTCGATGAAAAGAACGGCAAACCCGTTCATACGAGCGCTTGCGTGCGCTGCGATGCGTTCGACGGATATCCCTGTCTCGTCAACGGCAAGGCGGATGCGCAGATCATTTGCGTCGAACCCGCGCTCAAGCATCCGAACGTGACCCTTTTTACAAACGCATTCGCCGAGCGGCTGGAAACGGAAGGCTCGGGCCGCAGCGTGACGAAAGTTCATGTAGATCGGCAAGGCGCCAAGGAAACTTACACCGCAGATATCGTTGTTGTTGCATGTGGAGCCATCAACTCTGCTCTCCTGCTCCTCCGATCGGCTAGCGATAAACATCCAAATGGACTGGGAAACAGTTCCGGCGTGGTGGGGCGGCACTACATGCGCCACAACAATTCAGCTTTCATGGCGATTTCTCGGCAGCAAAATCCCACGCGTTTTCAAAAAACGCTGGCGCTTAACGACTTCTACCTGCGCGCCCCCGACTGGAAATACCCTCTGGGGCACATTCAGATGCTGGGTAAATCCCATGGCGAAACGATTGCCGCCGAGGCGGGCTCTTGGGCATTGGACATTCCCGAAATGCCCTTCGACGCCATGGCCCATCACGCGATCGATTTCTGGCTCACCTCGGAAGATCTCCCGGACCCCAACAACCGGGTGACGTACGATCGCGATGGCAGAGTGATCCTTGACCTTACCGAGAACAACATGGAAGGTCATCGGCGACTTCAGGCCAAGCTTAAAGACATGCTAGGCGCGATCGACTGCCACCCTCACCTCCTGCCGCGCTCGCTCTATCTGGGCAAGGAAATCCCCATCGGCGGCACCGCGCATCAGGCAGGCACGATCCGCTTCGGTCGAGATGCGACGACATCCGCACTTGACCTAAATTGCAAGGTGCACGATCTCGACAACCTCTATGTCGTCGATGCCAGCTTTTTCGTGTCGATCGGCGCTGTCAACCCGTCGCTCACGATCATCGCCAATGCGCTGCGCGTGGGCGACCATCTGTTGGAACGTCTTAGGTAAAAGAGGAGGCGAGTGAGAGCCTTGACTCTGAGTTTTGCAATCACATTGGCGACCAGATACCTGCTGGTCGTACTCTTTCTGCCGTTCAGCGCCCTCGACAAGATTCTCAACTTCAAGGGGGCAGTCGGTCAGGCAAGAGAGACGATCCCGTGGGATGGCGCCGCAAAGTTGGCGATCATCGCGGCCCTGTGTGTCGAGATCATCATGCCTTTGGGCATCCTCACCGGTGTGGCCGATCGGCTTGCCGCTTTCGTCATGGCAGGCTACTGCGGGATTACTGCGCTCCTCTGGAAACAGTTCTGGAGGCCCGGAGATTTTTGGAAGCCGGGCAAGAGTCAGGCGCGAGATCTGTTCTGGGACTTCCTCAAGAACTTTTCTCTTGCCGGCGGGTTCCTGCTTATCACCTTTGGTTCCAGCATGATGCAGGTCAACGACTTGTTCTCGCATCCGCAATTATCATCGCGTCCCTACGCGGTCGAGAGCACTGCCGATTAAGTCAATGCAGACTGACGAAAAGCCGCAACTTGCCTACTGGCATCTATGGACGGACGCCGATGGTGTCAGCAGGCAGACCCGGTGCGTAATGACCGAATTCAACCTCGAATCGATCAGCATGCCGGCGAGCCCGCAGTGGCAAGGCCAACGGACCAGGGCCGAGGTCACGCTGATGATGACAGTGTTACCGGTGGGCTGGGTAGGAACCTGGCACGAGAATCCGAAGCCGCAGTGGATCATACCTTTGTCCGGCCGCTGGTCCGTCGAGTCGATGGACGGACAACGGGTGGAGATGGGGCCCGGCGAAATCTCGTTCGGAGCCGACCAGAACACGAAGGAACTCGATGGCAAGAAAGGTCACTGCTCGACGACGGTCGGCGACCGGCCGGCAGTGCTGATGCTGGTGCAGTTCGAGGGTACGGCCCCGCCACCGTCTCCCTGCTCTTTCCGATAGCGGCGAAGGGTCAGTCCGCGAGCTTGAGGCAGCATGGACGGATTCGATATCAAGACCTGGCGGTTTGGCACCTACGTCCTGTCGAATGCCTCGCTTGAGGAGATCGCAACCGGCTTTCGCTGGCTCGAAGGACCGGTCTGGTTTGGCGATGCGAATTGCCTGCTGTTCCAGGATCTGCCGCGCAACCGGACCATGCGGTGGATCGAGGAGGCCGGAGTGTCCGTTTATCGTTATCCCTCCAATTATGCGAATGGGCAAACGCGCGACCGGCAAGGGCGTCTCATTGCCTGTTCCCATCGCGGGCGATGCCTTTATCGAACCGAACTGGACGGGCAGGTGACGACACTGGTCTCGCGGCACAACGGCAAACGGCTCAATTCTCCCAACGATGTCGTCGTCAAATCGGATGGCACCATCTGGTTCACAGACCCGGTCTACGGAATTTCCAATGATTACGAGGGCGGCAGGCAGGCGTCGGAGCAGCCGCCGGGGCTATACCGATTTGACCCTGAAACTGACCAAATCGAACTGGTAGCTGACGATTTCGATGGGCCGAACGGTCTCGCCTTCTCGCCGGATGAGCGGCGGCTTTATGTTTCGGAGACCGGCGATCAAACAAAAGAGAGGCCTCGCCAATACATTCGGATGTTCGACGTATCGCCGGCAGGGAAGCTTTTGGGTGGAGACATTTTCCACAAGATCGAACCGGGCTACTGCGATGGGCTTCGCATTGACGAAGATGGGAATCTATGGAGCAGCGCCGCCGACGGCGTGCATTGCATCGATCCGCAGGGCAATCTACTGGGGAAAGTACTGGTGCCTTATCGCGTTTCGAATCTGGTCTTCGGCGGTCCGAGCAGGAGTAGATTGTTCATTACTGCATCGCACACGCTCTATGCCATCTTCCTGAACCGTCGCGGAAGCCAACAGCCATGACCAGGATTGCCTGCGTCAGCTTCACGTGCACCGATGCTGATTCGCTCGCAGCATTTTATCGAGACGCATTTGGATTTGCGGCCCTGGACGTAAGCTACCACAGCGGGACGCGCTTCTCGCGATTGGTCGGCATCGATGGCGCAGAAGCCCGGGCGCTCCGGCTCGGTCTGGGCGAGCAGACGATTGAACTTCTCGAATTCGCAAAATCGGGCGCGCGATATCCGTCCGATTGCACCAGTGACGACTTACGTTTCCAACACATCGCGATTGTCGCGTCGGACATGCAGGCTGCCTACACAAGGCTTTCGGGTCACAATGCCTGGACTCCAATCTCAACACCGGCGCCTCAACAACTGCCGGACAGTTCCGGAGGTGTGACGGCTTTCAAATTCAGAGACCCCGAAGGGCATCCGCTCGAACTGCTGGCGTTTCCCTCAGGCAAAGTCCCGCAGAAATGGCGAGATGCATCGGTCAACCGCGGTCCGTGCCTGGGCATTGACCATTCCGCCATCGTGGTTGCCAGCACGACACGAAGCGTGGATTTCTACGAGCATATCCTGGGATTCTCGATCGGCGGGCGGTCACTCAATCGCGGAAAGGAGCAAGAGCGGCTTGATTGCGTGCCCGATGCGCTCGTCGAAGTCACGGCACTCGATCCGAGCCCGAGCGGCACACCGCACCTCGAATTGCTTTGCTATTTGTCTCCTGCTCGACAACAACCAAGGATGGCAAAGTCATTAAGTAATGACGTTGCGGCGACGCGGCTCGTCATCGAGGTCGAGGACTTTCCGACCCTGGCGCAAAAGCTCGATGCCATCCCGGTTTGTTTCATTTCCCTTGGTAAGGTGACGCTGGAGGACGGTCGGCCCGCTGCGTCGATCTGTGATCCGGATGGACATGCACTGGTTCTGGTTGGGCCGCACTCCGATCGGCCTAGGTCGGCTGCTTAGAAGCCAGTCGGCTGCTTAGAAAGAGTCCGTCACGCAGCTATTGCGCCGACCGCGTGGGGCACGGCGCACGTGCTCAAGCGCGCTGCGCCTTTGCCCGCCCCACGGGACCTCGCTGAGGCAATTACAAATCAGCCGCTGCTGCGCGGCGCGCCGGCAATCCGTAGCGGTGAAGATCGGTGCCGTGCACGTCGAGCCAGGCCTTGGCGCGGTCGCAGTCCGGATGCAGCCGCCTCACCAGTTTCCAGAATCGCCGCGAGTGATTGAGTTCGGCCAAATGCGCGACTTCGTGCGCCACGAGGTAGTCGAGGACGACCGGCGGCGCCAGAATGAGCCGCCAGGAGAATGAGAGCACGCCGGTATTGGAGCAGGAGCCCCAGCGGCTCGATTGGTCGCGAACGGAGATACGCTTGAAAACGACGCCCAGACTTGCGGCATGGCGGCGGCTCGCCGCTTCGAGGTCGCGTCGCGCTTCACGCTTGAGAAAATCGCCGATCCGGCGGTCAACGTGGGGCGGTTCGCCGGCCACGCAAAGGAGCCGTTCGCCATCAGGGCCAGCCTCGGTCCACACCGTCCCGCGCTGTCCCCGCCGATGCGCGATACGATGCGGCACGCCGCGCAGCGGTACTTTCACACCATGGGCGAATGGCGCGGCCTCCGGAAGCCGCTTGAGGCGCGCGGCAATCCAGCCGCCGTGCTGCTGCGCGAAATCGCGGGCTTCCTTGAGGCTTCCACGCGGTGGAATCGTCAGTACCACCTGACGCGACGCGGCATCGATGCGCAGCGTGTAGCGGCGTGCCTGCCGATGCCGGCGCAGATGCACAAGGTAGATGGCGCGATCGAAGATGATCTCGATTGCCGAGGGCTCGGTGGGACGTCGGTAGAGCAGCGCACGCGAGGACATGAAATGCACCGGGGGGAATAAATTCAGCCGAAGGAAATCTCCATGTGAAATACTGCCATAAAGCAAACGGCGCGCATTATGCGGAAGACGAAATAAAGGTATTCACCAATATCGAGAGGCCATGCAGGTAGAAGCCTCTAGATATAGTGGGTCTGCTCAGCCTGTGGCGCTCGAGGCAAAGGCAAGCCGAAGGGCTTGCGACTGTCCACGGCCGAACGCGTCGGGGCTTGGCCGAAAAACCCTCGGCACGTCAGTGCCTTATGGGTTCTGCGACAGGCTCGGAGCCGGCGAATCAGCCAAAAGTCTCGACATCATGGGCCTTTCCACCGCCCCAGCTAGTCTACGGGTATCGGCAGTGTCCTTGCGTGCCCCCGCGCGCCGGGCGCGCATGGCCGGGCCGTTGTGGGAAAGAACGAACTCGGCGATGCGGGGGGCGATTTCGGCGCGAAACCGCGAGCCGTTGAACACGCCATAATGACCGACGCCCGGCTGGAGCCAATGCGCTTTGCGCTCAGGCGCAATATTGACGCACAGAGTGTGCGCGGCTTGCGTCTGGCCGGCCCCGGAAATGTCGTCGTTCTCTCCCTCGACCGTCATCAGGGCCACGCGCCGGATCCTGGCCGGATCAATGCGGACCCCGCGATGAGCCATTTGCCCCTTGGGCAGAGCATGGCGCACGAACACGATCTCGACCGTCTGCAAATAGAACTCGGCGCAAAGGTCCATGACCGCGAGATATTCGTCGTAGAACTCGCGATGCTTTTGCGCTGAATCCCCGTCCCCCTTGACCAGATGCAGGAACAGATTGCGGTGAGCCTCGATGTGCCGATCGAGATTCATGCTCACGAACCCCTGCAGCTGCAGGAAGCCCGGATAGACGTCGCGCAGAAAGCCCGGATTGGGAAACGGCACCTTGGTAATGACGTTACGCCGAAACCAGTTGGTGCCGCGCCGTTCTGCGAGCCTGTTCACAGCGGTCGCGTTGATGCGCGTATCGATCGGGCCGCCCATCAGCACCATCGAATGGGGCACGCAGGGGTCGCCGTCCGCCTCCATCCGTGCAACCGCCGCCAGCACCGGCACCGAGGGCTGGCAGACGGCTACGATGTGGACCTCCCCGCCGAGGAGATGCAGGATCGAGATCAGGTAATCGATGTAGTCGTCGAGATCGAATATGCCCGCGGTCAGCGGCACCATCCGGGCATCCACCCATTCGGTAAGATAGACGTCGTGGTTGGCCAGAAAGCCCTCAACCGTGCCGCGCAGCAGCGTCGGAAAGTGCCCGGACATGGGGGCCACTATGAGCATGCGCGGCTGCACTCGGCGAGGCGCGTGTTCGAAAACGCGCTCGAAGTGCAACAACCGGCAGAATGGCTTTTCCCACACGGTAGCAATATGGACCGGCACCCGCTCGCCGCCGACAACGGTAGAATCGATGTTCCAATCCGGCCTGCCGTAGCGTCGGGTCGATCGCTCGAACACCTCGCAGGCGGCGGCGAAGGTCTTGCCCACTGGGGTATGCGACCACGGATTGGCGGGATTGTTGAAGAACAGCCGTCCGGCATCCGCAAAGGCGCGGGCCGGATCCAGGGCCGCTTGGCCGACTTCATAGAGCCAATAGGCCGGCGCCGCATACATCGGGCCATGCCTATTCTTCGCGGCGGCAGCGCCGCCGAATTCGCCGATCAGCATCCCCCAAGCCCCCGGTCGCAGTTGCGACGCAGCAGACTGTCGTTTTTCTGTTATCTCGTCAAGCCGAATGGAACCGTCATGCACCATTCTAACTCCTTGAGAGATGGGGAGTTCTGCGGGTCGCATCTATTCGCGAGCATTGCCATAACGCGGATAAAGGGGATTTTTGCTGCGCAAAATTTCTGTTGAGACTGCCGGAAACCCCGGCGGTTCAGGGCGCGCGGCAGATGCTTCTGGCGGAACAGTCAGGGAACGCGCGCTTCGCGAGCCGAGTCTATTCGCCGGTCTGGAGCAGCGAACCGATGCGGCGGGCGCTGTTGAGCAGCCCCAGGAACACCAGCACCGAAATCGAGAAATAGAGGACGTTAAGCGCGAAGGCGTCGAGCATCAGGTCGGCGCGAAACACGCCACTTACGACCAGCGCGCGCATGCCCTCGAACACGTAGGTCGGCGGCAAGCCCCAGGCGATCCATTGCAGCCAGGACGGCAGAACCGATACCGGATAGTAGACGCAGATAAGCGGCATCAGCAGGAACATTACGGTCCAGGCAAGCGACTCCGCCCCCATGCCGTTACGCATCACAGCTCCGGAAACAACGATGCCGACCGACCAACTGGTGAGAATGAGGTTCAAGAAGAAAGCCGCGAGCGCCAAGCCGAGGCCGTAGAGATTGAACCCGAAAAACACGATTGCCAGGATCGTTACCGGCACCATGCCTATTGCGAGCCGGATGATGCTCATGGTCATCAGCGCGCAGACGAATTCGATCGGCCGCAGCGGACTGATCATCAGATTCCCCAGATTGCGCGCCCACATTTCCTCGAGGAACGAGATCGAGAAGCCGAGCTGCCCGCGGAACAGAATGTCCCACATCAGCACCGAGCCGATGAACACCCCGCCGGCGCGGGCGAAGAAGCCGGAATTCTGGCTGATATAGAGCTGGAGGAAGCCCCAGACGAAAAGCTGCACCGCCGGCCAGTAGATCAATTCGAGCACGCGCGACCACGACGAGCGCAGCAGATAGACATAGCGCAGCACCATGGCGCCGACGCGATGCGGCGCCAGTCGCAGCCCCGCAGCGGAATGCCGCGTCACTGTGCGGCCTCGCGCGCGGCTTCGCCGCGGCCTCGTACGACATCGAGGAAGACCTCTTCGAGGGTCTCGCGGCCATAGCGGGCAAGGAGGCGGGCGGGGGTGTCGTCGTCCTCGATACGGCCGCGCTTCATGATGATCACGCGCTCGCAGAGCCGTTCGACTTCGACCATGTTATGCGACGCGAGCAGCACGGTCGCACCCCGTTGCGCTCGATATCGCTCGAGATGAGCGCGCACCCAATCGGCCGTGTCGGGATCGAGCGAAGCCGTGGGCTCGTCGAGCAGCAGCAATTCGGGCGCATTGATCAGCGCCTTCGCCAAAGCCACGCGGGTCTTCTGGCCGGACGACAGCTTGCCGGTCGGACGGTCGAGGAACTCGGTCAGCGCCAGTTCCTCCGCGATCGAAGCAATACGGTCGGGCAGATTCTCGACCGCATAGAGTCGGCCAAAGACTGCAAGATTCTGCCGCACCGTGAGCCGATGCGGCAGATCGAGATAGGGGCTTTCGAAATTCATCCGGTGCAGGACCTGATAGCGCTGCCTCGGCATTTCGGCACCCATCACCTGGACCGAACCGGACGTCGGCATGACGAGGCCCAGGATCATGGCGATCGTGGTCGTTTTGCCGGCCCCGTTGCCGCCCAGGAGCCCGGTGATCGAGCCTTGCTCCAGCGTGAACGAGATGCCGTCGACCGCCCGGGTGGTCTTGTAGACCTTCGCCAGTTGATCGACGGCAACGACGGGCATCGGAGGATCAGATGACGGAGGTCGGAGGACGGAAGACATTCGGCCGACAATGAATGCCGAACCGTGAGGTTCCAGCCCTATGTAGTGGCTCGTCAGCCCTCTGTCCTGCGTCTTCTGTCAGCCCGCTTCGGTATTCTGCTAAGGGTTGGCCTCAAATGTCAGTCGACCTGCACGAGGAGATGATTCGAGCGCGCAACGTGCGGCTCGATACGCTCGTGCGGCTGCGCTGGGTTGCAGTGATCGGACAGACCACCGCTGTCCTTGTGGTCCATTTCGGGCTCGATTTCGAACTGCCGATCTGGGCCTGTCTTGCGGTGATTGCGCTCGCCGCCTGGCTCAACGTGGCGTTGCGGCTGCGCTTCCGCTCGACGCTTCGGCTGGAGGCGGATCGGGCGGCTTGGCTGCTTGCCTTCGATATCGCGGAACTCGCGATTCTGGTGTTCCTGACCGGCGGCCTGCAGAACCCGTTCTCGTTCCTGTTGCTCGGTCCGGTGCTGCTGGCCGCAACGGCGCTGCCGCCGCGGATGACGGTAACTCTCGGCGCGTTCGCAGCGGTCTGCGCCACGGTGTTGATTTTCTATCATTACCCGCTGCCATGGGATCCCGAAGAGCCGCTCGTCCTGCCCGAAATCTACACCATGGGCATCTGGCTCTCGCTGCTGCTCGCGCTCGGCTTCATCGGGGTGCATGCTTGGCAGCTCACTGAGGAGTCACGCCAACTCGCGGACGCGCTGGCCGCCACCGAACTTGTGCTCGCGCGCGAGCAGCACCTCTCGCAATTGGACGGCCTTGCCGCCGCAGCCGCCCACGAACTCGGCACGCCGCTCTCCACCATTACGGTCGTCGCGACCGAGCTCGAACGCGCCATAAAGCCTGGTTCCCCCCTTGCGGAGGACGTCGGGCTCCTGCGCGAACAGGCGCAACGATGCCGAGCGATCCTCGGCAAGCTGACCGAACTCTCTTCGAGCGTCGAGCCGTTCGACCGCATGCCGCTCTCAGCCTTGATCGAGGAGGTGGTTGCGCCTCATCGCAATTTCGGCATCGATATCGGCATCGTCCTTTCGGGCGGGGATGCGCCCGAGCCGATCGGAGGCCGCAATCCGGCGATTCTCTATGGGCTCGGCAACATCGTCGAGAATGCAGTCGATTTTGCCCGCGAGCGCGTCGACGTGAACGTGGAGTGGAGCGGGGACAGGGTGGAAGTCACAGTCACGGACGACGGCCCGGGCTTCGCCGCTGAAATCATGGACCGGATCGGCGAGCCCTATGTGACCAGCACGCGCCAACGCCGGGCCAATATTGGCGGCGAAGCGGGCGGCGGGCTCGGATTGGGTTTTTTCATCGCCAAGACGCTGCTCGAGCGGTCCGGCGCGAAGCTGATATTCGCCAACCGGACGGCACCGGAAAAGGGGGCGATGGTTCGGATCACCTGGCGGCGGGACGATTTCGAGCACCGCACCCCCGCGGCGGCCTGAACGCCCGCAACCGGCTTTTGGAATTGTTTCAAATAATTAATGATCCCCCGATTGCCAGCCCAAACCCCAGAAATATATGACAATTGCAGATTTCGGCCTTGCCCCTTCGTCGCGGCATGAATCGGGGTCAGAGGACCCAGGCAGCATTGAAAACGTTGAACCTGTTGGAGGAAACGACCATGGCGGACCGGCGGCCCCCGACTACTGCCGAGCGTACCCTCCTCATCGTCGAGGACGACAGGCCATTTTTGCAGCGGCTGGCGCGCGCGATGGAAACTCGCGGCTTTGCGGTCAAAACCGCCGAATCGGTCGCCGACGGCCTGATGCAGCTTGAGACCGCTTCGCCGGCCTTTGCGGTGGTGGACATGCGGCTCGCCGATGGCAACGGCCTCGACGTCATCTCCGCCCTGAAGAACCGCCGTCCGGATGCGCGCGCTATCGTATTGACGGGCTACGGCAATATCGCAACCGCTGTGAATGCCGTGAAGCTCGGCGCAGTTGATTATCTCGCCAAGCCGGTCGATGCCGACGACGTTGTGCACGCATTGCTCAATCACGATGGCAAAGCCGCCGAGCCGCCGGAGAATCCGATGTCGGCCGACCGCGTCCGCTGGGAGCACATCCAGCGCATTTATGAACTTTGCAACCGCAACGTCTCGGAAACAGCGCGGCGCCTCAACATGCACCGGCGTACGCTCCAGCGGATTCTGGCCAAGCGAGCGCCGAAATAACAGTTCGCAAGCAATCAACGCCGTAGCTTTGTAGGGTGGGCAAAGGCGCAACGCGCTTTGGCGCGTGCGCCGTGCCGGGGACCCCGCCGCGTCGACGCGGCGGGGAGCCCCGCACGCGGACCGACATCAGCGGTCGACCGCGTGGGCAAAATCGCGGCCTGGATTGTTCGCGTCGAAGTATTTGTGGACGCGATTTTGCCCACCCTACAAATGTGCGCCTTCCGGGTCGTGAATCGCGGAGAGCCGCAGCGCCGCGGCGCGCGCGAAGGACAGCATTACGCTTCGGCGCGCCGCCGCGGGCAGTGGATGCTCGGGCGCTTCACAGATAATCTCCGCGTCGAACGCATCCGCCACGATGAGCCCGGCGCTGTCCGGAAAAATGTCGCGACGCATATCGATCGAAGTGGCGAAGAACAGCCGGTCGCAATGGCGCCGGTATTCCATCCATTTCGTATCGGCGCGCAGGTCCGCGGCCGATGACTTGATCTCCACGATCCACACGGTGCCGTCGGCGTCGAGCGCCACCAGATCGGCACGCCGTCCCGAAGGGAGCGCAAGCTCGCTAATGATACAACAGCCGAGCGCATGCAGCAGCCGGCTGGTACCGCGCGCGATGAGCCGCGCCGTCGCGGATTGGCGGCGATCAACGGGAAGCGCGGCGGCAAGCGAATTCGACCCCATCGAGTCGAGGAGGCCCGGCAGCGGCACGATCCTCGTTGCGGAACGAGACGAACCAATACGCACGGCGCAACTCCAACAAGGCTCGCTCTTTCAGGGCGGGTCAGGCGCTAATCCGCCCTACGTGCCTTACCGGCTCATTCTGCCGCAGCGGCTCGCTCCGCGAAAGCCTCAGCCAGCGCCTCTGCGGTTGCCGCAATGACGCCGCGCTCGGTGATCAGGCCGGTGACGAGCCTTCCCGGGGTCACGTCGAACGCGTAGTTGGCAACCGGTGAGCCTTGCGGCACCAGGCGCACGGTCTCGATGCGGCCATCGGCGGTCTTGCCGGCGATGCTTGCGACCTCCTCGGCTGCGCGCTGCTCGATTGGAATGTCGCTGCCGCTCGCGACCGAAAAGTCGATCGTAGGCGAAGGCAGCGCGACATAGAACGGCACGCCGCTATCCTTGGCGGCGAGCGCCTTGAGATAGGTGCCGATCTTGTTGCAGACATCGCCGTTCGCGGCCACACGATCGGTGCCGACGATTGCCATGTCAACGAGCCCGCGCTGCATCAGGTATCCGCCTGTATTGTCGGCAATGACGGTGTGCGGCACGCCATGCTCGCCAAGCTCCCACGCGGTAAGCGCGGCGCCCTGGTTGCGCGGGCGCGTCTCATCCACCCAGACGTGGAGCGCAATGCCTTCATCGTGCGCCAGGTAGATTGGCGCGGTCGCGGTGCCGACATCCACCGTCGCGAGCCAGCCGGCATTGCAATGGGTGAGCACGTTCACGCGCTCGCCCGGCTTCTTCGTCGCCGCAATTGCCTCGATCAGTTTAAAGCCGTGACGTCCGATGGCGCGGTTGATGGCGACATCCTCGTCGCAGATTTCGCCGGCGCGCCGCCAGGCGGCCGCCAGCCGATCCACGCGCGGCCGGTTCCTGATCGCTGCCGCCATTTCGTCGAGCGCCCATTTGAGGTTCACGGCCGTCGGCCGGGTGGAGAGGAGGCGCGCGCAGGCGTGTTCCAGCGAAGCATCGGACGCATCGGCTTTGAGCGCGAGGCAGACGCCGTAGGCGGCGGCGGCGCCGATGAGCGGCGCGCCGCGCACCTGCATGGCTTCGATCGCCCGCGCGACATCTTCCAGCGAGCGAAGCTGTGCAGTAACGAACCGATGCGGCAGTTGCGTCTGGTCGATAATGCCGATCGTCGAGCCCTGCGGCTCGACCCAGATCGCGCGCATCGGCTTGCCGTCAACGTTCATGGCTTACGAGAATGCCCCTATTCCTGTCTGCGCTCGCCCAAGAATCAGCGCGTGAATGTCGTGGGTGCCCTCATAGGTATTGACTGTTTCCAGATTGGCGAGAACGCGCATGACATGGAATTCGTCGGAAATTCCGTTTCCGCCATGCATGTCGCGCGCCATGCGGGCAATGTCGAGCGCCTTGCCGCAGTTGTTTCGTTTCATCAGCGAGATCGCAGCGGGCGCGGCCCGCTCCTGCTCCATCAGCCGGCCGAGACGGAGCGCGCCTTGCAGACCGAGCGCAATCTCGGTCTGCATGTCGGCGAGCTTCTTCTGGATCAGCTGATTGGCGGCAAGCGGGCGACCGAACTGTTTGCGGTCGAGCACGTATTGGCGCGCCCGTTGCCAGCAGAATTCCGCGGCCCCCATGGCGCCCCAGACGATGCCGTAGCGGGCGCTGTTGAGGCAGGCAAACGGGCCGGCCAGGCCCTTCGCGCCGGGGAGCAGATTGTCCTCGGGCACGACCGCGCCATCGAGCACGACTTCGCCCGTGCTCGAGGCGCGCAGCGAAAGCTTGCCCTCGATCGGGCGAGTCGAGAAACCTTTTGTCCCCTGCTCGACCAGAAAGCCGCGGATCGCGCCGTCGAGTTTCGCCCAGATCACCGCCACGTCTGCGACCGGCGCGTTCGATATCCACATCTTGGCGCCGGTGAGCCGATAACCGCCGGCGACCTTTTCGGCCCGCGTCGTCATCGAAGCCGGATCGGAGCCGTGATCGGGCTCGGTGAGGCCGAAGCAGCCGACGATCTCGCCCTTGGCGAGCCGCGGCAGATATTTGCGTCTCTGGCTCTCCGTCCCGAATACGAAGATCGGATACATGACCAGCGAGGATTGCACGGACATGAACGATCGATAGCCGGAATCGACGTGCTCGATCTCGCGCGCGATCAGCCCGTAGGCGACGGCGCCGAGCCCGGCACCGCCATACTGTTCCGGCATGGTCCCGCCGAGGAGGCCAAGCCCACCCATTTCGGTTGCGATCTCTCGGTCGAAGCGCTCTTCGCGATAGGCAGTAAGAATCCGGGGAAAGAGCTTCTCCTGCGCGTAGGCGCGCGCGGTATCGCGCACCATGCGCTCGTCCTCGGAAAGCTCGCCTTCGAGATCGAGCGGGTCCCGCCAATCGAACGGGGCGTCGGCGAGCGGAGATTTCTTGCCCTCTGTCGCCGCGGCTCCGGCAGGGTTATTCGCGGGTTGCGACATGGGTCAGTCCTCCGAGCCGGCATTAATGGCCCTGCTCCAATATAGCGATTTCGGCAGCACAGTTGGCTTGGTTCGACATTGTAGTAGGCGCCAATCGGTGGCGGCCGCGTTGTTTTCAACATCAAAGGGGATAGCTACCGCTCGCTTTCGCGTGCCTGCCGACATTCTCATTCCCGCGGCCGGAAAAGCGCGCCGCGCCACGCAGCGAGCCGCCGCTTGACCCAAAGGCACAACCACCATCGCCCACGTCCGTTGCCGATCCCGTCCGCCTGCGCTATCTTTTGGCCGGATGCGCCCGTAGCTCAGCTGGATAGAGCGCTGCCCTCCGAAGGCAGAGGTCGGATGTTCGAATCATCTCGGGCGCGCCAATAAAATCAATGGCTTATTGAAATCGCTCGAAAGTCTGCAAAGGCCAGACTCACCACAAACTCCCAACGACACGATCGCATTTGCGTGTGATTGGCGGCGACAAAGTCATACCAGACGCGCGCCGTGCACATTGTGACTGCATGCGGCCACAAGATCGGGAAGGTCGGCGGCGATGAGCCATTTACGAACATGCGGATGGCGCGTGATGAAAACGCCTGAGAGCTGAATAGCGCTTCCGTCGAGGCATTCCAGGAAAATCTTTGCAACCTGGCGCGCGCGAGCCCATCGTCAGTGAATTCATACGCGCGCACCAACACCCAAACGTCATAGAAGTCTTTGATGCGGCTGTTGGCTCGGCCAAGCGCGGCCATCGCCTGAAACTTTTCGGCGATTACGGTTTCGCGCGGATAGGCGCGTAAGCGCGGTACGGCGGGGGATAGAGTCGGTAAGCTGGTGGAAAGCCAGCGCCGAGACCAGACAGACGACCCTCCTTGGGACAAGCTTGGCCGCTTCGGCAAGCGCATGATTCGTGTTCCCCTCGCCCTCGGGAATCCGATAAAGCCCCCGCGGCTGAGCTGAAGGATCAGGCCCTTCTCGCGCATGCGCGCCACGTGGCCGGCGTGATCCCTTGCCGGGTGAATTCGGAAAGGCGGGCCATGCCCTGCTGCTTAAGCAGGGAAAGGACACGTTCTTGCTGGGTCGAATAGGCGGAAATCATCATGGGGGTGGCACATGATATTAAACGTCGGATATGTGGCTATATCCGACATTTCATATCCTTGACATCACGTGGCGCGGCGGTCTTGTCGTGCTTCAAGAACCGGATCGTCTTGCCGGGTGTCGTACTGGGCGAGCTGGAGGATGGCGAGGCCAAGGATACAAATTCCCCTGAGAGGGGACGCCGGCGGCAAGGCTTAAATAGCGGAATAAGCATCATTTCGTACAATTGTAGAGCGAACGTTGAGTTGGACAAATTTATCTCGAAAAAGTAATCCGAGAATTCCAATAGCGGTCGCACCAATCCCGCGGCCGGACTGTAATCGGCTAACCCCCATGGATCGTTCCAGCAAATGCGGCCAGGCGAGCATGCCTGTCCCTGCTGCGGCGTGATTGGGAGGCCCACAATGCATGGCCTCCGCGGTGCCGCCCGCCGAGCGGCGGCCCGGCGCCCGCGCGAGGCGGAAGCGGAAACGGTGGCGAAGGGAGGTGGCCCGATAGCTTGCGCATATTCGAAGCCAGAGGTGGATACCCCTCCGATCAGCGCACCGCCATGCTTACCGTCGTCCCGCCGCCAGCGCCGCTCAGAGAGGCGTACGTGTTCCCGGCTTTGGCCCCGGATACATTAACACCCAAGACATAGCCGGGGACATTGAAGGCATTGTAGAATTCCACCCAATAGCCCCACCCGCCGGTAAAAGGTGACCACCCCGACTCCCAGTTGTAGAGTTGCAGGTTCGCGTTCACCGTTCCCTCGCTGCCAACCATGGTGACGACCTCATAGGACTCGTACCAAATGTTCCCGGAGTTGGCCCAGTCCCACCCCTCCAGACAGAGGTGCGCGCCGTTGCAGTAGGTGTTGTTGAACCACGACTGCTCGGGGACCGTGAACGGAGCCAAGCGGCGCGCAGGAATGGGGGACGCTTCCGACCCGGCCGGCGTCGAGACCGGCGCCGCGCCCACCCCGTGAGAGTTCAGTACCTGAGGCGCCTTGGACGCCCTTGCCGGAGGCGCCTCCATGCTTCGGCCGGCAGCGTAGAGCAGCGCGGGCGGGGCTGGCAGCTGTGACAGCTCGCTGTAGATGCTGTTGAGCGTGCGTCCGCGTAGCGCGTCCATCTTAAGTGTTTGGCCCGCTGGCGCGCTCTCCACGATGCCGGTGAGCCCCGGCCGAAACTCGACGAACACGAGCGCGTTTGTTCCCGCCGTCAGCGACGCGAGCACGGTAGCGCCGGAGTTGCGCCGGCGAAATTCGTTGGCCAGTTGCACGTCCGCTGCCGAGGTGCCACCGAGGTCCCGGGCCAGCGCAGTGGCGCAGTGCGTCCGCGTGTAGATGAGGTGTGCATCGGGCTTCACCCACACATAGACTCCGCCGTTCGGCACCACTGCTTCCGGCGCCGCGGCCGACCTGAGCACCTCGTCCCGCGGTACGTCGATGTACTCGCTCAGATCCTCGAAGCTCGCATAGAGCCGCACCATCCCGTCGCTCTTCGTCGGTCCCACGTATCCCTGAAGCCGTACGGCGTCCCCGGGCTGCACGTCGTCAGCGAGTGTTTCCAGCACCGGATGTACGTCCGGACTCTTCCCGCTTGCATTATGCGTGGCCATCGCGTTCCTCCTCCCTATTGCGGTTCGCAGATCCAAGCTCCTTAATCGCGACTTTAGTATCATCGTAATCTAAACAAGCTCTTGCAGCCGCGGTCGCAATGTGGTGTGAGCCTGGAAAGGCCGAGTGGTAAATTGCCGCTCGTATTATAGCCAGTGAACGGTCTTAAGTTGATTTCAAAAGGAAATGCAGGGGGTGCTCATTCCCCTTGCCACTCGGAACCCCGGGGGTCCGCGCGTCACTGACGCGATGCCCAAAGTCATCCCCGCTCATTCGACATTGCCGTCTTTATCGACGAGCATGGCGCCCTGCATGTCGGTATGCGCCGCAACAACGGCATCATGAACCTCCATACGCCTGAGCACCTGCAGGGGGCTACCCCGCGTACATCGATCTTGTATCCCCCTACCGACAACGAAGGCGCTCGCCTCCGCAATGGTTGGTTTACCCCATAGCGCCTCAGCCAATAGGCTGCAGTGGAATTCCAACACAAGGCACGACGGCACCGTCACTGCTTGTTGAAATACTTCAAACTGGGCGGACGTTGCCCCTTTCTGGTAGGCATTAGATTTCCGTCGGCGCTGATGTAGTAAAGCTCATTGCCTATGAAGGCCTGGGAGTTGACCTCGGTGCAGACCGATTCGGGCCATTCGGCAAGCGGATTAGCGTCGCGCTTATATCGCTTGTCGACGGTCCAGGGCCGCGTCAATGCATGGTCGATCACCGTGATCTCGTCGTGAAGGATGTCGGCATTGGCCGGGTCGAGATAAATTCGCTCTTTGAAGACCGACTGATTGTCGCGGTGGAGCGGCAGACCGCTCGAATCGTAAACGCGCGGGCCCTTGAAATTTCGGGTCTCGACTTCGAGCACGTCATAGTTGCCGTCGTTGTCCTGATCGATCCACTTTCCGATCGAGTAGCCGGCAAAGGTCGGTTCCTGGCCGATGGGCCAGTCGCGACCGTCGGTGAAGACCCGGCGCAGCGGGTCGTAGTCGGCGATGATGATGTGCGTAACACCCCGCGAAATGATGAATTCCAGCGGTCGGAACGCAATCATCATCCAGGGCATGCCAGCGGCGACGCACCGGGCGTGCTCGGTGTTGTTCCCCTGCCCGCCCGCTCGCTGATCGGCGACGCTCTGTTCGAGAATGGTCTGGTACTCGGGAGTGAGCGGCGCCTTCTGCCTAAGGCCGTTCCCTTTGGTCTGATCGAACGAGGGCGGGCCAGGAACGCCGCGGACGACGACGCGATTCCACTGCCCCGTCAGATTCGGGTATTTCGTCTCATCGAATGCCTGGGCGCTGCCAAGCGCAGACAGCAACACCGCAGCCTGGGCAACGAGCCAGATCGAATTGCGTTGAACCACGGTCATTCTCCCGCCGAATATAAGGAAGTTGATCGCCGATCGAAAACTGTACACCAAAGCGCGGCGGCACGAAATGCTCCAGGAGGCTTGCCATCCATGCATCCAGGTGAACTTCTGCGGGAAGAAATCCTGCCGGCGTTGCGTCGGCCCAAAAGGAAATCGCAAAGCTGCTCGGGGTGACATGAAACCCGTGCATCAAGGCGTTGGCTTGGGGCGCAAACCCAGTCCTTCGAGGTAAATGAGCACGCCCGCCTCCAAAAGCTCGTCCGGCGACATCGGCAGGGCACGCCTTCCTGCATCGCCCCGTCCAAACAGCGAGGCGATCCCGTGCGAAAACGCCCACATGTGCAGGCTCATCATCAGCGGCGGCGGCCGCGACCCGGGCGGCAGCCCCTCGATCAGTTTTTCCGAGGCGGCGCGCAGGACCGCAAAGGCGCGCTCGCCCGCTCGGCGCAGCTCGGAGCTGCTGTCGAGCGGGATTCCCGATTCAAACATCGCCGAATAATAGGCGGGCTCGGTCCGGGCAAACGCCAGATAGGCTCGTCCCACATTCTCGAATGCGCGCGACGGATCGGGCCGCCCTTCGTTCCAGGCGCGCGCCAGCGCCGTCTCGAACAATTCGAAACCGCGCAGCGCCACATTGGCGACGAGTTCGTCGCGGTCGCGGAAATGCCGGTAGGGAGCCGCCGGGCTCACGCCGGCCCACCGCGCGGCCTCCGCAAAAGTGAAGCCGAACGGCCCTTTCTTGGCGATCAGGTCGAGGGCTGCCGCCATCAAGGCATCCTTGAGGTTGCCGTGGTGATAGCCGCGCCCGCCTCCTTCGCTGTCCTTCGACCAGCTCATGTAAATGGGTTTTACATCAGCAGCCTCGGACGCGGCAACGTGCCGCCGTCACATCACCGGGCAGCAGCCGCGCTAGCTCGGCCTTCCAGGGTAGAATAGCATCTTGGCAGTCAGGCGGAGCCCGTGGCAAAGATCCGAAACACGTTGCGCGCGACCATGCACTTTGGCGCCGCTGTGGCGGCAAGTTTGGCGGCTGCGGCTGTTGCGATCGGCGGGGGGCCGGCAGCTGCCGCGACGGCGAACGGGGCCGTCGAGCTGCAGACGAGACACGGTCCGGTAAAGGGCAGGCTCGTGACGCCACGGTCGAGCAAGGAAAAGCCGGGAAGCGCAGGCAAGCGTGCGCATACGCCTCTACGGGTGATCGTGCCGGATGAGCCCGTCGAGCCTCCTAGGGGTATCTCTCCGCCTCCCGCGAAATGATCGGGTAGAATTCTTTCGCAGAATCTGATAAAGCATACCCTGCAAACCAGTGAATGCGCGGGGCACGGGGGAAATCTGATGACAGGCCGAAGAGGTCTCGCGGCTACCGCCGCGGGTATGATTGTGGCGTTCGCCGCCACTCCAGCCTTCGAGCAGGGCGGGCTGGTGCTCTATGGACCGCTCCAAGTCATCCCGGGTATCGGTGAGACTGCCCGACCAGCATCGAGCATCCACAGCGCCGGAGTCTTCCATACCCATCTTCAGATTCTAATTCCGGAGAGGGAAGTCGCGGCTCCGCCACGACCCGGCGCCTCGGTGCCGCGGGCAAACAGTTCGGGACAGACGCCCGCCTCGCTCGCCTGCGTGTACAATCTCGTGGCGCAGTCGAACGGGTGCGATCCCTATCTGGTTTCCAAGGTTGCCAGCGGCGGCAACGCAACGAAGCCGATCGTGATTGTCGACGCTTACAACAACCCGACGGTCGTAAATGATCTGATTGCTTTCTCGAAATATTTCGGTCTGCCAAGCCCAAAACTGACAGTATACTATTGCAACCGGACCACATGCGGCCCAACAGTGAGAACTGCACCCAGGAATAATGCGGGTTGGGCGCTGGAAGAGGCGCTTGACGTACAAGCCGCCCATTCCCTGGCGCCGAATGCACCTATTATTCTGGTAGAGGCGAATTCGAACAGCTTCACCGACCTGTTCAATGCGGAGCGTTACGCAGCGAGCCTGGCAGCGAACGGCGGCGTAGTTTCGAATAGCTGGGGCTCGAATGAGTTTTCGAGCCAGGCGGGTTATGATTCAATTTTCGCATCGGCTCAGGGAGTCGTCTTTTTCGCATCGGCCGGGGATGCTCCGGGCGTGCAGTATCCGTCATCCTCGCCCTATGTGGTGGCCGTCGGCGGCACCACCCTGGTTTTGAACGGCAGTTACCAATTTCAATATCAAGCCACTTGGGTCACTAACAGCTCCGAGAGCGGCGGCGGCGGGATCAGCGCCTACGAAAGCGTTCCCAGCTACCAGACGAATCTGAGCCAACTGAGCGGTCGTGGGGTGCCGGACATCTCCGCCGACGCCAATCCGGTTTCAGGGCTATGGGTGTACTGCTCACCAAGCACCTGCGGGATGAGGTCCACCTGGGTACAGGTCGGCGGCACCAGCTTGGCATCGCCGCTGCTGGCAGCGATGACCAACAACGCCAATAACGGCGCCGCGTCGTCCTCCACCGCTTTGCTCACGCAGATTTATTCCAATCTGGGTACGTCCAAGTACTATCAGGTCACGAATAAAGACCCTGAGAACTCCACGGCCTATTGTTACAATGGCCCTGAGGATGCTGCGGTGACGAATCTGACCGCCGGTTGGAACGTTTGTGTCGGCGCCGGCACCCCGCAGGGGCTCGGGGGACTGTAGCTCGTGTGTGCGATTTAAAGTTCGACCACGACCGACGGTGCGCCTGTCGCTGCATGCCCGATGATTCTGGCGCGCGCATAGCCGGCCTCGACGATACTTGCGACCAGGCCTTGGGCACGATCGGCTTCGCACGCCACAAGCAGCCCGCCCGACGTCTGCGGATCGGTGAGCAGATCGCGGCGCCAATCGGGCATGTCTGCCGGCAGGCTTACACGATCGCGGTAGCTTGCCCAGTTTCGCGATGAAGCGCCGGTAACGTATTTCTGCTGGGCCAGCGTCGCGGCTTGCGACAGCAGCGGAAGATCGTCGGCCTCGACAGTCAACGAGATTTCGGAGCCGCGCGCCATTTCGAGCGCATGTCCGAGGAGGCCGAAGCCGGTCACATCTGTCATTGCATGAACGGCGCCGTTTTCGGCGAGTTCCATGCCCACGCGATTGAGGAGCGTCATCGATTCCACCATCTCGGCGTAGGCGCTCGACGACAGCGCGTCTTTCTTGAAAGCTGCCGAATAAATCCCGACGCCTAGCGCCTTGGTGAGGATCAGCGCGTCGCCGGGACGCGCGCCGACATTGCGGCGGATGGTCTGGGGCCGGCCGATGCCGATGACGGCCAGCCCGTAGATCGGCTCTGGAGAGTCGATGGAATGCCCCCCCGCGACCGGAATGCCCGCGCTCGCGCAGATTTCTGCTCCGCCTTTGAGAATGGCCCGGATCATGGTGGCCGGTAGCTTATCGACCGGCATCCCCAGGACGGCGAGTGCCATGATCGGCCTGCCGCCCATCGCATAGACGTCAGAGATCGCGTTCGTCGCCGCGATCCGGCCGAAGTCGCACGGATCATCGACCATCGGCATGAAGAAGTCGATGGTGGCGATGATGCAGGTCTTGTCGTCGACTTGCCAGACGGCCGCATCATCGCCAGTCTCGGTGCCGACCAGGAGCTGCCGATAGGGCTGAGCGGCCGGATGATCGGCGAGAAGATCCTGGAGCACTGAAGGCGCGAGCTTGCAACCGCAGCCGCCGCCGTGGGCGAGACTCGTCAGCCGGATATTCGGCGCATCCATGGTTTGGCTCCTGCCGTTCGTTACCTCGCCGGACGATTTTACGCACCTCGCCCCCCATCGGCGCGTGAGTCGAGCCTCCCCATCATTGACGAATGTCTACGGATGCGCGGGCAAGCCCGCTTGGCCGCCGCTCGCCGCCGGCGATTTCTACGATCAGTTTCTTGAGAATGGCTTCGCCGAAGGATTCGAAATCCTTCGCGACGACCATGAAGGCGCCCGGCCCGCCGATGACATAATCGTGGTAGTACCGGTCGAGGTCCGGCTCGAAGGCAAGGATGGGAAGGCCGTTGATGGTGACATCCTTGGCCACCGCCTCATCGCGCGCGCGCACGACCGACCGGCCGGAATTATTCGAGCCGTCGCCGGAAATGTCCATGACCTGCCGCTCGCTCTTGTACGGGCTTTGGCCAAAGGCCAACATGGCCTGATCGATCGCGCCGGAAATCGACGTGCCGCCTCCGAACAAACGGCGGGGTGTCTGTTCGATGATCGAGGCCACGCTTTTCACTGACGCCTCGTCCTTGATCACCGTCCAGGGAAGTACCTGAACGTGGAGGAAGGGTCCGGTCCATTGCACCATGGTGACCGCGATCGACTGGTTGCGCCCGCCGACCATCGCTGCCAGCACCTTCGGATTGCGAAAGGCCTCGACATAACCGCGCTTCTGCAGCTCGAAACGATACTGATTGACGCTGCCCGACGCATCGACCATCAGGGCGAGTTGGAGGTCGACAGCCGTCTGTGCGGCTGCCGGCATGCAAAGCGCCAGAAGAAGCAGCATCGCCGCCCAAGGAAGCGCCTGCCGGATCGGCTTCAAGCGGCCATCTCGATTGCGGCGAGCATTCATCGCATGATCCTCCCTCGCGTGTTTGAACGCCATCATAGCTTGTGGCGCGGCGACTCGCATCAGGGTTTGAGACGCTATAGATTGGTGAGCGAGGTGAGCCATGGACCGCAACCGCCGTCCCGCCGAACTAGCGCGCAGAACAGCAAAGCTGATCGCCGGCCGCAAGGGGAGCGATATTTTCCGGCGCGAAACCTTCGCGCTGCCGCGCGAGGCCGCGCGCGAAAAGGCACGCGAATTGCTGCGCCGCTTCCCCAAGGCCGCCTACCAGACCGAGATCGAAAGCTGGCGCGTGCTGCCGGGTGACCGAATCGAATTCACCGTGCGCCGGCTACCGAGTGCGGACTAAAGGAAGCGCCCTCCTGCCATCCGTCTTTGCCGACCTGCCCTTCCTGCAACTCCTTCTCATCGCCGCGATGGCGCTCTTCGCGTCGGTGATTGGAGGCGTTTCCGGCTACGGCAGCGGCATTCTGATGCCGCTCGTACTCGCCCCGATTGTCGGACCCGAGCCGATCGTGCCGATCCTTTCGATCTCGGCGCTGTTCAACAATGCGAGCCGGACGGCAGCGTTTGCCCGCATGGTGGACTGGCGGCGCGTCGCCGCGGTGCTGCCGCTTTCGCTTCCGGCCGCGATCGCCGGCGCCTGGATCTACACCCGGCTGAGCGGCCGCGGGGCCGCGCTGGTGATCGGATCGATGCTGGTGGCGAGCGTTCCACTGCGGCGGATTTGGAGCCGCCGCGGCTTCAAGCTCTCCGATCGTTCGCTCGCCGGCCTGTCGCTGGGCTGGGGCCTGATTGCGGGCGGCACGTCGGGGGCCGGCATCATGCTCCTGTCGATGCTGATGGGGGTGGGGCTGCAAGGCTCAGCCGTCGTTGCCACCGACGCCGTGATCTCGATCGGCATGGGATTGGCCAAGGCTTCGACGTTCGCGCTCGCCGGCGCAATGGGTCCGCGCGAACTCGCGGTGGCCGTGCTGATGGGCGCGATGGCCATTCCAGGCGCGTTTCTGGCGCGCAGCCTCGTCAAGCACTTGCCGCTCGCCGTACACGCCGCAATTCTCGATGCAGTGGTCATCATCGGCGGCGGCACGATGATGGCTATGGCCTTCGCGCAGTGATGCGGGGGGGCGATCTGCAAAAGCTTTAAAAGCTCGGCCGCCTGGGGCCGCGCGCTGCGCCAGCGGGCACCGTCTTGGGCTTCATTGGCAGCAATCCCTCACGTTGCATGCGCTTGCGGGCGAGCTTGCGCGCGCGGCGGATTGCTTCCGCTCTCTCTCGAGCTTTCTTTTCGGATGGTTTTTCGTAATGGCCGCGGAGCTTCATCTCGCGGAAGATACCCTCGCGCTGCATCTTCTTCTTAAGCGCTTTGAGGGCCTGATCGACATTATTGTCACGAACGAGAACCTGCACGCATATCCCTCTCAACCGTTTTGGATTGCCACATGGATGCTCGACGGCGGAGCACCACTAAGCGGCGGCTCTAGCAGAAAGGCCCCGGAAAGTCCATCAGATCAACGCAGTCCCGCAAAGACTTTGCGGCACTGGTGTGGCGGTTCAGAAGTCCGCATCATTCTTGCGGCGAGTCCAACATGCGGACTTCTGAACCAAAGCCACACCAGATCAATAAGTTGCTAGTGTCCTTCAATTCCGAAGTTCGCAAACGAGGGTGCCGCACAATGAAGCGAACTTCGGAATCGGGACACTAGGTCCTGTTGACATACAGGGGATTCCCACCGAGTCGCAAATGTGATTCAAGATCGCAACTGAGGAGGGCGATCTTGATTCGGCGGGCACTTACGAACGGGCAATGGCGGCGGATCGAGCGGCTTATTCCCGGCAAGG